>CASEVE010000028.1 GCA_949291295.1 uncultured Olsenella sp.
GGGTGGTGACAAAGGTGACAGGGTAAGTTGTCATCATGGGAACCATGATGACAACTTACCCTGTCACCTTTGTCACCACCCCGTCGCCGCCGTCGATATGAAAGCTATTTCTTGCTGGAGCGCCAGCGGGTCACGCGCACGCGACGGGCGGCCCGCTGGACGGGTCTCATGACCTTGGGACCAAGGTCAATGTCTGCCGGGGTCTGAACGTTGTAGTGAAGAGACCACCTTCGAAGGCCAATGGTCACCGCAATGCAGATGACAGATCCCCAGAGCTTGTTCATCGAGAGACACACCACGGCCAGGTAATACGCAACGCTTCCGGCCAGCGCACAGACGGCGTAGAGGTTCGACTTCTGGAATATCCTCGGAACCTCACCGAGAAAGACGTCGCGCAGCATTCCTCCGCCCACTCCAGTCATGATGCCCATGAGCACACATGAAGCGGGATAGAACCCATAGACGATGGCCTTGTCGCATCCCACGAGGGCAAAGAGGGCCACGGCCATGATGTCGAGCCACTCAAGCAGGCCTCCCGCCCGGTCGAGCGGCTGGGGAAAGAAGAACGCCACAAGGCCGGTGGCCACGCTAGCGGGAATTGCGAAGGGCGAGTCGAGCATGTAGACACTGTCCACCTGCATCATCACATCGCGAATGAGCCCTCCTCCCAGGCCGCAGAGAAGGGCAAGACCCACAAAGCCAACGGCATCGAGGTGCCGTGCGCGTGCAACCATGACACCGCCCGCCGAACCTACGACAACGGAGGCCAAGTCCACCCACGTGGGCAGTGAGACGGCAGCAAACTCTGGGTTGATGGCTGCGAAAAACTCCGGCACGAGGCCTCCTCGCTCTTCTTTGGAACTGGGCGCGTCCATTATATGGAAAAGGTCTTCCCCCGGAGCGGTTCTTACGCTATACTGTCCGTCGCACCATTTCATGGAGAGTTGTCCGAGTGGCCGAAGGAGCACGATTGGAAATCGTGTAGGCGCCTAAAGCGTCTCCAGGGTTCAAATCCCTGACTCTCCGCCAGAATTGCCCGTGGCCCCGCAAGGGGCCACGTCACCCTTCGGAGGGGTGGCAGAGTGGTTGAATGCGGCGGTCTCGAAAACCGTTTACCCCTTCGGGGGTACGAGGGTTCGAATCCCTCCTCCTCCGCCATAGCACGTCAGAACCGGTCCTCGAGGCCGGTTTTTTCGTATCAACAGGTAGCCATCAGTTTTAAGGACCCTGATTGAAGCGATAGCTTGCAAGATGTCATCGGGTAGAATGACGCTCAAGACAAAAGGGGGTTCCCATGGTTTACGAGTCCGACCTCGAGGGCTTTAGAAAAGACCGATACTTCGCGCGCTCATGGGCGCTGCTCACCAGAAACCGCGGCTGGATCAAGCCCGTGCTCGTCATGAGTGTGGCCCTCCTGGTCCCTCTCGTGGGTTACTTCGGCGTGAGCGGCTATGCGCTCGAGTGGGCGCGCCTGACCGCCTGGAACATCAACGCAGCCCCCAAGCAAAAGAACGTGCGCGTGGGTGAGTGCATAGTCAGCGGCGGCCGCGCGATTGTCATTTCACTGGTATGGGCGCTCGTCTTTGCCATCGTGATGGCCATCGCAGGGGCGATTCCTCTTCTTGGCGGCCTGCTCGTCTTCCTGCTCATGATTCTTAACATCTTCATGGGCGTGTTTGTCTCTGTCGCCCAGCTCAGGGCAACCATCTATCAGAAGGTTGGGGCCGGCCTCAGGGTCTCCACCATCAAGAAGATGATCACCCACGATTTTGGCGGGCTGGTAAGGATCTTTGGCATCAACCTCATTGGCGGCGCGCTGATTGCCGCCGTGGGCGCGATTGTGACGCTCTTTGTGTGCTTCGGTCTTCTCCCGCAGCTCTTCAGTACCGTCAACTATCTCTATTACTACGACGGTTTTATCAGCTCGACCATGCAGACGCAGGCTATCGTCCAGATGGTCTTCTCCATGATTTCCTCTGCCCTGCCTGCCCTCATTCTTCTCCTTCTGGCCTCCAATATCATGAGCGTGGTGCTCTCGCTGCTGGTCTGCACCTCGGTTGGCCTGTGGATGAGGCAGTTCAACGTTGCCGCGTGGGGGCGTGACGAGGACCCGCTTCCCGAGCCGCTTCGCGAACCGCGTGACGCGCAGCCGCGTGACCCCTGGGCGTCCTCGAGCCAGGGGCCCTACCAGCAGGAGACGGCAGCAGGCCCTGAACCTGCTCCCCAAGAGAGCACGACGGATGAGACCGAAGCTCCCGCGCAGGACGCCTCGGAGGCACAAGCGCCTCAGCCTGAGGAGCCGGCCGAGAGGGACGTCTCCCAGCCGCTCGCGCCCGAGCCCGACGATCTTCCCGCAGACCCAACGACCTCTCCGGTCGAGGGACAGGACGATCAGCCGGACCCCTTCAAGGACTAAAACGCCTCGATACAGCCCCAGCTATGGAGATTTTATGACGGCGAGAAGGACCTGTACTTCTCGCCGTCTTGCGTTGGTGCTCGTAGGGCGCCCGAGCATCCGCTGGTGAAAGCTAACGGAAAGCTTGGCGTACGTTTTGTGCAAGCAGACCCGAGTACTATCTGGCACAGAGGATTCGTGGAGGGTTTTAGCAGGTCATCAATTCTGTGGTATGATGCTTCGCCGAACCTTTCCTGCTCCGGGTGCAACCTTCACGTCCCGGAGCCATTAGCCCAGAGGAGGTGAACCACATGAAGGCCTATGAACTGCTGTACTTTGTCGACCCCACGTGCAACGAGGAGACCCGCGCTGCTGTCATGAAGCGCATTGAGGTCGCTCTTGGCGAGACCGGCACGGTCGACAGCGTCGAGGACTGGGGCAAGCGCAAGCTCGCCTTCGAGATCGACGACCTCACCGAGGGTGACTACACCCTCATCAACTTCCACGCAGATCCCACCGTTATCGCCGAGCTCGACCGAGTTCTGCGCATCAACGACGCCGTCAAGCGCCACATGGTCGTGCGCCGCGTCGACAAGGACTAGGCATGGAAGCGCGGGCATAGCGCCCGCAGGTGAGAGGGAGTGAGATCATGAGCATCAACAGGGTAAACATCTCGGGTAACCTCACGCGTGACCCTGAGCTGCGCGTTACGGGCAGCGGAACGCAGATTCTCTCGTTCGGCGTTGCCGTCAACGACCGCCGTCGCAACCCGCAGACCAACGAGTGGGAGGACGTTCCCAACTTTGTTGACTGCGTCGTCTTTGGCGCCCGGGCAGAACCGCTCTCCCGCTTCCTCTCCAAGGGCTCGAAGGTTGCTCTTGAGGGCAAGCTTCGCTACAGCTCCTGGGAGACGAAGGACGGCCAGCGCCGCAGCAAGCTCGAGGTCGTGGTTGACGAGGTTGAGTTCCTCTCCTCGAGAAACCAGCAGGGTGCCCCCCAGGCGGGTGGTCCCTATGCGGCACCGAGCTACGCCGCACCTGCCGCTGCCGCACCCATGCCGCAGCAGGCATACGCCGCTCCCGTCCAGGCCCCGCCGTCGGCAGACGTCTACGACGAGGACATCCCGTTCTAACCATCCGGCGAGCAGGGCGCGCGCGTCCTTCTCGCAACAGAAAGGCAAAATGACATGGCTCAGCAGAAGCAGGATTTTCAGCGCCAGCCGCGTCGCAAGTACTGCCAGTTCTGCAAGGAGGAGACCGAGTACATCGACTACAAGGATGTGCAGCTCCTCCGCAAGTACATGACCGACCGCGGCAAGATCAAGCCGCGCCGCGTCACTGGCGCCTGCACGCAGCACCAGCACGACATCGCGCTTGCCATCAAGCGCGCCCGTGAGATGGCGCTTCTCCCCTACACCGTTCCCGTGGTCTCCAGCCGCGGCGGCCGCAACCGCGGCTAGGTGTCTCTCTTCGAGAGTAGAGCGCAGGAAGAATGAGTGGTCGTCCCACAAATGACCTTCCGACCCCGCCTCAGGGGACGGGGAGGTCAGAGCTGCCAAGCGAGAAGCGCGGCATTGTCCCCGGAACGGCGCCACAAGGTGGGCGCCAAGGGCTCTCCCTGCCGGCGGGCATCGCGCTTTGCGCGCTGGGCGGTATGGTGGCGACCTCGACGTTCTCCCTTTTGGGTCCGGTATTTCTGGCCTACGGCTATCTTGTCGTCGCCCGAGGCGGCGACGGAAAAGTCAGGGCCCTCGGTGCCCTCGCCGCCGTGGCAACCGCGGTCGTCCTGAGCTTCTCGCTCGGGGCCTCGGCGGTGGTCTCTTCGGTCGTGAGCTGCCTCGTGGCAGTCGTTGCCTGCGAGGCCCTGCTTGCAGGAAGACTCACGCCCGGCCTGGGTTGCGTCGTTGTCGGCGCTGCCGCGCTGTGTTCCATCGGTGCGGACTCGATTGTCGCCTCCGCACAGGGGACCACGATCAAGGAGACCGTCATGGAGGCGCTGGACGTCATAGAGTCCAGTCTTGACGGGTCCACGATCGCAGTTGGAACCGTCATGAGCGGGATCAGGGCCGCCATGAGCGTGCTGTGGCCCTTCTCGTACGTTCTTGCGTCCTTTGGGTCGTACCTGTTTGCCACCATTGGCATGGGAATGGCCACGGGTCGCGGAACCGAGGAAGGCCCCGTAGTCCCCAGGCTGGTCACGTATGACCTGCCGCTGTGGGTCGTGGGCGCGCTCGTTGTCTCGGCCGCCGGCCTGGCGGTTGGCATCACCGTTGAGGGCGCGCTTCCACATGCCGTCCTCGTGGTCTCGGCCAACCTGGTCATGGCGCTGAGGCTCGCGTTTGCGGCTCAGGGGCTCGCCGTTCTCGTTTGGCTGCTTGACAGCAAGGGCTTGAGCCCTCTGGTCAAGGGACTTGTCGGGGCGCTCGCGCTTTATCTCGAAGTGCAGTTTGTCGTAATGACCATCGTGGGTCTCGTCGACGTCTGGGCAAACTTCCGCCACCTCCCCCGAGGTGTCGAGGCTGCTGCGGACGCCGGTGAAACCGCGTAGCAAGACGAGGGTCGGTTTCGGCCGACCGAAAAAAGGAGTGTCACATGAAGGTCATCCTTTTGGGTGAGCTCCGGGGCAAGGGCGGAGAGGGCGACATCGTCGACGTCGCTCAGGGCTATGCGGAGAACTTCCTGTTCCCCAACAAGATCGCCCAGCCCGCCACCCCGGGCAACATCAAGCAGCTCGAGGAGCGTCGTCACAACATCGAGAAGCGCGAGGCTGATCGCATCGCCGCCGCCGAGGCCACCAAGGCCGCTCTCGACGGCAAGTCGGTGACCGTCGACGCCAAGATTGGCGAGGAGGGCCAGCTCTTCGGCTCCGTCACCCCCGCCCAGATTGCCGACGCCATCAAGGCGCAGCTCGACATCGAGGTCGACCGCAAGCGCGTTGGTCGTGGCAACAACCTCAAGACCTCCGGCAAGCACGCCGTCGAGGTCAACCTCTACCGCGAGATCACCGCTGTGGTCAACGTCCTCGTGGGCGTGACCGAGGAGGTCGCCGAGGAGCCCGAGACCGAGCCCGAGACCGCCGAGGTGGTTGAGGAGCAGGTCGAGGCCGAGGTCGAGGCCGCTGACGCCGAGTAGCACTTTTCAACGCTCGCGTCGTTGAGCTGCGGATTTCTACAATAACCGCAGGTCAGGAATGTGTAAGGAAGAACCCCAGGTGAAACGACTCACCTGGGGTTCTTTTTGTGGCTCAGATAACTAAGACCAGTATCTACCTGCGGTTTTGTTCTTCTCGCTACCATTTTATATAGAAATCTGAAGTCTCCTCCGGCGCCTCTCTGTGGGGTTTTGGAGTAAGTAGAAATGTCGAAAACTCGTATAAACACGTAGAGAAAAAAATGTTGAAAACGTCGAAAAACAGGAAAAGCGCCGCTCAGGCCGCAAAGGTTTATCACCTTCTCTGTAGAAGAAGGCCGAGCGGCAAAAACACCTCTTGACAGGGCACTTCCACTGGGTCTCAGGCGTGACATGCCGCGGCGCGGCGCGGCGGTTAGAATAGACGAACCGTCCCTTCCCCTGAGGAGAAAACCGTGTCGCAGAGCGAGTATGACGTCAACCCGACAAAGATGACCATTGCCGCGGGGGCCTCCATGCCCCAGGACACCGAGGCGGAGGCGTCGGTGCTGTCCGCAATGATGGTCTCTCCGGACGCTCTGCAGGAGTGTCTGATCGATCTTGAGCCGGATGACTTCTATCTGCCGTCCAACCGGACCGTGTTCATTGCGATGCGCGAGATGTTCGACAAGAACCTCCCCATCGACAACATCTCCCTCGCGGACTACCTCAAGAGCACCGGAGAACTTGAGAAGGTCGGCGGTCGCAGCTTCCTGCTTGGTCTCGGCACCAACTCGCTCGCCCTCGTCGGCTGGCGCCGCCACGTGGAGATGCTTCACCGCGACACCACCCTGCGCAAGATGATTAACGCGTCCGCTCAGATTACGGCTCTCGCCTTCGACGCGCCTGAGGACACCAAGGAGGTCGTGGATCGCGCGGAGCGCCTGCTGCTCGACGTTACCAACAGGGACGTCCAGTCCGGCGAGCAGTCTCTTGAGGAGATCATGGCCGAGCTCTACGAGGAGCTTGGCGAAAACGCCGCCAATCCGGGAGGCCAGCTCGGGGTCAAGACGGGGTTCAAGCGCATCGACGAGTGTCTGCTCGGTCTGAGGCCGGGACAGATGGTGGTCATCGGTGCGCGACCGGGCGTCGGAAAGACGTCGTTCGCGCTCAACCTGGCCACAAACGCCGCGTTCAATGGTGCATCCGTCGCGCTCTTCTCGCTGGAGATGTCCAAGGTGGAGATTGCGCAGCGTCTCTTGGCGGCAGAGGCGCGCGTGGGACTGCGCGAGATCCGCTCTGCTCGCATCCGTGACGACCAGTGGCCGCAGATCCTCGAGGCAACCAACACCCTCTCCCAGCTCGACATCATGATCGACGATACGCCGGGAACCACCGTGACGGAGATTCGCGCCAAAGCCCGGCGCATCCTGCATGGAAAAAAGCTCGGCATCGTCATCATTGACTACCTTCAGCTCATCTCCCCGCCCGCCGGTGGCCGCCGCGCCGACAGCCGAGCAACCGAGGTCTCGGAGATGAGCCGTGGCATCAAGATTATGGCCAAGGACCTTGAGGTTCCGGTGGTGGCGCTCTCCCAGCTTAACCGTACGGTCGAGAACCGCACGGGCAAGCGTCCGCAGCTTTCCGACCTGCGAGAGTCCGGCTCCATCGAGCAGGACGCCGACATCGTTGCGCTGCTCGACCGCTCGATGAACGAGGACGAGGCGGCTCGCGACGACCGCCCTGCCATGAACGAGACCACCTTCATCATTGCCAAGAACCGCTCCGGTGCGCTTGAGGACATTCCCCTCACCTTCCTGCCGGGCTCCACCAAGTTCGTCGAGATCGACAGCTTCCACGAGTAGCCGCCCAGCATTTGGAGGTGCGCGTTTTGTCAGTTTTGCGGGCCCGCTCTCGTTGGTCTGCGCAAAAGTCGCGCTCGTGCCACAAATGGGCAGTGTCGTGTGCAAAAGCCTCGCTCGTGCCACATGAAAACTGGTCTCAGTGGTAGTTTTGATTCAGATAATTATGAGATTATCTGGGCTTTTGCATCCGAGCTACTCTAGGTACCCCTAAAAACATGTGGCACGAGAGCGACTTTTGCACGAGCGCACTTCCAAATGTGGCACGAGCGCGACTTTTGCACAGAAGACTCACCAGACAAGACGCCTTCGTCCCCAGTTGCCACGGTGTGCGAGCTTTTATGACAGTTAACCCTGTCACCATTGTCATGATGACCAGCGCCATGTTGTCGGTTAATGGTGCCCCGTCTGACAATTGCCGTATAATGAAATCAGTATGTGAAACGCGAAGAAAGGGCGCACATGTCCGCATCAGTGCTCGTGGGTACTCAGTGGGGCGACGAGGGCAAAGGCAAGGTCACCGATCTTATCTCCGGCGACTTTGACGTAGTCTGCCGCTACGCCGGTGGAGCCAACGCCGGCCACACCGTCATCGCCAACGGCAAAAAGCTGGCCCTTCACCAGGTTCCTTCCGGTGTCATGTACGAGGGCACCTATCCCGTGATCGGCAACGGCTGCATCGTTGACCCCGAGATTCTGCTTTCTGAGGTTGATATGCTCGCTGAGCAGGGCATCTCTGCCGACCGACTCAAGATTTCCGGCAACGCGCACATCGTTATGCCCTATCACAAGGACCTCGACGGCGCGCACGAGAAGAAGCTCGGCAAGAACCTCATCGGCACCACCAAGCGTGGCGTTGGCCCCTGCTACATGGACAAGATGAACCGCACCGGCCTGCGCATCCAGGACATGCTCGACGAGAAGATTTTCCGTCAGAAGCTCGAGAGCGCGCTTGCCTACACCAACCCCATCCTCGAGAAGGTCTACGAGCTGCCCACCTACACCGTCGAGCAGATTTGCGAGACCTATCTCCCCTATGCTGAGCGCATCCGTCCCTACATCGTGGAGAGCAGCCTCTTCCTGAACGAGCAGCTCGAGCACGGCAAGAACATCCTCTTCGAGGGCGCCCAGGCCACGATGCTCGACATCGACCACGGCACCTACCCCTTCGTTACCAGCTCCAACTGCACCGCTGGTGGCGCTGTCACCGGCTCTGGCGTGGGCCCCACCAACATCGACCGCGTCCTCGGCGTGGCCAAGGCCTACCTCACGCGCGTGGGCTCCGGTCCCTTCCCCACGGAGCTCTTCGACGAGGTGGGCGACAAGCTCGGCGAGGTGGGCCACGAGTACGGCGTGACCACCGGTCGCAAGCGCCGCTGCGGCTGGTATGACGCTGTCGTCGTCAACTACGCCGCGCGCGTGAACGGCCTCACGGACCTCGCCATCACCAAGCTCGACGTCCTCGGCTGCCTCGACGAGATCAAGGTCTGCGTGGCCTACGAGTGCGACGGCGTGGAGTATCACACCGTGCCCGAGCACCAGAGCGTCTTCTATCACGCCAAGCCGGTCTATGAGACCCTGCCTGGCTGGAAGTGCGACATCTCCGGTGTCCGAAACTTCTACCAGCTGCCGCGCGAGGCCAAGGACTACATCGACTTCCTCGAGCAGCTCGCCGGCGTGCGCGTCTCCATCATCACGGTTGGCCCGGATCGCGAGCAGACCATCGACCGCTACTGGCACTAGGCATCAAGGCGCGCCGTGGCCAAGAACGACTTTGCCATCGTCTGCGACAGCAGCTGTGACCTGCCCAGCTCGTTTCTCGAGAAGGCACATGTCGAACTGCTGAGCATTGACAGCCTGACGGGAGGCGAGCAGGACCTCGAGTCCCGGCTCGTCTCCCTCTATGGTGAGCTCGCGTCGCGCGGCTACGGTCGCGTGGCGTCAGTTCACTCTGCCGCGTGCTTCTCGCCCGCGCTTGACGCGGCCCGCTCGGCAGCGGAGGCGTGTGCGGGCAACGTTGATGTTGCCGTCGTCGACTCAGGATCCGGTTCGGCGGCAACGGGCATGCTCATTGACCGCATGGCCCGCTACCGGTACTTTGACGTGTCATTTGACGATGCCGTCGCCGGCGCGCGAGCCCTTGCCGCGCACGTTCGCCTGCTCGTTGTCCCCACGACGTCCGCGCGTTTTGGCAAGCGCCGCTCGTCGCACTCTCGTCTCGGGGCCCTGGCTCGCCGCGCCGCCTCTCTGCGCGTGCGCATATCGGGCGAGCGCGGGCTCTATCTGCTTTCTCGCGGAGAGATCACGCAGCTCGCGCGCGACACGGACCTCGTTGGCCTCACGAGCCGCCTCGCGCACGCGATGAGCGCGGTCTCTGCCGGAGAGGGCCCCATCGTCTACGCGCTCACGGAGACGGGAGACCCCCGTGCCCTGCGAGCGGTGGAAAAGCCCCTTAACACCAATGAGTTTGAGTCGCGCTGCCTCGGCACGGTGCGCGCGACACCCGCCGTCGAGGCCCTTCTCGGCTCTGGGGCGGTTGCGGTTGCCTTTGCTCCCGCATCCGCGTACGACCGCAGCGAGAAGAGCCTTGTCGGTCTGGGATCATCTGTAGAGGCGTAGGGCCCCGCGGGGCCGTCTAAGGAGGTTCTCATGAGCAACACGAAGATTGACATCCTGCTTCTTGGCTCTGGTGGGCGAGAGCACGCGCTTCTCGTCAAGCTTGCGGAGTCCCCGCGCGCGGGAAAGCTCTACGTGGCCCCCGGCAACGGCGGCATGAACGCCATGGCGGAGCCCGTTGAGCTGGACATCGAGTCTCCCGTGGCCGTTGCCGATTGGGCGCGTGAACACGGCATTGGCCTCGTGGTTATTGGTCCTGAGGCTCCGCTCGTGGTCGGTGTGGGCGATGCTGTTCGATCCGCCGGCATCCCCTGCTTTGGCCCCAACGGCAAGGCTGCCCAGATGGAGGGCTCCAAGAAGTTTGCCAAACAGGTCATGAGCCGTGCCGGTGTTCCCACCGCAGCCTATCGCAGCTTTACCGACGAGGAGACCTGCGCTGCCTACGTGAAGCAGGTTGGCGGTCCCGTGGTCGTTAAGGCTGATGGCCTTGCGGCCGGAAAGGGCGTCATCGTGGCCAAGACCACCGAGGAGGCGCTGGAGGGCGTGCACGAGTGCTTCTCGGGGGCTTTTGGCGATGCGGGCGCAACTGTGGTCGTTGAGGAGATGCTCGACGGCCCGGAGTGTTCGCTGCTTGCGCTCACGGATGGTCGAACCGTGGTTCCTCTTGCAACCGCCCAGGACCACAAGCGCGCCCTCGACGGCGACAAGGGCCCCAACACGGGCGGCATGGGCGTGTACTCGCCGGTTCCCGAGCACCTTGTCTCCGCAGATGAGCTTGCGGCCATGGTGGACATCGAGAAGCGCGTGGTCGCGGAGCTGGCTTCCGAGGGAATTACCTACTCTGGCTGCCTCTACGGCGGCTTCATGCTCACGTCCGAGGGACCCAAGGTCCTGGAGTTCAACGCCCGCTTTGGCGATCCTGAGACGCAGGTCGTGCTCCCCCGTATGAAGGGCGACCTCGTCGAGGCCTTCCTAGCCTGCGACAACGGCACGCTTACCGAGGATATGGTCTCCTGGGACGACGATTGGGCGGTCTCTGTGGTTCTCACGAGTGCCGGCTACCCCGGAAGCTATGCGAAGGGCAAGGTCATCACGGGAATCGAGAAGGCCGAGGAGCTGGAGGGCGTGACCGTCTACCATGCCGGCACCGCCGTGCGTGACGGCGAGCTCGTTACCGCAGGTGGACGCGTGCTTGACGTCACGGCCGTGGCTCCTACCTTTGAGGAGGCTCGCAACCAGGCATACGCCGCATGCGAGCTCATCGACTTCGAGGGCAAGACGTATCGCAGCGACATCGGAGCACGTGCGCTTTGCTAGAGTGGCTTTAGCTCGCTAGAGCTGCGTAAGGATCAAAACGGGAGGGTGCCGCGGAATCTGTTGTCCCTGGCACCCTCCTTGTTTGATCTTGGTGATTAAGAGTTGTGTTTAGTCGATATTCGACTAACGAATAAGCACAGGTAGAATGCCTTATTCGTTACCAGAGCCAAGAAGCTTGGTCGCAAAGAGACCACGGCGCCACCAGGGGAGAGCGGCTATAGCCTGCTGACGCTCAGCAATTCCGGCAACCCTGTCCGCCAGACGAGCAGCGCGCTCGTTGGCTCGAGCGAGCTGATCTCTAAGATCGCTGAGTTCTCTCTCGCGAGAGGAGCGCATCTCTGCAATTTCAGCCACAAGACGGTCGTTTTGCTCCTTGAGGTCCGCAATGCGGCCATTGAGCGCAGCAATTACGGAGTCTTGGGAGCCCTCTGAGTCATCTTCGTCAGCAACGGGACGCGGCGGGATGTTCTTTCCTAGTGCATCGGCGAGCGCCGAGACAGCAAAATCGTCGAGAACGTCCGTTTTGCCCACACGCGTCACGTGTTCGGGAGCCAGACCAAGCTTGTCGATGTAGTTGACCACCGTCTGCTTAGCAACTCCGAGCTTGTCAGCAACCTCTCTCTTGGTGATTCCCATGCACTACTCCAAACTGTCAGGAGATAATTCGATGCTGTTTTAGGCGACTATTGATTATACGTTCTTGTTCGGCGCTGGTCATCCCTCATCGACTAACCACTCTTCAGATTATGTGAAATAGTCGATGAATTCATCGTTGTTGAACAAAGGTAAAAGCTATGGTCAGAAGTGCGAATAGATGAAATAACCGGCAAAGAACCATCGACCAGCAAACAAACCCTCAAGCACAACCCTCAACCAAATGTACCCACTCCACATACGCACTGTAGGAGCAAACTCGCTGCGTTTGTCCTATCATGGACACCAAGACGCACAGACAATGGCCGTGGCCGTGTCCATGGCTAGATACGACAGGGAGGCAATTGTGCCGAACAACAAGAAGGAACAAACAACAGAAACTGTAGTCGACAGCCACGAGGCTGCCGTTGACGATATGCGCGAATCTGTTCAGGCATTTACCTATGACGGTGACCGAACAAGTATCGACCACTATTCTGGGGCGCCGGAAGAACGCGGTCTGGTTCTTGGTGACGACGATCCGCGAGATGCCTCACTCGTAGAGCGCCCGCTTACTGAGGACGTTGTCTGGACGGGACGGATTTTCAACGTTGATCGACTACGTGTTGAGCTGCCAGATGGTCGAGCGGCAATCCGCGACGTTGTAAGACACCCAGGTGCCGTGGCTATTGTGGCGCTTACCGAGGACGGACGTATCTGCCTTGTTCGCCAATATCGAACAGCACTTGGTCGAGTGACCGTAGAGGTTCCGGCCGGTAAGCTCTCTCCTGGGGAGGACCCGCTCGAGTGCGCAAACCGCGAGCTTCTTGAAGAAACCGGCATGTCTGCCGAGAAGTGTGCGTTTCTTACTACCATTGCAACGTCCGACGGCTTTACCGACGAGCTCATCCATATCTATATGGCGACGGGGCTCACCTTCACGCGCTCTGAACCGGACGCCGACGAGTTCATCAACGTGGATCTTGTCCCCTTGGAGGAGCTTGTCGACGCCGTGCTGGATGGCCGCATCGAGGACGCAAAAACCGTGGTAGGAGCACTGATTTGCGACGCTATCATGCATCGCCTCACACCTGAAGAGCCAGAAGAGTAGAACTGGCTTTGACCCCGTGCCAGACTGGCGCTGGCGAGGATAATCTCTGCTAATACCTGCAACGAACGGGCGACTGAGCAGCACGCTTGCTCAGTCGCCCGTTCGTTGTGTGCACAGCACCGGGGGTGCGGTGCGCATCAACGCTACGAAGGAGCTTGTCAACGCCCAGATGAACGGCGGCGAGTTCACGTTCAACGTGACCGACGCCCAGGGCGGCGTCGTCTCCTCCGCCACCAACGCCGCCGATGGCTCCATCGACTTCAGCGCCATTGAGTTCACCAAGGACGGCATGCTGAATGATGCCGAGAACCTCCGCGCGAGCTACGAGAAGGTTGACGGCAAGGACACCTTCACCTACCAGTACACGGTCTCCGAGGACACCACGGCGCTTCCCGCCGGCGTGACCGCCAACGTCACGAGCTTCTCGGTCAAGGTCGTCGTGACCGACAACAACGACGGCACGCTGTCCTTCTCGGTTGTGTATCCCGGGGGCACTGAGGGTCTGGCCTTCAAGAACACCTATGGGACCACCGAGACCGGCGCCGCCACCCTCAACGTTGCCGGCACCAAGACGCTCAAGACCGCCGAGCCCGGCCTGACGGCGCCCGACATCACGGGTAGCTACACCTTCACGCTCACCGGCTCCGAGGGCGCCCCGATGCCCGAGGTGACCACGGCGACCAACGACGCCGCTGGCAACGTGACGTTTGGCGAGATCGTCTACACGATTGAGAACGTCTTTGCCGACGATCTCCTGGCCGAGGACGAGCCCGTCGAGGGTGAGAGCGACGCGACCGAGGGTGAGGATGACGCGGTTGACACGCAGGCTCTCGAGCCGCGCTCCAAGACGTTCACCTATACCGTCGAGGAGTCCGGTGAGGTTGCTGGCGTGACCAACGACGCCAACGCCACCCGCACCTTCACCGTTGTGGTGACCGACAACGCCGACGACACGCTTTCCGTGACCGATGGCGAGGGCAACCCGATTCAGGGTGGTCTGACGTTTGACTTTGTCAACACCTACAGCGTGACTCCCACCGATCCCACCGACCCGACCGACCCCGATCCCACCGACCCGAGCGGTGCTGCCTGGCTCACGATCACCAAGGCTCTCACCGGCCGCGAGCTCAACGAGGGCGAGTTCACCTTTGCGCTCGAGGGCATCAGGGGCACCGCCTCTGAGGGCATGAGCCTCACCGCCACCAACGACGCCAACGGCAGCGTCACGTTTGCCGACGGCCTGACCTTCACGAGGCCCGGCGCCTACGGCTTCACCATCCACGAGGTCAAGGGCGAGCTTGGCGGCGTGACGTGCGACGGCGCGGTCTACACCGCGACCGCGCAGGTGACGGACAACAGCAACGGCACACTCTCCGTGACGTGGCTTGGCGCCGACGTTGATCAGAGCCCGGTTGACGCCGTGACCTTCAACAACACCTACACGGTCAAGCCGACGTCCGTTGTTCTTGGCGGCACGAAGGTGCTCGACGGCCGCGAGCTCTCCGCCGGCGAGTTCTCCTTCCAGCTGGCCGACAAGGACGGCAAGGTCATCGACACCGCCGCCAACGGCGAGGATGGCACCTTCGCCTTCACCTCCGTTGAGTTTGACGAGGCCGGTGTCTACGAGTACGTGATCTCCGAGATCGTTCCGGAGGACGCGGACGCCAAGACCGCGGGCGTTCAGAAGGACAACGTCACCTACGACGAGACGTCCTTCTCCGTCAAGGTGACCGTCACCGACGATGGTCAGGGCAACCTCTCCGTGAGTGAGGTCACCTACAACGGTGACGTCAAGCTTCCGGTCTTCACGAACGTGTACGTGGGGCCGGAGCCCACGCCCGAGCCCGAGCCCGAGCAGCCGGCCAAGCCGGAGGAGCCCGCAAAGCCGGAGAAGCCGGCCGAGCCCGAGAAGCCGTCAAAGGCCCCGCTCCCGCAGGCTGGCGACGGTACGAGTGCGGCGTTTGCGACGGCGCTGCTTGCCGGTGGTGCGGCACTTGTCGCCAAGGCGCTTGCTCTTGTGAAACGTCGCGACGACTAGCACGTACGTAAACCTTTGAACGCGACCGGCACCCTTCTGGGGTGCCGGTCGATGTTCCGTTTTAAGAGGAGAGAGACGGAAACCAGTGCGACCAAGATAGTTGATGGTGCTCCGCACAAGCTGACGCCGACCGAGCGTAGGATCTTGGCATTTGTGATTGAGCACGAGGGGAAGCCCTGCTCCAAGGCCATGATTGCCGAGGCCCTCGGGCGCAACAAGAAGACCATCGATCGCCTTGTTGCCAATCTCAAGAACGGGGGGCTTCTCGTGGTCGAGCACACGTGGAGCGAAAGCGGCGGGCAGCTGGCCGACTCCTACCGGCTGCCTCGCAAGAAGTAGCTGCCGGGCTCTCTTGGACAATCGCGATGGGGACGGGTTCGTTTTTGGCGTGCGTTATGCCTAAAATGAACCCGTTCTCTTTTGGTAGCCCCCTGGGCATAACGTACGGAGCTTCTTGTTGTCATGTTTCATCGCTTTTTGAGTTACTACCGCGGCCAGCTGCACCTTTTTGTCATTGACATCATCGCTGCTATTACCGTTGCCGGTATCGACCTTGCTTTCCCTCAGATCTTGCGCACGCTTACGGGCGGCCTTTTTACAGAGGGCCCAGATGCCATCATGGGCGCGCTGGCCTATCTCGCCGTGGGCCTGGTGTGCATGTATGCCATCCGTTTTGTCTGCCGCTACTTTGTGATCTTCTGGGGTCACGTCATGGGCGCGCGCATGGAGAGCCGCATGCGTGAGGACCTCTTTGACGCCTACGAGCGCATGAGCTTCTCGTACTTTGACCACAACAAGTCCGGAGACCTCATGAGCCGCCTGGTGTCGGACCTCTTTGACATCTCGGAGGCGGCTCACCACGGGCCGGAGTTCATCCTAATTGGCGTCGTGGAGGTTGCGGGCTCGTTTGTCATTCTCTCGACGATCAATCTGCCGCTCACGGGCGTGCTTGCGCTTATCGCCGTGCTTCTTGTGCTCTACAACGCGTACGCAAACTACAAGATGCGCGCCGTCTATACCGAGAACCGGGTGCGCATCTCGGGTGTGAACTCGCGTCTTGAGGACTCGCTTGCGGGAGTGCGCGTGGTCAAGAGCTTTGCTGCCGAGGACGTGGAGCGTGCCAAGTTTCGCCGCAGCAACGACGCCTACCTCGCGTCCAAGACGCGCATGTATCGCGCCATGGGACGCTATCAGGCGGCCATCGCCGTCATGATGGGCGCGCTCAATACGGCCGTGGTGGTCTTTGGCGGCTGGCTCATTGCGCAGGGGCAGATGGAGGCCATCGACCTGGCAACGTACGCGCTCTACATCTCGCTTTTCACCACGCCGATCACGAGCATCCTGGACTTCACCGAGACGTTCCAGAAGGCCATCGCGGGCTTTCGCCGCTTCTGCGAGGTGCTGGACACGCAGCCGGACATCCAGGACGCGCCGGGCGCCAGGCCCATCTGCGTGAGTGAGGGCGCCATCAGCTATCGCGACGTCCACTTTGCGTACAAGGCCGCCGACGGCTCTCCGGAGGACGGCGTCATCAACGGTCTTACACTGGACATTCGACCCGGCGAGACCATCGCGCTCGTAGGGCCGTCCGGGGGCGGCAAGACAACCACGTGCTCGCTGCTGCCGCGCTTCTATGACGTGGACTCAGGGTCGATCACCATTGACGGGCAGGACGTCCGCGAGGTCACGCAGCGAAGCCTTCGCGAGGCGATTGGCCTGGTGCAGCAGGACGTCTACCTCTTTGACGGCACCATTGCGGAGAACATTGCCTACGGCAGCCCCGACGCCACCATCGACGAGATTCGCGAGGCGGCACGCAAGGCCAACATCGCAGAGTTTGTGGAGAGCCTGCCCGACGGCTACGAGACCGAGGTCGGCGAGCGCGGCAGTCACCTCTCCGGAGGGCAGAAGCAGCGCGTGGCCATTGCACGCGTATTCCTCAAGAACCCGCCGATCCTCATCTTTGACGAGGCCACGTCCGCGCTGGATAACGAGTCTGAGCAGGCGGTTCAGGAGTCGCTGGCCGAGCTCTCCTCCGGGCGAACGACGCTTGTCATCGCACACAGGCTCTCCACGATTAAGAACGCTGACGAAATTGTCACCATGGAGGGCGGTCGCGTGGTCGAGCGCGGCACGCACGAGGGCCTTTTGGCTCGCGGCGGCACGTACGCGCGCTACTACCACATGCAGTTCGCGGACGGCGCTCAGTAGGAGGTTGCCCACCGTGCCGATGCGCAAAACGGCCGCTCGTGCCACAAATGGGCGACCGCGTGTGCAAAAAGCGTGCTCGTGCCACATGGTTTTAGGGGTGTCCGGAGTAGTCGGGTGGGAAAACCCCAGATAAGTTAATAACTATTCAAATCAAAATCGCCTCAGGGGCGGGATTTGATGTGGCACGAGCGGGCATTTTGCACGCGGCTCCGCCGATTTGTGGCACGAGCGGCTTTTTTGCGCAGGTTGCTCCCGGAGACAGGGGAGGATGTGGAGGTGCGCTCGGGGTCCTCTGCGGCGGGGCGCTTTGCTCCTGATTTGCGTATACTTGGCTGAGCAGCAGGAAGACGAATCGTCGCGGCAAAATAGGGTGCGCCGCGGGAAGAGTGCAGATGTCAAAGGGAAGCGAAATCGCGCGCGTCCAGAAGGGCGCGCTCACAGCCGACGAGGCCGAGGAACTCTTCTCACGCGTTGACCACACCGGCCACACCGACGAGGAGCGAGCTCGCAGGCAGCGCGCCCACCGCAGGGAAAAGGGCGTCTCCCTTGACATCGACCCCCTTTCTGAGGACGATCCCTCCGGCTCCAACGTCGGCAAGGTCATAACCAAGACCGCCGTCACGTTTGTGGTCGTCTTCCTCGTGGCCGTGGTGGTGGGCCAGGTGGCCTTTGGCCTGATGCGCCGCGCCAACACCGCAAACCTCGCCGAGGAGGCCAACGTGCGCACCGTTGCCTCGGCGCTTTCCGGCGGCGTCGAGTGGGGCAACGGCTTCACCCAGTTCCCGATGGACTTCACCGTTCAGGAGGCGGACGAAAACACCGGTCGCATCGAGGTCTCCGTTGTGGACACGAGCTCTCAGAACGCTCTCGAGTGCTTTGCTGGCTCGCAGGTTCAGGCCACGGCGTTTGCCGTTAACGCCCTCCTTAACCCCAACATCAATACCGTTGTCTACCACGTGAGCGTCCATGTGGGCGCGGACGGAAAGATGCAGCAGTCCTCGCTCTTCGGCTTCCTCAAGCCGGTCGGCGACGTGAGCTCCTTCATGACGTTCGTCTGGACCAAGACCCAGTCGGAGGCTGGCGTGCAGTTCTCCTGCAGCATCACGGGCATCGACGCGACGGTTCAGTCCGAGCTGCGAGACCAGATCACCACCTCGTTTACCCCCGTCAGGATCCTCTCCGGGGAGTAGCGCCCAAAACTGCCCTCAACTTGCCGGAGACGCTGGCCTCATTCGCAGATTTATTTCCAGTTTTTTCTCTCTTCATGCTAATGTGTAAGCATGTGCGAAAAGATTTAGGGAGGTTCCATGAAGTGCAAGAAGTGTGGCGAGGAACTGCCTGATCGCGCCCGGTTCTGCCTTATCTGCGGAACCCCCGTTGATCAGGCGAGCGAGTCGCCCGCTGATGAGACGCCGGAGTCGGACGCTCCGGCCGTCTTGGAGAAGACCGTCGCGATGAGCGCGCTTCCTGAGGAAGAGGGCGCCGCCGAGCCAGTTTCCACGACGCCCGACGTCGATGCCGCGGACGGCGAGCCCGCGGACGATGCCGCAGCGTCCGATGCTGCGGACGGCGAGGCCTCCCCCGACGATGCCGAGGCCGTCTCCTCCGACGAGTCCGCAGATCACTCCGAAGAGGCGCCTTCCCCCAAGAAGCTCGAGGAGCCTCTCGAGGCCGGTGGTCTTGGCGCCATTCCACTCGTGCCCGTGGCGCCCGCGCCCCGCGCCGCGAGGGCTCATGCGCGCGCCCAGAGGTCCTATCTCTCCCAGGGCGATCACCGTCCGCGTCCCGAGCGCCTGAGCATCCACGACGCGCCCTCCTGGGCAGAGCACATCCCCTCGCACGCCCCCAAGAAGGACGCCGCCGAGGGCTCCGACGCCTCCACCGAGCACGGCGCTCAGCACGAGTCGCCCTCCCATGACGGCGAGGGCACCAACAGCCTCGGCGAGCTCCACAAGGACTTCCGCAATAACTTCACCAGCATCGACATGACGCGCAATCGCCTGCTAGTCATTGGCGCCCTGGCATGTGCCGCGGTGCTCGTCGTGGCGTTTCTCGGCGTGTTTGCCACAAGCTGGATTGGGCCCTTCGCACCCAAGGGGGCAGAGATTCCGCAGGTCCAGCCCCCCTCAAACGGCAGTATCGAGCCGCTCGAGGCCAGCGACGACGAAGAGGAGGCAGAGACCGAGGAGCTTCCCGAGGGCGCCCCGGAGGTTCGCGACGCCGTCGAGGATTACTCATGGGAGGAGCTCTCCCAGATCTCCGAGCTCATTGCCGCCGCATCTTCCGATGACGATGCACTCTCGCTCGCAGAGCGCTACGGCCTGTGCGGCCCGGACGGGGAGCTGGACGGCACCCAGTCCAAGACCCTCGAGCTGGGAACGGGCACCGAGGTAACCATGCGCGTCGCCGGCTTCAGGCAGGACCAGAAGTCCGACGGCTCCGGCGCCGCGGGCATCACCTTCGTCGCCCAGAACTCCGCTGGCTCGCACACGATCAACTACTCCGGCCAGCTCGGCAACGGCTGGCAGGACTCCGACATGCGCACCTATCTCAACGAGGATCTTCTCGCCCAGCTGCCCGACGACCTCTCCAGCGTGATCGTTGAGGTGAAAAAGCACACCAACCGCGTGCTCGGCACCGGCGAGGGCCAGGCCGAGACGGACGACAAGCTCTGGCTCCCCTCCTACTCCGAGGTGGTCGGCCAGCCCGGCAGCGGCAGCAACCGCGCGAGCGCGTACCGCAGCGAGGGCGAGCAGTACCGGCTCTACAAGGACCTCGGTGTCACCTGGAACAGCGGTGGCAGCAAGGTCTCCCTCCCTGACGAGTACTGGTGGCTGCGCAGCCCCGAGGTCGTCAACACCCGCTGGTACATGATCGTTGCCCCCGACGGCGCGATTACCTACGGCCACCGTCCCGGCACCGAGAACGCCATCATCCTCGGCTTCTGCGTGTAGCGGCCGAAACATCGCAACAAAGGGCCGGGCACTTCTCGCAATGCGAGACGTGCCCGGCCCTTATTCATACCCCCGCGCGTTGCGAGCCGGCAAAACAGCCTAGGCGAGAAGCGCCGTCACATCTCCGAGAACGCTCTCAAAGCTCACGCCGCGCACCTGGTAGTCGGGCTGGTCGGGCGTGATGCGCATGGCGTCCCTAACCAGCTTGCACGCAAACTCGACGGCCTCGTACAGGCTGAGGCCCGCGTAGATCGCCGCCGTGAGCCCCGAGGCAAAGAGGTCGCCGGTGCCGTGCAGCATGTAGGGCAGCAGCTCGCCCGAGACCTCCTCTGGCTCGCCGTTGCCCCCGGAAACGGCCACGTAGTTGCGGATGACGGCCTCACCCTCGTGCACGACGCCCTTGAGCACCACGGACTTGGCGCCCATGCCAAGCAGCGCGTCCATCATGCAGCGCACGTACTTCTCGTCAACGTCTTGGCTCTCGTAGGGGATGCCGGTGATGATGGAGGCCTCGGTGAGGTTGGGCGTGAGCACGTCGGCGCCGTCTACCAGGCCCTTTGTGGCCTCGCACATCTCGTCGGTATAGGTGGGGTACTTGGAGCCGCCGTCGCCCATCACCGGGTCAACGATGCGCAGCGCCTTGGGGTACTCGCGATAGAGCCGCAAAATGGCGTCCACCTGCTCGGCGGAGCCCAAAAAGCCCGAGTAGATCCCGTCGAGCTCGATGCCCTCCTCGCGCCAGGCGTCGAGGTAGTCGGTGAGCATGGGCGTGGTGTCGTGCATGTAGAACTTGGGGAAGCGCGTGTGCGCCGAGAAGAGCGAGGTGGGCACGGGGCACACGTCGATGCCGGCGGCCGAGAGCACGGGGATTGCCACCCCGAGCGAGCACTTGCCGTAGCCGCACAGGTCGTGGACGGCGGCAACGCGCGGCAGGTAGCCGCCCTCGCGCTTGTAGAGGTACAGATTGCTGGCGTTGTTCATGGTTGTCTCCTTTGACGCGGACTGATGGACCAGCGTGCAATCGCCAAGCATAGACCTCTTTGGTGTCGCGTATACTAGGAAAACGTATGAATTCACAAGGGAGGAGCATTATGGCAGACCAGCCGCTCGTGGGAATCATCATGGGCTCCAAGTCGGACATGCCCGTCATGGAGGCGTGCACCGCACAGCTCGAGGAGCTCGGCGTACCGTATGAGCTCGTCATTGCCAGCGCGCACCGCAACCCGGACAAGGTCCACGAGTGGGCCGGTTCCGCGGCCGACCGCGGCCTCAAGGTCATTATCGCCGCCGCCGGAAAGGCCGCTCATCTTGGCGGCGTGGTTGCCGCCTTCACCCCGCTGCCCATCATCGGCGTGCCCATGAAGACTTCCGACCTCGGCGGCATGGACTCGCTGCTCTCCATGGTGCAGATGCCCTCCGGTGTGCCCGTGGCTTGCGTCGCCATCAACGGCGCCAAGAACGCGGCCATCTACGCCACGCAGATTCTCGGCGCCACCATGCCCGAGTACCGCGAGAAGATCGCCGAGTTCAAGCGCCAGATGGCCGAGGCGTAAAGAAGCAGAGAAGCAGGGAGCCCCCATGGCCTCGCACTTCAAGGAGCCGGAGAAGAAGCCCCGCACCAAGCTCCGTCACAACGACGACATCCACATCCCGCGCGGCGGCGAGGAGTCCTATCACGCTCCCGTGGGCAACCCGCATGCGGCCAACGTGCCGCATCGAACGGACGCCCGGTTTATCCCCGTGGTCTCCGAGCCCGGCTCGGAGGGCGCCGCTGACGCAAGCCGCTCCAGCCGTTTCCGCGAGACGGACCCCTACGACCTCTCGGGGCGTCGCAGCGGCGATCCCAAGAAGAAGGCGGAGCGCATCGTCTCCGGCCTGCTCTTCGTGATCGGCGTGGCGCTTATCGCCACCGCTGCCGGCATGTGGATCTACAACCAGTGGCAGTACCACGAGCAGGATCGCATCAACGAGGAGCTTGCCACCTTCGCCGACGTCTCGGACAACGGCGCGACGCCGCCCACGATTGACTGGACCGACCTCAAGGCCGTAAACGACGAGGTCGTTGGCTGGGTGCAGATTCCTGGGACCGCCGTTAACTTCCCGGTCTACCAGGGCTCCGACAACGAGAAGTACCTGCATACGAGTGCTGAGGGCGAGTACTCGCTTGGCGGACAGGTTTTCATGGACTACGAGAACACTGCGCCGGGCATGATTGATGGCCAGACCATCATCTATGGTCACCACCTGCGCAACGGCGCCATGTTCAAGCCCATCTCGGACATGACCAATCAGGAGATGTTTGATAGCGTCTCTACGATTTGGTATGTGACTGAGGAGCAGACCTACGAGCTTGAGCCGCTGCTGATCTACGAGACCGAGGCTACCGACACCAGTGCGCGCACGTTTACCTTTGAGTCGGCGGATGCGCTCCATAGCTATCTCACCGGGCTTCTTGACCGGGCGGTGGCCAAGCGCTCCGACGCGGCCGAGCTCATTGCGGGCGTCAACAACGTGCTCACGCTGTGCACCTGCAACTACGAGAACGGAGACTCAGGTCGCACCCTGCTCGTCTGCATCCCCAAGACCTCTGAGTAGCCCCCGTGTCCCCCTCCGCGCCAGGCGAGGAGGGGGACATTCGATGAGAGAAAGGACCAAGATGGCCGAGAACACCAAGCACGTGAGCTACGAGGACGCCGGTGTGGATACCGCCGAGGGCGCCCGCGCCGTCGATGCGATCAAGGCGGCCGTTGCCGCAACCAACCGTCCCGAGGTTATTGGCGGCCTGGGCGGCTTTGGATCGTGCTTCTCGGCTGCCGCGCTCAAGGGCATGGTGGATCCGATCCTTGTCTCCGGAACGGACGGCGTGGGCACCAAGCTGGCCATCGCGCAGCTGCTCGACCGTCACGAGACGGTGGGCGAGGACCTTGTTGCCATGTGCGTGGACGACATTGTGCCCATGGGCGCCGAGCCGCTGTTCTTCCTTGACTACGTGGCCATTGGCAAGTTGCGCGCCGAGCACGTGGCCAAGATCGTGGGCGGAATCGCCGAGGGCTGCCGCAAGTCCGGCTGTGCGCTCGTGGGCGGCGAGATGGCCGAACATCCTGGCGTTATGGCCGAGGACGACTACGATTTGGCCGGCTTTGTCGTTGGTGTGGTCGACCGACCAAAGATGCTCGGACCGGAGCTGGTGCGCGAGGGCGACGTGATCCTTGGCCTGCCGAGCTCTGGAATTCACTCCAATGGCTACTCGCTGGTGCGCAAGGTTGCCGTCGAGGGCCGCTCGGTGGAGGAGCTTGAGACTCCGCTCGAGGAGCTGGGCGGCGAGTCGCTTGCCGATGCCGTTTTGCGCCCGACGACCATCTACGCCGGGGGTCTTCTCGCCGCGCTGCGCGCCGGGGCGCCCGTTCACGCGATGGCCCATATTACCGGCGGCGGCATTACCGAGAACCTCGACCGCGCCATGCCCAAGGGTCTGGACGCGCTGGTCTACCGTGGTGGAGAGGCCGGTCCCGCCTGGGACATTCCGCCGGTCATCACGTATATGATTCGCGAGGCGGGCCTTACGCTCGAGGAGGCGTACCGCACGTTCAACATGGGCGTGGGCATGGCAATCATCTGCGCCGCCGAAGATGAGGATGCGGTGTGCGAGGCGCTTGTTGCGCAGGGCTTTGCCCCGTTTGAGGTTGGCCGCGTGATTGCCGGCACGCCGGGAGAGAAGGGTAAGGTCGTCTACGAGGACGGGGCGGTGGCGTAATGACCATCAAGCTGGGCGTCCTCATCTCGGGAAGCGGCACCAACCTGCAGGCCATCATCGATCGCATTGCCGACGGCACGCTTGATGCCACGATTGAGCTCGTCGTGAGCTCGCGGCCGAGCGCCTTTGGCCTCAAGCGCGCGGAGGCTGCGGGGCTCCAGACCCTCACGCTCTCAAAGGAGATTTACGCAGACCCCGAGCAGGCTGACGAGATCATAGCCTCTGAGCTGCATCGCCGCGGTGTGGACTACGTCATCATGGCGGGCTACATGCGCAAGGTTCACGCGCCGATTCTGGCGACGTTCCCCAACCGCGTGGTGAACCTGCACCCGGCGCTGCTGCCGAGCTTTCCCGGCGCGCATGCCATTGCGGATGCGTATGCGCGTGGCGTCAAGGTCACGGGTGTGACCGTGCACTTTGCTAATGCCGACTACGACGCCGGCCCCATCATCGCCCAGCGTGCGCTGGCGGTTGAGGAGGGCTGGACGGTCGACGAGCTTGAGGAGCACATCCATCAGATCGAGCACGAGCTCTATCCTGAGGTTGTTGGGCTTCTTGCCGCTGGTCGCGTGCACGTGCGCGAGGACCTTACGGTGGCGATTGATCCGGTCGACTAATTCACGCAACGGCCAACAAGAGCAAAACTCGGGAGGGGCCTCCGTGCGGAGGCCCCTCCCTGTGCAAAAGTGCCGTTTGTGCCACAAACGGCGATTTCGCTGTGCAAAAACGTCGCTCATGCCACGTAGTTTTGGGGGTACCTCAAGTAGCTCGCTATCATTCTCCCAGTTGAGTACATAAGAAAGTGAATCAAATCTCGGTCTTGAACGATTTTCATGTGGCACGAGCGGCGCTTTTGCACACGGCAGGGACTGCGGACAAAAAGTTGGACCGCGGGGCGGTCCGGACGGGAGGTCCGCATGCACAGCAGGGAGGACGTTGAGCTGGCGCTGATGGCGCTCGAGG
>CASEVE010000029.1 GCA_949291295.1 uncultured Olsenella sp.
CATTCCGAACCCGGAAGTTAAGCCCCCGAGCGCCGATGGTACTGCGGAGTCAGTCCGTGGGAGAGCAGGACGTCGCTGACCAACAAGGGGCATTTTGCGCTTGAAGCCCGCGATCGTATGATTGCGGGTTTTTTCATATCTTGGCAAACCTCAGGCTGTCTTTTGACTTTCCGTTTCTAGCAGTTTCTTAAGACTTTCCGCTAACTTACCGCTAGCTTCCTAAGATTCATGGAGTCAAATCAGAAATTAACCCCAAACATTACGCCATTCTGCTAACATTAAACTCAGAATTAAAGATGATCGTTCAAAAGACTGAAGGGTCGTTGCCATGGTAGGCGGTTTGGTGCATTTGTCATCTGGTATGTTTACTGGCGGCGTAGGGGAGCAGGCTCTTCTCGCGTTGTGCTGCGAGCCGGCAATGGGATGCCATGAACTCGTTGGCGACATGCTTGCTGAGGCATCTCGTCGCGGGAGCAAGGTCGTTCGTCGCTCACTGCTGGGCGTTTCCTCGCGAGACTCCACGAGGCGCCTATTCAGGGTCGCTCGCGAGACCGCAGACATCGAGGAGCCCCTTCTTGTTGTGATTGAGGACTTTCCCGCTGCAGATGAGGACGTGGTCGTTCGCCAGGCGAGGGCGCTTGAGCGTATTGTTCGGGCGGGCGCTTCGGTCATCATCACCCTGCTTCCTGAAGCGCGTCAGCTTCTCGAGCTTCTCGCTGACTTTAAGACACTTTGGTCATGCGACTTAGTTGGAATGGGCCTCGCGGTAATTGGAAGGTCGCAGTATCCCCAGGAGACCAGGGCACTTACGAGAGGTATCCCGAGCCTCATCGGCGCCCTTGAGGGAGCGTGCTCAGCGCTGTCCTGGCCTCAGGCTCCACCTCAGTCCTACTTTGATGCGCTCTCCTCTCTGGTCTCGCAGTCTTTAAGAGGTGGGCTTTCCGATGAGGAGACGCGTGCCAGGCTCGCGATGCTGCTCGTCTGTTACGGCACCGTCGACGAGCTCAACGCGATCCTCGAAAGAGACGCCAGCGAGATTCTTTTGCAGCTGAGAATCGATGCCCCGCTCTTTGGCGTTAGCGCGGAGCACTCAGGCTTTTCCTGCCTCTGCGACGACAAGACCCTTGACGTGCTTGTCTCACTGCCAAGGATTCGGTCGCTGTGCGAGGAGCATGTCGATATACTGCATCGGTCTCTCGACCTACTTGCCTCTCGCGGGCAGTTTGGGCGAATTGCGGCGTTGAGCGATCTTGCGGATGGGGGATACTCTCAGACACTTGCCCTCAGCTACGGCGCGGAGCTTATTGAGGTGCGAGAGACGGAGCTCGTGCGAGCCACGCTCTTTGCTGATGAAGAGGCGCAAGATCTCTCGCTCATGTGCCACGATTCGCTGGCCTGTGCGCTCGAAGCGGTTTCCCAGAAGAGGCCGCGGTCCGCCCTGGGTGACCCCTCCATGTCTGTTCTGTCGCGCGAGGGCGAGCCGGCCACGCTATTGGCCCTCTCGCGTGAAGTCCTTCGTGGTGCGGTTGAGCTTCCTCAGATCAGGGCGTCGTCCGAGGACACGCTTGCACGAAGACTCTGGGTTCACTGCGAGGCCGTCTCGCTGATGGTCGAGGGACACATCACAGCCGCGCTCCACCTGCTCGTCTCAAGCTCCTTTGACACGAGCGCGCACGGGGTGTCGCGCGCGCTTCTCGACCTGGATTACGAGGCGGCAAGGCTGCTCGTCTGCGATAGGGGAGAGCGCGACGAGGAGCGCCTGGAGGCGGCGCTCTCCTACCTGAGTGCCTCCTCGCTCTCCGGTCTCTACGCGTATCCCGCCCTCGTGCTTCTCATCGAGAAGGTCATGGTGGGGGATGCCACCGCCGCCTCGGACGCCGAGGCGCTATCCGTGAAGGCGGAGCAGTGTGGTGACGTGGTTGCCCAGGTAGGAGCCTTGATCGCGGGGTGCATCTGCGACCTTAGGGGGAGGACGTTTGCCCGCGCGAGCGTGCGCGCCCGCCTTGCGGCTAGGCTCGCAAACGGGGCCGGCCTTCGCTATCTCGATCGAGTCTCGTGTCTGCTGGCAGACGTCGCGCGCTTTATGCTGGGAGATCGCATCGAGGCGCCCACGAGTCTCATGGAAACGGATGACTTCGAGAGCGTTCGCCTTGTGGTCATGACCGCCATGTCAAACGATCCCCTGGAGTCTGTGGGAGGCCCTCTGAGCCCTCGCGTGCCGCGTGACGCCCTGTGGCTGGTCCTCGTGCTCTCCAGGGGCATGGGAGAGCTCTCCGCGCTTGTTAGGGACCAGCTTCCCCAATCCTGGAGGCGGGCGCTCTGCGTTGCGGCACATGGTCTTGGGGGCGAGCAGGACGAGAGGGAGCGCTCCCTTGCGGCTTCGGTGGCGGCATCCCTCGAGCGCTCCCCGATGGGCGACTCGTCCATACCAATTGACATCACGCTGCTCGGCGGGTTTGCGGTGTATGTGCGGGGCACGCGTGTTCCCGACTGGAAGCTCGAGAGGAGAAACGCAAAGGCCGTCCTCGAGTACCTCGTCCTGCAGAACGGGGGCATGGCGAAGAGATTTCAGCTGGTCGATCAGGTGTGGCCGGGGGTCGACTACGTCGTGGGCTTCAACCGCGCGTATCAGGCGACAAGTTCCCTAAGGTCTGCGATAGGCGACATCGAGCCCGGGCTTGACCCTTTTGTGGCGAGCAGGTCAAGTCACGAGATCTCGCTCGATATGGGTCTTGTGAGATGTGACGTTGACGCCTTTCGAATCATCGCGCGAGAGGCCTCGGACACCGATGACCCTGCACGGGCACTTGCCCTTGCGCGTCAGGCGGAACGCCTTTATGCGGGCGATCTCTACATCCCCACGGTGGATGCGGGGGCGTTTATCACGAACCTTCGCGACGAGCTGAGGGAGCTCTACGCCGACGCGATGGTGGCGGGCGGGGAGGCGGCGCTGCGCCTTGGCCAGGAGAGGACGGCCACAAGAATGGCGACAAACGCCCTCTCCGTGAACGACCTGCGGGAGGATGCCATGGTGGTTCTTGCGCGGGCGCTCAAGGCGAGCGGAAGGACCGTCGAGGCAGAGAGGAGGTTCAGAAGGTTTGGGTCGAGGCTCCGACGGTTGGGTGCCGGGGCGCCCTCGGGGGAGCTTCTCGAGGCGATGGGACGCCGTGAGGGGAAGGCGCTTGCGGTCTCCTAGCTGGTCGAAAAGCGGGGATTGCTGTTTTGGTGATAGCGCGCGATGAGCGTCGCGCGTCCGCTCGGGACGAGTAGAGTGTAGAAGTTGTGTGACCATGCTTATGCCACTTGGTGAAGATTGGGAAAGACACATGGCAAACTTTCTCTCCAGACTTCTGTCCCTCGGCGCTGACCGAGAGCTCAAGGAATACGAGCGCATCACCGCTCAGGTAAACGACCTCGAACCCAAGTTCAAGGCCATGACCGACGACGAGCTCCACTCGGTCACGGCGGGCTTCCGCGAGCGTTACGCGGCGGGGGAGACGCTCGACGACCTTCTCCCCGAGGCGTTTGCCGCCGTGCGCGAGGCTTCGGTCAGAACTACGGGCCTGCGTCACTTTGACGTGCAGATCATCGGCGGCATCGCGCTTCACCGGGGCACCATCGCCGAGATGAAGACGGGCGAGGGCAAGACGCTCGTCTCGACGCTCGCCGGCTACCTCAACGCCATCCCGGGCAAGGGCGTTCACATCGTCACCGTGAACGACTACCTGGCCAAGCGAGACAGCGAGTGGATGGGACAGATCTACCGCTTCCTGGGCATGAAGGTCGGCCTCATCCAAAATGGCATGAGGCTCCCCCTCAAGAAGCCCGCCTACGAGGCCGACGTCACCTACGGCACCAACTCCGAGTTTGGCTTTGACTACCTGCGCGACAACATGGTCACGCGCCCGAGCATGCGCGTGCAGCGCGGGCACCACTACGCCATCGTGGACGAGGCCGACTCGATCCTCATCGACGAGGCCAGGACGCCGCTCATCATCTCCGGCGCCGGAACCAAGTCTGCGAGCACCTACAAGGACTTCGCGCGTGCCGTTCGCGGTCTCATCCCCGAGGTCGACTTCGACATGGACGAGGCCAAGCACACCATCGCCACCACGGAGGAGGGCCTCAAGAAGGTCGAGCGCGCCCTGGGCATCGATGACATCTACGGAGACGTGTCAGGCCAGCTCGTCAACCACCTCCAGCAGGCGCTCAAGGCGGAGTACATGTTCCACCGCGACCAGCAGTACGTGGTCGTTGACGGCGAGGTCAAGATCGTCGACGAGTTCACGGGCCGCATCATGGAGGGCAGGCGCTACTCCGAGGGCCTGCACCAGGCAATCGAGGCCAAGGAAGGCGTGATCGTTCGCGAGGAGAACCAGACGCTCGCCACCATCACGCTCCAGAACTACTTCCTCATGTACGACAAGCTCTCGGGCATGACGGGTACGGCTATGACCGAGGACGCGGAGTTCCGCGAGGTCTATCACATTCCCGTGCAGGTGATTCCGCCCAACAAGCCCGTTGCCCGCGTCGATCACGACGACCTTGTGTACCGTACCGTCGACGCCAAGTTCAAGGCCGTTGCCGATGACGTCGTCGAGCGTCACGCCAAGGGGCAGCCCTGCCTCGTGGGCACCGTCTCCATCGAGAACTCCGAGCGCCTCTCTCGCATCCTGGACAAGCGCGGCATCAAGCACAACGTCCTCAACGCCAAGTATCACGAGCGCGAGGCGCAGATCGTGGCCCAGGCAGGCCGCGAGGGCGCCGTCACCATCGCCACCAACATGGCCGGCCGTGGTACGGACATCCTGCTCGGCGGAAACCCCGAGGAGCTTGCCGAGGAGGCCGTGCTCGAGCTCGACTTTGGCGTCGAGCAGGCGGTGCTGCGTCGTATCCTCGCTGCCGGCGACCCCTCGAGACTTACCTCCGAGGAGCTTGCCAAGCAGGGTCTCGAGATCGAGCCGGAGGTCCTCAAGGCGGTGGTCGAGGAGCGCGAGCGCGCGCTCAAGCGCTTCAAGGAGACCTGCGAGGTCGAGAAGCGCCACGTCATCGCGGCGGGTGGCCTGTGCGTTATCGGTACCGAGCGCCACGAGAGCCGCCGTATCGACAACCAGCTCCGCGGCCGCTCCGGCCGTCAGGGAGACCCGGGCGAGACGCAGTTCTACCTCTCTCTTGAGGACGACCTGATGCGTCTGTTTGGCGGCGACCGCATGGACAAGATCTCCGCCATGATGCAGCGCTACGACATGCCCGACGACATGCCAATCCAGGCCAAGATGGTTACCAAGGCCGTTGAGAGCGCCCAGCGCAAGGTCGAGGAAGTCAACTTCGCCATGCGTAAGAACGTCCTCGACTACGACAACGTCATGAACACCCAGCGCCAGGTCATCTATGAGGAGCGCAACAAGATCCTCGACGGCAAGGACCTCATGGAGCACATCGACGAGGTCACGCTCGATACCGCCAAGCGCGAGGTTGCCTTCTTCTGCCCGGAGAACGCCAAGCGCGGCGACTGGGACGAGCGCGGTCTTGCCCGCTGGCTCCAGGAGCTCACCGGCCACAAGGACGTTCCCTCCGTTGAGGACTGCAAGGGCGTCTCCGATGCCGTTGACGTTGTCGAGAAGTTCATCGACGGCTGCTTTGCCGAGAAGTCCGAGCGCATTGGCGAGGCTCCCATGCACGCCCTCTCCGCGCAGGTCATGCTGCGCGTCATCGACACGCGCTGGATGGCCTACCTCCAGGAGATGGACTACCTCAAGACCGGCATCGGCCTGCGCGGCTTTGGTCAGCGCGACCCGCTCGTCGAGTACAAGTCCGAGGCCTACGCGGCGTTCTCCGAGCTCGTTAACACCATGTACGAGGACTTCCTCCGCACCATCCTGCGTCTTGAGGTCGTCGTGAAGCCCGTTGCGACCCCGACGGCCGCTCAGGCCCCCGCCGACGAGGAACCTCGCGAGCTGCGCGGCGCCCAGTATTCCGGGCCCGCCGAGTCCGCGGGCGGACAGGGTGCCGGCTCTGCGGCCGTCTCTGCCGGCGTGCGTTCCGTCGCTGCGGGAGCTCCTCCCCAGGGCAAGGCCCCCGGCGCCTCCAAGCCGCGCACGTACCGCAAGTCCGACGACCCCGATCCCTACGTTGGCGTTGGCCGCAACGACCCCTGCCCGTGCGGCAGCGGAAAGAAGTTCAAGAACTGCCACGGCAGGAACCGCTAAATGGCGGACGCAACGAGGCCTGACCTCTCGGCTCTCTCGGCGCGTCTTGCTGAGGTCGAGAGCTACCTGCACATAGAGGAGAAGCGCGGGGAGGTCGCAGACCTCGAGGCGAGAAGCGCCGAGCCGGGTTTCTGGGACGACGCCGACCAGGCGCGCTCCACCATGGCGCGCCTCGCCGCCGCACGAGACGACGTGAGCGGCATCGAAGCGGCGCGCGAGAAGCTCGATGACGCCTCCGCGGCGCTCGAGCTCGCCGACGAGACGGGTGACGAGGACCTTCTCGCCGAGGCGTCGAGGCTTGCCGCAGATCTTGAGTCCGACCTGTCCGACCTCGAGCTGTCGAGCTGGTTTACCGACGAGCTCGACCACGGCGACGCCATCGTTACCGTGACGCCCGGCCAGGGTGGCCTTGAGGCGCAGGACTGGTGCGAGATGCTCTTCCGCATGTACCAGCGCTACTGCGACCGCCGCGGCTGGAAGGTCACCGTCAACGACGCCGAGCCCGGCGAGGTCATCGGCCTCGACCGCGCCACCTTTACCGTGAGCGGCAAGAACGCCTACGGGATGCTCCGTGCCGAGCAGGGCGTGCACCGCCTCGTGCGCATCTCGCCCACCGACGCCAAGAAGCGTCGTCAGACCACCTTTGCCGGCGTTGAGGTGCTCCCCGTCCTGCCCGACGATATTGAGGTCGAGATTGACCCGGGCGACCTGCGCGTCGACGTCTACCACGCCTCTGGTCACGGTGGCCAGGGCGTCAACACCACCGACTCCGCGGTGCGTATCACGCACCTGCCCACCGGGATTGTTGTGACCTGCCAGAACGAGCGCAGCCAGCTCCAGAACAAGGCCTTCGCGATGAGCGTTCTCAAGAGCCGTCTCTACGAGATGGAGCTCGCCCGCCGCGAGGAGGAGCTTGACGAGCTGCGCGGCCCCAAGCACGACATAGGCTTTGGCAACCAGATCAGAAGCTACGTTCTGTATCCCTACCAGCTCGTGAAGGACCTGCGCACGGGCGTGGAGACGGGCAACGTGAGCGCGGTCCTGGACGACGGGGACCTCGATGCGTTTGTCGTCGGCTACCACCGCTGGGCGGTGGGCGGCGGGGAAGCGTCGTCGTGAGCCGCGTGCCCTGGCGCACCGTTGTGCGCGACGCGACGCTCATAGTCCTCGGCTCGGCCATCTTTGCCGTTGGCGTGGACTGCTTCGAGATTCCCTACGGCCTGGCCGCCGGGGGCGTGACGGGACTTGCCACGGTGTTTTCGGCCATTGCGGAGTCCATGGGGGTGCCGCTTCCCGTCGGTCTTCAGACCATCGTCATGAACGCACTGCTCATGGCCTTTGTCGTTCGCTCTGGCGATAGGGGCTACATCGCCCGGACCGCAGGGGGCATTGTGGCCTGCGGCCTTCTTACCGACCTTTTGGCGCCGGTGCTCCCTGTTCTGGGTGGCGAGAACGACCTCCTGCTGTGTGCCCTGTGGGGAGGCGTCATCACCGGCGTGGGCCTTGGCCTGGTCTTTAGGACGGGCGGAAACACGGGCGGAACAGACATTGTTGCCCAGGCGATCTCGCGGCGGCTCGGCATGCCCGTCGGGGTTGCCGTCATTGTTGTGGACGGCGTGATCATCGCGTTTTCCGCCACCGTCTTCTCCATCGAGCAGGCCCTGTACGCGGCGGTTGCGATGTTCATCTGCGGCAAGGTGATCGACGCCGTGGTGGACGGCCCCCGCTCCGCCCGAGCCGCCTACATCATCTCCGAGAAGCACGCCGAGATTGCCAACGAGATTCTCTACACGCTCAATCGCGGTTGCACGGAGCTCCAGGCCCGCGGCCTGTGGAGCGGAAAGAGCAGGCCGGTTCTTCTCTGTGTTCTTGGCAGGTCGGAGACCATGAGGCTCAAGCAGATCGTGGCCGTGTGCGACCCTGAGGCCATCGTTATCATTTCCGAGGTCCACGAGGCGTTTGGCGAGGGCTTCCATCAGATAACCGGCTGAGTGACCGGCACTGTCCGACCGCTGGCGGGAATCCCGCCGCCCGCAACCCTCTTTCATGACACACTATCCAGACGGGCCAGAGGGGCTCGCGCGCGGCGCGAGACGTGAGAGGCAGGAAGTGTGCCATGCTGAGTGATTTTCTCGCCGAGGAGCTTGTCCAGCTTGGGGTTGAGGCTACCGACTGGGAGGACGCCGTCATCAAGGCAACGCGTCCGCTGGTCGAGGAGGGAAAGATCACCGAGGGCTACGTCGAGGACATCATCCTTGGCGTCAAGGACCTCGGCCCCTACATCGTTGTTGCGCCGCACGTGGCGCTGCCCCACGCCCGTCCCGAGAGCGGCGCCATCGAGCCCGCCGTTGGCGTGGTGACGCTCAGCGAGCCCGTTTCTTTTGGCAGCGTGTCAAACGACCCGGTTCGCTACCTCTTCCCGCTTTCTGCCACAGATAACGACGGTCATCTCGGGGCGCTTCAGTCGCTCGTGGAGATTTTGTCCGATGACGACTTCTTTGCCCAGCTCGACAGCGCCAAGACGCCCGCGGAGGTCGTCGAGCTGGTCAGGATCACGGAGGGGAGGCTCTGATGGCTCGGACGTACCAGGCGCTCGTCTGCTGCCGCGCCGGAATCGGCTCTTCGATGATGCTCGAGGCAAAGTGCAAGCAGGTGATCGAGGAGGAGGGGCTGCCCATCAAGACGCGCCACGGCGGCATTGACCAGCTCAGCGGCTTTGACGGCGATCTTGTCATCACGATGACCGACCTCGTTGACGCGCTTGTTGCCGACGAGCGCGTTCCCAGCGCCGTGGGCATCTCCAACATCGTCGACAAGGACGAGATCAAGCAGAAGCTCCAGGCTTGGCTCGACGAGCACGCCGAGTAGCCTCCATCGTCCATACACGAACCGGCTCCCAGGACCTGGGTTATCCCCAGGGCCGTGATTTTGCGCGCTTCCACCATGCCTTCAGATGGTATCTTCTTAGGTGGACGCGTCCGCAGCTGGCGTCCCCCGCGCCAGGCGATGCAGCTTGGCCGCGCTCATGAACGGCGACGCACCCAAGAGAAGGGCAAGGGAGCAAAACATGACAGACGACGAGCTTAGGCAAGTCGCTCACGAGGTCCGTAAGGGGGTTGTCGTGGGAACGCACGCGGCCAAGTCCGGCCACCCCGGCGGCTCGCTTTCCGCGACGGACATCCTCACCTATCTGTACTTTGAGGAGATGAACGTCAACCCCGAGGACCCCCAGATGCCGAGCCGAGACAGGTTCGTGCTCTCCAAGGGTCATGCGGCTCCCGCCCTCTACGCGGTGCTGGCCCTGCGCGGCTTCTTCCCGCTCGACGACCTTAAGACGCTGCGCCACATTGGCAGCCATCTCCAGGGCCACCCCAACATGAAGGGGACCCCGGGCGTGGACATGTCCACCGGCTCGCTCGGACAGGGCGTTTCCGCCGCTGTGGGCATGGCTCTGGCATCCAAGCACTGGAACGAGGGATGGCGCACCTACGCGCTTCTTGGCGACGGCGAGATCGAGGAGGGCCAGGTCTGGGAGGCGGCCATGTTTGCCGGCAACCACCAGCTGGACAACCTCGTCCTTATCGTTGACCACAACGGCCTGCAGATTGATGGCACCATCGAGGAGGTCAACTCCGCGATGCCCATTGCCGACAAGTTCCGCGCGTTCAAGTTCCACGTGATCGAGCTTGCCGACGGCAACGACATGACTCAGGTGCGCGCCGCCTTTGACGCTGCCCGTAAGGTCACGGGCAAGCCGGTGTGCATCGTTGCCGAGACCGTCAAGGGCAAGGGCGTCTCGTTCATGGAGGACCAGGTTGACTGGCACGGCAAGGGACCCAACGACGACCAGTTTGAGCAGGCTATGGCCGAGCTCTCGAGGGAGGCATAAGAATGGCTGACGAGAAGAGAATCGCCACGCGCGTAAGCTACGGCGAGACGCTCGTCGAGCTGGGAGCCGAGCACGATGACTTTGTCGTCCTGGATGCGGACCTTGCCGCGTCGACCCAGACCGGCATGTTCCAGAAGGCCTATCCGGACCGCTTCTTTGACGTTGGCATTGCCGAGCAGAACCTCATGAGCCTTGCCGCGGGCATTGCCGCTACGGGCCGCGTGGCCTTTGCGAGCTCGTTTGCGATGTTTGCCGCTGGCCGTGCCTACGAGCAGATTCGCAACTCCATCGGGTATCCGCACCTCAACGTGAAGGTTGCCGCCTCGCACGCCGGAATCTCCGTGGGCGAGGACGGTGCCACGCACCAGTGCAACGAGGACATCGCGCTCATGCGCTCCATCCCCGGGATGACGGTGGTCGTTCCGGCGGATGACGTTGAGGCCCGTGCCGCCGTTCGCGCCGCCTACGAGACGGATGGACCGTTCTACCTGCGTCTTGGCCGCCTTGCGGTGCCTGTGGTAAACGACCCAAAGACCTACAGGTTTGAGCTGGGCAAGGGCGTTGTCCTGCGCGAGGGCACCGACCTTACTATCGTGGCGTGCGGCCTCATGGTCGAGGCCGCCCTCAAGGCCGCCGACCTTCTCGCCGAGAAGGGCGTCTCGGCCGAGGTGATCAACATCCACACCATCAAGCCGATCGACGACGAGCTCCTGCGCGCGAGCGCCGCCAAGACCGGGCGCGTGCTCACCTGCGAGGAGCACTCCATCATCGGAGGCCTGGGTGACGCCGTTCTCTCCGCGCTCTGCGAGACGCCCGTCCCCCTGCGCAAGCTGGGCGTTCGTGACGAGTTTGGCTACTCCGGGCCCGCGCTTGAGCTCCTGCACGAGTTTGGCCTTGACGCCGAGGGCATCGTCCGCGAGGCCGAGGACTTTCTCGCTCGCTAAATGCGACCGCTGTGGCGCTGGCCAGCGTCACAGCGTCTCCATGCATGTGGGTTTTGACTGGAGCATACGTTGACGAGCTGGCCTTTTGCTAGACTATGTGGGTTCTTGTCCATACATAGTCAAAAGAAGGAGCTTCTGTGGCCAGTCACTTTCGCAGCGCTGAGCGACAGGGGGCCGAGGAGGAGACGAAACTCACCGCCGTCTCCGACGAGGTTACTCCGCAGGACGAGGTAGTTGTGCCCGAGGCCGCGGCTGAGCCCGCGATCGCTGAGCCCATGCCCGAGGTTGCGGCCGAGCCTGCGCCTGAGGTTGCGGCTCCCGAGCCCGAGGCGGTCCACGTTGTTACCGCCTCCGAGCCTGCAGAGACCGACCAGCAGCCGGCGACCGAGAGCGTCTACTCGTCCCTTGCGGGAGACGACGCCCCCGCCGTCCAGCGGACCGGTACCCCCACCGTGTCGTTCAAAAACGTCACACTCATCTATCCGGCCCAGCCCAACAAGCCCGCCCTCGATGACGTGAGCCTCGACATCTATCCTGGCGAGTTCGTCTTTGTCGTCGGCCACTCGGGATCGGGCAAGTCGTCGCTTCTGCGCCTCATCACGCGCGAGCTTCGTGCCACGTCCGGCCAGGTGATAGTTGCGGGCCAGGACCTCACCAAGATGCGCAACAAGAAGGTCCCGTATCTCCGTCGCCAGATTGGTACCGTCTACCAGGACTTCAAGCTCCTGCCCGACAAGACGGTCTACGAGAACGTGGCCTTCGCCCTCGAGTGCATCGGCAAGCCCAAGTCCATCATCAAGGCGCAGGTCCCCGAGGTGCTTCGCCTCGTTGGCCTGGCCGATCGCATGAAGCACTTCCCCGACCAGCTCTCCGGCGGCGAGCAGCAGCGCGTCTCCGTTGCCCGAGCGATGGTCAACCGTCCGCCGCTGCTTGTCTGCGACGAGCCCACGGGCAACCTCGACCCGGCGATCTCTCTGGGCATCATGAAGCTGCTCGACATGATTAACCGTGCCGGCACCACCGTTGTCATGGCCACGCACGACCGCGAGATGGTCGACTCCATGCGCAAGCGCGTTATCGCGCTCGAGGCCGGTCACGTGGTCCGCGACCAGGAGAGGGGAGGCTACGGCTACTATGGTGCCCTCTAACTTTGGATACTCCCTGCGTGAGGCGGGTCATCACTTTCGCCGCAACTGGACGACGGTGCTCGGCGCCATCGTGACGATTTTCCTCTCGCTCTTCATCATTGGCCTCTTCATCCTCGGCTCCGTGATGATCAACAGCATGCTCGGCGGCGTGGAGGACAGCCTCACCATCCAGGCGTTCCTGTCCGACAACGCCGATCAGTCCGCCATTGACGCCTTCCAGGACGAGATTGAGGGTTGGGACAGCGTCGAGTCCGTGACCTACAAGTCCAAGGACGAGGCGCTCGAGGAGTACCGCACCTCGATGTCCAACCGCAACGCAAGCGACGCCGTGGCTGCACTTGATGGCGAGAACCCCCTGCCCGCCTCTCTGGTCATTCGCCTCACCGATCCCCAGGAGGTCCAGGCCACCGCGCAGCGCATTGTGGACGACCCCGCCTTCGCCGAGATCCGTGACGGTGCGAGTGACCCATCCACCGATCCTTCCGAGGACGTCCTGTACGGCCAGGGAACCGTCGAGCGTCTGCTTGAGTTCACGAACTACATCCGCATCGGCGCGGTCATTCTCGTTGCCCTGCTCACGTTTGTGGCCTTCGTGTTCATCAACAACACGATTCGCCTGGCCATCACGGCGCGCCGCCGCGAGATCGCCATCATGCGACTCGTTGGCGCGTCCAACGGCTTCATTCGCGGGCCCTTTGTCATGGAGGGCACGCTCGAGGCGCTCATCGCCGCGCTTCTCGCCATCGCCGCCCTTGCCGGTGGCCTGAACGTTGTGATGCCCGTTCTTGCCCGCAACCTCTCGTTCCTCTCGTTTGAGGTTCCGCCGACCATGCTGTACGCCACCTTTGGCGTGCTGCTGGTGATCGGCATCGTAATCGGCCTGTTTGGCTCCGCGATTGCCATGAGGCGCTATCTCAAGGTGTAGCGCCTCTCGCTTGTGCGATTACGCTCTGGACCCCCGGAACCGCTTGGTTTCGGGGGTCTCTTTTTGCGCCGCGGCGGTGTGCGCCGTGGAATGCTGCCCGGTGTACCGAGGGGCGGGCGGCCGCGCCGAGAAATGCCGGCCGCTGTACCGGCTTGGGTGTGCCGGTGCCGAGAAATGCCGGCCAGTGTACTGGTTGTTGCGCAGCCCTGCCGAGAAATGCCGGCTGCTGTACCGACGCGGGCGTACGTGCGCCGATAAAATGGGCCGGGTGAACCACGATGACGTGCGCCCACAGCCGTCGGCGTATCGAGTGCGGTACAGGGCACGGCATTTCTCGGCAACCGAGAGCTCAAATTGGTACACCAGCCGGTGTTTCTCGGCAGACGGCGCTATGCGTTGGGGCGTCGGCTCGCTTTCCTCGGCGGACGCTGCTGCGGCTGGCACACTGGACGGCTTTTCTCGGCGCGCATACACGCGGACCGGTACACCACGCGGCATTTCTCGGCGTAGCACGCGCCGCGCCGCATCCCGTGTGGCTGGCTCTCGGTTGTCGGGTGCCGCAATCGGGTAAGCTGGAGACGAGCAAGGCGCAGGCGAGAAGGACGGAGGGTCGCATGGGACGCGGGAGGCCGCATCACGGAAACCGGCGCCGCGGCCGCTCCGGCGGGCCGCGAAAGCAGCACCATACGCTCACGGGCACGCTGGTGGTATCCCGTCCGGGGGCTGCTCACGTGGAGACCCCCGAGGGCGACTTTGAGCTCGTGCGCCACGGCCAGCGCGAGGCGATGAACGGCGACGAGGTCGAGGTTGCCATCATCGAGCAGCGCGGTCGCGCACCGCGGGCGGTCGTGCGCTCCGTCATCACCCGCGCGGTCGAGACGTTTTTGGGCACGTATGCGGTGCTCGGGCCCCTCGGCGCCGTTCGTCCGCTCGACGCGCGCATTGGCCACGACTTCTTTGTCGTTCCGGACGACCCGAGCCCGGAGCGCCTGGGCGTGGGCGAGGGCGACGTGGTGGTGGCACGCATCACCGAGTATCCCACGCGCAAGAGCTCGGCCGTCGTCACGCTGGAGCGTCGCGTGGGTGCCGCCGGCGAGGTTGACCTCAACGTAGAGTCAGTCATCGCGAGCTTTGGCCTCCCCGGGGACTTCTCGCCCAGCGTTTTTGAGCAGGCCGAGAAGATCGCTGCGGACGTCGAATCCGCGCTGGCGCAAGATCCCGCTCGCCGAGACCTGCGCGACGAGCTCTGCGTGACCATAGACCCCGCAGACGCGCGAGACTTTGATGACGCCGTGGGCGCGCGACGGCTCCCTGAAGGCGGCTACGAGCTTGCCGTTCACATCGCTGATGTTACGCACTACGTTGCCCCTGACACGCCCATCGACAACGAGGCCAAGCGCCGCACCTGCTCGGCCTACCTCGTGGATCGCGTGATTCCGATGCTTCCCGAGCGGCTCTCAAACGACGTCTGCTCGCTGCGTCCCGGCGAGGATCGCCTGACCATGAGCGTCATCGTGCGCCTGGACGCGCGCGGAAACGTGACGCGTGCGCGGATGTGTCCCTCGGCGATTTGCTCCGCGGCGCGCCTGAGCTACGACGAGGTCGACGCGTTTCTCGCCGGCGAAGCACTGCCCCCAAGCGAGAAGATCGGGGAGCTCCTGCGTACGCTCGACGAGATACGTGCCCTGCGTGAGCGCGTGCGCGCAGAGCGCGGCGCCATCGACTTTGAAACCGTTGAGGCGCGCGTGACGCTTGACGATTCCGGTCGACCCACGGGCGTTTCTGTGCGCCGCCGCACGCACGCGACCGGACTCATCGAGGAAGCGATGCTCGTCGCCAACGAGTGCGTGGCAAAGCGGCTGGCAGACGTTGAGGCGCCGGCCGCCTACCGTGTCCACGAGCCGCCCGCGCCGGATGATCTCAAGGCGTGCGTCCAACCGCTCCGCGAGCTGGGGCTGCTTGACGGCAAGGCGGTGTCCGGCCTGCTTGCGGGAAGCCCCTTTGCCATCAGGGACGTGCTCGACGCCGCGCGAGACACGCCCGCCGCCCCCATGGCCAACGCCCTTCTGCTGCGCGCCCAGCGCCGTGCCGTCTACCTGCCGGCAAACGAGGGCCACTACGCGCTCGGCGCGCCCGCCTACTGCCACTTCACCTCGCCGATCCGCCGCTATCCGGACGTGCTCGTGCACCGCGCCCTCAAGGCCCTTCTCGCTGGCCGCATCGAAGGCCGTGAGATGCGCGCCCAGGCTACGGCGCTGCCGCAGCTCTGTCGCACGTGCTCCGAGCGCGAGCGCGCCGCCGACGGGGCCGCCCGCGCCACGCAGAAGGTCAAGATAGCTGAGCTCTTCTCGGAGAAGGTTGGCGAGCGCTTCTCCGGCGTGGTGAGCGGCTGCGCGAGCTTTGGCATCTTTGTGACGCTCGACGACACCCATGCGGAGGGCCTGGTGCCCATCCGCGCGCTCGGCGACGAGTGGTTTGCCTACGACGAGGCTCGGCTCACGCTCACGGGGGAGGAGTCGGGCGAGGTCTGGCGGCTTGGGCGGCGCGTGGTCGTTGAGGTTGTGGACACAAACGTGCCGCGTGGCCAGATCGACTTTGCGCTCGTGGACGAGGCGTAGGGGTTCGACGGTCGCGGACGGTGTGGATGCGTTTTGGCCGGGCTCCGTTGCAGCTTCGTGCACCCCTCGCGGCTCGGTGTATCCCTCGCGGCTCGGTGTATCCCTCGCGGTGCCGTGTTCCCCTCCCGCCGCCCGGCGCTCAAATCTAGATTTGCGCAAACGCCGCGCTCAAATCGTCTGTTTGAGCGCGGAGGGCATCGCGGGGGCGGAGATTTGGTGGCATTGGTCAAGCCGTCCTTCTCGCCAACTGGTCTTTTGTCGGCGAGAAGGACCTCCCGTCGTTGCCCCTGCGCTCAATTAGCCCATTTGGGCGCGCCGATTGCTCAAATCTGGATTTGAGTGCGCCCGCCCGCCTGCGAGGTACTGCTCGCCGCGCCGACACGCCTGCGCGATAATGGGAACACTAACTATCAAGCGACAAGGGCGGTCCTGCCGCCAGGAGGATTGATGGATCAGTTTCAGAATCAGAGCCAGACAACGTTGACCGACGAGCTCGAGCGTGCGGAGGGCCTCATGCTCCAGGGCCAGGCCGACCAGGCCGCCGAGCTTCTTGCCCGCCTTGCCGAGGACGCCGAGGAGTACGTGGACAAGAACTGCCCCACCACCGACGAGGTGCAGTGGTTCAGCTTTCCCACGCTCTTTGAGCGCCTGGCGTATCGGCGTGTTGAGGATGACCCGCGCGAGCTGCGCGACGTGGGCGAGCCGCTTGACCGCCTCTACAGCGACCTTGCCCTCGCGAGCGTGCAGGCCGGCGACTACGACGAGGCCACCGAGGCGCTCAAGCGCGCCGTGCGCTGGAACCCCATGGACTGCAGCTATCGCCTCAACCTGGCCGACCTCTTCCGCGTGGCGGGTGACATGCAGGAGTACCTGGCGCTCACCTACAGCGTCTTTGAGCGCGCGAGCGACGCGCGCCACCTGGTGCGGGCGTTCGTGAACTTCTCGGGCTACTTTGAGGTGTGCGAGAAGCCCCGCACGGCCGCGGCCGCCCTGCGCGCGGCGCGGGCCCTCGGCATGCCCGACTCCACGCTGGAGGCCGCGCTCAACCAGGCTGCAGGTACCGAGAAGGACCCGGACCTCGTGGATGACTCTGAGATGCGCGAGCTTCTCGCCGCCGAGGGACTGCCCGACGGCGCCAACGCCGAAATTGCGGTCTGCCTGCTCATGTGTGCCGGGGACGCCGCTAAGACCGGTGCCCGCGACGTTGCCGCTACGCTCACGCTGCGCGCCCGCGACCTGGTGGGCGAGGCTGCGTGCAAGGCCCTTCTCGAGCTCATCCACGAGGCGGACGTTCAGGACGCGCCCGGCGAGGGGGTGGCCGATGGCAAAGAGTAAGGTCGTGCGTCAGGCGGCGGCCGCGGCCAAGGCCAAGCAGGCCGGCTCCGGCAAGAAGACCATTGCCAAGAACCGCTCCGCGCACCACGAGTACTTTATCGACGAGACCTTTGAGGCGGGCATTGAGCTCACGGGCACCGAGGTCAAGAGCCTGCGCGAGCGCGCTTGCCAGCTCACGGACTGCTTCTGCCTCATTCGCGGGCGCGAGGCGTGGCTGCACGGCGTGCACATCCACCCCTACTCAAACGGCGGCGTGTGGAACGTGGACCCCGACCGCAAGCGTCGTCTGCTGCTGCACCGCAGGCAGATCGACTACCTGGATGCCAAGCTTCGCCAGAAGGGCATGGCGCTCGTGCCGCTGGAGATCTACTTTGACGAGCACAATCGCGTGAAGCTGGCTGTTGGCCTCGCGCGCGGCAAGAAGCTCTACGACAAACGCGCGGACATGGCGCGGCGCGACTCCGACCGAGAGATCGCCCGCGCCCTCAAGGAGCTCAACCGGTAAATGTTACGAAGGGACTGTCCCTTCGTAACATCGGAAAGGAGAGGGTATGGACGCGAGCGCATTGTTCAAGTTCTCATCGGGGCTCTACGTGGTGTCGGCGGCGCCCGGAAACGGGGAGCGCGCCGCAGCCTGCCTTGTCAACACGGGCCTGCAGGTGACGTCCCAGCCGCTCCAGGTTTCCGTGACGGTGAACAAGGAGAACGTCACCTGCGGCGCCATCGAGCGCGCCGGGCACTTCTCGCTTGCCGTGGTGGACGAGTCTGCTGACATGCTCTTTGTGGGGCGCTTTGGCTTCCGCACGTCCGCGGACTTTGACAAGTACGACGGCATCTCCAGCGCGCTGGCCTCAACCGGGGACCCGTATCCCACTGAGCACACCTGCTCCTACGTTGCGTGCAACGTGGTGCAGACGCTCGACGTGGGCACGCACCTCACCTTTGTGGGCGAGGTCGTGGACGCGGGCAACCTCTCCGACGTGGCGCCCATGACGTACTCGTACTATCACACAATCCTCAAAGGCAAGACACCGCCGAAGGCTTCCTCCTACGTGGCGGGTATAAGTTAGGTCAGGGCGAGAGGCGCCCTCCAATAAGTGAGAGGAGATTCACATGTCCGACGAGAAGAAGTACACGTTCCGCTGCACCGTCTGCGGCTGGGAGGTCACCGTCGACACCCCCGAGCTGCCCGAGGACTTTGTCTGCGAGGTCTGCGGCGTTGGCCCCGACCAGTTTGAGCTCGTCGAGGAGTAGCGACAAGAACAAGGCAGAGGCGCCCGTGATGACAAGCGCGGCCCCGCAGCTGAACGAGCTGCGGGGCCGCTTCCGTAACGGGCCGGTCGCTATTGGGAGGGATGCGCCGGCGCCGGTAGGGCCATATGGAACCTGCTCCTACCCCTACTCCTCCTCCGGCGTCACCACCGGATCGGCGTTCACGAGGTCGCTTCCGCGTCCGTAGCTTGGGCGTGCGGCGGCGTACTGGATGTCGCGCGCCAGCCCCAGCACCTCGGAGGCATCCACCGTGTCGTAGCGGTGGCACGCGCAGACGTGGCCGGGCAGCACCTCGCGCTGGTCGGGGGCGCTCACGTCGCAGGCCCCCACCTTCGCAAAGCAGCGGCTCGCAAAGCGGCAGCCGGCAGGCGGGTCGATGGGGCTCGGAACGTCGCCCTCGAGGATGATGCGGCGGCGCTGAAGCTTGGGGTCGGGGCTCGGAATGGCCGAGAGCAGCGCCTGCGTGTAGGGGCACAGCGGCTCGTGGTAGAGGACGTTTTTCGGCGCGATCTCCATGAGGCGGCCGAGATACATCACGCCCACGCGGTCGGAGATGTGCTTGACCACATTGAGGCCGTGCGCGATGAAGAGGTACGTGAGGCCAAGCTGGTCCTTGAGGTCGTCCAGGAGGTTGAGCACCTGCGCCTGGATGGAGACGTCGAGGGCCGAGACCGGCTCGTCGCACACGATGAGCTTGGGGTTAACGGCAAGGGCTCGCGCAATTCCCACGCGCTGACGCTGGCCGCCGGAGAACTCGTGCGGGTAGCGGTTCTTCATGTAGCTCGCCAGTCCCACGCGCTCCAGCAGCTCGTCCACGCGGTCATCGACCTTGTCCTTGGGGAGAATGTCGTTGGTGAGGATGGGTTCCGCCACGATCTGTCCGATCGTCATGCGGGGGTTCAGGCTCGCGTAGGGGTCCTGGAAGATGAGCTGGATGTCGCAGCTCCTGCGCCGGCGCTCCTTGGGGGAAAGCGCGGTGATGTCCTGCCCCTCGAAGAGGATCTTGCCGCTCGTGGGCTTGAGCAGGCCCACGATCATCTTTCCGATGGTGGTCTTGCCGCAGCCGGACTCGCCCACAAGGCCAAATGCCTCGCCGCGTCTAATCGAGAAGCTCACGTCGTCGACGGCCTGGACAAACGATGTTGGCTTGCCAAAGAAGTTCGTCGCGGCCACAAAGCTCTTGGTGAGATGCTGCACCTCAATGAGGTTGTCGTTCTTCTCGGCCATTAGCGCACCTCCTCTGCTGTAGCGCCGCCGCGGCGCGCGGACCTGCGCGCCTCCTGGATGCGCGCCTGCTCCTGTGCCTCAAGGGAGGCCTTGACCTGATGCGCGCGTGCGGTCTCGCGCACGGCACGGTCCACCTCGGCCTCGTCCTCGTAGAGGAAGCAGCGCACGCGCCGCGTGGTGCCCGGCACGCCGACGAGCTCGGGGCACTCCGTGCGACAGCGCTCAAAGCAGCGCTCGCAGCGGTCCGAGAACGGGCAGCCGCTCGGCATGTCGAGCGGATTGGGCACCGAGCCGCGGATCATGTACAGGCGCTCGGATTCCTCGTCCTCAAGGCGAGGGATGGAGTGGAGAAGACCCAGCGTGTAGGGGTGCAGCGGATGCTCAAAGAGCTCGAACTTCTCGCCCTCCTCCACAACCTGGCCGCAGTACATGACCACAACGCGGTCGGCAACCTCGGAGACAACGCCCAGGTCGTGCGTGATGAGAAGGACGGCCATGTTGAACTCGCTGCGCAGCTTGTAGATGAGGTCGAGAATCTGGGCCTGGATCGTGACGTCGAGTGCCGTGGTGGGCTCGTCGGCGATAAGGAGCTTGGGGTCGCAGGAGAGCGCCATGGCGATCATCACGCGCTGGCGCATGCCGCCGGACATCTCGTGCGGGTAGTCGCGTGCGCGCTCCTCGGGGCTGGGGATGCCCACCACGCGCAGCATCTCCACGGCACGCGCCCAGGCGACCTTCTTGTCCATGTCGGAGTGCGTGCGGATGGCCTCGACAATCTGGTCGCCCACGCGGTAGACCGGGTTGAGCGAGGTCATGGGCTCCTGGAAGATCATCGAGATCTGACCGCCGCGCACCTGCTCCATCTCGGCCTCGGTGGCGGCGAGAAGATCCTTGCCGTCGAAGGTGATGGACCCGCCGGCAACGTGGCCGGGCTTCTGGAGCAGGCCCATGATGGAGAGGGACGTGACGCTCTTGCCGGAGCCAGACTCGCCCACGACGGCAAGGATCTCGCCGCGCTCGACGTCGAAGGTCACCCCGTTGACCGCGCGGACCACGCCCTTGCGCGTGGGGAACTCGGTGACCAGGTCGTGTACTTCTAGCAGTGCCATGTGATCACCTGTTCCTGCTCTTGGGGTCAAAGGCGTCGCGGATGCCGTCGCCGAGCAGGTTGAACGCGAGCACGGTCACGGTGATGGCGAGGCCGGGGAAGATCATCGCGTAGGGCGCCGCAAAGATGTAGTTGCGGCCGCGTCCGAGCATGTCGCCCCACTCCGCCGCGGGCGGCTGGACGCCAAGGCCCAGAAAGCCCAGCGCCGCCGCATCGAGAATGGCGCTCGAGATGCCGAGCGTGGCGCGGACGATGATGGAGGGCATGACGTTGGGGAGCACGTGGCGGAAGATGATCGTTGCGTCGGAGTCGCCGATGACGCGCGCCGCGGCCACGTAGTCGGACTGCTTGACGGCGAGCACCTGGCTGCGCACGATGCGGGCGTACTCGGGAATGGAGACAAAGCCAATGGCAATGATCGCCTTGTCGATGCCGCGCCCAAGGGCCGCCATGAAGGCGATGGCGAGCAGGATCGAGGGGATGGCGAGCATCATGTCCATGAAGCGCATGATGACGGTGTCCACGACGCCGCCCTTGTAGCCGGCGATGGCGCCGAGGGCAACGCCGATGACGAGCGAGATTGCCACCGAGAGCAGACCTACCGTGAGCGAGATCTGGCTGCCGATCAGGATGCGGCAGAAGATGTCGCGGCCCTGCTGGTCGGTGCCAAACCAGTGAGCGGCGCTGGGTGGCTCAAAGGAGGCCGAGAGGTCCTGCTGGTAGGGGTCGTACGGCAGGATGCCGGGCGCCACAAAGGTCACGATGGCCACGATGGCAAGAAGGACGATGATCACGAGGCTCACCATGGCGGGGACGTTCTGCCTGAGCGAGTACCAGACGTCCTTCCACAGCGACTCGGTCTTCTCGGCCACGGCCTTCTCGGGAGCGTCGTTGGGAGAGTCCTGGGGCGCGCGTCCCTTTGCCTGCGCTACTGTTTCTGCCATGGTATCACCCCTCTTCCTTGGCGTAGGTGATGCGCGGGTCAAGATAGGCGTAGATCACGTCAACCACGAGGTTGATGATGATGAAGATCACGCCGATGAGCAGGACCGCGCCCTGGACCACGGGAAAGTCTGACTTGAGAATGCTGTCGACCACGTACTTGCCAATGCCGGGCCATGCAAAGACGGTCTCCGTGAGCATGGCCCCGCCAAGAAGGCTTCCCAGCTGAAGGCCAATGACCGTGGTGACGGGCAGCATGGCGTTTCTCAGCGCGTGGTGGATGTCCACGCGGCGCTTCTTGAGGCCCTTGGCACGGGCGGTGCGCACGTAGTCCTCGTTGAGCGTCTCGAGCATGCTGGAGCGCGTCATGCGGGTGATGACGGCCATGGAGTACATCGAGAGGGCCACGGCGGGCAGCACAATGTGCGCGGCCGCGTCAGAGAACGCCTCGAGGTCGCCCATGAGCAGGGTGTCAAGCAGGTAGAAGCCCGTGCCGCCCACGGGGGCGAGCAGCGGGTCGATGCGCCCGGAGCTGGGCAGTACGTGCAGGACGCCCGCAAACAGGATGATGAGAAGAACGCCGAGCCAGAAGATGGGCATCGAGACGCCCACGAGGGCCAGGATGGTAGCGAGGCCGTCGATGGGGGAGTTCTTGTGCGTGGCCGAGACCACGCCGAGGGCCACGCCCACCACCGCCGCGATGACGATGGCCACAAGCGCGAGCTCGACGGTAGCCGGGAAGCGGGAGAGCAGCTCCTGCGTGACCGGCGTGTGGGTGTAGTAGCTCTCACCGAGGTTGCCCGTGAGGGCGCCCGTGAGGAAGTTGAAGTACTGGATGATGATGGGGTCGTTTAGGCCGTTGGCGTCACGCCATGCCTCCATGGCCTCTGCCGTGGCATGCTGGCCGAGCACAACGGGTGCCGGGTCGGCCGAGAACACGCGCATGATAAGAAAGACGATGATGGAGACGCCGAGAAGAACCGGAATCGCCAGCAGGATTCGCTTGAGCACGTATTTCAGCACGCCTTGCCTCCTCTCTCTTAGCGTGGGCGCCGAGCGCCCCAGATAGAGAGACGGGCCGAGTGGTCCCGGCCCGTCTCGTCACGTCGTTTGACTCAGGGCACGCCGTCCTACGCGGACTTGGTGACGCCCTCCATGTGCACGACGCCCGTGGGGTGGTAGTAGAAGCCCTGAACCTTGGGGCTGTAGCCGGCGAGGTTCTTGGAGTGGGAGATGACCATCCACGGCATCTGGTCGGCGACCATCTGCTCGCACTGCTTGTAGATCTCGTTGCGGGCGTCGCCCTCCTCGGTGGCAAGACCCTGCTGGATGAGGGCGTTGTACTCCTCGTTGCGGAAGCGACCAACGTTCATGGAGACGTTCTCGTCGGCGAGAAGGTTCATGAAGTTGTCGGGGTCGCCGTTGTCGCCAACCCAGCCGTAGAGGCAGACGTCGAACTTGTCGGTCTCGACCTTGGTCTGGTACGTGGTCCAGTCGTAGGAGACGATCTCCATCTCAACGCCAGCCTCGCGCAGGTAGCCCTGGATGGCCTCGGCGAGCGCCTGGCCGCCGATGGAGTTGTAGGGGCGCGGGTTGGTGTAGGTGAGCATGGTGCAGCTGGTGATGCCTAGGTCGGCGAAGGCCTGCTTGGCTGCCTCGGGATCGTAGGCGGTCTGCTGGATGTCCTCGTCGTAGGGGGCCATCCACAGCGGCATGACGGAGGTGGCAACGCCGGCGTAGTCGCCGTAGAGGCTCTGGACCATCTCCTCGACGTTGACGGCCTGGCAGAAGGCGCGGCGAGCCTCGAGGTCGGTGAAGGCGCCGTCATCGTTGCGGAACGCCATGTAGTTGATGTTCATGCCGTCCTCTTCGAACAGCTCGTTGCCCGCGTCGGTGATGGTGGGGACCACGGAGGCGTCGATGCCGTCGATGATGTCGACCTCGCCGTTGTTGAGGGCGGTCACGCGGCTCGAGTTCTCGGCGATGAAGCGGAAGATGACGTTTTTGGTCTGGGGCATGCGGTTCTCGTCCCAGTAGTCCTCGTTTGCCTCGAGAACCACGTTCTCGCCCTTGTTCCAGGAGACGAACTTGTAGGGGCCGGAGCCGATGGGGTTCTCGATGGAGTTGGCGCCGTCGGCGTAGGCCGAGGGGGCAACGACGGGCGCGGCGAGGGCCATTGCCATGTTCTTGATGAACGGCGTGGAGGCGGCGCGCAGGGTGATGACGAGGGTGGTGTCATCGGGGGCCTCAACGGAGGCGACGCCGGAGCCGGAGGCCTCGGAGCCAAAGACGAAGGACGCGTAGGGCATGTCCTCGGTGCGGTTGGGCTCGAGCTGGCGGTCGATGTTGGCCTTGACGGCGGCGGCGTTGCAGTCGGTGCCGTCGTGGAACTTGACGCCCTCCTGGAGCTTGAAGGTGTAGGTCAGGCCGTCGTCGGAGATGTCGGGCAGGTCGGCGAGGCAGGGTACGATGTCGCAGCTCTGCGTGTCGTAGGCGAGCAGCGTGTCGTAGATGTTGCACATGATCTTTGCGGACTCGCCGTCGTCGACGTAGGCGGGGTCAAGGCCACGGGGGTCGGCGCCCTGGGCAAAGGTGATGGTGTCTGCGATGCCGCTGGCGGTGCTGTCGGTGTTGTCGTCAGACTCGCTCGCGCGCTTGGCGCCGCAGCCTGCAAGCGCAAAGACGCTGGTGGCGCTGATGGCACCCATGGCCTGGACAAAGCGCCTTCTGGAAATCTCACTCATGGACATGTTCCCTCCCTTTTCCGGCGGACGACCTGGCGATCGTCCGTATCCGATGCAAGACCGCAGTATCGGCGTTTGGGGAGCTGAGGATGTGGGCACCTCCCTAGGATTAACTTTACTGAGCTAAAGTCTTAATCAAACAGAAACGGCGGTGTCCGGGGGCTTGGGTGTCTCGCGTCTCTCGTTTGGGAAAACGGGTAGAATACCGTCACTGCCGCGCGAGCGGCCGGTACGTTGACAGCCGCATGGTGGCGGTCTTTCTTGCCCCACCCGGTAGCCGGGGGTGACTGGTTTCGACAGGGTGGGTCTGAGATGGGCAGCAGGCCGTGGTCTCCTCGCCACGTTAAACAGGGGTACCGTCAAATTGAATTGACGATCTCGCCGCTTAATCTATAGCTGGCGCGTCGAAGCGGGGATTGCTCCCGTTCCCGTGGAGACGTCATTTTAGGGAGATGCTCGAGCGGACGTAGTCGGTATGCCGCTCGAAAAGACCGAACCGACTAGGACGCCAAGCGCGGGCAACCGGGTGCGCGGCGTCTGAACTATAACCGGTAGCTGAGCCTGGAGACACCTGTCAGGGACCTGCTTTGGACCGGAGTTCGATTCTCCGCACCTCCACCATGTACGCTCGCGGCCGTTGGTCCCTCGGGGCTGGCGGCCGCTTTTGTGTGCCCGCTCGAGCAACGGGTATATATAGTGTTGCAAATTTCGTTGGATTCGGGGGATGCGCATGACAAACGAGGTTTCCCGCGCGAGCGCCCCGGCGCTCGTGCTCGAGGGCGGCGGCTTTCGCGGCATGTTTACCGCAGGCGTGCTCGACGTGTTGCAGGAGCGAGGCGTCTACGGCTTCTCGAGCATCTGGGGCGTTTCGGCCGGTGCCATCAACGGATCCAACTTCCGTGCGCACCAGATTGGCCGCACCATGCGCGACATCCTCGCCTTCCGAGATGACAGGCGCTTTATGTCGCTGTGGTCGTTTGCCACAACGGGCAACGTTGCGGGCGTGGACTTCATGTACGGTGAGGTTCAGGACCGGATTGACCCCTGTGACCTTGAGACCTTTAACGCAAGCACGACGCCGTTTTACGCCGTCGTCTCCGACGTGACCTTCGGCACGCCGGACTATCTTCCCGTGAGGAGCTACCCGGAGGACCTCGTACGCGTGCGGGCGTCCGCCTCTCTGCCCACGGTCTCGCGCATCGTAGAGATTGACGGGCATCGCTACCTTGATGGTGGAACCACCGACTCCATCCCGTTTGAGACCGCGCTGGGCCTTGAGGGTGGGGCGCGGGTTGAGGGGCATAGCCCGGCTGATCGCGCGCTCGTGGTGCTCACGCGAGATCGCACCTACCGCCGCGATGCGGGCAGCGAGGCCCTTGCGCTGAAGTCTCATCGCTACGACCATTACCCGTTCTATCTCGAGGCGCTGCGCACGCGCGGCGAGCGCTACAACGCCCAACGTGAGCGCCTCTGGGAGCTGGAGCGGGAGGGGCGCTGCTTCGTGGTTGCCCCCGAGGAGCCGGTGAGCGTGGGCTCCACAACCCGAGATGGGGAGACCCTGCTCTCTCTATACATTGCCGGCAGGCAGCAGGCCGAGGCGCGCCTCGAAGAAATCAGGGATTTCGTGGGCTAGACGCCTCACGCGCCCAGGTTTTCGGGCACTAGAGAGGCGTGACAGAGGCCAATTTTGGGTTGTAGGTTGTTTTGCCGAAGAGGCCTTAGTACTACCAGGTTGGTGGCATTTATCTAGCTGCGGAAACGCGGCGGGAAAATGGGCGATACTCGGCTCTTTGCTGCAAAACAACCTACAACTGCTGGAGAGCCCAGATCGGGGCAAGAATGCCGCAGGACGGGCGCCTGAGGGTTGCCTGGGGGTTTGGTGCGCGATGGTGCGCGGACGGGCCTGCGGGGCAACTGGTATTCCCCGCGAAACAACAGATTCGCAGGTAGAGATACCAGTGGTTCTAAGTTAAGCAGTCCAATTCATATCAACAAAGTAATACCTATGTGACGGTGAGCGGTCGAAACCTACCGTTGAGGGCCGCGTTAAGCGCCGCTCGCGGACACCAGCCGCTGTCTTGACAATACCTGAACGAAAATCGAAGAGCTATTGTTGGGTGTTTCAGCTCGGTATTTGGTCCGTACCAGTTGAAAAAGATCCTAGGGTATGGGCAAGGAGAAAGGTGGCAGAAATGGACAACCACCACATGGGAGCAAGAAGAAGGAGGAAGGAAGAGCTGTACGCTAACGTCCGCCGTGCCGTGGGCGGCGCCATGACGGCTGCTCTTCTGGCCACTTCGCTTCCGGTGACGGCCGTGACCGCAGTTGCGGCGCCGGCCAACTTCCAGGGCTCGCTCACGAGCGTGACGAGCGTGGAGGTAAACCCCGAGCAGTCGAACCAGGTGCTCATCACCTTCGACTCCGACGGCACCACCATCGAGGGTCGCATGACGTTCCTCGAGGACGGCATCGTCCACTATGTGGTTGACCCGTCGGGCAACTTCAACCCGTACGCGACCCCCAACAGCGCCTCGCACACCGCGCGCATCCAGGCCCAGCCGGATGACGACGAGATTTACGAGACGCCGGCGGCGGTTGACGTCAACGACGGTGCCGACGCGGTTACCATCACCGCGGGCGACACCACGGTTACGTTCAGCAAGGACACTGCCCTCATGACCATCGCCGACGGCGAGAAGACGGTTATGCAGGAGACCTCCCCGATCCAGTTCAACGGTAACGCCACGGTCCAGACGCTGGCCAAGGGCAACGCCGAGAACTTCTTCGGCGGCGGCATGCAGAACGGCCGCTTCATCCACACCGGCAACACCATCAACATTGCCAACGAGAGCAACTGGGTCGACGGCGGCGTTGCCTCCCCGAACCCGTTCTACTGGTCGAGCGAGGGCTACGGCGTCCTTCGCAACACCTTTGCCTCCGGCTCCTACAACTTTGGCAACGGCCAGGACGTTGTGACCGCTACGCACAACGACAACAAGTACGACGCCTACATCTTTGTCTCGGATGACTCCGAGGCTGGCGTTACCACGGTGGCCCAGGACCTCCTCACCGAGTACTACACGGTGACGGGCAACCCCGCGCTTGTTCCTGACTACGCCTTCTATGTGGGTCACTACAACGCCTACAACCGTGACTCCTGGTCTGACACCAGCCAGACCGGCTATGGCAGCGGCTGGCCCATCTACGGCCACAGCAGCTACGCGAGCGGCGAGTACGACTCCATCTCCTATGAGAAGGGTGGCACCGGCGCCGCGATGAGCGCCAACGAGCATGTTGAGTCCCTCAACGGCGACGGCCCCTCCATCTACACGGATAACATCCCCGAGGGCGTGGACTTCCCGTATGAGTACTCCGCTCAGGCCAAGCTCAACGGCTACCAGGATTACGACATGCCGCTCGGCTACTTCCTGCCGAACGACGGCTACGGTGCCGGCTACGGCCAGAACGGCTACAACATGACCGGCGGCGTCAACGCCGACGGCTCGAGCTCCGAGGCGCGCCTCGAGGCCGTTGCGGCCAACGTCGAGAACCTCAAGGAGTTCGCTGACTACGCCGACGCCCATGGCGTCGCCACGGGCCTCTGGACCCAGTCCAACCTCTCCCCTGATTCCAACCCCAACACGCTCTGGCAGACGCTGCGCGACTTTGAGGCTGAGGTCGAGAAGGGCGGCGTCACGATGCTCAAGACCGACGTCGCATGGGTCGGCCCCGGCTACTCCTTCGGCCTCAACGGCACGAAGACGGCCTACGACATCGTGACCACCAAGGCCAACGAGCGTCCGCTCATCGTCTCCCTTGACGGCTGGGCAGGCACGCAGCGCTTTGCGGGCATCTGGTCCGGTGACCAGACCGGCGGCAACTGGGAGTACATCCGCTTCCACATCCCCACGTTCATCGGCCAGGGCCTTGCCGGCAACCCCTACATGGGCTCCGACATGGACGGCATCTTCGGTGGCCACCACATCATCGCCACGCGTGACTACCAGTGGAAGTCCTTCGTCCCGCTCATGCTGGACATGGACGGCTGGGGCTCCTACGCCAAGATGCCCTACACCTACGGCGATCCCTACACCGGCATCAACCGCATGTACCTGAAGCTCAAGTCTCAGCTTCTCCCGTACATCTACACCTCCGCCGCCTCCGCGTCCAACGTTGAGAATTGGACCGGCAACGATGACCTCGGCCTGCCGATCGTCCGCGCCATCCTCCTCTCCGACGACTCCGAGTACGCCGCGAGCACGGCCACACAGTACGAGTTCACGATGGGTGAGGACTTCCTCGTTGCCCCCATCTACCAGAACACCGACGGCGACTCCGCCAACGGCGGCCTGGGCGATGGCAACGACGTCCGCAACAACATCTACCTCCCGGGCGACGCGAGCACCATCTGGATCGACTACTGGACCGGCGAGCAGTACACCGGCGGCCAGGTGCTCAACAACTTCGACGCCCCCATCTGGAAGCTCCCGGTCTTCGTGAAGGCCAACGCGATCATCCCGATGTACGAGGCGAACAACAACCCCGAGCCGATTACCGACACCAACCCGGACGGCACGGACCGCACCAAGCGCATCGTGGAGTTCTACGCCATCGACGGCGAGAACGACTACACGCTGTACGAGGATGACGGCACCTACATCGAGAACACGACCGACAGCTCCGATGCCGAGTACGGCGTCCAGGACAACATCTCCTACGGCCCGCACGTGGAGACCACCTTCACCTCCAAGGTCGAGGGCGGTACCGCCACCTTCACCGCCGGCCAGTCCACGGGCACCTACACGGGCTACGGCTCCAACCGCACCACCACCTTCGTGGTGAACGTGTCCGCCGAGCCCAGCTCCGTCGAGGCCAAGAACGGCGAGCAGGTCCTCACGCAGAAGAAGGTTGACTCCAAGGAGGCCTTCGACGCCGCCACTCCGGCTGAAGGTGAGGCCATCTACTTCTACGACGAGACCCCGAACCTCAACTCCAACGCCTACTCCGACGACGAGGGCGTTCAGAGCGAGGAGTTCACCAAGACCGAGATCATCTCGTCGCCTAAGCTCTACGTGAAGTTTGCTCAGACCGACGTCAACAGCACCACCCAGACGCTGACGGTCTCCGGCTTTGAGAACGATGGCGACCTGCCCGAGAACGTCCTCAACGAGAGCCTCGCGACGCCGACCAACCTCGCCGCTCCCGAGGACCAGAAGACCCCGACGAGCATCGCCCTCACCTGGGATGCCGTTGATGGTGCCACGAGCTACGAGCTCAAGGTTGACGGCGTGGTCTTCAGCATTGGTGATACCACGACCTACAACCACACCGACCTGTCCTACAACAGCACGCACACCTATCAGGTCCGTGCGCGCAACGCCGAGGGCTTCTCCGAGTGGAGCGAGGAGCTGAGCACCGCATCGCTCCAGGATCCGTGGCGCAACGTTCCCACGCCCACGAGCATCGACTGGGAGGGTGGCATCTACAGCAACCGCACTGAGGACAAGGCCTTCGACCACGAGCTGCAGACCGGCGACGGCGGATTCCACTCCGACGGGAACAACATCGGCCAGACCATGACGATCGACTACGGTCTTGCCTACGACTTCGACACGATGGAGTACTACCCCCGCGACGACGCCGGTAACGGCACCGTCACGAGCATGAAGATCGAGACGAGCCTCGACGGTGTCAACTGGACCGTCATTTCTGAGGCCACGAGTTGGAGTCAGGACGGCAACGTCAAGACCGTGCAGTTCCCCGAGAACACCTTTGCCCGTTACGTGCGCCTGACGCCGCTCTCCTCTGTTGGTGGGTTCTTCTCCGCCAGCGAGATTGCCATCTACAAGGCAGACGGCTCCTCTGGCTTTGAAGTGGGCTCGCTCCCGAGCGCCCCGTACACGGTGGGCACCGAGGACGTCCAGCACCTCGAGGGCAACGCCCTTGGCCGCGAGAACCGTGAGCCCTATGCGGACGAGTTCCAGACCCACGTTGCCAGCAAGGCCTTTGACATCAACAACAACGACGTGTACGACGTGTACGACATGTCCTTCACGATGTCCAAGGTCTACGACGGCACCAACAAGACCGGCGCCGTTGACGGCAGCGTCGCCGTCATCCCGAGCGCGACCTCGGTCAAGACCGGCGACGTTGTGACCGTCGACCTCTACGTGAGCGACGCTACCAACGTCAACGCGCTGGGCTCCGTCATCCACTTCGACGGCGCCAAGTTCGAGCTCGTCGCAGACAGCATCGAGGGAAGCGCCTACATCGCCGGCATGGAGGACGAGTCTACCTCCACGACCACCTTCTCCGATAACGTCCAGACCGTGAACCTGGCCTTTGTGAACGAGGGCGACAAGGCCCTCTACAACGGTACGGGCGTCATGGCCACGTTCCAGCTGAGGGCCCTTGCCGACGCGGACGTCACGCTCTCCTCCACCTCCTGGCTCGTTGGTCCCGCCTGCGACGCCATGGTCGTTGAGTCCGACGGCACCACGCCCGAGTTCCCCGAGGTTCCGGGCGCCCAGACCGCCGAGTATGGTCAGGACGCGTTCAACATCACCATGACGAACGACGAGCTGATCAGCGACGACGGCACCAACGTCGAGAAGCTCATCCAGCAGGGCAGCTATGACGGCCTCTTCAATGGCTCCGACAGCATTGAGTTCGAGTTCAAGTGGGACATCGAGGGCAACCACGACGCCGAGACCAGCGAGCTCCCGAGCTACGTCAAGCTCCCGACGACGATGACGTTTGAGTTCAAGCAGGCTTCCTCGCTTGACAACGTTGAGATTCGCAACCGCGAGAGCGGCAACGGTTGCGTCAAGTCCCTCGAGGCCACGATCTACTTCGCCGATGACACGACGCAGGAGTTCTCCTTCGACTCTCAGGAGGCGGTCTACAACCTGGAGGTCAGCGAGCCCAACGCCGGCAAGCTGGTCACCAAGGTCGAGATCACCCCGCTGACGAGCACTGGCGAGGCTGCGGGCAGCTCCCCCGACAACCGCATGCTGTCCCTGCGCGAGATCAACTTCGTGTACACGACCGCCTCGATCGCCGTTGACAGAGTCGAGCTTGGCGACAACGTGACCGAGCTCTACGCGGGCGAGCTTGCGCGCGTCGACGCCAAGGCGATCACGACTAGCGACGCCTATCCGTACGTTGACGTCACGAGCTCCGACCCGACCGTCGTGAGCGCCGTCGCCGTGGCGGATGCTGATGGGAACGTGGTCTGGTTTGTCCGCGGCAACAGCGCCGGCACGGCCACCATCACCGTTGCGTCCCACCTCGATCCCACGAAGACGGCAACGTATGACGTGACCGTCAAGGAGGGCGTGGACACCTCTGCGCTCGAGCAGGCTATAAGTGATGCTGGCAGCTACGCTGCCTCCGCCTACACCGAGGGGAGCTACGCCGCCCTCCAGGATGCCGTCAAGGCCGGTCAGAACCTCATCGCGTCCGGCAACTACAGCGCCAATGACGTTGCCTCTGCGGCCGTTGCCATTCAGGACGCCATCGACGCCCTCGAGATGCGCCCGGTCGACGAGTCCACGCTCATCAACACGGGCGCCGATACCGCCGTCAAGGTTGTTGGTCAGTCCAGCCAGATGCCCGCCTCCTCCGGCGAGGACGGCGAGGTGGACAACGTCCTCGACTACGATGACGCTAGCTACTGGCACTCCAACTACACGAATGCGGTCTACATGCCGCAGTACCTGATCTTTGATCTGGGTGCTGAGTATGACCTCACCGACGTCACCTTCCTGCCGCGCCAGAACGGTACCAACGGCGACATCTTTGAGGTTGAGATTCTCTCCGCGGCAAGCGCCGAGGAGCTTCAGGCCTACGCCGACAACGGCTACGAGGCCACCGAGGACTCCACCGTTGTGAGCCTGGGCACCTTCAAGTACGCCAACAACGGCATGACCCTGATCGACCGTACCGAGTGGCAGCAGGCTGCCTTCGCGCCGCAGACCACCCAGTACGTGATGTTCAAGGTGAACCACTCCGGCGGAGACGTCCAGGACCAGTACTGCAGCGCCTCCGAGGTTCGCTTCTACGGCACCAAGACCGGTGGCACCACACCGACTGTTGACAAGACCGCTCTCCAGGAGCTCGTCAACACCATCACCGCTAAGGGCCTCAAGGCCGAGGACTACACCGAGGCCACGTGGACTCCGTTCGCCAACGCTCTTGCCGACGCTCAGCGCCTGCTTGATGACGCCGATGCGACGCAGACCGAGGTCGATCAGGCCAAGGCTGCTCTTGAGACCGCCTACAACGGTCTCAAGAAGACCGAGATTCCGCCGGTGGAGACGCCTGACAAGAGCGAGCTTGAGGCTCTCGTCAATAAGGTGAAGGACACCGACACCTCCGCCTACACCGAGGAGACGGCCACTCGCTTCGAGAACGCCCTCACTGGCGCTCAGACCATCCTCGACAAGGAGGATGCGACCCAGGAGGAGATCAACGCCGCCTGGAACGAGCTCAAGGAGGCCTTCGACGGCCTGGTTGAGCCCGCTCCGGTCGAGCCCGACTACTCCGAGCTTCAGGCCGCGATTGAGGCCGCCGAGGCCCTGAAGGCCGACGACTACACCGCCGAGTCCTGGGCCGCCGTCGAGTCCGCCCTCGCCGACGCCAGGGTTGCCCTCGAGTCCACCGACCAGGGCGCGGTCGACGCCGCCGAGCAGGCCCTGAACGCCGCCGTCGCGGCGCTCGAGAAGGTCGAGGAGCCCGGCCCCGGCCCCGAGCCCGGTGACGAGGTCGACAAGGACGAGCTCCAGGCCGAGGTTGACGCCTCCGACGCCCTGACCTCCTCCGACTACACCGCCGAGTCCTGGGCCGCCTACCAGCAGTGACCTCCTCCGACTACACCGCCGAGTCCTGGGCCGCCTACCAGCAGGCCCTCGCCGCGGCCCAGGCCGTCCTGGCCGATCCCGAGGCCACCCAGGCCGACGTCGCCGATGCCCTCGCCGCCCTCCAGGCCGCCGAGAAGGCCCTCGCGCCCGTCGAGCCCGGCACGGACGAGCCCGGAACTGACGAGCCCGGCACAGATGAGCCTGGCACGGACGAGCCCGGTACAGATGAGCCTGGCACGGACGAGCCCGGAACCGACACTCCTGGCACCGACGAGCCCGGCACCGACGAGCCCGGCGACGACCAGAAGCCCGGCGATGACCAGAAGCCCGGCGACGACCAGAAGCCTGGCGATGACCAGAAGCCCGGCGATGACCAGAAGCCCGGCGACGACGTGACCCCCGGCTCCGACGACGACCAGAAGCCCGCTGGCGATGACGACCAGCAGTCTGGCGACGACGCTAAGCCCAACGGCCTCAAGCCGAGCGGCGACAAGGGCGATGACACCCTTGCCAGCACCGGCGACGCCTCTCTGATCGTGGCTCCGCTCGCCATGGCAGGAACCCTGCTTGCTGCGACTGGCGCCCTCAAGATTCGCCGTCGCAAGTAGTACCTAGGTACCATCGGCTTGACGCCCTCTCATCGCGAGGGGGCGTCGAGCCGTTTCCCGTACGTTCGACCCTACGAGCAAGAGTTGTGCGAGTAGAACAGAGAAGGGAGAGTTGATGAGTAAACGTTCGTACATCAAGGGAGGTGTCGGAGCACTTCTCGCGATCATGCTGTTTGCCCTGTGCATTACGCTTGCACCTCTCGCGGCCCACGCCGCAGAGCTCGTGAACCTTGCCCAGGGCAAGACCGCTGTTGCCAGCAATGTTGAGGCGGGTACCTCCTACACTGCTGACAAGGCGTTCGACGGCGTCACCGAGGGAAAGGCTTCCCACTGGGGCACCGATAAGAGCGAGACCATCGAGCCGCGCTGGATCTACGTTGACCTGGGTGCCGTGAAGGATGTTCACCAGGTGAACCTCTTCTGGGAGCGTCCCAACATCAAGGCGTATAAGGTTCAGATTTCCGCTGCCGACGAGGCTCCTTCCGATGAGGCAGGCTGGACCACCGTCTACGAGAAGTCAGGCGATGAGTTCAACCAGACCACCGAGGAGATCACCCTCGAGAACGCGCCTGTCGAGGCTCGCTTTGTTCGCGTCTACGTGAGCGACTATGCTGGCAACGGCAGCGGCGAGACGGACATGAACTGGCCCAACGTGGGCTTCTATGAGATTCAGGTCATGGGTGAGGGCGACGGCTCCGAGCCCGAGACCCCCACGCAGGATCCGCAGGAGAACGTCGCCCGCGGCAAGACCGCTGCTGCGGACTCCTCCGAGGATGCCACCCTCGGCGCCGACAAGGCCGTCGACGGTGACACCAGCAGCAAGAGCTCCCGCTGGGCCTCCGCCGTTGACGCAACCGAAAACGCCGATGGTGGCCCGCACTGGATCTACGTCGACCTCGGTGCCGAGTACGATGTGAAGAACATTCGCATCTACTGGGAGATGCGTAAGGCCAACGGCTATCACGTCGACCTCGCCACCGGCGACACCGTCCCTGGCGTGGACAGCGATGACTGGCAGACCGTCTACAGCAACGACGGCCGTCCGGACTCCAAGACTCAGACCATCACGCTTGATGAGGTGCAGAAGGCGCGCTACGTCCGTCTGTACGTCGAGCACAACACCTATGCTGACCCCGATGGCGGTACCGCTTGGGGCAACATGTCCATCTACGAGCTCGAGGTTTACGGCGGCGAGCCGCCCATGTCCCCGGCCGAGCTGGCGGACCAGATCGTCGTCACCGCCCCCGAGAAGGGCGACACTAAGCTCGAGGTCTCCCTGCCCGAGGTTGACGGCTACACCGTTGAGTACCGCGGCACGGACTACGAGCAGGTCGTCGACGGCGAGTACAACATCAACGCGCCGCTCGTGAACAAGGACGTCAAGCTCGCCTTCAAGATCACCGACAATAAGACCGGTACCTACGAGTTCGTCGAGAAGACCGTCACCATCCCGGGCACCCTGGGTGAGACCAACCAGGGCAACGAGGCCCCGACCATCCTCCCCGAGCTCTCCGAGTGGTTTGGCGGCGAGGGCTCCTTCACCCTCAACGAGAGCACCCAGATCATCTACACCACTGACGCTCTCAAGGAGGTCGTGGACCTCTTCGCCTCCGACCTCTCCGCCGTCACCGGCATGGAGTTCACCGCCAAGAGCGGCGCTGCCGGATCTGACAACGCCATCGTCTTCACGCAGGACGACTCCAACGAGATGATCGCCCTCGGCGAGGAGGGTTACAAGCTCTCCGTCACCGGCACCCGCGTGACCGTGACCGCTTCCAACAACGACGCCGAGTGGGACGGCACCACGAGCGCCAACTGGGGCGCCCAGACGCTGCTCCAGGCCTTCGAGCAGGGCAACGGCTCCATCGCCCAGGGGGAGGCCCGCGACTACCCGCTCTACTCGGTCCGTGGTCTCATCCTTGACGTGGGTCGCAAGACCTTCACGATGGAGAGCCTCTACAAGCTCTGCCGTCAGATGACCTACTACAAGATGAACGACCTCAACATCCACCTCAACGACAACTACATCCCCATCGAGCAGTACGTTGCCGACGGCATCGACCCGGCTGACCCCGATGAGGGTGCGTACTCCGGCTTCCGTATGGAGTCTGACGTCAAGGCCGGCAAGACCTACGAGCTTGCTGGCGTTGAGCACACCGCTCAGGCCGACCTTACGAGCACGGACCTCTACTACACCAAGGCTGAGTTCAAGGAGTTCATCAGGTACTTCGGCGTGCTCGGCATGAACATCTCGCCTGAGATTGACCTTCCGGCGCACTCCCTGGCCATCACCAAGGTCTTCAACGACCTCTCCTATGGCGTGATGCGGCACCGCAACCGTGACCACCTCGACATCCTCAACCGCTATGACGAGGTTCTCGCTCTTGCTAAGATGCTGTGGGGCGAGTACACCGGTGAGGGCGGCGCCTTCTCCGACGCCAAGTACATCAACATCGGCGCCGACGAGTTCAACGTGTCCGGCACAGGTGACCACGCGGTCAACGGCGAGAACCTCCAGGATACGGGCACTGCCTACCGTCGCTTTGTGAACGACCTCTCCAACTACATCCTGGAGAAAACGGATGCCGTTCCGCGCGTCTGGGGCAGCCTCTCCAACTACAGTGGCGACAACTCAATCGTGACGAGCGCGAAGAATGCCCAGGTCCTTCTCTGGAACACCGGCTACGCCAACATGAAGGAGATGTACAACCTCGGCTACGAGCTCATCTACTGCGATGACGGCCAGTACTACATCGTCCCGGGTGCCACGTACTACTACGACTACCTGAACGCCGGCACCATGTACAACGGCGCCGTCAACACGCAGGGTAGCGTCACCATCCCCGCGGGCGACCCACAGATGGTCGGTGGCATGTACGCCGCTTGGAACGACATGATCGACCGTCAGGACATCGGCATGTCCGAGTTCGACATCTACGATCGCATCTACCAGTCCATGGGTCTCTATGGCGCCAAGACCTGGGGCAAGCCGGCCGACGCCATGAACCTCGCGGACGCTCAGCAGGTTATGGCCAACCTCGGCACCGCTCCCAACGCCAGCCAGGGCTACGAGCAGACCGCCAACGAGGACGGTACCTACGTCCAGCTCGGGCTCGACGACCAGAACGATGCCTCCGGCATGGACCGCGGTGTGACCGAGCTCAAGAACGCCAGCGTCGAGGACCTCGAGTACACGAGCGCCCTCAAGCTCAACGGCGGCGAGTCCTACGCCAAGCTCGAGAACATCGAGACCCTCGGTCTGGGCTCCGACCTCCGCGTGAAGGTCATGCGCACCTCCGCCTCTGGTGAGGACCAGGTGCTCTTTGAGTCCGAGTACGGCCAGATCAAGGCCGTCCAGGGCGATACCGGCAAGGTCGGCATCTCCCGCGAGGGCTATGACTTCAGCTTCGACTACACCCTCCCCGTGGGCGAGTGGGTCGAGCTCGAGTTCAAGAACGTCCAGAACACCACTGCGCTCTTCGTGAACGGTGAGCTTGTTGGGACCATCGGCACCGGCACCCGTGGTCAGGTGCACGCCACGAACATGTTCCCGCTGGCCTATGTTGGCTCCGCGACCGACGCCTTCGAGGGCTACGTCAACGACATCTACGTGACCACGTCCAACACGAACAGCGTCTCCACCACGGCGTTCAACTCCACGATGGACCTCTACACGCAGGTCCAGGTTGCTTACTCGATCGACGAGGCGGATCGTCCCGCCAACTTCGACGAGGCCATGGCTGCCGCAAAGGCCGTCATCAACAAGATCAACCCCACGGCCGAGGAGATTTCCACCGCCCTCGCGCCCGTCAAGGAGATCGTTGACAACGCCGGCTTTGACCCGGCCGACTACACGCTCGTCGACAAGTACCTCGAGTACGTGAACAACCTCGACAAGACCGCGTACACCGACGAGTCCATTGCCGCCCTCGACAAGGTAGTCGAGTCCATCGACCGCACGCTCCTCGCCCCGCAGCAGTCCGTCGTCGACGGTTACGCCGCCGCGCTCGAGGAGGCCATCAACGGCCTTGAGGTCGTCGAGTCCGTGAGCCTTGACTTCATCAACAATGCCCTGCTGACCGCCACTGCGTGCTCCGAGCAGTCCACGACGGGCAATGAGGGTCCCGCGTCCAACGTTCTCGACGGCGATCCGAGCACCATGTGGCACACCACGTGGGCAGGCGACAGCCACGATGGCAACCACTGGATCCAGCTCTCCACCAAGGACGGCGAGACCATGACGGTTGCCGGCTTCGAGTACACTCCGCGCACCTCCGGCTCCAACGGTCTCATAACCGGCTACCAGATTCAGGTCCAGAAGATCGCTGACGGTGCCTGGGAGACGGTTGCCGAGGGTAGCTGGGCCAACAACAACCAGGTGAAGACCGTCGAGTTCGACGCCGTGGACGCTGTGGCCGTGAGGCTCGTCGCCACCGAGAGCCAGCATGACGGCAACATCTCCTTCGGCTCCGCCGCTGAGATTCGTCTCGTGAACGGCAACATCGCCGCCGACACTGAGGGCCTCCAGGCGCTCGTCGACGTGTTTGACGAGATGAACGAGGACGACTTCACTCCGGAGACCTGGGCCGAGTACGCCAAGGCCATCGAGGACGCCAGGACACTTCTCGAGGGCACGCCCGACAGCGAGGCTGTCGAGCAGGCCAAGATCGCCATCAACAAGGCCTACGCCGCTCTGCGCTTTACTGAGACCGAGGTTCCTGAGCCCGGCCCCGGCGAGGACGTTGATATCTCCAAGCTCGAGGCCGCCATCGCGGCCGCCGAGGCCCTGAAGGCCGACGACTACACCGACGAGTCCTGGGCCGCCGTCGAGGAGGCGCTCGCCGACGCCAAGGCCGCCCTCGAGTCCACCGACCAGAAGGTTGTCGACGCTGCCGCCGACGCCCTGAACGCCGCCGTCGCGGCGCTCGTCGAGGCCGAGGAGCCCGAGCCCGGCGACGAGGTCGACTACGCCAAGCTCAACGAGGCCATCGCCGCCGCCGAGGCCCTGAAGGCCGACGACTACACCGCCGAGTCCTGGGCAGCCGTCGAGGATGCCCTCGCCGACGCGAAGGCCGCCCTCGAGTCCACGGACCAGGATGCGGTCAATGCCGCCGCCGAGGCCCTGAACGCCGCCGTCGCGGCGCTTGAGAAGGTCACCGAGCCCGAGCCCGGCGACGAGGTCGACTACGCCAAGCTCAACGAGGCCATCGCGGCCGCCGAGGCCCTGAAGGCCGATGACTACACCGCCGAGTCCTGGGCCGCGCTGCAGGCCGCCCTCGAGTCCGCCAAGGCCGCCCTCGAGTCCACGGACCAGTCCGTCGTCAACGCCGCCGCCGCTGCGGTGACCGCCGCCATCGACGCTCTCGACCCCGCGACCGACGAGCCCGGCACGGACGAGCCCGGCACGGACGAGCCCGGCACCGACGAGCCCGGCACCGACGAGCCCGGCACCGACGAGCCCGGCACGGACGAGCCCGGCACCGACGAGCCCGGCACGGATGAGCCCGGAACCGACGAGCCCGGAACCGACGAGCCCGG
>CASEVE010000030.1 GCA_949291295.1 uncultured Olsenella sp.
AACCTGTCCCAAAAACTCTGAGCGAAATAACCTGTCCCCTTTTGCCTCCCCTTTGCCTGGCCGAAAAGCCCGCCGCGCGCCCCACATCCCCTCTTGGGCAGTCTCGCTAAACTGAGGTATGCTAATACGCTACTAGGAAAACGATGATGCAATGGAGGAGAGATCGTTGCTTCCCGTCGAAGAACAGCTGAAGGTGATCACGTCCGGCACGATGCAGATCGTGCCGCTGGAGGAGCTCAAGAAGAAGCTCGAGAAGGGCACGCCGCTCAACATCAAGCTGGGCGTTGATCCCACCTCGCCGGACCTGCACCTCGGCCACGCCGTGCCGCTGCGCAAGATGCGCCAGTTCCAGGACCTCGGCCACAACGTGACGCTCATCATCGGCAACGGCACGGCGCTCATCGGCGACCCGTCCGGCCGTGACTCCACCCGCCCGCCCCTCACCGAGGAGCAGGTCGAGGCCAACGCCCAGACCTACGTCGAGCAGGCCATGAAGGTGCTCGACCCTGAGAAGACCACGGTCCTGCACAACGGCGAGTGGCTCAAGGGCCTGAACCTCGCCGAGATGCTCAAGATCATGAGCCAGTTCAACGTGGCCCGCATCCTCGAGCGCGAGGACTTCCACAACCGCTACACCGAGGGCAAGTCCATCGGTCTGCACGAGTTCATCTACCCGGTGCTCCAGGCCTACGACTCCGTGGTCATCAAGGCCGACCTCGAGATGGGCGGCAACGACCAGATCTTCAACCTCCTCGCCGGCCGCGACCTCATGCGCGCCATGGGCATGGAGCCGCAGGTGGCCCTCACGATGCCGCTTCTGGTGGGCACCGACGGCCACAAGAAGATGTCCAAGAGCTACGGCAACTACGTGGGCCTCACCGACGAGCCGGCCGACATGTACGGCAAGGTCATGTCCATCACCGACGAGCTGGTGCCGCTCTACTGGCGTCTGTGCTCCACGGCTGACATGGATAAGCTCGACGCCATCGACGCCGCCTTCGCGGACGGTTCCGCCGACCCGTATGCGCTCAAGCGTGAGCTGGCCGCCAACATCGTGGACCTCTACCACGGCGAGGGCGCCGGCGCCGCGGCGAGCGCCGCCTTTGACGCGCAGTTCAAGCGCGCCGAGGCCCCCGAGGACATGCCGGAGTTCCCCGTGAGCGTGGCCGAGGTCAACGACGAGGGCAAGGTCTACCTGGGCAAGCTCCTCGTGGAGGTGGGCATCGCCAAGTCTGCCGGCGAGGCGCGCCGCCTCGTGGACGGCGGCGGCGTCAAGATCAACGGCGAGGCCGTGGCGCCCAAGTGCTACAACGTGGAGGCGTCGCTCTTCTCGGCTGGCACCACGGTCCAGTCCGGCAAGAAGCGCTGGGCGCGCCTGGTGTAAGTTGTCTTCTCAACGGGCGGCTTCCGGACGGTTTGGTGTTAAGAATCGTCCGGAAGCCGCCCGTTTTTCTCGATACCTTGGTTTCGGGCAAGATACGGACGCTTTGGCGAGAAAAACCGTCCGGAAGCCGCCCGTAAGAAAGAAGTGAGCTCATGCCCCGTCGGACTACCTTCCTTGAGGCCCACGGCGTGCCGGAGCTGCTGGCGCCCGCCGGTGGCCCCGAGCCGTTTAACGCCGCGCTCGCGGCGGGGGCGGACGCCATCTACTGCGGCCTGGGTAACGACTTCAACGCCCGTCGCGGCGCCAAGAACTTTGACGACGAGTCGTTTGCCGCTGCGTGCCGTCGGGCCCACCTGGCCGGCGCACGCGTGTATGTGACCGTGAACGTGGCCATCTCGACCGAGGAGATGCCGCGCGTGCTGGAGCTCGTGCGCCGCGCGTGGGGGCTGGGAGCGGACGCCTTCATCATCCAGGACTGGGGCCTCATGTCGGAGATTCGCCGCAGGTGGCCTGAGGTGGAGACCCACGTGTCCACGCAGGCTAACGTCCAGGACGCGCGCGGCGTGGCGTGGTGCCGCGACGTCTGGGGCGTGGACCGCGTGACGCTCTCGCGCGAGCTCTCGCTCGAGGAGATCTTGCGCATTGCCGAGGAGGGCGTGGAGCTGGAGTGCTTTGGGCACGGGGCCCTGTGCTTTTGCTACTCGGGCGTGTGTCTCATGAGCTCCCTCAACGGCGGGCGCTCCGCCAACCGGGGGCTCTGCGCGCAGCCGTGCCGCCTGCCGTACGACCTTGTGGACGAGAAGGGCCAGGTGCTCGAGATTCCCGGCGTGGCTACGCAGGGCCTCCCCGAGAAATGCCGCGGAGTGGGCGGTACGCGGCTGCTCTGTCCCAAGGACTACTGCACGGTGGACCACCTCGCCGAGATGCGAGACGCGGGCGTGGGGTCGCTCAAGATTGAGGGCCGCATGAAGGCGCCCGATTACGTGTTCTCCGTGGTGGGCGCCTATCGCGGGGCGCTCGACGCGCTGGCGGCAGGTGAGGACAGTGAGGCCGCGGTTGCTGCACGACACCGCCGGCTCAAGCGCGCCTTCAATCGCGACTTTACGGACAGCTACCTCTGGGCACGTTCCGAGAACGACATGATGAGCTACGAGCGCTCCAACAACCGCGGCGAGATTGTGGGCGAGGTCGTGGGTTCGCGCTCCCTTGAGGACGCGCTCGTGCGGCGCGGTGGCGGCAACGGTGGGCGCGAGCGCATGAGGAGGCTCACGCGCGCGGATGTGGAGGTTCGCCTGAGCGCTCCGGTTGGGGCCGGGGACCTTCTTGAGATTCGCCCGGTCGATGACCCCACGCAGTTCCTGACCGCGCCCGCCCCGGCGGACTCTGCGGCAGGGGAGACGATCGTGTGTCGCGCCGCGCGCCCCATGCCCGCGGGCTCGGTGGTTCGTCTGATTCGCTCGCAGCGTGCGCTTGATGATGCGGCGCGCGTGGCCGATAAGGACGTGGTGCGGCGCCGTGCCGTTCACGTTCGTGTTCGCGCGCGCCTGGGGGAGCCGTTCTTGGTGGGGCTGGAGTGTGCTGACGGAGTGGCTGCGGCTTGCGCGGAGGGCTTCGTCGTGGAGCCTGCGCGCACGAAGCCTGTGTCCGAGCAGGACCTCGTTGAGCATGTGGGCCGTATGGGGCAGAGCCCCTTTGAGCCTGTGAGCTGGGACGTTGAGCTTGACCCCGGCTGCGGTATGGGCTTTTCTGCCGTGCACAAGGTCCGCGCCGAGGCATGTCGCCGCCTGGAGGATGCTCTTCTCGCCCCCTACGCCGCCCACGTTACGAAGGGACAGTCCCTTCGTAACATCCCCACGGGAAATGTTACGAAGGGACTGTCCCTTCGTAACGCTGCGGTGTGTGCGCTGGTGATGACGCCGGAGTGCGCGGAGGCGGCGCTCGCGGCGGGTGCAACGCGCGTCTACGCAGGTGCGGACGATCTTGCCGAGGGCACCTGGCCCGAGGGCGTGATCCCATGGCTCGACGAGATCTGCCGCGAGGCGGACCACGACCGTTTGGATTCGTGGGTGTGTGAGGGCGGTCCCGTGGCCGTGGGAAACGTATCTGAGTTGGCGCTTGCCGCAGAGCGTGGCGCGGCGCCGGAGGTCCGCTCCTGCATTCCTGTCCACAATACGAGCGCGCTTGCCGCTCTGGAGTCCGCGGGCGCAGCCGGCGTCTGGCTCTCGCCCGAGCTCACGCTCGAGGAGGTCTGCGCCCTCGCGCGAGTGTCTTCGATACCCGTGGGCCTTTCGGTTCTGGGCCGCGAGCGCGTCATGACGAGCGAGCACTGCGTGCTTCAGGCGCTTGGCCGTTGCATCCACGACTGTCGCCACTGCGAGCTGCGCCGTCGTCACCTCTCCCTGCGCGACATCGATGCTCGCGAGCTTCCCGTGCGCACCGACGTCAACGGCCGCTCGAGGATCTTCTCGGCCCAGCCGCTCGACGCTACGCCGCAGGTCGCGGAGCTTCTTGCCGCAGGTGTTTCTCGCTTCATGGTGGATGCCCAGCTCATGGATGCGGCCGAGGTCGCCTCAGCCGTCGAGCGCGTGGTGCGCGCCGTGACCGCTGCCCGCGAGGGGCGCCGCCCCGCCCCGCGCCTAAGTGGCCACACTTCTGGGCATCTTTTTGCCGGCATTGGGTAACATGTTCCACTGAAACCAAACCGCCCGCCGGCCACGCCGTCCGGGCACAGAGAAAGGAACTCTCATGGCCGTTGATCGCGCACTTCTCGACGCCACCCTCGACGTTATCCGTCAGAGCCTCCAGGCCGATGGCGGTGACGTGGCCCTTATCGACGTGACCGACGACGGTGTGGTCACCCTGGAGATGCAGGGCGCCTGCGCCGGCTGCCCCCTCTCGAGCCTGGACATGTCCGAGGGCATCGAGCGCATCCTCATGGAGCACGTCCCCGGTGTGACGCGCGTCCAGCCCGCCGCGTTCTAGCGCGGCCGAGAAGAACGGGCGGAGAAGAACGTGTTTCTCGACGATCTCTACCACATGCTCGACCCCGTGGCACTCTCGCTGGGTCCGCTCACGGTGCGCTGGTACGGCATTGCCTACCTGCTGGGTTTCATCTGTGCCGGCGTTGTGATGTGGCGCACGCAGAAGCGCTGGAAGCTGGGGCTTTCCGTTGACGACGTCTTCTCCATCGTGATTGGCGTGGTCTTTGGCATCATCATCGGCGCGCGCCTGTTCTACGTGATCTTCTACATCTGGGGCGCGGGGCTCTCCCTCTCGAGCCCGCTGGAGATCTTTGCCACCTGGGAGGGCGGCATGAGCTTCCACGGTGGTCTTGTGGGGGCTGTCATCGGCGGCAGCCTGGTGTGCCGCCACTACGGCATCTCCATCCCTACGATTTGCGACCTCGGCGTCATCGGCGCGCCGCTCGGTCTCTTCTTTGGCCGCTGCGCCAACTTTGTGAACGGCGAGCTCTGGGGCAAGGAGACCGATTTGCCCTGGGGCGTGATGTTTGAGACGGGCGGCGGGGTGTATCGCCATCCCTCGCAGCTCTATGAGGCCGTGCTCGAGGGTCTGGTGATCTTTGCGGTGCTGTACGTGATGTCGCGCCGCGTGCCCCCGCGCCCGCAGGGCACCTTCATGGGCATGTTCCTTGCGCTCTACGGCGTGTTTCGCTTCCTTATTGAGTTTGTCCGCGTGCCCGACGCGCAGCTCGGCTACCTCTTTGGCCCCATCACGATGGGTCAGCTCCTGAGCTTGCCGCTCGTGCTTCTGGGCATTGCCATCCTCGTGGCGGCGCATCGCTTCAACCGCCCGCAGACAGGCTATCTCACCTGAATGATACGAAGGGACAGTCCCTTCGTATCATCGGCGGGCGCTGTCCTCGGGCGTGATGGTCATGGACTGGAAGCGGTGCTGCATGTAGGCATCGTCGTAGTGCTCGGCGTAGAACTCCTCGATGGGTGAGCTGGGCGGAAGCCCGCTCTCGCGCTGGTACCAGCACTCGAGGGACTGCAGAGTCATGACGCCGTTCACCAGCATGAGAATCGCGCAGAGCGTGGTGAGCGAGTAGCGCGCCTGCCAGGGGATGAGGTTGATGAGCTTGAGCAGCCACGGTAGGCAGAACTTGATCCACACAAAGCCGAGCGCGCCCCACATGCACATGAAGAGGGTGCTCGTGCGTCCGCCAAAGAGTATGGCAATCGGGTCCGGGAAGAGCCCAAAGATCGTGGAGCCGGAGTAGTCCCAGGCCACGGCGCCAAAGCCCACTTGCATGAACCAGGAGACCGCCGCCTCAAAGAGCCCGCCGATCACGGCGGACACAAGGAAGATGACCACCGGGTTTGCGCGGTAGAAGCGGTTGAGCGCAACTGTCATGAGCACGGCACCAAAGCCATAGATGGGCGAGAAGGGCCCGTAGAGCATGCCGGCGCGGTCTTGGTAGACGCCCGGGTCCACCACGACCATGTGATACACGGTCTCGATGATGAGGCCGAGCACGCAGCAGACCACAAAGACCCAGAACAGGTTGAAGAAGTCGAGCTCGATGAAGCCGCGGTCGCCCTTGGCGCGTCCGAGCGTTCCGGCTTCCGCGGCCTCCTCCGTCTCCATGTCGCGCAGCTTGCGCTGGAGCTGGCGTTCCGTGATGAGCGTGGGATCGATGGTGGCGGAGATGACGAGAAGCACGAGCAGTCGCACGCCGTCATAGATGAGGTTCTCGCCAAAGCCGTTGAGCATGATTTCGAGGATGAGGTTGACGATGCCCACGCCGAGCAGGGCGTATGCGATCTGTGCAACGTGCCGCCGGCGGTTCTTGAGCACGAGCACGCCAAAGGCGACATAGCCGACGGCAGCTATGACGGACGTCACAATTTGGATGATGGTGAGCGTCATCGTGAGCGTGACGTCATGGCTCTTGCGGAAGAGCGCCACGCCATACTGCGCGAGCGGGATTGCGATAAGTGCCACGAGGACAAGTACTGCGGCGGCGGTGACGAGGCAGTAGACGCCGTATACCTTGAGAAGAACGGAAATCTTGCGGCTCTCAGCGGGCACGGACGCTTCGCTCATGTGAGCTCCTTTGTGGGAAGCGGTTGCAATACGTCCATCATACCCGCACGTGCCACCCAACATACCAGCACGTTTTTCATGACATTGGTTGACATTGGTGACAGGGTAATTTGTCAGGTTTCTCGCGGACCGTCCTGAACCCGCCCCATCTACGGATGGGGCGGCGTGTGGACGGTTTGGGGTCTCCAAACGTCCGGAACCCGCCCCAAAGGCGAGCTGGCGCGGAAACGGGCGGCTCGTGGACGGTCTATGGTCAAAAAACGTCCGGAATCCGCCCGTTCTTCTCGCCGGCGAAAAGGGATGAGAAAAAGTTATGACAGTTTAACAATTATCCCCGAATAGTTTACTATGGCTAACAGATTTAACCGTCGGACGTGAGGGGCGACGACACGTGATGATCGACAAGCGGCTCATCGGCATCGTGCCGGGGAGCATGAGGTACGTGGGCGCGAGTGTGGCCCTGCAATGGGCGTCGCTCATGGCCAACATGGGCATGGTGCTCGTCATCTGTCGGACGCTCTCCGCTCTCTGGGCGGGCACGGCGGGCGAGAAGGACCTCGCTTTTCTCGCCGTCTGCGTGGTTGTGGCGGCCATCGTGCGCGGGCTTGCCGCCGTGGGCTCCGCGCGCATGGGGTTTCTCGCCAGCCGCGAGGTCAAGCGCACGCTGCGCCATCGCATCTACGAGAAGCTCCTGCGACTGGGGCCGAGCTACCGCGAGGACGTGTGCACCTCCGAGGTCGTGCAGGTGGCAGTTGAGGGGTGCGACCAGCTCGAGACCTACTTCGGCGCGTACCTGCCGCAGTTCTTCTACGCCATGCTCGCGCCGCTCACGCTCTTCGTGGCCCTGGCCTTTGTGAACGTGCCGGCGGCCGTGGTGCTGCTCGTGTGCGTGCCGCTCATCCCCGTGGCCATCGCCGCGGTGCAGACCTGGGCAAAGAGGCTGCTCGGGCGCTACTGGGGGCAGTACACCGAGCTCGGCGACACGTTCCTGGAAAACCTCCAGGGCCTTACCACCCTCAAGGTCTACCAGGCCGACGAGTTCAAGCAGGCCGAGATGAACGAGCAGGCCGAGAAGTTCCGGCGCATCACGATGCGCGTGCTCACGATGCAGCTCAACTCCATCACGATCATGGACCTCGTGGCGTACGGCGGCGCGGCCGCCGGCGTGGCGGTGGCGCTCACGCAGATGGCGGCGGGCGCGGTTGACCTGGGCGGGTGCCTCGCCATCATCCTGCTGGCTGCGGACTACTTCATTCCCATGCGCCAGCTGGGGTCGTTCTTTCACGTGGCCATGAACGGCATGGCGGCGAGCGAGAAGATCTTCCGGCTGCTGGGGCTGCCGGAGCCGCCGGCGGGCGGCGCCGCGTTTCCTGCGAGCCGTGACGTGCAGGCGCGTGACCTGCGCTTCTCCTACGACGGCGAACGTGAGGTGCTGGACGGCGTGAGCCTGGAAGTGCCGGCGGGCGGCTTCGTGGCCGTGGTGGGCGAGTCCGGCTGCGGCAAGTCCACGCTTGCGGCGCTCCTGCTGGGGCGGCTGCGCGGGTATCGCGGCTCGCTCACAGTGGGTGACGTTGAAGTTGGCTCGCTCGACGTGGCAGACCTGCTCTCTCACGTGACGTACGTGGGGCACGAGAGCTACCTCTTCAAGGGGACGGTGCGCGAGAACCTGCTGGTCGCAGCGCCGGGCGCAAGCGACAGCGAGCTGTGGGCCGCACTCGAGGCCACGCGCCTGGCGCCCTTCCTGCGCGGCGAGGACGGGCTGGACACGATGCTCGCGGAGCGCGCCTCCAACCTCTCGGGCGGGCAGCGCCAGCGTCTGGCCATTGCCCGCGCCCTCTTGCACGAGACGCCGGTCTACGTCTTTGACGAGGCCACCTCCAACGTGGACGCGGAGAGCGAGGACGCCATCATGGACGCCGTTCGCGGGCTGGCCGGGCGCGCGACGGTGATACTCATCTCTCACCGCCTGGCAAACGTAGTGGGGGCAGACAAGATCTTCGTGCTCGACGGCGGGCATGTGGTTGAACGCGGCCGCCACGACGAGCTTGTGGCGGCTGGCGGTCGTTACGCCGCCCTCTGGCACGCCCAGCGTGACCTCGAGAACTACGGCCTCGTGACAAAGATGATGACAAAGGTGACAGGGTTATCTGTCACGAACGTCGGTTTCATGACAAATAACCCTGTCACCTTTGTCACAAACGAGAGGGGATGTGCGTGAGGGTGATGCTTCGGCTCGTGGGTCTGGTGCGCCCGCTCACGGGGTACATGGTGCTGGCCATCCTCATGGGGCTTCTCGGCCACGCGTGCGCGGCGGCAATCACGGTGCTCGGCGGATATGGCGTGCTCGCAGTGCTTGCGGACGGCGCGGCGGCCCCACTCGCGGGACTCATCGTGGCGATGGCGGTCTGCGCCGTGGCGCGCGGCCTGCTTCGCTACGGCGAGCAGGCGTGCAACCACTTCATCGCGTTCAAGCTGCTCGCGCTCGTCCGCGACCGCGTGTTCCGAGCGCTGCGGCGTCTTGCCCCGGCCAAGCTCGAGGGGCGCGACCGTGGCGACCTCATCTCGCTTATCACCTCGGACATCGAGCTGCTCGAGGTCTTCTACGCGCACACCATCTCGCCGGCGGCGATCGCGCTGCTCTTCTGCGCGGGCGCCTGCGCCTTCATCGGGGGCTTCCACCCTGCGCTTGCCGTCGTGGCCGCAGCGTCGTATCTCGCCGTGGGCGTGGCGTGCCCGCTCGTCGCCGCGCGTCTCGTCGGGGACGCCGGCGCGCGCTTCCGTGCCGGTGCGGGCGAGCTCTCGAGCTTCGTGCTGGAGAGCCTGCGCGGACTGGACGAGATCCTGCAGTACGGCGCGGGCGCGGAGCGCCTGGCCCAGATGGACGAGCGGTCCCGCGCGCTCGCCGCGGACGAGGAGCGCATGAAGCGCTCCGACGGTCGCGCGACGGCGCTCACCAACACGGTCATTCTCGCCTGCGATCTGGTCATGCTGCTCGTGGCGGCGGCGCTTCACCGCGCCGGTGCCGTGGGATTTGACGGGGTGCTCATCCCCGTGCTCGCGCTCATGAGCTCGTTTGGACCGGTCGTGGCGCTCGCGAACCTGGGCTCCACGCTGCAGCCCACCCTCGCAGCCGGAGAGCGCGTGCTCGCCATCCTGGACGAGGAGCCGGTGACGCCTGAGGTCACGGGCGAGAAGCACGTGGGCTTTGACGGCGCCGCGGCCAGCCACGTGGGCTTCTCCTACGGAGACGAGCGCGTGCTCACGGACGTCTCGCTCGAGGCTCCCGCCGGCAGAATCGTGGGCATCACCGGGCGTTCCGGCTCCGGCAAGTCCACGCTGCTGCGCCTCTTCATGCGGTTCTGGGACGCGGATGAGGGGAGCGTCTCCGTCTCTGGGCGCGACGTGCGGCACGTGGACACGGCCAACCTGCGCGAGCTGGAGTCCCTCGTCACGCAGGAGACGCACCTCTTCCACGACAGCATTCGCAACAACCTTCGCATCGCGCGCCTCGACGCCACGGACGAAGAGATCGAGGCGGCCTGCCGCAAGGCCTCGGTCCACGACTTTGTGATGAGCCTGCCTAAGGGCTACGACACGTCGGTCGGCGAGCTCGGCGACACCCTTTCCGGCGGCGAGCGCCAGCGCCTGGGGCTCGCGCGCGCCTTCCTGCACGACGCCCCCTTCATGCTGCTCGACGAGCCTACGAGCAACCTCGACAGCCTGAACGAGGCCGTCATCCTGCGCTCCATTACCGAGGAGCGCGCTGGGCGGACGGTGCTTCTCGTCTCCCATAGGCCGTCCACGATGCGCATCGCCGACACCGTGGTCAGCGTTGAGAACGGGAGGGTGAGCTGATGGTGCGCACGCCCGACACCGCACGCGTGGCGGCCAAGCGCGAGCGCGAGAAGCGCATGGTGTCTCAGATGATCGCGCTCTACTGTCGCAGGCGCCACGGCACGCGCGCGGGCGAGCTCTGCCCGGAGTGCGCTGAGCTCGCGGAGTATACGCGGCAGCGCAGCGACCGTTGCCCCTTCATGGAGACCAAGACCTTCTGCTCCAACTGCCGCGTGCACTGCTACAAGCCGGAGATGCGCGAGAAGATCCGCGCGGTGATGCGCTTCTCGGGACCGCGCATGATCTTCCATCACCCCGTGGCGGCCGTCCGTCACGTCATCGAGACCAAGGCCGAAAGGATACGAAGGGACAGTCCCTTCGTATCATCAAACAAGAAATGAGACAAAGGGACTGTCCCTTCGTATCATCGAGAGGAGACGCATGAAGGTGAAGAAGGTGCTGCTGGTGGCTCTGGGCTGCGTGGGGCTCGCGCTGGGGGCTGTGGGCGCGGTGGTTCCGCTGCTGCCGGCGTTTCCGTTTCTGATGCTCGCGGCGTTCTGCTTTGCCAAGAGCTCGGAGCGGCTGCACACGTGGTTCACGGGCACCAAGCTCTACAAGAAGAACCTCGAGAGCTACGTGGCCGGCCAGGGCATGGACTGGGCCACCAAGATCCGCGTGATGGTCACGGTGACCGTGCTCATGTCCATCGGCTTTGTCATGATGCACCAGGTGCGCGTTGGCCAGATCGTGCTGGCGTGCGTGTGGGTGTTCCACATCCTGTACTTCTGCTTCGGTGTGAAGACTCGCCGCGTCCCCGCCGAGGCGTGAGCGGCGGGCGAGAAGAACGCGGGCTCGCAAGGAGGTTGCCATGATCAACGTCATTATCGTCCTGGCCGTGGTGGCGGTCGTCCTTCTCGCTGTGCAGCGCTACCTGCGGACGCTCCGCCGGGGTGGCTGTGGCTGCGGGTGCTCGGGCGGGGACGCCGGGTCCCACGTCGCGCGCCCGACGGTTGCCGACACCAACGAGGCGCACTACCCCTACTCGGCCGACCTCACCGTCGAGGGGATGCACTGCGAGCACTGCCTCGCCGCCGTGGAGACCGCGCTCGACGGCATCGGCGGCGTGTGGGCGCGCGCGACCCTGCCCGACCGCGTGCGCGTGCTCTCCAAGGACCCGATCGATTACGCCGCGCTGGCCGAAGCCGTGGAGTCCGCCGGCTATCGTGTGGTGGGGTGAGCTGGGCCACGATTCTCAGATTGTGCAGAAACCGTGTAGTATTCGACAAAAGTAAGAATAGGTAAACTCTCGAGTCAGAAATGCAGCCAGCAGGGTATCACTTGAGCAAGCCCCAACGGGTAGCCACCAATCAAAGGAGCCAAGCATGTCCCTCATCAACAAGGAGATCTCCGACTTCACCGTCCAGGCCTATCAGAACGGCGGCTTCCACACCGTCTCCAAGGCTGACGCCCTCGGGCACTGGAGCCTGTTCTTTTTCTATCCCGCCGACTTTACCTTTGTCTGCCCCACCGAGCTCGAGGAGCTGGCAGAGAACTACGACGCCTTCAAGGCAGAGGGCTGCGAGGTCTACTCCGTGAGCTGCGACACCCACTTCGTGCACAAGGCGTGGCATGACGAGTCCGAGCGCGTGGGCAAGGTCACCTACCCCATGCTGGCGGACCCGGCGCACGTCCTCGCGCGCGACTTCGAGGTCCTGATCGAGGGCGACGGCCTCGCCGAGCGCGGCGCCTTCATCGTGGACCCCGAGGGGCGCATCCAGGTCTACGAGGTCACGGCCGGCGGCATTGGCCGCAACGCCAAGGAGCTGCTGCGCCTGGTTCAGGCCGCCAAGTTCGTGGCCGAGCACGGCGACCAGGTCTGCCCTGCCAAGTGGCAGCCGGGCGCCGGGACGCTGAGGCCCAGCCTCGACCTGGTGGGCCAGCTGTAGGCGCGCTGTGCGCGAAGACTCGGACAGGGCCGCGACCGGGCATCCGGCCGCGGCCCTCGTACATAGGGAGGAAAGAATGAGCGAGAAGAACCTGGGCGAGAAGAACGCGGCCGACCGGCCCGACCCCAAGAGCCTCTACGACGCCGTCATCATCGGCGGCGGACCGGCCGGCCTCACGGCGGCCCTCTACCTCGCGCGGGCGCGCTACCGCGTGCTCGTGGTCGAGCGCGAGACGTTCGGCGGGCAGATCACCATCACGAGCGAGGTGGTGAACTACCCCGGCGTCCTCTCCGCGAGCGGCGCCGAGCTCACCGAGACCATGCGACGGCAGGCCGAGTCGTTCGGCGCGGAGTTCCTGCTCGCCGAGGTGACGGGGCTCGACCTGGCGGGCGACGTCAAGCGCGTGAGCACCTCGCGCGGGGAGCTCTCCTGCCTCGCGGTCCTTCTCGCCACCGGGGCGAGCCCGCGCCGCCTGGGGTTTGCCGGCGAGGAGGAGTTCCGCGGGCGCGGCGTGGCCTACTGCGCCACCTGCGACGGCGAGTTCTTCACGGGAAAGCGGGTCTTTGTGGTGGGCGGCGGCTTCGCCGCGGCCGAGGAGAGCGTCTTTCTCACCAAGTACGCGAGCCACGTGACCGTGCTCGTGCGCGAGGACGACTTCACCTGCGCACCCGCCGCAGCCGAGCCCGCGAAGAGCCACCCCAAGATCGACGTGCTCTACAACACCGAGCTCGTGGAGGCGGGCGGCGACGAGGTCGGGCTCCGACGCCTGCGCTACCGCAACACGCGCACCGGCGAGAAGACCAGCTACGAGGCTCCGGTGGGCGAGACCCTCGGCATCTTCGTCTTTGTGGGCTACGCGCCGGCGACGGGGCTCGTGCGCGGGATAGCCGAGCTCGATGAGCGCGGGTACGTCCTCACCGACGAGCGCCAGATGACCTCGGCGGACGGCCTCTTTGCCGCTGGCGACGTCTGCGTGAAGACGCTGCGCCAGGTGGCGACGGCTGTGGGTCAGGCCGCCCAGACCGCGACGGACATGGAGCGCTACCTCAAGGCCGCGCAGGAGCGCACGGGCCTCGTGCCCCAGGCGCCGGTGTCGCGCCCGCGCGCCTCCGAGGCGCCGAAGGGGGAGCGCCCGGCCGCCCAGGACGACGGGTCGCTCCTCACGCCGGAGATGAGGGCGCAGCTTGACTCGGTCTTCTCGCGCATGGAGCGCCCGCTCGTCCTGCGACTGCACCTCGACGATGGTCCGGTCTCGGCCGAGCTTCGGGCCTACATGGAGGAGCTGGCCGCGCTCACGGACAGGCTCTCCGTGGAGGTGGCGCCTGCGGGCGAGCTGCCTGCCGAGGAGCTGCCCTGCGTGCGCGTGTGCCGCGAGGACGGCGCGTGGACGGGCCTTGCCTTCCACGGCGTGCCGGGCGGCCACGAGTTCACGAGCTTCGTGCTCGGGCTCTACAACGCGGCCGGCCCCGGGCAGCCCATCGCGGACGCGGACCGCGCCGCGGCGGAAGGAATTGCCGAGGACCTGCAGATCACACTGCTCGTCTCGCTCTCGTGCACGATGTGCCCGGACATCGTGGTGGCCGCGCAGCGCATCGCCGCGCTCAGCCCGCGCGTGACGGCGGAGGCCTACGACGTGGCGCACTTCGGCGCGCTGCGCGACCGCTACCGCGCCATGAGCGTGCCGTGCGTGGTCATCCGCCATGCGGACGGCCGCGAGCACGTGACCTTTGGCAAGAAGGGCGTGGCGCAGCTGCTGGGGGAGATCGGGCGGTAGGCCGGGCTCGGGAGGGACTGGCGAGAAGGGCGGGCCCGTTGATGCGCTCCATGGCAATCCAGGCCTCCTTCGGTGCTCGCTTGACGATCAGCTCGTAGACGAAGCGCATGTTGAGCTGTCTTTAACTTTGGCTGCATGGAAGCGGGGAAGATTGGCTGCGGTTATGCCCCAGCGTCTGGTCGGAGGCGCTGGCCTATTCGGAGGCGACCTCCACAACCCTCGCTTTGGTTTCGCTCTTGAACTGGTGGGGAGACACCCCATACGCCCTTGAGAACGCTGCTGAGAAGCTCGTGGGGGAGCGGTAGCCGACCTTCCTCGCCGCCTCGGCAACCGCCTTCCCGGATGCGAGTAGCACTCTCGCCTCGCGCATGCGCCGTGCGGTAAGGTAGGCGCTCCACGTGCTCCCGGTCGTATTTCGGAACAGCCGCTTGAACTTCGTGAGGCCCATGCCCGCCACGGAGGCTGCCTCCTCCTGGCTCGCGCCCTCGCGCCACCGTGCGTTCGCAAGCTCGATGGCGGCGAGTACGCCAACCCGGTCGTCATGGCTCTCCGGCAGGGAGGCGGTCGCGGTTCCGACGAGGGAGCCGAGCAGCACCTTTGCCGCGCCCTCGTAGACGAGCTCCGCGCCCGGCATCGCTGGATTGACGCGTGCGATTTCGTCAAGGGCGGAGAGGACCCCGGGTGCCCAGCCCACGCTGTGCCGCGTCTCGGCGAGAAGGGACGAGATCCCCTCGATGGACCTCCATCCGAGCTCGGCGAACGCGCCCCGGAGCGAACCCTCGAAGTACTCGACCTCCGCGTAGGCGAAGTGCGAGCCGGCCGGCACGGGCGTGGTGACCCATCCCTCGCGCGTCTCGATGTAGGCGATCGCCACGGGATCCGCCGCGCCGCCGCGCCCCTCGCTCGCTGCCGGGCCGCGCACGGTGAGGTAGCGTCGCGTGTCGATGCCGAAGAGCGTGTCAACGAGGATGGTGAAGTCGCAGGTGACCACCGTGAGGCCGTCGCCCGCCCACGCGCGGTACCAGCCCTCGGCGCGCACGCCGTCGCCCACGAACAGCTCGCCGGCGCCCCGGTCGTCGCCCGCGGGCAGGAGGCCCATGCGCTCGAGCTCCTCCGCCTGGAAGAGCCGGGGCTCTTCGTTTGGTCGCCCGCCTCTCGGGCCGGTCGTTTCCCCCACGCTCGCACGCCCCTCCTTCCCGCGGTTGCAGAATAACAGTAAGTCTAGTCTAACTTGCCGCGCCCGCATCGGGCTATCCGTGCGGGCGCGGCGGAAAGGGGGCCTCATGGCCAAGCGAAAGGAGGGCGCGGGCAGGGAGGAGTCCTGGGCCGCCCGCGTCATCGGCTTCACCGGAGGCGGGAGGTGGCTCATCTACCTCTCCATGGCGCTCTCGGCGCTGTCGTCGGTCTGCTCGTTCCTGCCGTTTGTCGCGGTCTACCTCGTGGTGGCGGACGTCGTCGCGGTCTACCCCGACTTCGCCGCGCTCGACGCGGCGCGCATGGCGGACCTCGGCTGGATGGCCCTCGGGGGCGTGGCGGGCAACATCGGCCTCTACCTCGCGGCGCTTCTCTGCGCGCACTCGGCGGCCTTCGACGCTGAGTACAACCTCAAGCTCCAGATCGTCGAGCACCTGGGGCGCATCCCGCTGGGACGGCTCGAGGCGCTGGGCACGGGGCGCGTCGGCAAGGTCATGGACGAGAGCGTAGGCGCCATCGAGGGGTTCCTGGCCCACTCGCTGCCCGACATGGCGGCGGCCTTTGCGGCGCCGGTGGCGATCGTGGTGCTGCTCTTCGTCTTCGACTGGCGCTTCGGGCTCGCGGCGGTGGCGTGCGTGGTCGCGGCTTTCGGCGTGGAGGCGGCGGGCTTCTCCAACAAGTCGATCACGGACAAGATGCGGCGCCACCTGGTCAACCAGGAGCGCATGACGAACGCCACGGTGGAGTACGTGCGCGGAATGCCCGTCGTGAAGACGTTCGGCCAGACGGCGGAGTCGTTCGGGCGTCTGTCCGCGGCGGTGCGCGCCTACACGGACCTCGCTCTCGACGTGGCGCTCTTCTGGCAGAGCCTCATGCCGGCCTTCACGGCCATCATCAACAACGCCTACCTGTTCGTCCTGCCGGTGGGGATCGCCCTCGGCGCGGGGCTCGCGGGCGGCGCGTTCCGCCCGTTCGCGCTCGACTTCATCTTCTACCTCCTGTTCGTGCCGTCCATCGCCGGCGCGCTCAACAAGATGATGTACATCTCCGAGGACAGCATGATCATCTCCTCCCACCTCTTGCGCATCGACGAGGTGCTCGGCGTCCCGGCGCTCCCCGCGCCGGGGCCCGGAGCTGCCCGCGTGCCGGAGCGCTTCGACGTTGAGCTCGACGGCGTGTCGTTCTCGTATGGGGCGGAGGGCGAGAAGGACGCTCCGCTCGCCCTCGACGACGTGAGCCTCTCCGTGCCGGAGGGCACCACCTGCGCCCTCGTCGGGCCATCGGGCGCCGGAAAGTCCACCGTGGCGAGCCTCGTGGCGCGCTTCTGGGACGTCTCGGCGGGCGCGGTGCGCGTCGGCGGCGTCGACGTGCGCGACATCGACCCTGATGAGCTCATGGGATGCGTGAGCCTCGTCTTCCAGGACGTGCACCTCTTCCGGGCGAGCATGCTCGAGAACATCCGCATGGCCCGTCCAGACGCCACGCGCGAGGAGGTCGTCGAGGCGGCGCGCGCCGCGCAGGCCGACGCCTTCATCCGCGCGCTGCCGCAGGGATACGACACCGTCTACGGCAGCGAGGGCGTGCACCTCTCCGGCGGCGAGGCGCAGCGCGTCTCCATCGCCCGCGCCATCCTCGCCGACCGGCCCATCGTGGTGCTCGACGAGGCCACGGCGTTCTCGGACCCGGAAAACGAGCACCTCATCCAGAAGGCGTTCGAGCGGCTCATGGCGGGCAGGACCGTGATCATGATCGCGCACCGGCTCTCGACCGTGGCGGGTGCGGACCAGATCGTCGTCATCGACGGTGGCCGCGTGGCTGAGCGGGGCCGGCACGAGGACCTGCTCGCCGCGCGCGGCACCTACGCGCGCATGTGGGAGCGTTACACGCAGGCCCTCTCGTGGGGCATCGGGTCGGAAGCGCCGAACGGAAGGGAGGTGGCTTAAGATGGCTACCCCGAACAGAATCCCGCGCCTCCAGCGCGCGCTTGCCCTCACGGACCAGGGCTACCGCGGCCTCAAGCGCGCCATTGCGGCGTGCACCCTCACCAACCTCGCCCTCATGGTGCCCTTCGCCATCACGGTCATGGCATTCAGCGTGGTGCTCATGCGGCTCACGGGGCAGGACGTCGACTGGCGGGCCCTCTGGGGCCTCTTCGCGGCGGGCGTCGTGGGGCTCGTTGCCGTCTTCCTCTGCGCGCGCAACGACTACCGGCGCACGTACGTGACGGCGTACCGCGAGACCGAGGCCACGCGCATGGGCCTCGCCGAGCACCTGCGGCGGCTCCCCATGTCCTTCTTCAACCAGCGCGACCTCTCCGAGCTCACCGAGAACCTCATGGGGGACGTTTCCAGCCGCGAGTCGCTCATGTCGAGCACCATCCCGCAGCTCGTCGCCAGCTGCGTCTCCACGGCGGTCGTGTGCGTCATGCTCGCCTTCTTCGAGTGGCGCCTCGCCCTCTGCGTGTTCTCGACGCTGCCGGCGGCGCTCGTCATCGTGCTCGCCGCGCGCGGACACGAGCGGCGGCTCTTCGAGCGTCAGACCGGCGCGCGCCTCGTGGCGTCCGCCCGCCTCATGGACTACGTCGGGGGCATCCGCGACATCCGCACGTGCCGACAGGTGGGCGCGCTGTCCGCGCCCATGCGCGCCGCGCTTCAGACCTTGCGCGAGATAGCGATGCGGGTGGAGCTCTCCGTGGACGTGTGCGTCTCGGCGGCCACGACGGTGCTCCAGGCGGGCGTGGGCCTCACGGTCTTCGTGGGTACGGCGCTGCTCGCGGCGGGTGAGGTCGACTTCCTGACCCTCCTCATGTTCCTGCTCATCGCCTCGCGCGTGTACGGGCCCATCACCTCAATCCTCTCCCAGCTGCCGAACCTCCTCCAGCTCTCAGGGCGCGCGGCGCGTCTCAGGGCCCTTGCCGACGAGCCGGTCGCGACGGGTTCGGGTGACGCCGCGGGGCTGGGCGAGAAGGGCGTCGAGCTTGCCGACGTGCGCTTCTCGTATGCCGAGGGCGGCGACGAGGTGCTGCGAGGCGTCTCCTTCCGCATGGAGCCGGGTACCGTGACGGCGCTCGTGGGCCCCTCCGGCTCGGGCAAGTCGACCGTGGCCAAGCTCGCCGCGCGGTTCTTCTCGCCCGCGTCCGGCTCGGTCTCGGCGGGCGGGGTCGACCTCGCGACGCTCGACGAGGAGTCGTGGCTCGGCAATGTCTCGGTGGTCTTCCAGGACGTGACCCTCTTCGATGACACGGTCATGGAGAACATCCGCATGGGGCGCGCCGGCGCCACCGACGAGGAGGTGCGCGCCGCGGCCCGGGCCGCCCACTGCGAGGAGTTCGTTGGGCGGCTGCCGGAGGGCTGGGGCACGCGCCTCGGCGAGAACGGCGCCAGGCTCTCGGGCGGCGAGCGCCAGCGGCTCTCCATCGCCCGGGCCCTGCTCAAGGACGCGCCCATCGTGCTGCTCGACGAGGCGACGAGCTCGCTCGACCCCGAGAACGAGACGCTCGTGCAGGACGCCGTGAGCAGGCTCTGCGCCGGCAAGACGGTGCTCGTGATCGCGCACCGCCTGCGCACCGTGGCGGGCGCCGATCAGATCGTGGTTCTGGATGGCGGATGCGTGGCCGAGCAGGGCACCCACGCCGAGCTCATGGCCGCGGGCGGCCTCTACGCCCGCCTCGTTCGCATCCAGGCCGAGAGCCTCGGCTGGAGCGTCGGCGGTACGGGAGGCCGCTGAGGCGAGCGGGCAGAACGACGGGTGGGCCGCCCAAACGAACAGTCCCACGGGCGGATCCTCCCGCCGCCAGCTTCTCCCGGGCCAAGCGATGAACTGCCTTGAGCGGAATCAGACGTCGTCTGTCCGGCCTACCAAAATGGCAGCGCCCCTCGGGGAACAAAACCCGCGGGGCGCTGCGCTTTCCGATGGGCTGGGGCGCTGGGGCGGCGGGCGCCTGGGGGTCAGGTCTCCTGCGCGGACGAGCTGGCAGCACGCCCTACCTGAGCAGGACCTCGACCACCGCGACGAACGCCGCGACCGCCGCGGCGAGCAGCGCGACGAGCCCCCACGACCTGGGGTTGCCCCAGTTCATCGCCCAGCCCACGCCGAAGCGCCGGGGCACCACGACGGAGGGGTCCTCGCGATTGACATAGAAGACGCCGAGGCGCCACCGCTCGTCGTCGTCGTAGTCGAGCGCGCTCGACGCCGTCATGCGCCGCAGGAGGCGTGACCCCGCCTGTCCGTAGACGAGCGAGACGGCGAGGTTGGGCAGGATTGCGCCGATGATGATCACGACAAGCGCCACGAGGGACTGGTCCGAGCTGACCACGCCGGCGAAGGCGAGCGGCATGATCGCGATCGACATGGTGATCGCGAGACCCGTGACGAGCAGCGCCGCGCTCTGGGCGCGGGCGAACGCGCCATACGCGATGGCGGAGGCGACGGGGTGCTCGGGCGAAGCCGGTCGGCGGCTCCGCAAGATCTGCCAGTGCGACGCGGTGAGGCACAGCGCCATGAACGCCTGGATGGCGAGCGGCATGGCGATGACCTGCCAGCCCTTGTCCATCCAGTCGTCGACCGAGCCCGCGGCGTCGAAGTGCACGGGCACGGGGTCGGGCATCCGCGGGTAGAGGGCGAGCGCGAGGGCGAGCGTCGCCAGGATCACGGGCACATAGAGAAGATTCCACGCAAGCGGGAGCGGGCGGGGCGCGTTCGCCTCGGCGGCGCCGGCGACGGCGGCGAGCCGGGCCGTGCGCGTCTCCCAGCCCTCGGCGCGCTTGATTGCCCGCACGCGGGCGCGGAAGGCGAGCATGAGCGCGAAGCCCGCCGCGACCGGCACGCACACCACCGCCGCCATCGCGAGCGGGAACGTGGAGGAGAGCGCCAGGGTGGCGACGGCGGACGCGGCCGAGATGGCGAGGACGCTGGCGAGAAAGACCCGCCGCATGCGCCGGATGCGGGGGTCTGCCTGCGCCGTTTCCGGCACGCTCACCGCGAACGCCTCGCGCCCGCGGGTGAGCCAGGGCGTCGCGGCGACGAGGCAGCCGGAGAGGAAGGTGATGAGCGCCATCGACGCGTTGGTGACGAGTGCTATGAGGTCAGGCGACATGTGCGCTCCCTAGTCCAGGTTCCGTGCGGCGCGCTCCGCGGCCGCGAGAAACGCGCGCCGGGTGCCGCCGGACGCCTTGAACTCGGTGGCGAGCTTGGCGAGCGCCGCCGCGAGGGCCGCCTCGTTCATGCCGGCGGCGGGGTCGGCGGGGGCGTCCGCCACGTAGGCGCCGCGCCGGCCGAGCATGATGACGTAGCCCTCGTCGCGCAGCGTCGCGTAGGCCTTGTTGACGGTGTGCAGGTTGATGCCCAGGTCCTCGGCGAGCGAGCGCACGGAGGGCAGGGCGTCGCCGGGCCGCAGCTCGCCCGAGGCGATGCCCGCGATGACGGCGTCGCGCAGCTGCAGGTAGAGCGGGGCGTCCGATAGCTTGTCGACGGTGATGACCATGGCGTGCCCGTTTCCGAAAATTGTTCTATATGAACTATAGCAAATGGAGCAGATGAGTGGTAGCATGCCGTCAACTGTTATAGCTGGGCTATAGCAGAACTAACAACTGGAGGAGTCAGGAGGAACCATGGAAACGCCCGTCCTCGATGTGAGCCGCTACCGGAAGGAGTACCGGGGCAAGGTCGCCGTGAGCGACCTCTCGCTCGCGGTGGCGCCCGGCGAGATCTGCGGCTTCATCGGCCACAACGGAGCCGGCAAGACCACGCTCATCCGCTCGGTGGTGGGGGCGCAGCCGCCCACGTCAGGCACGGTCCGCGTCTGCGGCCGCGACGTCTGGCGCGAGCCCGTGGCGGCCAAGCGCCTCATGGCCTACGTGCCGGACAACCCCGACGTCTACGACTTCCTCACGGGCGTGCAGTACCTGGACCTCGTCGCCGACGTGTTCGGCGTGGACGCGGCGAGGCGCCGCCAGCGCGTGACCGACCTCGCGGCGCGCCTGGAGCTCGCGGACGCCCTCGGCGAGCCGGTCTCCGCCTACTCCCACGGCATGCGCCAGAAGCTCGTGCTCACAGGCGCGCTCCTGCACGACCCGACGCTTTTGGTGCTGGACGAGCCCTTCGTGGGGCTCGACCCGAGCGCCTCCCACGAACTCAAGGCCATCCTGCGCGAGTTCGCCGACGCCGGCGGCGCGGTGTTCTTCTCGTCCCACGTGCTCGAGGTCGTGGAGCGGCTCTGCGACACCGTGGCGGTGATCCGCCTCGGCGAGCTCGTCGCCTTCGGCCCGACCGACGAGGTGCGTGGCTCGGCCTCGCTCGAGGACGTGTTCCTCGAGCTCGTGGACGAGAAGGACGCCGCCATCCCGTCGCGCCGCTAGACCCGATCCCGAGACAAAGGAGGAACAGCCATGAAGTCCGCAAAGACCCACGCCGTCGCCAGCACCGTCCTGTGCGCGCTCACCCTCGCCGTGACCCTCGCCGCCCGCGACGCCCTGCCCGAGCAGGTTCCCATGCAGTGGGGCCTCACGGGCGAGGCGAGCTCGTTCTGGCCGCGGGACGCCGTGGTGTTCGGCGTGCCCGCCGCCTGCGTCGCGATCGGCCTCCTCGTCTCGGCGAGGCTCGCGGGCAGGGGCGAGGGGCGCGCCGCCATGTACTACATAGCGCCCGCCATCGCGCTCCTCGCGACCGCCGCCACCGTGTTCCTGGGGACGAGGTGATGGCGATGCCCACCCTTCGTCCTGGTCGTGTGCTCCGCCCGCTGCTCTCGTTGCAGGCGCGTTCGCTCCTCTACGGCCTCGGCTTCCGGGGCGGGAGGGGCCGTGCGCGGCTGCTCGGCGCCGCGGCGCTCGTCGTCTTGCTTGCCGGCATGGCGGTGGCCTACATGTGGTTGCTCGGGAGCAGCATGGTCGCCGTTGGCGCGGCCGGGGCAATCCCGGCGCTCGCGACGCTGGCGGGCTCGCTCGCCGCGGTTGCGCTCGTGTTCGTGAAGGCCCCGGGAACGGTGTTCGGCTGCCGTGACTACGACCTCGTGGCGGCGCTGCCGGTGAGCGTGCGCGCGGTGGTGCTCGCGCGGACGGTGCCACTGTACGGCTTCGGCGTCGCGCTCTCCGCGCTGCTGTCGGCCCCGCTCTATGCGGCGTACTTCCTGGCGGCGCCCGTGAGCCCGCCTGCCGTTGTGGCTGCCGCGGTTTGTTCCATATGTGCGCCGCTCGCGCCGGCGGCGGTGGCCACGCTCTTGTCGCTTGCGCTCACCTCGGTCGCCGTGAGGTTCCGGCACGCGGGGGCGGTGCAGCTCGTGCTCTCGGTGCTCGTGGTGACGGGCGTTGTCGTCGGGTCGTTCGCGCTCGGCGGCGCCTCTTCGGGGGCGGATGACGCCGCCGCCCTCGCCGCGATGGGCGACGTCGCGGGCGCGCTCTCCGCGGCCGTGGCCTCTGCCTACCCGCCGGCCGCATGGGCGGCCTCGGCGGTGGGCGAGGGCTCGGTTGCGGGCTTTGCCGCCTTCGCTGCGCTCTCGCTTGCGCTTCCGGCGCTCGTCACGGGGGCCCTCGCGGCGCGCTATCCGCACGCGAACGCGGTGGCGACCTCCGGGCCGCAGCGCCGTGCGCATGCGGTCGCGGCGTCTCGTTCGGCTGCGAGCCCGCTGCGTGCCCTCGCGATCAAGGAGCTCCGCCGGATCGGCTCCATGCCCTTCTACGCGATGAACAGCTGCGTGGGGCTCATCCTCATGGTCGTGGCCGCGGCCGCGGTCGCGCTCTTCGGCGCGGATGCGCTCCTCGCCTCGGGAGTCATCAACGGCGTGCAGCTCGACGCGCGGGCTGTCGCGGCCCTGCGCGTCCAGGTCGACGCCGCGCTGCCGTGGGTCTTCGGGTTCTGCGGGGCGATGTCGCTCACCGCCGCCCCCTCGGTCTCGCTCGAGGCGCGCGCGAGCTGGCTCATGCTCACGGCGCCGGTGGGCGCGTGGACGGTGCTCGGCTCCAAGCTCCTCGCCAACCTCGTGCTCGGCGGGGCGGCGGTTGCGGCCTCCGCCATCGCACTGCTGGCGGGCGGCACCGGCCCGCTCCTGGTGCTCCAGTGCGTCGTGACGGCTGGCGGCATGCTCACGGGCTTCGCGGCGCTCGCGCTCGCCATCGACGCCTCGCGCCCCAACCTCTCCTGGACCACGCCCGCCGAGGTCGTGAAGCGCGGCCTGCCCATGATGGTCGGGGCGCTCGGCGGGGTGCTTGCCTCGCTCGGCCTCGGGCTCCTCTCGGCGACCGCCGCCGGCTCCCTCGGGGCCGCCTCGTCGGCCGCGATCCACCTCGCCGCCCCCGCCGCCTGCGCGCACGCCGGCCTCGCCGCCCTCCGCGCGGTCGCCCGCCGCGGG
>CASEVE010000031.1 GCA_949291295.1 uncultured Olsenella sp.
TCCTCGAGCGCCATCAGCGCCAGCTCAACGTCCTCCCTGCTGTGCATGCGGACCTCCCGTCCGGACCGCCCCGCGGTCCAACTTTTTGTCCGCAGTCCCAACCGGCATTTGCGTGTGCAAAAACGTCGCTCGTGCCACATGGTTTGCGGGGTGTCTCGAGTATCACGAGTGCATTTTCCCAGTTGAGTACATATTAATTTGAACCGTATTTCGCATATCTCATTTTTTCTTGTGGCACGAGTGAGGTTTTTGCACGCCCGGACGCCGGTTTGTGGCACGAGCGGCCTTTTTGCGCAGTTTTCGCGAGGAAAGGCCATGACCTCCTTTGACGGGGCTCTGGCCGGCTATGACGAGAGCCCGTCTTTAGAGAATGGCTTGCTGCTGCGCGCGACCCTCATTCGTGCCGCAGTCGCCCTGTGGACCCTTGCCGACACTTCTGTCCATGAAACTGTCGGCAACGGTCCGCGCTAAGAGAAACGTGGACCCTTGCCGACGCTCCAACGGTCCAAAGTGTCGGCAAGGGTCCACTAATGATTGCGTTTCCCGTATCCTGTTCGCGCTATCCGGCCAACCCGCTTATCACGCTCGCGAGCGCAATCACCACGCCCACGATGGACTCGCCGCCAAGCACGCCCGAAGCCACAACGACACCCTTCTCCTCAGAGTCTGCCACGCCGCGCGTCGCACAGACGCGCTCGTAGATCCATCGTACGCCCGCGCCCAGCGCTGCGGTGAGCGACATATAAAACGGCAGGTAGACGCCTAGGCCAAACATCATCGCGGGAAGCCCGGCCCAATAAAGCGCGATGCCGCCCAGAAGGCCGATCACAAAGCCCGGCACACTCGGGATGCCCGAGACCATCGTCGCCACCACGCTTGCCTGTGCGGAGACAAACATCTGCCCGGAGCCAAACGCGCCCGGCCCGTATGCGGAGAACAGCGTGACCAGCACGGCCACGGCAACTACGGTGCCCAGAAGCGCGCCGATGGCCTGGCCCACCCACATGGCGCGCGGACTCGTGCCTATGATGGCACCGGTCTTGAAGTCGCTCATGACGTCGCCGGCAAGACCGCACGCCACGGCAACCACGCCGGCAACGTAGAAGAGCTGCACCTGGCTCGCGTCAGAGAACGCCGCCACGGCCAGAAGCACGATGAGGCCAAAGATCTCCATCGGGTCGATGCCCGTCTGGCCCACGGACTGAGCGCTCATGATCGTGGTCACAAAGGCGAGAAGCACCACGACTACCGCCACGACCGGTCCCAGCCCAAGTCCGATGCACACGAGCAGCGCCGCGGCAGCCACCATGAGGGCGAGCGTCCCGCGCTCGAGGCGGCTCCAGCCGGAGGCCGCACCCGCGTCCTCGTCCTCCCTGCCGGCAGAGTGCCGCCCGCGCAGCACGCGCGTCGCGTGCGGCAGGATGTCCTTCAAGACAACGCCCGCACCGGAGCCCATCATGATGCCCATGCCCAGGCTGGAGACGATGCCCTGGGCCGTTGTCACGTCCCAGAGGCCCGCGGCGCTTCCGCCCACGATGATGCCGAAGTTGCCCGCGAGCGCGCCCAGAAGCCAGAACGCCACGGCAAAGCCGCCCACGAGAAAGCCCACGGAGAGCATCTGCGGGGAGTTGTAGATCGCAAAGCTCACGCCGGGAATGGGGAGCTGCGCCACGAGCGTGGGCATCCAGCCCAGGGCGTCGCGCGCCACGCACCAGAGGCCCGCCAGGCCCATGGAGCCAAAGAGCCGCTTGCCGGTGACGCCGCCTGTCTTGGTGGCCATGAGGGTCTCGGCTGCGGCGGTGCCGATGGGGTACTCCAGGTCTGACTCATCCACAAAGCGCCGACGGATCGCCGCCGTGCACACAAGGCCCAAAAGTGTGCCGGAGAGCGCCACGACGAGCATCTCAACCCAGCTCACCTCGTCGGCAAGGCCAAGCATCCAGATGCCGGGGATGGTGAAGGCAAGGCCGCCGGCCACCATGGAGCCGGCCGACATCACAATCTGCGTGACGTTGGCCTCGTTGAGGCTGCGGTGCCCAAAGGCCCGCAGCAAGAACAGCGCAACAATGGAAGTGAAGATGGTCGGCCACGGCAGTGCGCCCATCTTGAGGGCGGTGTAGACCGAGGACGCCGTGATGATGACGCAGCCGATGCACCCGATGACAATGCCAACGGGACTCAGCTGCCCGCGCCACGAGGCGCGAGAGCCCTTCTCGCTCATATGTGCTCCTTCGAATATCCGCTCCCTCGCACGGGGAGTCGGGTTTCTGCGGACTGGTACAGTATAAAGGTGTCAAAAGGGGAGAGCCCCCGCTCGACCGATTTTTTTGGAGGATGGATGGCGGTTTCACAGGGCGAGAAGAACGGCGAGAAGAGCGTGCTTGCCGTTGACGTGGGCAACACCACCACGCGCCTCGGGCTCTTTGCTGGCGGCGAGCTGATGAGCACCTGGGAGCTCACCACGCGCGAGCGGCTCACCGTGGACGAGGCGCGCATGAAGCTCGCCCAGGCGCTCGCGATGATGGGGGAGCCCCTGCCAGCTGAGTCCATCCTTGCCTGCGTGGTTCCCACACTCACGGACGTGTGGCGCAGTGCGCTCGCGGCAACCTGCGGGAGCCGCCCTCTCGTGGTGGGGCCGGGACTCAAGACTGGAGTCCGCATGCGCTACGACGACCCCTCCGAGGTGGGCGCTGACCGCGTGGCGGACGTCGTTGCGGCGCGCGAGGCCTACGGCGCCCCGGTGCTTGTCGTTGACCTGGGAACCACCACGAACTTCGAGGTCGTTGACGGTGAGGGCGCGTTTGCGGGCGGCATCATAGCTCCGGGCGTGGCCCTTGGGGCTCGCTCGCTCTCGGCCGCCGCCGCGCGCCTGCCCATGATTGAGCTTCGCGCCCCCGCGGCCGTGATCGGCAGGAACACCCGCTCCGCGATGCAATCGGGCGTGGTTCTGGGGGAGGTCGCGCGCATCGACGGACTTCTCGACGCCATTGCCGACGAGATGGGTTGTCAGCCGCCCGTGGTCATAACCGGCGACGGGTCCGCGGCGATGGCCGCCCTCCTGCGACACAACGCAAAGGTGGACGACACACTTACCCTGCGCGGCCTTTGGCACCTCTGGGGGAGCAACCGCCGCGAGTGCTGACGTTGCTACCCCGCGCTCAGGCCCCGCGTCGTCAGGCCCCGCACTCACGCCCCGCACATAACGGAGTGCGCGTTATCGAGCGCCTCCACGAGCGGCACGAGCCCGTCCAGGTTTGAGCTCATGCTCGTCATGATCACCATGACGTAGGTGCCGCTCTCGGAGAAGACCACGCCTGCGTCGTTGGTGGCCACAAGCTCGCCGTTGTCGGGGAACCAGCCCGGCTTGCTCCACACCTCGCATGTCTCGCGCAGGGTGTCTCCGATCGGGGAGCTCTCGGTTCGGGCGAGGTATCCCGCCAGCTCCGCGCCGCCCGCCTCGCCGGAGGTTCCGTAGCGATAGATTTCCTCCCAGAGTGCAGCAAGCTCCCCGGCAGAGATCTCCGGGTACCACCAGATCGAGCCGTCCGCCGAGGCGTCAGGTGCCCCGTGCTCGGCGATCCATGCGCCAAACGCCGGCATTCCGTAGGCGTTGATAAGCGTCTCGTAATCCTCGTTTGACGAGTTTACCAGGCAGTTCTCCATCGTCTGGGCCATGGCACCGGGCCCACCGTTTGTCTCGCAGACCATGGCGCAGTAGGGGGCCTTGATCGAGCTCGCCGGGTAGAGCCGCTCATCGGTGTTGTAGGTGATCTGGTTTCCCGTCGTAAGGTCGCGCATCACCACGCCAACGTGGTAGCCGCTTGCAACGAGCGCTAAGATCTTGTCCTCGACCTGCGCAAACGCCGAGGTGGCGAGAAATGCGTTGGGAGCGGTGACGCTGATGCCGCTCTCGGAGGTTGAGGTCACAACCGGTGCGGTGGCGTCAAAGTTGGCGTCGGCGGGCTCCGGTTCGGGCTCGGGTTCGGGTTCGGCCTCCGCCTCGGGTGCGTTCTCGGCGTCGGGTTCCTGCGTGGGCTCTGCCTCTGCCTCGGCCTCAGCTTGCGTCTCGTCGTCCTTCTCGCCGGCCCTGTCGAGTACCTCGACCCGCTCTGGTGCGTTTTGCTGTTGCGGATCGGGCGTGTTCTGGGGCGTTGCGCCGCATGCGCAGAGCGGGAGCAGGCAGGCGGCGGCCAAAAGAGAGGCAAGGATGACGGTGCGGCGCATGGGGGACCTCCGACCCGGGGTTTTCTCGCGTACCAGTATAGGGCGGCCGCGTGACAGATATTTCTCCAGAGCACATATTCGGGCGGGGTTCCCGGCCGGGCGTGGGGTGCACGCGGGCGGCGCGCCCAAAAGACATGTGGGGACCCTCGGCGACAATCTGATGGCCCAAAGTGTCGGCCCGCGTCCACGGGTCGACGTGCGGGGACCAAAACCGACGCTTCTGCCGAGAAAACCGTTGGCCCGCGTCCACAAACCGGGCACCCGGTCAGCTTCCGGCCCCGCTGGCTCCGTGGAGATGTTGTGCCGCGCTCGGAGTCGCAAGGTTTCTGCACAGGTTGTGCAATACTACGCAGGCTGTGCAATACGGAGAAAGGATCCCATGCAGGAATGCGTGCTCAGCACCGACCGTAGGAGCGTGCGCACTCGCCGCGCGCTGCGGCTGGCCCTCGCGCAGGAGATCTCCGCGACCGGCGACCTCTCCCGCGTGACCGTCACCGCGGTGACGGAGCGCGCCGGCGTTACCAGGCGCACGTTCTACTCTCACTTCAAGGATATTCCCGACCTCGTCAACCGGATCGAGGGTGAGACGCTCGCCGAGCTGCGGCCCCCGCTTGCCCGGCTCGCCGCCTGTCACCTCGACGAGCTTCGCGAGGCGCTCGACCACGGTCGCCCCGCCCCTGGCGCCGAGTCGCTGCTCACCGCCGTGCGCGACCGCGCGGACTACCTGCAGCCGCTTCTGGGCAAGGGCGGTGACCCGGCTTTTGCCGAGCGCATCAAGGCGCTCGTGTACAAGGTCGTGGGCGCCCGCGCCGTCGACGGGCTCGACCTGCGCGCCTTTGGCCCGCTCTTTGACTACTACCTCACGTTTGCCATCTCCGCCGAGGTCGGCGTGCTGCTGCGCTGGCTCGACGGCGGCTGCCGCGAGAGCGTCCCCGTCATGGCGCGCCTCATGACGGCGCTCATGTTCGTGCGCCCCGGTGACCTCTACGACAACCCCATCAACCTGGACATTCCCAGCTTTGCTCTTGCCGCCATGTGCTCCGAGGAGGACAACTAATGACCGATAAGACCGCCGCTTCCATCCAGGCCGAGAAGGACGCCCGCAAGCCGCTCGAGCTCAAGGCCAATGGCGCCGAGCTCTCCCCGGCGCACCGCACGGACTTTAGCCACGCGCACCTGCGCCTGGGCATCGACGTGGGCTCCACCACCGTCAAGCTTGCCGTTATCGACGACAACGACAACCTCGTCTACGCCAACTACGAACGCCACCACACCGACATCCGCGCCACGGCAAAGGAGCTCTTCTCCCGCGCGCTCAAGGTGATCGGCGCCGCCCCCATGCGCGTCTCCATCACCGGCTCCGGCGGCATGCTGCTCGCCAACTGGCTGGGTCTGGAGTTTGTCCAGGAGGTCATCGCCTCCAAGCGCGCGGTGGAGACGCTCATCCCGCAGACCGACTGCGCCATCGAGCTGGGTGGCGAGGACGCCAAGATCATCTACTTTGACAACGGCATCGAGCAGCGCATGAACGGCACCTGCGCCGGCGGCACGGGCGCCTTCATCGACCAGATGGCGTCCCTGCTCCACACGGACGCCGCGGGCTTGAACGAGCTCGCCAAGGACGCCACGCAGATCCACCCCATCGCCTCGCGCTGCGGCGTCTTTGCCAAGTCCGACGTCCAGCCGCTGCTCAACGAGGGTGCCAAGCCGGCCGACATTGCCGCCTCCATCTTCCAGGCCGTAGCCAACCAGACGGTCTCCGGCCTTGCGTGCGGACATCCCATCCGCGGCCACGTGGCGTTTCTCGGCGGCCCGCTCCAGTACCTCTCGGAGCTCCGCAAGCGCTTCTACATCACGCTCAACCTGGACGACGAGCACATCATCGTTCCGGAAAACGCCCACCTCTTTGTGGCCACGGGCGCGGCCCTGGCGGGGGAGTCCGAGAAGTACGTGACCTTTGACGAGGTCATCCAGCTGCTCGAGAACCTCAAGGACACCCAGGGCTCCGAGGTGGCGCGCCTCGAGCCGCTCTTTGACTCCGAGGAGGACTTCCAGGAGTTCAAGGAGCGCCACGACAAGCAGGTGGTGCCCAAGGGCGACCTGGCAACCTACCACGGCCGTGTCTTCATCGGCATCGACGCCGGCTCCACCACCATGAAGTGCGCCGTGGTGGGCGAGGGCGGCGAGCTGCTCTACACCTGGTACGGCAACAACAACGGCGATGTTCTCGGCACGGCGCGCCACATCATGGACGGCATCTACGACCGCCTGCCCAAGGGCTGCACGATTGGCCACGTGACCACAACCGGCTACGGCGAGCAGATTCTCATCGAGGCCCTGCGTGCCGACTCCGGAGAGATCGAGACGGTCGCGCACCTGCGTGGCGCCAAGGCCTTTGTCCCGGACGTCCAGTTTATCCTGGACATTGGCGGCCAGGACATGAAGTGCCTGCAGGTCAAGGACGGCGTCATCGAGCACATCATGCTCAACGAGGCGTGCTCCTCGGGCTGCGGCTCCTTCATCGAGAGCTTTGCCGTCTCCATGAACATGACCGTCCAGGAGTTTGCGCAGGCGGCCACGCGCGCCAAGAGCCCCGTTGACCTGGGCAGCCGCTGCACCGTCTTCATGAACTCCCGCGTCAAGCAGGCGCAGAAGGAAGGCGCGACCATCGGCGACGTTGCCGCGGGTCTCTCTTACTCCGTCATCAAGAACGCCCTCTTCAAGGTCATCAAGTTGCGCGACTTTGACGAGATCGGCCAGTGGTGCGTGGTCCAGGGCGGCACCTTCATGTCAGACGCCACCCTGCGCGCCTTCGAGAAGCTCACCGGTCGTGACGTCATCCGCCCGGACATCGCGGGCTGCATGGGTGCCTACGGCGCCGCCCTTCTCGCCCGCGACCGCGCCGGAGCCTACGGCACCTCGCAGCTGCTCAGCCGCGAGGAGATCGACAACCTGCAGGTCAAGCACACCAACGTCCACTGCGGACGCTGCTCCAACAACTGCCTGCTCACCATCAACGACTTTGGCGGCGGCCGTCGCTTCATCACCGGCAACCGCTGCGAGAAGGGCGCGGGCGGCTCCAAGGCCAAGAAGAACGAGGCACCCAACCTCTTTGAGTTCAAGAACAAGCTGCTCTTCGACCGCCCGGTGCTGGACCCCGAGGAGGCCCCGCGCGGCACGGTGGGCATCCCGCGCGCCCTCAACATGTACGAGAACTACCCGTTCTGGCACGCCTTCTTCACCAAGCTGGGCTTCTCCGTGGTGCTCTCCGACCAGACCTCCGCGGCAACCTATGACGCAGGCATCGAGTCCATGCCGTCCGAGAGCGTGTGCTACCCGGCCAAGCTCTCCCACGGCCACATCATGAACCTCATCGAGAAGGACCCGGATTTCATCTGGATGCCCTGCATTCGCTGGGAGCGCAAGGAGGACGACGGCGCAACCAACCACTACAACTGCCCGATTGTGATGAGCTACCCGCAGGCTCTGGGCCTGAACGTTGACGAGCTCGGCCAGGGCTCCAAGATCGAGTACCTCTCGCCCTTTATTCCGTACGACAAGAAGAAGGAGCTCAAGCGTCGCCTCTACGAGCTCATCTCCGAGCAACGCGAGAAGGACGCCGCCGAGGGCCGCGGCCGCGTGCGCGGCAAGCACATCACCCGCACCGAGATTGACGAGGCCGTCAACGCCGCCTGGCAGGCAGACCTTGAGTTCAAGGACGCCATGCACCGCGCCGGCGACGAGGCCCTGCGCTGGATCGAGGAACACGACGCGCACGGCATCGTGCTCGCCGGCCGTCCCTACCACAACGACCCCGAGATCAACCACGCCATTCCGTCCCTGGTGCACTCCTTCGGCTTTGCCGTGCTCACCGAGGACTCCGTGGCGCACAAGATGAAGCCCGAGCGCCCCATCCGCGTGATCGACCAGTGGATGTTCCACAGCCGTCTCTACCGCGCCGCGCGCTTTGTGGCCTCCAGAAACGACCTTGACCTCATCCAGCTCTTCTCGTTTGGCTGCGGCCTTGACGCCCTGACCACCGACCAGGTCCAGGAGATCCTTGAGGCCTCCGGCAAGATCTATACCGTGCTCAAGATCGACCAGGTCTCCAACCTGGGCGCCGCGCGCATCCGCATCCGCTCGCTCATGGCGGCCCTCAAGGAGCAGCGCGAGGAGCTTCGCCGCGCGGCCAGCCAGGGCAAGGTGCGCGAGGTCGAGCCCGTGGGCGTCTTCCAGGCCGATGGCTCGCTCGAGCGCGCGCGCAACACGCAGGAGGGTCGCGTGCCCGTCTATCGCGAGGCGGCCAGCGCCGCCTTCGAGAAGGTCCGCTACACCGAGGACATGCAGAAGGCGGGCTATACGATCCTCGTTCCGCAGATGGCGCCGATTCACTTTGACCTTATCGAGGAGCTCTTCAAGAGCTCCGGCTACAACGTGGTGCTGCTGCCCTCCGTGGACCAGGGCGCCGTTGAGGCGGGCCTCAAGTACGTCAACAACGACATCTGCTATCCGTCCATCCTGGTGACGGGCCAGATCATGGAGGCCGTGCTCTCCGGCAAGTACGACCTCTCCCGCCTGGCCGTGATCATCACGCAGACGGGCGGCGGCTGCCGAGCCACCAACTACATCGCCCTTATCCGCAAGGCTCTCAAGGACTCCGGCCACCCGGAGATTCCGGTGATCAGCCTGACCGCCGCCTCCGGCCTGGACGAGAAGAACCCTGGCTTTGACGTCCTCAAGAAGCCCGGGCTGCTCATGAAGGCCGTGAACGCCCTGCTCTACGGCGACCTCATCATGCAGCTCCTCTACCGCGTGCGCCCCTACGAGGCTGAAGGCGGCTCCGCCGACGCGCTCTACGACCGCATGATGGCCGATGCCAAGGGCACCATCGTGGCGGGCGGCTCCAAGCGCTTCTACGACCTCTGCCAGCGCACCATCGACGCCTTTGAGGCGCTGCCGCTCGTAAACGACCGCTCCAAGCCGCGCGTGGGCGTGGTGGGCGAGATTCTGGTCAAGTTCCACCCCACGGCCAACAACCAGGTGGTCAAGGTCATCGAGCAGGAGGGCTGCGAGGCCAACGTGCCCGGCCTTGTGGACTTCTTCCTCTTTGGCATGACCAACGCCATCAACACCAACGCAGAGCTCGGCACCAAGGCTACGAGCCGACTCTCCCACATGGCCGGCATCAAGCTCATCGAGGGCCTGCGCGAGCCCATCAACAAGATGCTCGAGAAGACCGCGCGCTTCCAGGCGTACCCGGACATCTTTGAGCTTGCCGCCAAGGCCGAGCAGGTGCTGTCCCTGTGCAACACGATGGGCGAGGGCTGGCTCCTCACGGCCGAGATGTGCGACCTCATCGAGACCGGCACGCCCAACATCGTGTGCTGCTCTCCGTTTGCGTGCCTGCCCAACCACGTGGTGGGCAAGTCCGTGATCAAGCGCCTGCGCCAGATGCACCCGGAGAGCAACATCGTGGCCGTTGACTATGACCCCGGCGCCTCCGAGGTCAACCAGCTCAACCGCATCAAGCTCATGATCTCTGTGGCAAAGGAGAACTACCGCCAGAACCGCGAGGGGGGCTTCCACCTGGAGAACTCCGCCGACCCCACGCTCGGCGAGGACTACGGGATTCCCCTCACCGCCGAGCAGCGTGCCCGTCTGGCCGACATCAAGTCCCGCGCCAGCGTCGACTAACAATGATGACAAAGGTGACAGGGTAGTTTGTCATGATGACAAAGGTGACAGGGTAGTTTGTCACGTGTGACGCGTCTTTTGGTCACCTGATTCTTGCGCCGCAGCCCGCACGCTCAGTGAGGGCTGCGGCGCGCTGCAAACCTGCGCTAGACTAGCAGGCGAGAAAAACGCGATGCAGGGAGGTTCCCATGACGGACGTCGTTGAGCGCTTCATGCGCTACGTGCAGGTAGATTCCGCTTCTGATCCGGACAACCTTGAGGCAACGCCCTCCACCGAGCGCCAGCACGACATGGCGCGCCTGCTTGCCGACGAGCTGCGCGAGCTGGGGTGCGAGGATGCGCGTGCCGACGAGCACGCCTACGTTACGGGCACCCTGCCCGCCTCCGCCGGCGCCGAGGGCCTGCCCGCGCTTGTGCTCTGCGCCCACATCGACTCCTCGCCTGACGCCCCCGCCTCCGGCGTGAAGCCTCACATCGTTCGCTACGAGGGCGGTCCCCTCGTCTCCGGCGTCGTTGACGGAGAGGTTGTCCAGACCACGCCGGACCAGGTTCCGGACCTCGAGAAGTTCGTGGGCGAGGACATAATCTGCTCCGACGGCTCCACGCTGCTCTCGGCAGACGACAAGGCCGGCGTTGCCGAGATCATGGCGCTTCTCGCCCGCCTGGTGGCAAACCCGGAGCTGCCGCATCCCGCCATCGTGGCGGCCTTTGTTCCGGACGAGGAGATCGGCCACGGCGCCAGCCTGCTCGACATCGAGTCCCTCGGCGCGTGCGGCGGCTACACCGTGGATGGCGAGGCGCTTGGCGAGTTCAACTACGAGTGCTTCTCGGCGAGCGAGGCCACCGTCACCATTCATGGTGTGATGGTCCATCCGGGTGCCGCCAAGGACGTCATGATTAACGCAATCACGGTGGCGTCCGAGTTTCAGCAGATGATTCCCGCCTGGGAGCGCCCGGAGCACACGGAGGGCCGCGAGGGCTTCTATCACCCCACCGACATCTCTGGCACCGCCTCGGACGTCACGCTCTCCTATATCATCCGCGACTTTGACGCCGCTGCCTTCGCGCGTCGCGAGCAGACCATGCGCGACGTGGCGGCCTTCCTCAACGGCCGCTACGGCGAGGGGACCGTCGAGGTTTCCATCCGTCCGCAGTACCGCAATATGGCCGAGAAGTTCGGGCCCGCTGACCAGCGGCTTATCGACTTTGCCCTGGAGGCCAACCGCGAGGTGGGCATCGAGCCCGTGGTGGTTCCGGCGCGCGGCGGCACCGACGGCGCGCAGCTCACCTTCCGCGGCCTGCCGTGCCCCAACCTCGCGACAGGCGGCTACAACGCGCACTCCGTTCGCGAGTTTGTGCCGGTTCGCTCGCTTGAGCTCACCGTCGACCTGCTCCAGAGACTCGTTGCCAAGTTTGTAGCGCCTCATGGGGGAGAGACCGGTGACTGACGTCCTTCTCGCGCTCATTGCCCTGCTCATTCCGGCGGTTGCCCTGGTTCTTGAGCACTTGGGCGACGTGCGCATCTCCGAGCGCCACCACAGCCATCACGACACCTACTCCATCCCCGCGTCCTTTACGCGCGCGCTCGTCTTCTCGATGGCGTTTATGGGGGTGCTCGGCGTCTTGATGGGGCTGCTCTGCAAGGGGGAGGTCTTCTCCACCGAATACATTGTCGTGCTTGGGTTCTTTGACGGGTTTGTCCTGACGAGCTTTGCGCTGTGGCTCATGCTGTGTCGCTATAAGGTCTCAACCTTCAGTGACTGCATGGTGGTCACGCCGTTTTTTGGACAGAAGGTCTGGATTGCGTATGCCGAAATCGAGCGGCTCGAGTGGTCGGGCCTGCGCATGGGGACGGGGTTCAGAAGCCTTGACGTATGGATTGGCGGCTCGCGCGCGGCGCGGCTCTACGGAATCGTGGACATCGAGCAGATCATCATGGCGATGGACCGCTTTGACCTGCTTCCCCCAAACCCCTAGGGCAAACGGTTTTCTCGGTGGGGCGCGCAGGTGGTATGAGACCGTTCCCACTATTTTTTGATGGTGATTAAAAATTGATACCAGTAACCCACTGCTCGAGTTGTCACTACCAGTGAGCGGGCTCCTGAGTTCTAACTGGGTCTCAAAATCGAGAATAAAATAGGTGTTGAGCTGGGAAAACACTGGGTCGCCGCTTATAGGCAAAAACCGACCGCTCGGGGCGACCTTCACAATTTCGAGATAAGTGTGGTCAAAACGTGTATGATACCTAGCATGGCATTTCGCGCCGTTATGGACTGATGGCGCAGAGAATGAGAGACAGGGGACAGGGAGCGCAATGCACACCTTTGAGATCCGCGATAAGTTCCTGCTTGATGGGGAGCCTTTCCGCATTCTCTCGGGTTCCATCCATTACTTCCGCGTGCACCCGTCGGACTGGCACCACTCGCTCTACAACCTTAAGGCTATGGGCTTCAATACGGTTGAGACCTATGTGCCTTGGAACCTTCACGAGCCGCGTCCCGGCGAGTTTAGCTTCGAGGGGTTCACGGACCTTGCCCGCTTCCTTGATGAGGCCGCTGAGCTGGGTCTTTGGATCATCGTTCGTCCCTCGCCGTTCATCTGCGCGGAGTGGGAGTGGGGCGGACTTCCCGCCTGGCTTCTTGCGGACCGCACCATGCGCCCGCGCTCGCGTGACCCCAAGTTCCTCGAGCGCGTTGCCTCTTACTATGACGCTCTCATGCCCATCCTTGTTGAGCGCCAGATCACTCATGGCGGCAACATCCTCATGATGCAGATCGAGAACGAGTACGGTTCGTACTGCGAGGACAAGGACTATCTGCGCGCCATCCGCGATCTCATGCTCGAGCGTGGCGTTGACGTGCCCCTCTGCACCTCCGACGGCCCCTGGCGCGGATGTCTGCGCGCCGGCACCCTCGTTGATGACGACATTCTTGCCACCGGCAACTTTGGCAGCCGCTCGGCGGAAAACCTTGCCGCCCTCAAGGCCTTCCACGAGGAGCACGGCAAGAACTGGCCTCTCATGTGCATGGAGTTCTGGGACGGCTGGTTTAACCGCTGGGGCGAGAACGTCATCCGTCGCGACGCGCAGGACCTTGCGGACTGTGTGCGCGAGTGCCTTGAGATTGGCGACGGCGTCAACCTCTACATGTTCCACGGCGGAACCAACTTTGGCTTCATGAACGCCTGCTCCGCTCGTCACACGCATGACATTCACCAGGTAACGAGTTATGACTACGATGCCCCCCTCAACGAGGAGGGCAACCCCACGGAGAAGTGGTACAAGCTGCGCGACGTGGTGCGCAGCCTGTATCCGGACGCCTGGACGGCCGAGCCGCTCACCAAGCAGGCAGTTGCCGTCTCCAACGTGCCGCTCGTCGCGCGTACTGGTCTCTTCGAGAACCTTGACGCGCTCTCTGAGCCCGTGTGCTCCCAGTACCCCCAGACCATGGAGGACCTGGGACAGTCCTACGGCTACACGCTCTACACCACCTCCGTCGAGCGCGATACCGCGCCGGACGCTGAGGAGCGCATCCGCGTCATTGACGGCCGCGACCGCGCCAAGGTCTACGTTGAGGGCGCCTGCGTGGCCACGCAATACCAGGAGCACATCGGCGAGGACATCAAGTGCGTCCTTCCCGCGGAGCACAACCGCCTGGACGTCCTCATGGAGAACATGGGGCGCGTGGGCTACGGCCACAAGCTCCTGGCAGACACCCAGCACAAGGGCATTCGCACGGGCGTTTGTGTTGACCTGCACTTCATCACCGGATGGGAGCAGCGCTCGCTGCCTCTCTCCGACATCTCTGGCATTGATTATTCCGCCGGGTACGTGGAGGGTCAGCCCACGTTCTCGCGCTTCGAGTTCACTCTCGATGAGCCTTCCGATACGTTCGTGGACACTACGGGCTTTGGGAAGGGCGTCGCGTTTGTCAACGGGTTCAACATCGGGCGCTACTGGGAGATTGGTCCCATCATGACGCTCTATGTGCCCCACGGCCTCACGCACGCCGGAACCAATGAGCTCGTGCTGTTTGAAACGGAGGGTCGTGTGAGCGATTCCATCTCCCTTCGCTCTGCGCCCCTCATAAACCATCTCGAAAAAGAAGGAGTTGAGTAGCATGATCGTTGGAGCACGTGTTGACTTTCGTCTGATCCACGGCCAGGTCGGCAACCTCTGGGCCAACGCCCGTCAGGTCAGCCGCTTCATGGTCGTCGACGACCAGGTCTCCCAGGATGCCACCCAGAAGCAGGTGCTTCGCATGGCCACCCCGGCCACCTGCAAGCTCTCTGTTCTGCCCGTCGAGAAGGCCGCTGCTAACCTTCTCGCCGGCAAGTATGACGACCAGCGTCTGTTCATCGTCGTCAAGAAGCCCGAGGTCTACGTCAAGCTCGCCAAGGCTGGCGTGAAGTTCGACCAGATCATCCTCGGCAACATCACCTCGATGGACATCGTCAAGACCTACAACCGCAACATCAACTGCGGCCAGGATGACGTTGACGCTCTCAACGAGCTGAGCAGCATGGGCGTTCCCATGGTCATTCAGCTCACCCCGCAGAACAGCCCGGAGCCCTTCCAGCCCTAGGCTTTTCTCAAGGCGCTAAGCGGTGAGGGGAGATGCACCGCAACGATATAGCGTGTTTCCGTATGTACTGTTCGAGTTGTTAGAAGGAGGAAAAGAACCATGATTCAGTGGTGGCAGATTCTTCTGCTTACGCTCTATGCTGGCTTCCAGATCATGGACGAGCTGCACTGGTACTCCAGCGCCGGCTCCGCCGTGTTCTCTGGTTTCATCACGGGCCTCATCATGGGCGACCTGGCAACTGGTCTCTTTATCGGTGGTAGCATGCAGCTCACCATCCTCGGCGTCGGCACCTTCGGCGGCGCTTCCCGTATCGACGCTAACTCCGGTACTCTGATCGCCACGGCCTTCGCCGTGAGCCAGGGCATGGATCCGGAGCAGGCCCTCGCCGCCCTCGGCGTGCCCGTGGCCGCCATCCTCGTCTACACCGACATCCTCGGTCGTATGGCCAACACCTTCTGGGGTCACGCCTGCGACGCCGACGTCGAGAAGATGAACTGGAACTCCTACAACGTTCACTACTGGATGGGTGCCGTTTCTTGGTGCCTCAGCCGTATGATCCCGGTCTTCCTGGCCCTCGCCTTCGGCCAGCCGCTCGTTGAGGCCATCACCAACGCCCTCAACGGCGACCTCGCTTGGCTCGGCACCGGCCTCACCGTTGCCGGTGGCATGCTGCCGGCCGTCGGCTTCGCCATCCTGCTTCGCTACCTCCCGGTTAAGAAGCACATCGCCTACCTGATCCTCGGCTTCGTGATCGCCGCCCTTCTCGGCACCGCCTTCACGAGCATCGTTAACATCAGCGGCGACGCCTCCGCTCTCGCTGGTGCCGTCAACGGCCTCGTTGGTGAGGACGCTGCGGTTGCCGTGTCCGGTGGCTACAAGGGTCTGTCGATGCTGACCGTCGCTCTCATCGGCTTCGCTCTTGCCTACATCTACTACCAGCTGCACCAGAACGCTCCTGCCGCTGCTGCCGCTGGCGCGGAGGGAGATGACGACGATGAGCTCTAAGACCACTGGCTACAAGCTCTCTAAGGCTGACTTCCAGCAGATTAACCGTCGCAACCTCGTTGGCTTCCAGGCTGGTTGGAACTACGAGCGTATGCAGCACTCCGGTTATCTGTGGATCATCCTTCCGCAGCTTCGCAAGATCTATGGGGACAACACCGAGGCCCTGAAGACCGCCTGCCGCACCCAGTGCTCGCCGTTCTTCAACACCTCCAACTTCCTCAACACCATCATCACGGGCATCGACCTCGCCATCGAGGAGACCGAGGGCCTGGAGGGCATGGAGACCGTCGCTTCCCTGAAGACCGGCCTCATGGGCCCGCTCGCCTCCATCGGCGACTCCATCTTCGGCTCGCTGCTCCCGACGATCTTCGGCGCCCTCGCCGCCAACATGGCTATGCAGGGCAACCCCCTCGGCATCTTCATCTGGATTGCCGTTAACGTCGTGGTCGACTGGTTCCGCTGCAAGCAGACCTACATCGCCTACGATCAGGGCATGAAGCTCGTCACCACCATGTCCGACAAGCTCAACGCCATCACCGACGCAGCTACCGTCATGGGCGTCTTCATGGTCGGCGCGCTTATCTCCACCAACGTGGGCATCGTGCTCACCATCACCCCGGACATCGGCGGCGTCACGATGGACCTTCAGGACATCCTGAACAACATCTGCCCCAAGCTCGTCCCGGCCGCTCTCGTCGGCTTCGTGTACTGGCTCCTCGGCCGCAAGGGCATGACCTCGACCAAGGCGATCTTCATCGTCCTCGTCATCGGCATCGTCCTCGGCGCCCTCGAGCTCGTCGCGAAGGGCTAAGGCTTTCGCTCTTACCTGCGGTGCCCGGTTCTCCGGGCACCGCGCACCGGAGCAGTTTCGCTCGAGCGGGTGCGCATCTCACGGCAAAGGACTTTGTTCCGGCGCCCTATCTCCCGAGATGCGCGCCCGTTCTTTATAGAAAGGCACATCAGTCGTGGAACCAGGCGTCATCGCATTTCTCGTTCTTATCGTTGTCTACTTCATTGGAACCGAAGGCCTTCGTCGCTACTACGAGGCCAAGTTCGAGGGTTTCTTCCAGACGGCCCACTATGAGGAGGCCATCGATACTCTTAACAAGATTCCCGCACGCGTGACGCTTTCCACGTATCGTCAGCACTACTACCGTTTTCTTGCGTACCAGGCTATGGACGACGAGGAGATGGCTACGCGCATGATCGAGCTGCTCGTTCGCATGCGCAACTCCGCTAAGAGGCAGTCGGAGATTCTTCCTGTTGCCTTCAACTACTTTGTTCAGATCAACAACAAGGAACGAGCCAAGGAGCTGCTCGCCCAGATCAAGGCGGTCAAGGGCATTAACAAGTCCATTGTCAGCGACTGCCAGCTCACCTATGACATCGTGTACTCCAAGAGCTATCAGTACATCGACAAGATGGAGGAGATGCTCAAGATGAGCTCTTCTCCCACCAAGCAGGGAAAACTGTGCTTCCTGCTCTGGAAGCAGTACTCCAACAAGGGCGACAAGACCCACGCCAAGGCTTACAAGCGCCGCTTTGAGGAGCTTACCAAGACGACAAAACCCCAGAAAACCGACTAGGCAACTGGTATTATTGTTTTACAATGGTGGTTAGCTGGTAATAACCAGTTAGAGGTCCCCGGCATAGGGGAGAAACAAAGGAGGAAGAACATGGTTGGCTACATTCTTACTGGTCACGGTCAGTTCTCTACGGGCCTCAAGAGCGCCGTGGACATGATCGCCACTCCGCAGGAGAACTTCGAGGCTGTCCCCTTCACCGAGGAGGCCGCCGGCACCTATGGTGACACCCTCAAGGCCGCAATCGCCGCCATGCGCGAGAAGACCGACGGCGTTGTGGTGTTTGTCGACCTCGTTGGTGGCACCCCCTTCAACCAGTCCATGATCGCCTCCAGCACCATCGACAACGTCAAGGTTGTTGCCGGCACCAACCTGCCGATGCTCATCGACATCATGATGGCCCGCACCGACTCCTCCACCACCGACGAGCTCGTGGCCGAGGCTGTTGAGGTCGGCAAGGAGGGCGTTGCCACGATGGCCCTCGAGGCTGGCACCGACGACGAGGACGACGAGTAATCGCGAGCTCTTTGTCTCTGACTTGAGCAAGGGATAAGCCGCGGAAGGGGGGTGCAATGACGGCACGCTCGAGAAAACAGCCGCTCTACGATCAGCTGGTTGACATTCTCATCGACAAGATCGAGCAGGAGTATCGCCCTGGCGACCTCATGCCGTCTGAGCGAGAGCTCTCGGAGCGCTACGGCCTCTCCCGCACCACGGTTCGTCTCGCCTTGCGCGAGCTCGAGGATCTTGGGATGGTCGTGCGTCAGCACGGGCGAGGCACGTTTGTGGCCGATCGCTCGGCCCAGGTGACCAACCTCTCCCAGGCGTATAGCTTTACCGATCAGATGCGCTCACAGGGGAGGGTGCCCACCACCACGATCCTTGAGTTCACCGAGATCAGTGCCGATGACAAGCTGGCAGAACACATGAAGGTCCGCATTGGGGACCGCCTGTTTAAGCTCAAGCGCCTGCGCTCCGCTGACGGCATCCCCATGATGGTTGAGGTGAGCTATCTGCCCGTGAGGAAGTTCCTCACGCTCAAGAGGCCGCTTCTGGACACCATGCCGCTCTATGACATTGTGGAGAGCGTCTACCACGAGAAGATTCGCGTGGCAGAGGAGGAGTTCTTTGCGAGCGTGGCAAGGCCCTCGGAGGCCCACCTGCTTGACATCTCGGAGAACGCTCCCGTGCTCGACCTCGTGCGGACCACCTATAACGCCAGCAACGAGATAATCGAGTACACACACTCTGTCGCCCGCGCGGACCAGTTCAAGTACAAGGTTCTTCACAAGAGGACCGCATAGCGTATCAGACGTCGCCCGCCCATCATCGGGCGGGCGGCTTCGAAAAGGAAAGAAGGGATTCAGCAATGTTTGAGAAAAGCCTGGAGGAGCTGAAGGCGCTCGGCGCTGACATCACCACCGCCGAGATCAAGCAGCAGCCCGAGCTCTGGGAGGACACCTTCCAGATCTACTCCGACAACAAGCCCGCCATCGAGAAGTTCCTGGCCGAGGCCAACGCCATGGGCGAGGGTCGTACCACGGTGATCTTCACCGGCGCCGGCACCTCTGATTACGTTGGCGACACCGCCGCCCCCTACCTGCGTCACGTAGGCGACACGGACACCTATGACTTCAAGCCCATCGCTACCACGGACATCGTCTCCGCTCCGCGCGACTTCCTGCGTCCCGAGGATCCCACGATTCTGGTCTCCTTTGCGCGCTCCGGCAACAGCCCCGAGAGTCTTGCTGCCGTCGAGGTTGCCCGCAGCTATGTGAAGAACATCAAGTTCCTCAACATCACCTGCGCCCCCGAGGGCAAGCTCGCCGTTGAGTCCGAGGGTGACCCCAACTCGCTGACGCTGCTCATTCCGCGCGCCAACGACAAGGGCTTTGCCATGACCGGCTCCTACAGCTGCATGACGCTGCTCACCACCCTCATCTTTGACGCCTCCTCCGACGAGGACAAGCTCGCCTGGGTCAAGCAGGCGGCTGAGATGGGCCGCGAGGTCGTTGCTCGCGAGGATGAGATTGCCGCCTACCTCGCCGGTGACTTCAACCGCGTTACCTACCTCGGCTCGGGTGCCTACGGCGGCCTTGCCCAGGAGTCCCAGCTCAAGATCCTCGAGCTTGCCCACGGTCTTGTTGCCACCTCTTGGGACACCTCGATGGGCTATCGTCACGGGCCCAAGAGCTTTGTTGACGACAAGACCCTCGTCTTTGTCTTCGTGAACAACGATGCCTACACGCGTCAGTATGACCTCGACATCCTCAACGAGATCAACGGCGATCAGATCGCCCAGAAGACCATCGCCATCCAGCAGGATGCCGGCGAGCTCTTCTCCGGTGAGGCCTTCACCTTTGCCGGTCGCGACGCACTGCCCGAGGCCTATCTCGCGCTTCCGTACGTGATGGTTGCCCAGGTCATCTCGCTGCTCAACTCCGTGCGCGTGGGCAACACGCCCGACACGCCGAGCCCCACCGGCACCGTCAACCGCGTGGTCAAGGGCGTCACCATCCACCCCTTCACCGCCTAACCTGACAAAAGTTGACAAAAGTGACAGGGTAAACTGTCACCAATCAATGGGCGCCCGCCTGCATGACCGTGCGGGCGGGCGCCGCTGCATAGAAACAGATTGTGAGGAGAAGAACTATGGGCACATTTGCCATCAAGGCCGACAAGTTCGTGCTTCCGGGCACCACCATGCAGGGCGGCTACCTCGTTATCGAGGACGGTAAGTTTGGCATGTGGACTGCCGAGGCGCCCGACTGTGAGATTCGCGACTTCACGGGCTGCATCGTGGGCCCCGGTCTCGTGGACACGCACATTCACGGCTTCTATAACCACGCGACCACCGATCGCGAGGCAGCCGGCATCAATGCCTCGAGCGTCGAGCTCGCGCGTCGCGGCACCACCTGCTGGCTCCCCACCACCTTTACCGAGTCCATCGAGCAGATTGCCGACTCCTGCGCCGCCATCGCCGAGGCGGACGAGGGTCGTGACGAGAGCTTCGTGGGTGCGCGCATTGGCGGCATCTACCTCGAGGGCCCCTTCTTCACGGAGGCCCACGTGGGCGCCCAGAACCCCGTCTACCTCATCGACCCGAGCGTCGAGGTCTTTGACATGTGGCAGGAGAAGGCTGGCGGGCGCATCGTCAAGAGCGCTCTCGCTGCCGAGAAGGACGGTTCGTGCGAGTACTGCGCGGCGCTCGACGAGCGTGACGTGGTGACCGCCATCGGCCACTCCGACGCTCACTATGACGAGGCCGTTGCCGCGGTCAACGCCGGCGCGAGCTGCTTTGTTCACACCTACAACGGCCAGCGCGGCCTGCACCACCGCGATCCGGGCGTTGTGGGCGCGGCGATGACCACCAACGGCACCTATGCAGAGATCATCTGCGATGGTCGCCACGTTGTTCCCGGCGCCGTGAAGGCCCTTATCGATGCCAAGGGCTGGGACCACGCGGTCCTCATCACCGACTGCCTGGGCTGCGGCGGCATGCCCGAGGGCGAGTACATGTCCGGTGGCCTGCCCGTCGTCATGAAGGGTGGTCTCTGCTACCTGCTCAACGAGGACGGCACCACGGGCTCCATCGCCGGCTCCGTGCTCACGCTCGCCGAGGGCGTCAAGAACATGGTTGACTGGCAGATTGTGACCGCCGAGCAGGCCATCCGCATGGCTACCGAGGTTGCCGCTCGCTCCGCCCACATCGAGGAGCGCTTTGGCTTTATCAAGCCCGGCCGCGACGCCGACCTCACCATCTTCCACAACGACATGACGCTGGCCTCCACCTTTGTGGGCGGCGTCGAGGTCAAGTAGGGGAGGCTCCCGATGAAGGGCACGGCAAAGCGTTTCAAGGACGAGGTCATCCGTCGCCTGGACGAGGTCTTTGACGGACAGGAGGACGCCGTTCACGAAGCCGCGACCATCTTTGCTGACACCATCGAGCGCGGCGGAATCATCCGCGCCTTTGGTTCCGGTCACAGCCACGCAAACGCGCTTGAGATCTGCGGCCGTGCGGGAGGCTACATCCAGACCAAGGTGGTGCGCGAGCCCGCCTGGGGCATCTACGAGATGATTGACGGCGTGGGCGACCAGTTCTGGCTCAAGCTCGACCTTCGTCCCGAGGATTGTCTCGTCGTAATCTCCAACTCCGGCCGCAACCCGCTGCCGGTGGAGCTTGCCATGCACGCGCAGGCCGCGGGCATCAAGGTCATCGCGGTGACGGCGGTGGAGATCTCCAGCGCGAGCTCTTCTCGCAGCAAGAGCGGGAAGCGCCTCTTTGAGGTCGCTGATGTGGTGCTGGACAACAAGTCCTCCTTTGGTGACGCGGCCCTTGAGGTTGAGGGGCTTGCCACGCACGTGGGCGGCACCTCTCTCTACACGGGCTGCCTGCTTCTGGACTGCGCGGTCATGGAGTCCATCGACATCCTGCTCGAGCGGGGCGTGCAGCCACCGCTCTTCATGAGCGCCAACGTCGACGGCGGCCCCGAATTCAACCAGCGGCTACTTGATCAGTTCAAGGACAGGCTTGCCGAGTACTAAGCCACGAGCTGCGGCGGGGGAGGGAGAACGGTCTCGACCCCGCCGCTCCTTTCTATGGCAGCAAGGTGGGTTGTTATCGCTTTACCTGAGGAGAATCGCATGAAGTTTGTTCTGACCGGTGATTCCGATTGTCCGATTGCCCGTATTGCCTTGGAGCAGGGTGAGTCCGTGCGGACCGAGAGTGGCAGCATGGTGTACTCGCGCGGAGTTGAGATCACAGGTGGGCTCAACACTAAGAAGAAGGGGCTCGGCGGCGTTTTCAGCGCAATCGGACGCAGCATCACGAGTGGCGAGTCCATGTTCGTAACCACGGCAACGGGAACTGCGCCCGGAGGAGAAATCGCCGTGGCTCCGCCCATTCCCGGCAAAATCGTCGAGCTTGGCATCGACGCCAATCACCAGTACCGCCTCAACACCGGCGCGTTTCTCGCCTGCGATGAGGCCGTTGAGTATACGATGGTCAACCAGGGCATTACCAAGGCGTTCTTTGGAAACACGGGCGGACTCTTTGTCATGGAGGTGCACGGCGAGGGCAGCCTGCTGGTCTCGGCGTTTGGGGACCTTCTGGCGCTCGACGTGATGCCTGACGAGCCGCTTGTAGTTGACAACGAGCATGTGGTTGCCTGGGACGCCAATCTTGACTACCACATTGAGGTGGCAAGCGGCATGTTTGGCTTCACCACCGGTGAGGGCCTGGTGAACTCGTTTGCCGGCAGCGGTCGCGTATACATTCAGACGCGCAACCTGGCAAACCTTGCTCAGGCGATGCACCCGTATCTGCCCACAACGTCCAGCTAGGGCGGGCGAGAAGAACCTCGCTCTGACACACGAAAAAGCCCGGAGGCCACATGACCTCCGGGCTGACTTTGTATGGTCGCGGGGGCAGGATTTGAACCTACGACCTTCGGGTTATGAGCCCAAGACCAGCCTCTCAACGACGTATAACCATGTTATCGGATTGTGTTTCTTTTGTACAGCCTACCTGCGGCTTTGAGTCAATCTCGTTATCTTGCGCGCAACGGCGAAAAACGGCGTACCTTGCTCGATTCCCCCTCGATTCCCCCCCCAAAATCCGTTAGCTAAGGCTAATAAATTCCCCCCCTTGCTAGAATTCGCCGCGAGGGAGGGCGGGCGACTCGTCCCTCCCTCGAGGGGGCGCTCCGCGTCTCCGGACGAACCAGGCGGCCCCTCTTCCACATCCCGGGCCGGTGAGGCTCACCGTCGTCGGCCCCGACCCCGACTCCCGGCCGTGCCCGGGGGCGAGGCTCGTCGAGTGCGAGGTCGTCCGCGACGGGCGCACCGTCTGGGTCGAGGAGTGGATGTTGATGTGCAATAAGAAATAGCCCAAGCGTGCATCGCGATCCGAGCACCGCGTGCATCTGAAATTGAGCAGTTCGTGCAAGTTGGGCCGTGCCCTCA
>CASEVE010000032.1 GCA_949291295.1 uncultured Olsenella sp.
TGCAGGAGGGGTAGGTGCTCAAAAGTCGTGCGCAAGAACCATGCTCAAACTGCTCAAAAACCGATGCTCTTTTTGCTCAAAACCTGTTGACAAAACACAACCGTGACCTTGCAGATACGCTCGAAGTGATTTGCATTCCCGCCAATAGTCGTTCCAAACCGGAAGCGAATGTACGTTTCCCCCGGAGCACGGGCTGTAATAGTTGCGGCCATCTCATTGATAGGATGCGGAACCCACGAACGGCATGCAGAAGAGTGGCGCACCAACCGGGTTTCGCTTGCCCCACGAGGGTATGTACGCAGTTGCAGCGTTTATGCGCCTCCCGAGCCAACAAAACCGCAGGTCACGCATCAGCGAGAAGAACATCAATCCCGCAGCCGTGCGCATACCCTCGGAGGGCACCAGGGGGCGGAAGACCACCGTGGACCCCAGCGGCAAAAGAGGGGCGGCGGAAACCCCGTTGCTTGGGTTCCCGCCGCCCCGCCAATGCCTGAGCGGGACCATCGACTTAACATTGTCAGCTATCCGATTGAAATCTGTATTGGACGGATGCTGGCAGTCGTATCTCCCCTTCCAAGTTGACCGTCTTGGTTACTCCCCCACATCCACAAAGAGCCATCTGACTTGATGGCTGCGGTATGAGAGGCCCCATTCGCTGAGGTAATGACACCTTCCATTATTTTTACTGGTAAATGCCTGTCAGTCGTAGTCCCATCTCCCAGCAACCCGTTGTAGTTGCTCCCCCAAACCCACAGAGAGCCATCCTCTTTGACTGCGGAAGCGGAACCAACAGTGAAGGAGGCGGATACCACGCCATCAAGAACTTTCACTGGCATATTACGGGAAATTGTTGTTCCATCTCCGAGCTGGCCGCTGGAGTTATCTCCCCACACCCAGAGAGAGCCATCTTTTTTGATTGCCGAAGACATGCCATAGCCAAATGAGGCTGACGATACGTTGTCCATTATTTTCACAGGCGTAGACTGGCTACCAAGCGTTGAGCCAATACCAAGTTCGCCGACAGAGTTGTTTCCCCATACCCAAAGTGACCCGTCTGACTTAACCGCTGCCGTAGTGCAGTTTCCAAGACTAACCGAAGATACTCCTTCCATTATCTTCGTCGGACTGCTTCCGCGGGGAAGGTAGTCATCAGAATAATTGTCGTTACCAAGCTCCCCGTACATATTCATGCCCCACAACCACAATGAGCCGTCCTTTTTAATTGCGGCGGAGTGATACCAACCCAACGAAACCTGAGTGACATCACTCATGACACAAATCGGTGAATGCATATCCGTATTCAAGCCATCGCCCAGTTGGCCGAAATAATTACTACCCCATGTCCAGAGAGTGCCGTCACTCTTAAGGGCCGCAGAGTGGTTGGCCCCGAGTGAAACCGCAGAGACTCCATCCATGACCTTTACAGGGATAAGTCGGTCAATTGTTGTACCATCACCGACTTGGCCATAGTCGTTTGATCCCCACATCCAAAGTGAACCATCTTCAGTAATAGCCGCAGAGGTCTGCGCCCCAAGCGCAACCTTAACGACACGCTCGCCCTCTATCTCATCACCGGGCTGCACGGGATTACTAGGTTCATCTTCACCCGGATTCGTCCCCTGCCCGGGCTTTCCCTCGTCAGGCCCCTCCGGCACCTCGGACTCCTTGCCGTACGTGCACTCCGGCACGCGCTCGCCGTCCTCGAAGTGCCAGGCGAGCTTGAGCGGGGAGTTCTTCTCGTTGATGAGGTCTTTGTCGAGGGTCCAGCCGAGTTTGACCAGGTAGTTGGTGTCGGTGCCCACCTCGACGCCCAGGTACGCGTACGCGCTGAGGTCGCTGCAGGTGAGGCCCGTCTCGCGGACCGTGGTCTTTGCGGTGCCGTCGGCGCCCGCGTCCACGGCGGCGTCGACCAGCTGGACCTCGAGCCACTTGAGCTCGGCGCCCACCTTGCCGCCCAGACGCATGTGGATGGCGGCGGAGAGCTCGGTCGTGAACGTGCTGTTGTCCTTGGAGACCCACTTGCCGTCGTCCAGGCGCACGGTGGTGTCCATCTGATAGTCGACAGAGGCCGTGAGGTCGCCCTCCAGGCTCACGTGCACGTACAGCGGGATGTCGACGGAGAAACCGTAGGCGATGGGCACCTTGGCCTCGAGGATCTTGACGTCCTTGCCGGCGTTCTTGTTCTGGACGTGCGCCTGGGCGTTGATGCTCGCGTCGCCCTCGAGCTCCAGCTCGCAGCGCTCGAGGCCGCCGAAGAGGGTCCACTTGACGTCGTAGCCGATCGTGGGCTTGACGCTGAAGTTGCCCTTCACGTAGCTGCCGTTGTTGTCCAGCTTGATGTTGAAGCCGTCACCGATGGCGCCGCCCGAGGGAGACCAGCTGTCCTCCGCCGAGACGCCGCCCGCGCCCGAGACCGCACCCTCGACCTCGGCCATGGAAGAGTCAATCGCAACGTCCCACTGCGTGGCCTCGAGGCTATAGAAGACCTCGGAGGGGTCGGTCGCCTGCTTGAACGTCACGGAGACAGTGCCGTCGGAGTTCTTGGTCACGGCAGTGACGGTACCAGCCGCGCCGAAGGGGTTCTCCTCGGTCGCCTCGAGGACGATCTTGTCGCCCACCTTGAGGTCGCTCTGCGAGGAGGGCACCTTGAACGAGGTGTCGCCGGTGGGGGTGTAGTCCTCGAGCAGAGCGACGCCGCTGCGCAGCACGTACTCGTAGCCGTTCGAGCCGCCGGAGGACCCGGCGTCAACGCCGTACCACGCCGTGCCCTCGTAGCGCCAGCCGATCTTCACGAGGGCGTCACGCTCATTTTCGTCCTCCGTATAGTGATGTGTGCCGGTAGTGGCGTAGGGGTTGTAGAGGCGGTAGAGCTCCACCCCCTTGTCGTCGTCGGAATACCAGCCGATTCCCTCCTTATGCCAGCCGATCTTCCCGAGCTCGTCGTACTCGTTCCTGTCGGTGGTGTAGTGGTGGTCGCCGGCAGGCACGTAGGGGTTGTAGAGCCGGTAGACGGGCGCACTCGACTTCGTGGGCGCGATCCAGCCCTCGCCCTCCTTGGTCCAGCCGAGCTCGGCCAGCGCGTCGCGCTCATTTGCGTCCGCGGTGTAGAGGTGCTCCCCGCTCCACTGGTTGTAGAGTCGGTACATCACCTGCGTGTCGGCCGCCCGCGCCACTGCCGGGCAGGCGAGCGCCGCCGTAACGGCGAGCGCCGTCGCGAGCAGCGCGGCGAGTCTCCTGCGTCTCATGGGTCCCCCTTCTCTCTGGATTTCTTGCGCGTGCCGACTCCCACGCTAGGGGAAGGGGGCGCCCTCGCGGCGGCCGCCGTCAATAACGGGCCCGCCGGCGTCACTTTCGCCGCGCGGGGCGGCCGGGCGGCGCGGCGAGCGGCGAGGGCATGCGCACAGTTGCAAGATTGATGCACTTTTCGCCGGGGATCGAACTGCGGGTTTGCTGGGGTTGAGGGCACATCAGATTCGCAACAGTGCGCATACCCATTCGGCCGGGGCTGCCAGCCCTCACTCCCCCAGCGGCAACACCACGCTCGTGGTCCACACGCCGTCCTGCCTCGAGGCAGCAACGCTCCCGCCGTGCCTGCGGGCGAGCGCCTCCAAGATGGAGAGTCCCCAGCCGTGCAGCGCCACGCCATCCTTCTCGCCGCCAGAGTCCGCGCGCCGCGAGACCCCCTCGTCATAGGGGTTGGTCGCGCGCACCACCAGATGCCCCGCCCGCACGTTCGCGCGCAGCATAACCCAGCGCCGGTCCTCGTCGCAAAGCGCCGCGCTCGCGGCGAGCGCGTTGTCCAGCACGTTGGCAAAGACCGCGCAGAGTTCCACGTCGGGTATGTCGCAGCTCCCGGGAACGCTGGCCAGCACGTCGAGCCGCACGCCCCGGGCACGAGCCTCCGTCACCTTTGACGCCACGAGCGCGTCCACGCTCGCGTTCTCGCAGAACCGCTCGTCAACCGGTGCCACGACCTCGGACATCCGCCTCAACCCCGAGCGTGCTGCGTCCGCGTTGCCCGCATCGAGCGCGCGCCCTACGTCGTCAAGTCCCGCAGCAAGGCACTCCCGCAGGCGCGCGAGGGCGTCCCCGCTCGCACGAAGCTCCTCCAGCGCCTCCCGGCCCTTCTCGGCACGCTCCTGAAGAAGCGCCACGCACGCCCGCTGGGCCTCCAGCTGCTCCGAGTGCTCGAGCATCCTAAGCAGCCACGGGTCAATCAGCGCGCAGGCCACGCCAGCGCAGGAGATCACGAGCAGGCCGTCAGCCCCCAGACCAAACCGTCCGACCGACCACAGCGCATACGCAACCAGCACCAGCTGGCTTAGCGGATACCCCACACGTGCCAGACGTCGCAAGGGAGAAAGCCCTCCGGAGGCCAACCAAAACCGCACGGAGACAGCGCCGAGAAGCACCAGAGACAGCACCGACGCCGCGTACGCAACCGCTATCATGGCCGCCCTCCACTCGCGGGCGCCTCCTGCGGGCCATCCCCTTCTGCGGCGCGCAGACGGCCCGCCACGTCGAGCGCGTACGCGCCCGCCCGGCCGGTCTCGCCGCGCTCAAGCAGGGCATCCATGACCTGAAGATGGTTGCGTAGGTCATGGCGCAGACGTGCCGTCTCGGCGTTCTTCTCGCTTTGACGGGACATCTCTGCGAGATACCCCTCAAGGAGAAGCTCCGCCTCGGCCGCCGCGTCCATGGACTGACTCGCCTGCTCCGCCCTGCTGGAGTCCCGCACAAGCAGCACGTCCACAGCCACCATCATGGCGCTCAGCGGCAGGAGCCCCACGAAGAAGCCCGTTGTGTCATCAAGACTCAGGAGGCCGAAGAACATGAGGACCCACATGAAGACCATCTGCAGCGCAAAGATCCCAACGTACGAGGCCAGGCTCCCCATCGGGCGCCCGGATGTGCGCCCGCCGCGCGCCCTTTCGAGAAGCCATCGCATTCCCAGGCCCAAACACCACATAATCACGCACCACAGAATGTTGGTGAGAAACCAGGCCCCCAGATGGTCGGGAATCTGCGCGTTTCCGATCGGCGCGCCGCCCGTCATGACCTCCCAGACAGCTGCGCTCGCTGCCTCGCAGACGAAGCGTGCCACAATTATGAGCATGGCTCCCAGGGCACGGAACCTGACCTCGCACGTCCAGAAGAGCATCGGAAGCACAAAGAGCTCGAGCAGGCCCACGAGCAGGCGGGACCAAAAGAGGTAGTCGCGCACAAATGCCAGCGAGGCGACGAGAAAGCAGAGAAAGAGAAACAGCCCGCGACGGCGCATGGGCAGGATGCGACTTGCAACCACGTCTGCCACCATGGAATTGATCACGGCGTTGACGTTGAGCAAAGCAAGCATGACGCCCGCGGGAAGGCCTTCCAGGACACCCATATGCGTCCTAGGAGCTCTGGAGAAACTCGAGAAGGGCGTCCTGCGTTGAGCGACGCCGGCTCTGGCTCACGGGCACCGCGTCACCCGTTGAGAGAACGAGCTCGCCGGCACGACGGCCCGAGACGAAGCCCATGTTCACGAGAAAGCTCTTGTGACAGCGGACAAAGTCCTCCGAAAGCCTCTTCTCGTAGTCTCCGAGCTTGCCATAGGTCTCTATCACCTCGTCCGAGAGGTGAATCCTCACCACGCGCTTGCTACTTTCAAGATAGGCAATCTCGTTCGGGCGCACGAATCGCTCGTTTGCCCCTATATGCACCACGAGCGGCCTTGGAGCCCTTCTCCGCAACCGGAGCAGCGCACGACCGACGGCAAACTCCATCTCGGAGCGGTCCACGGGCTTGAGCAGAAAGCAGGCGTGCTCGGTCTCGTACGCGCGCGTGTGGTATTCCTCGTAACCCGTCACGTAGATTACCTCGGGGTCTGCCCCCAGCACCCGCACGCGCTTGACCAGGTCTATGGAGGTGGGCCCTGTGGGGTCGTCCTTCTCGGGCACATTCCCGCTCTCGTCTAGGACAATATCCGCTACCAGGAGCTCGGGAGAGAAGCCCCGACTCAGGCAGTCCACGAGCGCATCGGAACTCGCGCAGCGCTCCACGAAGGCATCCTCGTCCTTGAGGCAGTCTTCCACCATGGATGCCAGCAGCTCGAGCTGAATCGGATTGTCCTCGATTACTGCAACGTCAAGCATGGTGAACACACCCCCTCCCTCAAGCATCACCCCTATTACTGTACTCGAGGTTGAGTCGCGCGGAGCGAGGCTTTACACGCCGGTCTCATAGAGACGGCGGGGACGGGCCCAGCGGAAGTGTCTGAGCGCGCGGCGGGCACCGACGTTTATCCCGCCGACGCCCGCCGCCCGAGTCACGCCACTCAGTTTCTGACCAAACCCGATCCCACGAGTGTCCGCACCTGCGTGCGCACGATCGAGGTAAGGTGGCAGCCAAAGACGCTCTCGTCGTCGCGCTGGACGCTCACACGGTAGCTGGCGACCGTGGAGTCGGCGATGCCGTCAGAATAGGTGACCTCGGCGTTAAAGGTCACGGTGTCCCCGTTTGCCCGCCAGTTGCTCGTCTTGATGTTTCTGCCAAATGGGCCGTCTGCCATACCCATTTCCCAGCCGCCCCCAACATAGTCGAGGTACGTTCCGCTGAACTGCCTGAGATTGCTCGGGCAGCTCCCGTAGATTGAGGAGATGATCTGTCGACCGGTCTCTAGCGGCACAAAGAAGTTCGCAAAGTCATCAAGCTCAGCATAGACAAGTCCGTAGGCATTGTTGGGATAGCGGAGCGTCTCGCGCCCGCTGGCAAACGTCTTGTAAATCATCGAGTAGATAAGCTCTTCATCAAGCGCCGTATCCCCACCGGGACGTCGCATGACGTTAACGTCCACCGTGCTGTTCTCGTCGTAGCCCGGAATCCATGCCGTGTAAAGCAGCGTCAGGTCCTCTGCCGCAGTACGGTTGAAGCCACTCTCGTCAATCTCCCAGCTAAAGTCCTGTGAAGTGTTTCCTGCATCGATCCCGTACCAGGCAATGCCCTCGTAACACCAGCCCCTGGCGATGAGAGTGCTGCATTCGTTCAGGTCTGCTGCGTAGTGGTGCGTACCCGTTGCCGCATAGGGGTTATAGAGCCGCTGCAGAGGCATCCCATTCTCGTCATCCGAGTACCAGGCGATACCCTCTCCTTCCCACCCCAAGGTTTGGAGCTGGTTGTACTCTTGCTCACTGGCAGTGTAATGATGATCGCCCCCTGGAGCGTAGGGGTTATAGAGGCGCCAGACAGGAGTCTGAGACTTAGTGGGTGCTGTCCACGCCACCCCCTCGGCAAGCCAACCATAAGCAGGTAATGAGCTGTACTCTTTTTCACTGGCAGTGTAGAGGTGCTCACCGGTCCACGGGTTGTAAAGCCTGTACATTGCTACGGACTCGGCAGCGCTTGCCACGTATGGCACGAAAAGGCAGACGAGAAGCGCCACTAGTACGCTCAAGACGCGCTGTCTCCACGCTGGTTTCATTGGGACCTCCTGTTATGGACATTACTGCAAGGCTGACCGTAGCCCAAACAGCGTCGGACAACGTCGTGATGCAATAACTAACCGTGCACTTGTCAAAACTAACGAGCGAGGCCGGTGGACGGAAATCTTGAAGGAGCACAAGCTCCTAAGCGACCGGCGGAGATTAGCGGTAAGAGTACGTATACTATTACGGATTTTATATGACTTCCCCACCAACAAAACAGCAGGCCACACGACATCAAGAAGTATATCGATTCTGCAACTATATATACCGTCGTGACTGCCTGATTGCCCTGGGATTCAAGCTGTCTGCGAAACGCTTAAGGACGAAGCAGTGACGTTCGGTACGCACAGCCCCCCGCCACTATATGCGATTTCAAATCATATAGACCGTTTAGGGAGTGTGAGCGACCGTTCGCAGAGTTTCTTGGCACAGCATCCGACACGGCACCGTACGTCACCTTGGCCTGCAGATTCGTGAAAGTTAACGGTCAGGCAGGCTTCCGCAAACACTGATAGTCTCCTCCCCACCAGTCGGAAGGAGGAGCCATGAGAGAGAAGCCGAGCACCGTAGGAGACGTCCTCAAGAGGGCGCACGCCCCTTACACGCACATGAGCGAAGAGGACTGTGAGCTGTTCTACCCAACGATGAACAAGCTGCTCGTCTACGTCAACGAGCGCCTGGGGGTAGTTCCCGCAGACAAGCTCAAGGAGCGTCCCGAGGGACCACACATGCTCTACGAGCATGGCGGCCAGGTCGCAGAAGAGCTCTGGAAGAACCGTTCTCTCGTCGAGGACTTTGCGCAAGACAACCCCGCCGGGCTCTCACAGGATGTGCTTGACTGCGTCCGACCGTGGCGCCATGCCCTGCGTGACATGTTTGTCTGCGTTGACGCAGACGCAGACCGGACCATCCTCATGAACCAGGACCGACTCTTCGTCGTTGGCGCCATGCAGGACCCCGCAGACGCCCACGTACACCATATCCCCTCGCTCATGCTCCTCACGCTGCTGCCGTTCAAGAGTGGCATCATCACAGACGGAAAGACCATCCACCTCTCCCCCAAGCCAAGGCCCGAGGCAGTTCCCGCCATCGCGCAGCAGATGGCCAACCTCTGCGCCCGACCCCTGGTAAGAACCGCGCGACAGCTGCTCTCATACACAAGGACCATCCCAGACTCAGAGAACCGCGTGACACCGCGTTTCCAGAGGGAGGTGGACAAGGCATTTGAGCACGAACTTCTTGCATAGCCCAAAGCGAGGGCAAGAAAGGCTCGCTGACTCTACGCGTTGAAGACGTGTGCGTCCAGCCGCTCAAAGGCCTCCTGCACGCGAGAGAGCGGAAGCGCGAGGTTCACGCGAATGTGACAGGGTCCGTGAAACACTCGGCCATCCTGCCAGTCAACGCCCACGCGCCAACCGGCGCGCAGAACCCACTCGATATCGCGTCCGTGCTTCTCGCACCACTCCGTGCAGTCGATGAAGAGCATGTAGGTGCCCTGGGGCCTAAAGACGCTCACGCCCTCAAAGTGGTCGTCGATGTAGTCACAGGCCCAGTCGACGTTGTCTGCGATCACCTGGTTGAGCTCGTCGGCCCACGCCTGGCCCTCAGGCCCATACGCCCCGATAAGAGCGTGCTGGGAGAGCACGTTCATCGAGTTGTAGTGCGTCTTCTTGCCCTTGGACTCCATGCGATCGCGCAGGTAGTCGTTGTAGATGACGTGGTAGCTGCCGATAAGGCCGGCGAGGTTGAAAGTTTTGCTCGGCGCGTAGAGCGCAATCGTGCGCAGGCGCGCATCCTCTGAGATGCTCTGCGTGGGGATGTGCGTCACGCCCGGGCGCACGATGTCAGACCAGATCTCGTCGGAGATGACCACGCAGTCGTACTTCTTATAGAGTTCCAGGGCGCGCTCGATCTCCCAGCGCTCCCACACGCGTCCGCAGGGGTTATGCGGCGAGCAGAAAACTGCAACGTGGATGTGCTCCTCCGCCAGGCGGCGCTCCATATCCTCGAAGTCCATGCGCCAGACGCCCTTCTCGTCGCGGACGAGCAGCGAGTGGACGATACGAAAGCCGTTGTCGTTGATGCACTCGGTAAAGCCCACGTAGGTGGGGCTGTGAAGCAGCACGGGGTCTCCCGGCGCAGCAAAGGCAGAGAGCGCGGAGATCACGCCGCCGAGCACGCCGTTCTCGTAGCCAATGTGGCGCGGCTCGAGGTCGACGACACCCTTACGGATGCGATGCCAGTCAATGATGGCCTGGTAGTAGGCATCGCTGGGGCGATAGTACCCAAAGGTCGGGTACGCAAGGCGATCCTCGATGGCACGGATGATCGAGGGCGCAACGGGGAAGTTCATGTCCGCGACCCACATCGGAATGGGGTCGAACCCCTCGTCCGGAGCGGGAAAGACCGACCCGGGCGCGCCAATGTTATCCACGGCAAGCGCGTCGTGACCCTTGCGGTCCAGAATGGAGGTGAAGTCGTAGGTCATGGGGTCCCCTTCGTCTGCTCTGTCCGCATGCTAGGATACTCGCAAAGAGGGTCCCATGACGGGAGGAAAACCATGAGAATCGAGCATGTTGCGCTCTACGTCAACGACCTCGAGGGGGCGCGGGACTTCTTCGTGCGCTTCTTCGGAGCCACGGCGGGAGACGGGTACCACAACCCCCGCACCGACTTTCGCTCGTACTTTCTCACCTTTGACGATGGCGCACGCCTCGAGGTCATGACCAAGCCCAATATGACGGACGCCGAGAAGGACCTCGCACGCACCGGCTGGGCACATCTCGCCTTCTCCGTGGGTAGCGAGTCCGAGGTCGACCGTCTCACAGCGGAGCTTTCCGCTGCCGGCTACGAAGTCGTGAGCGGACCGCGCACCACGGGCGACGGCTATTACGAGAGCTGCGTTCTCGGCCCCGAGGGCAACCAGGTGGAGATCACGGTCTAGAGGGCACTTCTCCCTTGTCAAATTTGAGGACCCAAGCCGACACTTCTTATGCCAAAAGTGTCGGCTTGGGTCCGCGATAAGAACGCGGGGACGCGGGGCGACACTTTCACGGAAAGAAGTGTCGGCCCGCGTCCCCAATTCGGAGCAAGGCTTCGCGCAGAGCCCCAGGGCGGCCTAGCCCAGGGCCTCCACGATCTTGTCGCCCATCGCGGCAGTGCCGAGGACCTTCTCGGCAGGCGTGTTCTCGTCGGCGATGTCCACGGTGCGACAGCCCTCGTCGAGCACGCGCGTGACCGCGGCGGCCAGCTCGTCGGCGGCGTCGTCCATGCCAAAGCTGTAGCGCAGCATGAGCTCCACGGAGAGGATCTGCGCAATCGGGTTGGCAATCCCCTGCCCCGCGATATCAGGCGCAGAACCATGGCTCGGCTCGTAGAGGGCCGTGCCGTCACCAAGGCTTGCGGAGGCCAGCATGCCAAGAGAGCCGGTGAGCATGGAGGCCTCGTCAGAGAGGATGTCACCGAAGGTGTTCTCGGTCACCAGCACGTCAAACTGCGCCGGGTTGGCAATGAGCTGCATCGCCGCGTTGTCCACGTACATGTCCTCGAGCGTGACGTCGGGGTACTCGGCGGCGATGTTGTGCGCCACCTCGCGCCACATGCGGGACGTGTCGAGCACGTTGGCCTTGTCCACGGAGTGCACCACGCCCCTGCGGCGGCGCGCAGCGTCAAAGGCCCAGCGCACCACGCGGTCGACCTCGTACTCGGAGTACTCCAGGATGTCGCGCGCATACTCGCCGCGGGTTCCACCCACACCGGCCCCCTCGACGCCCATCGTGCGCTCGTGGCCGCCAAAGTAGAGGCCACCCGTGAGCTCTCTAACAATGAGCAGGTCAACGCCGTGCAGCACCTCGGGCTTAAGGGTCGAGGCACCGATAAGGGCATCGAACATGCGCACCGGGCGCAGGTTGAGATAGAGTCCCAGCTCCTTGCGGATGGCGAGAAGCCCCTGCTCGGGACGGACGGCCCCCACGCGCGTGTCGGTCCACTTGGGACCGCCCACCGCGGCGAGAAGGACGGCATCGGAAGCTCGAGCGGCATCGAGTGTCTCCGGCGGCAGGGCGGAGATGGGGCCTCCGGCCTCCGTGGTGGCGTCGATGGCAGCACCACCGATCAGATGGTCCTCGCAGACAAACTCCACGTCGTACTTCTCGCCCAGAGCCGCAAGGACCTTCTTTCCCTCGGCAATGATCTCGGGGCCAATGCCATCGCCCGGCAGCGTGCAGACGCGATAGGACTTCGAAGCCATTACTCGTTCCCGCCCTTCTCGGCCATGACGCGCTTAGTGCGCGCGACAAGACCGCCGTCATTGATGATCTCCTGGATGAACGGGGGGAACGGCTGAGCCTGGAAGACGGCACCCGTGGTCTCGTTCTTGATGGTTCCGGTGTCTGCGTCAACGGAGACGACATCGCCGTCGTAGATGGCGTTGACGGCGTCGGGGCACTCGAGGATGGGAAGGCCCATGTTGATGGAGTTGCGGTAGAAGATGCGCGCAAAGCTCTTTGCGATGACGCAGGAGACGCCCGCCGCCTTGATGGCCACGGGGGCGTGCTCGCGAGAGGAGCCACAGCCGAAGTTCTCGTCGGCAACCACGATGTCACCGGGCTTCACGCGACTCACGAAGGTGGGGTCAAGATCCTCGAGACAGTGCTTGGCGAGCTCGGCCGGATCGGAGGTGTTGAGATAGCGCGCCGGAATGATGACGTCGGTGTCGATGTCTCGCCCGTAGCGGAAGACGGTTCCCTTGAACTGCATCGTTGTCCTTTCTGTACGCTCCCGATGCCGCCGGGACTATCCCCGTGCTCAAACAGTTTGCTGCGCAAAAACTGCGCGCGGGAATAGTCCCGGCGGCCTGTGGTCGAGAAGAACGTGCGGATGGCGGAGGAACCGTCTGACGCGGCTCGCGCCATGCGGACCTCCACCTGGATGATCTAGTTGGCGCCATTCTAGCTAGCGGGTGGACTGCTGGACGCAGAGTCGCGGAGGTATTATTCGAGCCTTAACGTAAGGCCTCGCTGCGAGCGAGCGCCCTCGTCACGCTACAGTCTCTTCTTCCTCACCGTCTTGAGTACGTTTCTCCTGAAGGACGACCACGAGCCAAAGAAGCGACGATCGGTTGCCGTCTCCTCATGGGTCTGGTACTTGAGGGCTGTAAGCTCAACAGCACATGCATAGTCTGCCGCCTGAGAAAGACGGTACTCAGCCGCAGCGCTCGATCGATATACCACTGCCTCACGTGAAAGTGCGTATTCAAGTGCATCGTGAAGTGCTTGGGTTACCGCATGTTGTCCTCCGTCGTAGTACACCTTCACAAGGTCAAATTGTTGAAAATACGAAAGATGATCATAGAGGTAATTCACCAGGTCGCGCCTCATGCGCGCCTGAAGCACCTCGACGTTGGGGAACTCCCGTTTCCTGTAAACAAACGTCACATACCGAATGGGCAAGTGATGAAAAAGAAGCGAGAATGACGAGAGAAGCGATGCGCGGGTCCTCGCCTCAAGGCCCGCGTAGAGGTCATGTCCGTTCATGAGCGGAGAGGCATGAAAGGGAATGTCCGGGAGCCTTTTCTCCGCAAGGGCGCGCTCATACGGAAGGAGCACGTCGGCAAGGGAAACATCCTGCTCGTGGAAAACGAGCGTGAGCAGATAGTACTTTGAATCGAGCCCGTCAGCACCCGACTCATCAGCAAAGACACTCAGCTCCCGGGTCATTACACCCCCAAATACAACAAATGCCGGGGGATACCCCCCCGGCGCTTGGAAGCCCCTCAGAGAGGGACCACTTCTTTTATACCACAAAGCCCCCAGCCCCAAACCCCCTCGGCAAGAGCCCGCCCGTCGGCGCCGCCCGCCGCGGGCCAGGTCGCTGGACGTGCCCTCGAGAGCAAGAGGGCGGCCCGTGGATCTTCTCGCCAGCGAGTTTTTGCAAAGCAAACTGTCTGAGCTGGAGAGAAGATCCCCGGGCCGCCCGAGCGTGACTTACAGATCCGACGGCAGCGCGATGTGGCCCGCGACAGCCGACGCGGCGCACACGGCGGGGCTCGCCAGGTAGACCTCGGAGGTGGGATCGCCCATGCGGCCGACGAAGTTTCGGTTGGTGGACGAGACGCACTTCTCGCCGGCGGCGAGAATGCCCATGTAACCACCGAGGCACGGGCCGCACGTGGGCGTGGAGACCACGCAGTGAGCGTTCACGAAGATGTCCATGAGGCCCTCGTGGACGCACTCGAGCCAGACGCCCTGCGTAGCGGGGATGACGATGCAGCGCACGCCGTCGGCGACGGTGCGACCGCAGAGCACGTCGGCCGCGGCACGCATGTCCTCGATACGGCCGTTGGTGCAGGAGCCGATGACCACCTGGTCGATCTTGACGTCACGGCTCTCGGCAACGGGCTTGGTGTTGGAGGGAAGGTGCGGCCATGCCACCGTGGGGACGATGTCCGCGGCATCGATGCTAATGACCTGCTTGTAGTGGGCGTCGGCGTCCGGGTGGTACTCGACGAAGGCGCGCCGGGTGCGACGGCTCACGTACTCGCGGCACTTGTCGTCAACCTCAAAGAGGCCCGCCTTGCCACCGGCCTCGATGGCCATGTTGGCAATGGTGAGGCGACCCTCGACGGAGAGCGCCTCAATCGTGGAGCCGGCAAACTCCATCGCGCAGTAGAGCGCACCGTCCACGCCGATCTTGCCGATGACATAGAGGATGATGTCCTTGGCGGAGGCACCCTCGGGCAGCTCGCCGTCGATGACAATGCGAATGGTCTCGGGAACCTTGAACCAGGCGCGTCCGGTGGCCATGCCCACGCCGGCGTCGGTGGAGCCCACGCCGGTGGAGAAGGCACCGATGCCTCCGTAGGTGCAGGTGTGGGAGTCGGCGCCAATCACGAGGTCGCCGGGGACCACGATGCCGCGCTCGGGGAGAAGGGCGTGCTCTATGCCCATGCAGCCCTGCTCGTAGTAGTGCGTGATCTGGTGCTCGTGCGCAAAGTCACGCGTGACCTTGGTCTGCTCGGCGCTCTTGATGTCCTTGTTGGGGGCATAGTGATCGGGCACGAGGCAGATCTTATCCTTGTCAAAGACGCCGGCGCCGATCTCGCGCACCGTCTTGATGGCAATGGGGGCCGTGATGTCATTGGCGAGCACGAGGTCGAGGTCGCACTCCACGAGCTGCCCGGGGACAACCTCCTCGAGGCCGGCGTGAGCAGCCAGGATCTTCTCGGCCATGGTCATGGGACGTGCCATGTCTCTCCTTCCGTAGAGCTCGCGGGAGGTTGTCCCCGTGCTCAAACAGCTTTGCTTCGCAAAGAACTGCGCGCGGGAACAACCTCCCGCAGGCGGCAGTTCGATGATGGCTACAGTAGCGAGAAAAAGCTTCTAGCTGCTACTTGCCTTCCTTGGAGCGGGTGGTCTGGATCATGCGGTTGATGGCGTTCACGTAGGCCTTGGCGCTGGAGACGATGATGTCGTTGTCCGCGCCGCGGCCGGTGTAGACCTTGCCGTCCTCGGCCGTGATGCGCACCGTGACCTCGCCGATGGCGTCGATGCCGCGGGTGATGGCCTTGACGGAGAACTCCGCAAGGTCGCCGTGGACCGCCACGACCTTGTCGATGGCCTGGTAGGCGGCATCGACAGGACCGGTGCCCGTGGCGGCGACCACGTGCTTCACGCCCAGCTCGTCGGTGATGGTGGCGGTTGCCGTGGGAATCAGCGGGTCGCCACAGGAGACCTGCAGCGCCTCGAGCGTGTAGACGGCCGCAACGTCGCGCTGGCGCTCCTGGACCATGGACTCGAGGTCCTCGTCGTAGACCTCCTTCTTCTGGTCCGCGATCTCAAGGAAGCGCTGGTAGACCTCGTCGAACTCGGTGTCCTCGAAGGTGTAGCCCAGCTCGGCCAGGCGGTGGCGCAGCGCGGCGTGGCCGCTGCGCGCCGAGAGGATGATCTCGGAGCCGGCAGCACCCACGTCGGCGGGGTCGATGATCTCGTAGGTGTTGCGAGCCTTGAGGACGCCGTCCTGGTGGATGCCCGAGGAGTGCGCGAAGGCGTTGGCGCCCACGATGGCCTTGTTGGCCTGGACGCTCATGCCCGTGATGCGGCTGACGAGGTGGCTTGCGCGCGTGAGCTCCTGGGTCACGATGTCGGTGTGGGCGTCCAGCTCCTCGCCGTGCATCTTGATGGCCATGACCACTTCTTCGAGCGCGGTGTTGCCGGCGCGCTCGCCCAGACCGTTGATCGTGCACTCGATCTGGCGGGCGCCGTTCTTGACGCCCTGGAGGGCAAGGGCCGTGGCCATGCCAAGGTCGTTGTGGGTGTGCACGGAGATGATGACGTCCTCGATGCCAATGACGTTGTCCGCGAGGCCCTTGATGCGGCGACCAAAGTCCTCGGGCAGCTGGTAGCCGGTGGTGTCCGGGATGTTCACGACGGTGGCGCCGGCCTTCACGACGGCCTGGATCACGCGCTCGAGGAAGGCCTGGTCGGCGCGACCGGCGTCCTCGGCGTAGAACTCGACGTCCTCAACGTACTTCTTGGCGTACTTAACGCAGTGGATGGCGCGCTCGACGCACTCGTCCTCGGTGATGCGCAGCTTGTCGCGCAGGTGGCTCGGCGAGACGCCGATGCCGGTGTGGATGCGCGGGCGCTTGGCGGTGGCCAGCGCCTCGGCCGCGCGGTCGATGTCCTTCTCGACGGCACGCGTGAGGCCGCAGACCACGCAGTCGTCGCCCGCCAGACGACCGATCTCCTGCACGGAGCGGAAGTCGCCCGGCGAGGAGATGGGGAAGCCCGCCTCGATGACGTCCACGCCCATGCGGATGAGCTGCTGGGCGATGACGAGCTTCTCCTCGGTGTTCATGGAGGCGCCGGGGCTCTGCTCGCCGTCGCGCAGGGTGGTATCAAAGATATGAATCTTTCTGGTCATATGAGTGCCTTTCTCGTTGCCGCAATGCGTGGGGTTACGTCAAGCGCTCAAAAGCCCCTTCAGGGCGTGCGCGCGCCGGGCGAGCGTGAATCCTAGCGCGCGCCAGGTAGCGAGAGTAGGTTTTCGGCGAGAAGGACAGGGGCGAACCCGACAGCTCGAACATTAGCGGTTTCGCGCAGCTCCATGCCCATCCTCCCTGAACGCCATACGCCCCCATCGGGCGCACCTTGTTCGCACTATCTCATAGTAGCGACCCTCGCGGCAAAACGGTATCTGGCCGGAAACAATCTGAGGGCCTGGGCGCACAGCACGCCGAGTGCCGCTCTGTCCGCGCCAAAAGTCTTGTTTTATCTGACCGTTTGATTTGAGGTCCACTGATACAAGACTTGCGCAGCATCACGCCACTGTTGTCGTTGCAATCACTGTCATCTTTCTGTTTCTCATGTTTTATTTTAACTGGTTCAATGGTTGGTTTTTTCAGGTAACTGGTTGCCGATGGCGAGATTGTACCCGGGGGGATATTATTCAGTGCTGTCAGTTGCTTGGAGGAAAACAGCCATGAGACTTGCCAGACACGCAAAGCTCTTCTCGCTCGCGGGCATTCCAATGGTGGGAAACCTCGATTCGGGAGGAGTCATCGGACTCACGCCAGAAGGCGAGACCCTGTGCTCAAAACTGTCGAGGCACGACACCTCGGCCGAAGCCGTGCCCGAAGAGTGCCGCGCGCTCGTGGAGCACCTGAAGGCAGGAGGCTACCTCGAGGGGAGCCCCGAGCACAAGACCAAGGTGGCGAGCGCCTACCTCCACGTCACCCAGCGCTGCAATCTCTCGTGCCGATTCTGTTATTCGGACGACGAGCAGAGAAACGCCCTGCCCGACCCCTCTCTCGGAGAGCTTGCGAGGGCCATCGACCTGCTCGCTAAGCTTGGGGTTTCCCGGCTCGTCATCTCGGGAGGAGAGCCGTTTCTGCGCCCGGACCTAGCCTCCGTTGCATCGCACGCACGCAAGAGAGGCGTCTCCGAGGTCGTTGTTCTCACCAACGGGCTTCTTGTTGACGAGAAGAACCTCGCGCCGCTCGTCGGCGTCGTGGACTGCATCGCCGTTGCGTTCGACGGAGTCTCCCCCACCTCCGTCTCCCACCTTCGCGGAGGCCAACGGTTTGAGCGTCTGGTTGAAGCCGTCGAGAGAATTCGCGCCGCAGGCATCTCGGCGCGCATCCTTCCCACGCTTCACGCCCAAAACATCGACGACATGGAGGCATATCGAGACCTTGCGGACCGACTTGGGGCCTCGCTCGGCTTCAGCCTGCTTACGGGAAACATCTGCGAGCTCGGCGCGCTCTCCCCCACAGACGAGCAACTGTGCGAGATGGCAACACGAGCCTGCGGGCTCTCCCTTCCCGGGACCGACCCCTTCGAGCGGGTTGGCGGTCCTCTTTCCGCGCGCAGGTCGTGCGAGGCGGGCGTCAGCACCTTAAGCGTTGCCGCCGACGGCACCGTCTACCCCTGCCATATGCTGCACGACCGGCGCCTTTGCATGGGGAACGCGTTTCTCGACACAGCCGAGAAGATCATGGGCAGCAGCGTGGCAAAGACGTTCAAGTGCCTCGACGCCGGCTCGTTTGAGGGGTGCTCCGCATGCGACGCCCGCTACCTGTGCGGAGGTGGCTGCCGGGCCCGCGCGCTCTTGTCCACCGGGCGCCTTGAGGCGAGTGACCCGTACTGCGAGCTCTATCGCTTTCAGTACGAGCACATAGGAAAGCGGCTTGCACAGCGATTTGGACCGGAGGGAGGTGGTTGACATGCTGTTTGAGTTCCAGACGGCGTCACATTGCGTTGAGATTTTCGGCATTATCATCGGTACGTAAGGAGTCCTGCACATGCCAGAGGAAGTCAAGAGCACGTATCTAACCGCAAGGCGTTCCTCGCGGCTTGCCGCCGCAGCCATGGGGGTGCTCGGCGTAATTCAGCTCATCATCTTTGCGCTGTATCTTGCAACCTTTGTCCAAGGGGGTGCGTCAATGGGGCAGGAGTTTGCCATTAGCCTGCATCTGGGGTCCATTCTCTCCACGCTTGCCTCCACATACCTGCTCGGCAGCTTCCTTTGGCACTTTGGCGGAAGGGAGTCCCCCTTTGGGGCCCGCCAGTCACTGAGGCTTGCCGGAGCCGCCGTCCTCTACCTGGTCAGGATGGCAGTCGACGCTGCCGCCCCGGTCCTCTCGCCTGTCGAGATGGGAGATGGCGCGCTAACGCTCACGCAGCAGTCCGGCATAGATCTCCAACTCGTCACGATTGTCGTTTTTCTCGCCTGTCTTGCAATTGTTATGCGCTATGGCGATGCTCTCAAGGAGGATTCGGACAGTATCGCGTAGAATGGGGCAAGTGCATTCCGCTTTCGAGGGAGGTCCAAGGTGCCCATCGTTATGCGACTCGACCGAGTCATGGCAGAAAAGAAGATCTCTTCAATGGAACTTGCCGCGCGAATCGGCACTTCCACGGTTAACCTCTCGAACATCAAAAACGGCCACATTCGCGGCGTCCGTTTCTCCACGCTCGAGGCCATGTGCCAGGTGCTTAACTGCAAGCCCGGAGACCTGATCGACTACGTGACCCCCGAGGAGCTCGCCCAGGAGCGGGCCCTCGGGGAGATCAAGGAGCGCAGCTACAAGAAGCGCTCTGAGGACTAGCGCTCCCCCTCCCAGGCCCTACGCCCCAAGAGACGAAACCTCTCGATCATCTCACCCGTGAGACTCGCGCGGTCGCCCACCCGTTCGAGGGGTATCTCGTCACGGCTGAACCAGCGAGCCTCCTTGAGCTCGGAGTGGTCCACGCTGAGGGTCTCAGGGCCGTCAACCTCGCACCAGAAGCCAACCATGAGGGTGTCCGTGAAGCTCCACGGCTGGCTCTTGTAGAAGCGCAGGTTCTTGACGCGCAGCCCCACCTCCTCCATGACCTCGCGGCGCACGGTGTCCTCGAGCGGCTCGCCAATTTCGGTAAAGCCCGCAACGAGTGCCCAGAGCGCAGTGGTGCGCCCGGCGTAGCGCGTGAGCACGATCTTCTCGTCGCCGCCCTCGCAGCTGGTCACGGCACAGATAATGCCAGGGCAGATCTTGGGATAGATAATCTTGACGCACTCCGGGCACACGATCTCGCGGCTCGTGGGCGCAAGCTCCGTGGGATGGCCGCAGCGCCCGCAAAAGCGGTTCTCGCGATACCAGCGATCAAGCTGCGAGGCGGTCGCAGCGGCAAAGAGCAGGTGCTGGGGCTCGGCGTGGCGCAACCAGTTGACCGACTCATAGGCGTAGCCGCCGGGCGCGGGCACGCTGTCGTCGAGCGCGAGGAAGAACCGCTCGGATCCCAGCGAGAAGAGGTAGGTCATGCGCGCGGGGCGTCGCGGATAGTCCTTGAGCCGGGGCAGGTCGACCACCTCACCCAGATCTCCTGCATCAGCATCCGAGCCGCCCACGTGCGTGACGCGCGCAAGGCAGCCGCGATCCCTAAAGTGCAGCACATAATCGCTCGGCATGGGATTGTGAGGTTCGAAGTGGTTGTCAAAGGCGTGTTCTGCGCCAAACTCCTGAATCATCTGCCACAGCCTCCAATGGGCTCTCAGCGCGCTTCCTGAACTCTCACGATTGTAGCAAGGCGCGCCACCTGCCAAGAAAAGAGACCCGTCGCACCTGGCCGGACAGACATGCGCCGAGAAATGCCGACGGGCGTACCACTTTGCCCCGGGAGACGCCGAGAAAAGCCGCCGGGTGTACAGCCCGGCTCGGGCACTCGCCGAGGAAATACGCCAGACGTACCATGCCGTCCTCGCAGATGCCGAGAAAAGCCTGCGGGTGTACCAATGCTCCGCACCTTAGGCCGAGAAACTCGGAGCTCTGTACCATCATCGGTGCCAAGCGCTTGCGCCCATGGTACAGAGGGAGGACTTTCTCGGCCCGTATACGGCTTTCCTGGTACACTCCACGGTTTTTCTCGGCAAAGACACGTGAGGCCCAGCACGGCCGGCTGAATCTCTCGGCGCTCCAACATCGCGCTTGGTACAGCAGACGGTGTTTCTCGGCGCCTCCCGGGGCAAAGTGGTACATCCGACGGTGTTTCTCGGCGCACCCCCCGGCGGCCCCGATACAGCAGTCGGCTTTTCTCGGCGCTTGTCCACAGCCCGACGCGGAAGTTCTTCTCGCCGCGCCCTCGGTCGCCCAGACGCGCCGAGCGACCGCCCAGCCTCAGTGCTGCTTTCGCCTCACGCCGAGCTCACTCACGAGCACGGCAACAAAGATCGTGGCAAAGCCAACTGCGATTCTCGGCGTCACAAGCTCGTTATAGAAGATGACGCTCGATACCACGGCAAACACGCTCTCAAGCGAGAGCAGCAGCGAGGCCTGAGCGGGCGGAACGTTTGCCTGCCCCAGGTTCTGCACCACCATGCACACGCAGGACGAGAGGAGCACGAGATAGGCAAGGGAGAACCACACGTCCGGGCTCGCAAAGACCGAGACCGCGGGCGGGGGTCCCATAACCATCGCCGTCGCAAGGGCAACAAGCGCGCTCACGCCGAGCTGGACCACCGTGAGCGTCATGACGTCGTGCGCCGAGGAAAACCTCGCCACAAGTACGATGTGCACAGCAAAGAGTACCGCCGCCACGAGGGTGAGCCAGTCTCCCCCGCTCATGATGAGCGAGAGGTCGTCTCCCAGCGCCACCAGCCCCACGCCCACGATGGCGAGAAGCGCGGCAAGGAGGTTGCCCCCGTCGGGGCGCCTGCGCGTGACAAACCAGTTGATGAAGGGCGTCATCACGCAGTAGGTTGCCGTGAGGAAGGCGTTTCTGCCCGGCGTGGTGTCATCGAGCCCGATGTTTTGCACCACGAAGGCCGCACCCGACGCAAGGCCAAGGATCGCGCCCATCGCCAGGTGGCTCACGTCAAGGTTGTCACGCAGCTTCTTCCAGAAGAGCGCGCCCACGATGAGCGTGGAGGCGGCAAAGCGGATGAACATGAGCCACGCCGGCGGAATCACGTCGAGCGTGTCCTTCATGACCACGAAGGAGCCGCCCCAGATGGCGGCGCACGCCGCAAGGGCGAGCTTCCACACCCACTGCGGGACCGCGCCGCGCCCGGGGCGCGCGCTCTTCTCGGCTATGTCTTTCTCGTTGTTCACGAGGCGTGATTATAGCCGAGAAGAACGCGTGAGATTAGTCCCACTTGCGCTCTTGTCGCGAGACATTTTGCCGTAAACTATGACTAGGGCTGGCTCGATTTGCCAGCGCCTCTGGCTCTGACCGGTCTAAAGGGGCCGGCACAATCGCGTCGGCGCGAGGCGCCGGCAGGAGATTCACGGAGAGGAGCAATACATGCAGTATTCCGCAGAAGTCGAGAATATGTGCCCCGTTGCCAAGGGCGCATATCACGGCCCCGCGCCCATCCCCGAGGAGGGCAAGTGGGTCCAGGCCAAGGAGATCAAGGACATCTCCGGCCTCACGCACGGCGTGGGCTGGTGCGCCCCGCAGCAGGGTGCCTGCAAGCTCACCCTTAACGTCAAGGAGGGCGTCATCGAGGAGTGCCTCGTCGAGACCCTCGGCTGCTCCGGCATGACCCACTCCGCCGCCATGGCCTCCGAGATTCTTCCCGGCAAGACCATCCTCGAGGCCCTGAACACCGACCTCGTCTGCGACGCCATCAACGTTGCCATGCGCGAGCTGTTCCTCCAGATCGTCTACGGCCGCTCCCAGACCGCCTTCTCCGAGGACGGCCTGCCCGTCGGCGCCTCCCTCGACGACCTCGGCAAGGGCCTGCGCACGCAGGTCGGCACCATGTTTGGCACCAAGGCCAAGGGTGCTCGTTACCTCGAGCTCGCCCAGGGCTACGTCACCCGCATGGCGCTCAACGAGAACAACGAGATCATCGCCTTCGAGTTCCTGAACCTCGGCAAGTTCACCGAGGCCCTCAAGGCCGGCAAGACCCCCGAGGACGCCATCGCCGGCGCCATGGGTCACTACGGCCAGTGGGAGAACGCCGCCAAGTACATCGACCCGCGTACGGACGAGGAGACCCACACGGTCGCCAACGTCTTCCCCGTTCACGAGTAGAAAGGGAGGGAAAACCAAATGGCAGTTTCGTTTGAGGGCTATGAGCGCCGCATCGACAAGATCAACAAGGTGCTCGCTGAGAACGGCATCTCCTCCCTCGAGGA
>CASEVE010000033.1 GCA_949291295.1 uncultured Olsenella sp.
CTGCCGCACAGCCGCCCGGGCGAGCTGCCGGGCTGCCGCCGCTGTCATCCGCCGCGCCGCGCGCAGACCCGGCGCCGCGCGCCGCTACGACGCGCTCTTGCCAAGCGCCCAGGCCGAGAAGGCCGAGGCGAGCGGCGCCGCCAGGATGACGGCGATGCTTCCCACGAGGCTCTGGAAGACCTCGAGCGTCAGGTAGTCCGAGTTGAGCAGCTGGAACGTCTGCGTGCCATAGGTGAGCAGCGAGAGCAGCATGGTTATCGCCCCGCCGGCAAACGCCAAGATGAGCGTGGTGCACATCGTTCCCGTCATGTCCTTGCCCATGTCCATGCCGGCGCGGAAGAGCTCCTTCTGGGAGATGGTGGGATGGACCTGGCGCATCTCAAAAAGCGCAGCTGTAACGCCCATGGTCATATCGAGAACGGCGCCCAGCGAGGCAATGAGCACGCAGGTAAAGAGCACGTCGCCCACCTCAAAGCCGGAGCGCTGGCGCAGGAAGATGAGCTCCTCGGCAGCGTCCATGTTGTAGCCGCCCACGTGAAGCACGGCCGAGAAGATCGCGTAGAACACGGCCGCCACCGCAACGCCGCACATCGTGGCGAGAATGGCCACACGCGTCTTGGCGCTCCAGCCATTGAGCAGCGTCATCGAGCTCACCGTTATCGCAAGCACCACCGCAACGGTCGTTGGGATGACTGGATAGCCGTGGTAGAACGCGGGCAGCAAGAAGCACGCGATGAGGAAGATCGCAAACGAGAGGCCAATGAGGCTCCTCAGTCCCTTCATGCGCCCGACCCCCACCATAAAGGCGGCAAACACGGCGAGAAGCCCAATGAGCCCCCAGCTCCGGTTGTAGTTGTAGATGCTGTAGTACGGGTCCAGCCCCTCCTGCATCTCCAGGCGCACGACCACATCGGTGCCCGCCTCGCAGATGATGTTGTGCGTGTCGTTGACCTCGTTGTGAATCTCAACCTCCTGCCCGGCGAGCTCCCCGTCGTTGATGCGGACGACAAGCTCCTGCGAGCCCCAGCTTCTCTCGGGATCATAGGGCGTGGGCTCAAGGTCCTCCGATACCACCTCGACCACCGTACCCGTTGGGTAGCTGATTCCCGAGGCATCGAGCGAGGTGTAGTCGATGGGGTTTGACTGGCCCCACACCAAGACGGCGACGACGATAACCGCAATGGCCCCCATCAGGATGAGATCGGAGAGGGCAAAAAGGCCAAGGAGGCGCTTCTTCATAGGCTGTCCGTTTTCTTCTCGACTTCCTTCAACGTGCGGGGCCCCGCAGCCGAAGGGGCTGCGGGGCCGGGGAGATGGATGGTGCTTGAGGCTACTTCTCGGCGGGGGTCACGCCGTACCAGGCGATGCCCTCAGCCTTCCAGCCAAGCTCAACCAGCGTGTCGTTCTCGTTCTTGTCGGGCGTGTAGTTGTGCGTACCGGTCTCCGCATACGGGTTGTACTGGCGATAGAGCGGCACCGCGCCCTCGGCGTCCTTATCGGCGGAGTACCAGCCCAGGCCCTCGCCCTTCCAGCCAAGCTCCTGGAGCTCCTTGTACTCGTTGGCGTCCAGGGTGTAGTGGTGGTCGCCACCAGCCACGAACGGGTTGTAGAGGCGCATGACCTCGTCGCCCTCGGCCGGCGCGTACCAGCCGATGCCCTCGAAGGTCCAGCCCACGCTCACGAGCACGTCGCGCTCGTTGGCAGAGGCAGTGTAGAAGTGCTCGCCGGTCCACTGGTTGTAGAGACGGTACATCTCATCCGTCTCGGCCTCAGGAGCGGGAGCGGGCTCCTCAACGCGCTCGATGGTCACCTGGTCGAGGATGTCCTCGTCGGTCACCTGAGCATCATCGGTGTAGTACGTGGTGAAGGTGATGGAGTCCTCGGTCACCTCGGCGATGGACATGTTCTGGCGCTGGGACTGGTCAGAAACAGCCGCGAAGGTGTTCTGCGGGAGGTTCTGGAGCTCGTAGTACTTGGAGCCGGAGGCGGAGTTGGCGGTGATGTAGAGCACCTCGCCGCTCTCGGGGTTGGTCAGGGTGTCCTCGACCTTATCGGTGATCTCCGGCGTGGTGCCGTCCATCAGATAGGTGCGGGTGTAGACGTGGTCGTGACCCATGAGGACGGCGTCGATGCCCAGCTGGGAGAAGACGACGGGGAGCTCGGAGCGGCGCTGGAGGATGTCGGAGTCAGCGGTGTGGCTGGCCGTGGAGTACACGGAGTGGTGGAAGGTGACGATCTTCCAGTTGGCGTCCGGGTTCTGCGCGATGGCGTCCTCCATGAAGGCGCGGTGCTCGGAGGTGCTCATGTTGTTGGAGTTGAGCGACATGAACAGCACGCCGTTGTAGGTGAACCAGAAGTCACCGGAACCCTCGCCCGCGTTGTCGGTGGCACCAAGCTCAGAGACGTTGGGCATGTTGTAGTTATAGGTGTAGTGCTGGTTGTCGTTGTACGTGTCGTGGTTGCCCACGTTGGTGGCAAGCGTGATGCTGTGGAGCACCTCGGGGGCAAAGAAGCCCTCGTACTCCTCCTCGATGGTGTTCACGTTACGCGTGTTGACCTGGTCGCCCAGGCTGATCATGAAGTCGGTCTCGGGGAAGGCCGCGTCCATGGTGTCGAGGGTGTTGATCCAGCCCTCGGTGTCGGAGGCAACGTTACCGCTGGCGCCAATCTGCGGGTCGCCGGCAAACATGAACGAGAAGGACTCGCCGTCGCCAAGGTTTCCGGTGGAGAACTCGTAGGTGTCGGACCAGCAGCCGTCGTTGCCAACGCGATAAATGTAGTCGGTGTTGGCGGCAAGCTCGCTGACGGTGGCCTTGAAGGAGTTCCAACCCTCCAGCTCGGAAGTGTCGGAGTCGGCGGTCGCGGAGATAACGCCCTCGGTCGGGAAGGCGGACTCAGCCGTCCAGTTGGCGGGCTTCACGGCAACCTGGACCATGGCGTCCTTGGTGGTGGTGCCGAGCCAGTTGAAGTTGCGGGAGGTCTCGGTGGCGCCAATCTCAAGAGAGACGCGGTTGACCTCGGGCTGGGCAGGCTCAACGGGGTCGCCGGTGCGGACGATCTTCACCTCGTCGAGAAGATCCTCGTCGGTGACCTGCTCGTCGTCGGTGAAGTAGGTCTTGAAGGTGAGGGAGTCCTCGGTGACGTCAACGAGGGTCATGTTCTCGCGCCTGGACTGGTCCTTGACCGCGGCGAAGGAGGTGTCGTACTCCTCGTTGAATGCGTAGTACTTGGAGCCGGAGGCGGAGTTGGCGGTGATGTAGAGCACCTCGCCGTCGGCGGGATCAACGTGCTCGGACTGCACCTCGTCGGTGATGATCGGCGTGGTGCCGTCCATCAGGTACGTGCGGGTGTAGACGTGGTCGTGACCCTGAAGGACCGCGTCGATGTCAAGCTCGGAGAAGACCGCGGGCAGCTCGTTGCGGCGCTGAATGATGTCACCGTCGGCAACGTGGCTCGCAACGGAGTAGACGGAGTGGTGGAAGGTGACGATCTTCCAGTTGGCGTCCGGGTTCTTCTCGATGGCGTCCTCCATGAAGGCCTTGTGCTCGGCCGTGCTCATGTTGTTGGAGTTGAGCGACATGAACAGCACGCCGCTGTAGGTGAACCAGTAGTCACCGGAGCCGTCACCCGTTGCGCTCGTGGCACCATAGGTGCTCACGTTGGGCATATTGTAGTTGTTGGAGTAGTTCTGGTCGGCAACGTAGGTCTCGTGGTTGCCCACGTTGGTGGCCATCGTGATGCTGTGGAGCACCTCGGGGGCAAAGTAGCCGGCGTACTCCTCGTCCTCGGTCTTGCCAGAGCCGCCAAGGTTGACCTGGTCGCCCAGGCTGATCAGGAAGTCCGTCTCGGGGAAGGCGGCCTCCATGGTGTCGAGGGTGTTGGTCCAACCCTCGGTTTCGGCCTCAATGTTGCCGCCCGCGCCAATCTGCGGGTCGCCGGCAAACATGAACGAGAAGGGCTGGCCGTAGCCAAGCTCGCCCGTGGTAAAGCCATAGGTCTTGGACCAGTTGCTGCCCGCGCCAACGCGGTACACGTAGGACGTGTTGGCCTCGAGACCGTCAACCGTGGCCTTGAAGGAGTTCCAGCCCTCGCGCTCGGAGCCACCGCGGACCGCCTTGACGTTGGCGACGTACTCGGGGTTCTCCGGGAACGCGTCTCCGGACTTCCAGCCATCGGGCATGAGGGCAACCTGGACGTAGCTGTCTGCCGTGGTGCTCGTCCAGTTGAAGTTGCGCTGGTTCTCGGCAGAGCCAATCTCGAGCGACACGCGCTCGAAGTCGGTCTCCGCGGCGCTTGCCTTGACGGCGGGTGCGGCCACGGCGATGCCCGTAGCGAGCACGATCGCGCACGCGGCACTCAGCCATCGCTTGCTATTCCTCATCTTGCTCCCCTCTACATGGGTTGCGCCCTCAGCGGGATTGCCGAGGGCCAGACGATGTAGTTATAGGGAACGCGCACACGCTCTCCGGTAACACGCGCAACACGAATCTGTAAGCAAACGTAAGGAAGCAATAAACAATCTGAACGCTCGGCCACGCGCCGACCTCCGCAGCGGACGCCACACAAAACGGCCCCCGGCGCGATGCCGGGGGCCGCAGCTTACGCAGTTAGCTCAGCGAGAAGAGCCTGTGCTCGGGGCCTTAGGCCTCGGCGTAGAGGTCCTTGAGCTTGAGCAGGTGCGCGTAGCGAGCCATGGCGGCCTCCTCGTTCTGGGCGAAGAGCTCCTTGGCGCGCTCGGGGAAGGAGCGGGTGAGCGAGGTGTAGCGGGCCTCGTTCATGAGGAAGTCCTGGTATCCGCCAGCCGGCTCCTTGGAGTCGAGCGTGAACTTCTTGCCCGTAGGCGCAGCCGGGTTGAAGCGGAAGAGGTTCCAGTAGCCGCACTCCACGGCCTTCTTCATCTCCATCTGGCAGTTCTGCATGCCGCCGCCCTTGATGGAGTGCATCTCGCACGGGCTGTAGCCGATGATCAGCGACGGACCGTCGTAGTTCACGGCCTCGTGGATGGCCTTGAGCGTCTGGTTCATGTTGGCGCCCATGGCAACCTGAGCCACGTAGACGTAGCCATAGGACATGGCGATCTCGGCGAGGCTCTTCTTCTTGGTCACCTTGCCGGAGGCCGCGAACTGGGCCACCTGGCCGATGTTGGAGGCCTTGGAGGCCTGGCCGCCGGTGTTGGAGTAGACCTCGGTGTCAAAGACGAAGACGTTCACGTTGTTGCCGGAGGCAAGGACGTGATCGAGGCCGCCGAAGCCGATGTCGTACGCCCAGCCGTCGCCGCCGAAGATCCAGAAGGCCTTCTTGGTGAGGTAGGCCTTGTCGGCGAGGACCGCCTTGGCCGTCTCGCAGTCGCTCTTCTCGAGCTCGGCGATGTAGGCGGCGGCAGCGGTCTTGCTGCCCTCGGTGTCCTTGCGGTTCTCGAGCCAGGTGGTCGCAGCCTCCTTCAGGGCATCGGAAGCCTTGTCGCACTGGAGGATCTTCTCGGTCTCGGCAACAATCTTCTCCTGGACGGCGTCGTAGCCAAGGGCGAGACCCAGGCCGTGCTCGGCGTTGTCCTCGAAGAGGGAGTTGTTCCACGCCGGGCCGTGGCCGCACTCGTTGACCGTGAAGGGCGAGGTGGCAGCGGGGTTGCCCCAGATGGAGGAGCAGCCGGTGGCGTTGGAGATGAACATGCGCTCACCGCAGACCTGCGTGACGAGGCGCGCGTAGGCGGTCTCGGCGCAGCCGGCGCAGGAGCCGGAGAACTCGAGGTACGGCTTGGCAAACTGGCTGCCCTTGACGTTGGCGGCGATGAGCTCCTTCTTCTCGGAGACCTTGTTCACCGCGTAGTCCCACACCGGAGCCTGGTCGAGCTCGGACTCCTGCGGCACCATCGTGAGGGCGCCCTTCGGGCAGACCTTGACGCAGTTGGTGCAGCCCATGCAGTCGAGCGGGCTGATGGCCATGGTGAAGGTGAGGCCGGAGTTCTTGGGAACCATGACGTCGATGCGGCGCATCTCCTCGGGAGCGGCGGCCTGCTCGTCGGCGTTCATGACGATCGGGCGGATCGTGGCGTGCGGGCACACGAAGGAGCACTGGTTGCACTGGATGCACTTGGACTCGTCCCAGTGCGGAACCATGACGGCAACGCCGCGCTTCTCGTACGCGGAGGCACCGAGCTCCCACTGGCCGTCGGCAACGTCGACGAACTTGGAGACGGGCAGCGAGTCGCCGTCCATGCGGTTGATGGGCTCCATGAGCTCGCGGACCTGCTTGACGATGGCCTCGCGACCCTCAAGGGTGAGCTCGACCTTCTCGTCCTCGGCGTCGGCCCAGTCGGCGGGCACCTCAAACTTGCGGTACGCGGTGGCGCCGGCGTCGATGGCCTTCCAGTTGGCCTCAACGATGTTCTGGCCCTTCTTGGCGTAGGACTTCTCGGCGGCGTCCTTCATGTACTGGATGGCGTCCTCGGCGGGAAGAACCTGCGCCAGCGAGAAGAACGCGGACTGCAGCACCGTGTTGGTGCGCTTGCCCATGCCGACCTTCTCGGCGAGGTCGATGGCGTCGATCAGGTAGACGTTGATGTTGTTCTTGGCGATGTAGCGCTTGGCCATGTAGCGCTTGGCCACGGCCGGCAGGTGGGAGGCGAACTCCTCGTCGGACCACTGGCAGTTCACCAGGAACGTGCCGCCCGGCTTGACGTCGCGCACCATCGGGAAGCCCTTGATGATGTAGGACGGGTTGTGGCAGGCGACGAAGTTGGCCTTGTTGATGTAGTACGGCGAGCGGATCGGGGAGTCACCGAAGCGCAGGTGAGAGATGGTGACGCCGCCGGTCTTCTTGGAGTCGTACTGGAAGTAGGCCTGGACGTACTTGTCGGTGTGGTCGCCGATGATCTTGATGGAGTTCTTGTTGGCGCCAACGGTGCCGTCGCCGCCGAGACCCCAGAACTTGCACTCGATCGTTGACGGGTCGGCCGTGTTGGGGGCGTCCGGGTCCATGGGGAGGCTGAGGTTGGTGACGTCGTCCACGATGCCGATGGTGAACTCGCGGGCGGGGGCGTCCTTCTCGAGCTCCTTGTAGACGGCGAAGGCGGCTGCGGGCGGCTCGTCCTTGGAGCCAAGGCCGTAACGGCCGCCGACGACGGTGATCTCGGACTTGCCGGCCTCGTAGAGGGCGGTGATGACGTCCTGGTAGAGAGGCTCGCCGATGGAGCCGGGCTCCTTGGTGCGGTCGAGCACGGCAATCTTCTTGACGGTCGCGGGCAGGACGGCCACGAAGTCCTCGACGGACCACGGACGGTACAGACGGACCTTCACGAGGCCGACCTTCTCGCCGTGGGCGTTGAGGTAGTCGATGACCTCCTCGAGGGTGTCGCAGAAGGAGCCCATGCAGACCACGACGCGGTCGGCGTCATCGGCGCCGTAGTAGTCGAAGAGGTGGTAGCTCGTGCCGAGCTTCTCGTTGATCTTGTCCATGTAGGACTGGACCACGGCGGGCAGCGCGTCGTAGGCCTTGTTGCAGGCCTCGCGGTGCTGGAAGAAGATGTCGCCGTTCTCGTGGGAGCCGCGGGCGTGCGGGTGCTCCGGGTTGAGGGCGTGGTCGCGGAACGCCTGGACGGCATCCATGTCCAGCATGTCCTTGAGGTCGTCGAAGTCCCAGACCGCGACCTTCTGGATCTCGTGCGAGGTGCGGAAGCCGTCGAAGAAGTTCAGGAACGGCACCTTGCCCTCGATGGCCGCGAGGTGGGCCACCGGCGCGAGGTCCATGACCTCCTGGACGTTGCCCTCGGCGAGCATGGCAAAGCCGGTCTGGCGGCAGGCCATGACGTCGGAGTGATCGCCAAAGATGTTGAGGGCGTGGGAGGCCACGGTACGGGCGGACACGTGGAAGACGCCCGGAAGGCCCTCGCCGGCGATCTTGTACATGTTGGGGATCATGAGGAGCAGGCCCTGCGACGCCGTGTAGGTGGTCGTGAGGGCGCCGGCGCCGAGCGAGCCGTGGACGGTGCCCGCGGCGCCCGCCTCGGACTCCATCTCAACGACCTTGACCGGCGTGCCAAAGACGTTCTTCATGCCCTGAGCGGCCCACTGGTCGACGTGGTCGGCCATGGGGCTGGACGGGGTGATCGGGTAGATGCCCGCCACCTCGGTGAACGCATACGAGACGTACGATGCCGCCTCGTTGCCGTCCATGGACTTAAACTTGCGCGCCATATCCTCTCCTTTTTCAGACGCATGGCTAAGCGCGGGCGGTGCCCACGTAATTCACAGTCTACTACCATGAGCAACATTCTCGACAACAATCTTTGGTTCGTATCTGCCCACTGCGCGGATTTTTCCGCGACCGGTAAAGCTGAAAGAACATGCAGCTCAGAATGGGGATGCGGACTTTGGCAAATGTGCGTGTGCGGCAGCAAACCTCGCGGCTCCTTTGCCCGCGCATGGTAGAATGCCCTCACCAGCAGGGGAGGTCACGTGAGCAGAGTGTCTTACAGGATCGCCGTTTTTGTTGCCGCCGCGCTCATTGGCGTGGGGTCCCTCGCTGCGTGCGGAGAAACCGAGGAGTCGACGGGGCCCGTCGAGGTGCCCAACGTGCCCGCCACGGTGGAGACCGTCGGAGAACCGCAGCCCACAAGCACGCCGCGCGAGCTCTGGAAGAAGGGCATGATGCCCTACCTCTACCAGATTGACCCGCAGTGGTCGGCAACGCCCTACTCGGGCGGGGAGCTTGCAAAGCAGGGGTGCGGGCCAACGGCTCTTGACATGGTCTACATCTACCTTACGGGTGACACAACGTACGACCCCGCCGGGATGGCCGAGTTTGCCACCAAAAACGGGTACTCGACAGATCAGAACGGCAGCTCATGGGAGCTCATGACCTCGGGAGCCGAGAAGCTTGGCATCAAGGGAACGTCCATAGGGACTTCAGCGGATGAGCTGCGCGCGGAGCTCGAGGCGGGACGCCCCGTCATCTGCGTCATGGCTCCGGGAACGTTTACCGAGGTGGGTCACTATATCGTCCTCGAGCGGCTGGACGCGGACGGGCAGACCGTCGTGCACGACTCCAACAGCGTGGGACACAGCATGCGCACGTGGAGCCTCGATCTCATTAGCTCCGAGGCCACGGCGGCGTGGAGCTTCACGGTTCCGCAGGCCTCCTAGCGCCTTTACGCGGGTTTTCTCGGGCCGTTTTTGGGCGTTTTTTTGGGCGTTTTTTGGTTGTAGGTCTTTTTTGGCCAACACGCGGAGTATCCGGAAAATGGCGACGCCTGTAGCTGCGGCTTTGTCGGGCAAAATCGGCTGATACTTAGGGTTCTCTCGTAAAACGACCTACAACCGGAATCCGGGCCTCCCGTGGTGGTCGGCGGCGGCCAGAAGCTTGTCGTAACCCTCGAGGAAACGCTCTGAAAGGGCGCCGGTGGCGTCCTTCGCGATGACGATACCGTGCTCGTCCGAGACGAGGAACACCTCGTTGCACATGGCGCCGCTCAAAACTCTTGAAGCAAGCCCAGCGTCGTGCGACACGGGGAGGCCGAGCGTACGGGCAAGGTCGGCCACGAGGGTCGCGGCACCGGAGGCGCGCGCGGCATCGCTCGCACCCCAGATGAGCTCGCCGTCACGGACGGCCCAGAGGCTCTCTGGCTCCACACCCGTCTTTTCGCCCTCGCACGCGGACTCAAGGGCGCGCGAGGCAAGCTCGGTGCCCGCAACCTGCGAAAGCGGCTCGTAGGGCCCCACCGTCATGGCCGCCTGACCAGCCTCGTCCACAACGAGCATGAGAACCCCGTCGGGGTGAGCCGAGGCCCCCTCGCCGAGCGTCCACTCGATGTGCTGCTTGGCCCAGGCCACAAGCTGCGGCGAGACAGGTCTGCCGTTGACGGAGCGCCGAGAGAGGGCGCGCAGGTGGCGGTTCTCGAGCGGCAGCGTTGCGGCAGCTAGGCGCCAGCGGCACACAAGGGCTGGCGCTTCCATCGTGAAGTTCTTGTCCATAGCTCCTACCTCAAGGCGCCCCGAGCGGCATCGCGGCCGCCCGGGGCGCATGTGACAACTTTTATGACAATCTACCCTGTCACTTTTGTCATCACTAGTGGCGGAAGTGGCGGTTGCCGGTGAAGACCATTGCGATGCCGTGCTCGTTGCAGGCCTCGATGGACTCGTCGTCGCGCTTGGAGCCGCCGGGCTGGATGATGCAGGTCACGCCGTGCTCGGCGAGCACGTCCACGTTGTCGCGGAACGGGAAGAAGGCGTCGGACGCGCAGGCGTAGCCGCCCTTCTCCACGCCCATGCGCTCGCAGGCCTCGTCGGCGCGCTCACAGGCCAGAAGCGCGGAGTCAACGCGGTTGGGCTGGCCCGGACCCATGCCAATGCCGGCCTTGTCCTTGGAGACGAGGATCGCGTTGGACTTGACGCCCTTGCAGACACGCCAGGCAAACATGAGCTCGTCCATCTCCTCCGGCGTGGGCTTGCGCTCGGTGGGGCAGGTGAAGGTCTCGGGGTCCTCGGCAACGGTGTCGACGTTCTGAACGAGGATGCCGCCGTCGATGGAGCGCAGCTCAAACTCGGCGTGGCCCTCGGCGCCGCCGGTGGCAAGAACGCGCAGGTTGGGGCGCTTGGCCATGCGCTCGATAGCCTCGGGGGTGTAGCTCGGGGCAATGATGACCTCGACGAACTGGCCGTTCTCGTCAAAGGCGTGCTCCACCAGCTCGAAGGGCACCTCGCGGTTGCAGGCGATGATGCCACCAAAGGCGCTCTTGGGGTCGCACGCGAAGGCGCGGTCGTAAGCCGTGGTGATGTCATCGGCAACGGCAGAGCCGCAGGGGTTCTGGTGCTTGAGGATCACACAGGCCGGGCCGTCGAACTCGCGCACGAGGTTCCAGGCGGCGTCCGCGTCGAGGTAGTTGTTGTAGGAGAGCGGCTTGCCCTGAATCTGCTCGGCGCCCACGAGGGGGTTGGCGGAGGAGCAGGCGTCAGCCATCTCGTCGGCAAAGCGGTAGACCGCAGCGGTCTGCTGGGGGTTCTCGCCGTAGCGCAGATCGTCGACCTTCTCGAGGTAGAAGCCCAGCTCCTCGGGCATGGTGGGCTCGTCCTCGGCCTCGTCGTCGGCGAAGTCCTCGTCATAGCGGTCGGCGAGCCACATGGCGATGGCGGCATCGTAGTTGGCCGTGGTCTCGTAGACCTTGAGCTGCAGGTAGCGACGCAGCTCGAGGGAGGTGCAGCCATTGTTGGCGCGCATCTCCTCGAGAATCTCGTCGTAGTCCGTCGGGTCGGAGACCACGGTCACGGAGTCGGCGTTCTTGGCCGCGGAGCGCAGCATCGAGGGACCGCCGATGTCAATGTGCTCGATGGCATCATCGAAGGTGACGTCCGGCTTGGCTACGGTCTTCTCAAACTCGTAAAGGTTCACGCACACAAGATCGATCATGCCAATGCCGTGCTCTGCGGCCTCGGCCATGTGCTCGGGGTTGTCGCGGCGGGCGAGCAGGCCGCCGTGCACCTTGGGGTGCAGCGTCTTGACGCGCCCGTCCATCATCTCGGGGAAGCCCGTGTACTGCTCGATGGGAACGACGTGAACGCCGGCCTCCTCGAGCACGCGCGCGGTACCGCCGGTTGAGATCACCTCAACGCCAAACTCGTCCTCGAGCGCCTTGACAAAGTCAACGACGCCGGTTTTGTCGGTTACCGAGACGAGCGCGCGCTTGATGGGAGTATCTGCCATAAGCCCCTCCTTGGGTTTGACGACGACATGTTGTACCGTCTCCTTTACGATACCGCAGCTGGAGGACAAGATGACCCAAAGAGACGATGATTTGACGTTCCGACCCTTTGAGGAGGGTGACTTTGAGCGCCTTGCCAATCTTGTGGGAAGGACGTGGCTCTCCGAGTTTCCCGCCCGCGCCCAGATGGCGGCAGGCCGAGTTGAGCTTGCGCACTACCTTGACCAGACCACGTGGTCGCTCGTCGCGGAGCGGGAGGGCGCGCTGCTTGGCACCGTGCTTCTCTCCGAGCGAGGGCGCAGCACCGTTGCCGGCGACTGGGCCCAGCGTGAGGCTCGCCTCACCGAGGACGCCAAGGAGGACCCAGATCTCCTGGAGGCAATTCGCGTTGAGATGAGCGGCGTTGAGGAGGAGGCCTCGCTCGAGGCCGAATACGCCGCGTCCGGGGCACCCGGAGCCGCGGCGGCCGTCAAGCTTCTCATCGTCTCCCCGGACGCCAAGGGCCTGGGCATTGGCGGGAGGCTCTTCTCGGCAGCGATCGAACACCTGCGCGAGACCGGAGCGAGAGGCTATCACCTGCTCACCGACGATGCCTGTGACGTCAGCTTCTACGAGCACAAGGGTCTCTCCCAGGCCATGAGCAGGCGCTCGCAGGCGTATTGGCCGGACGTCGATCCGTCCACCGACACCTTCCGCGTCTACGTCTACGAGCAGCGGCTCTAGCCATGGAAGCTCCCACAGCCAACGAGAAGGACCCCGTGGTCCGCGGGCGGTTTGCCCCCACGCCCTCGGGCAGGATGCACCTGGGCAACGTTTTCTCCGCACTTGTGGCCTGGCTCTCCGCGCGCTCGGCGGGCGGAGAGATCGTGCTGCGCATCGAGGACCTCGATCCGCGCGCCCAGCACCCAGGGGTGGCAGATACGCTGATGCGCGACCTCGAGTGGCTGGGTCTCACCTGGGATGAGGGACCCTTCTGGCAAACCGAGCGCGACGAAATCTATGGCGAGGCAATTGAGCGCCTCGACGCGATGGGCCTCACCTACCCCTGCTTCTGCACCCGTGCCGACCTGCGCGCCGCCTCGGCCCCGCACGCCAGCGACGGAGCGCTCGTCTACACAGGAACATGCCGCGGGCTCACCGAGGCTGAGGTGGCGCGGCGCGCGCTAACCCGCCCTCCCTCAACGCGCCTTCGCGTTCCCGAGGCAGACGACCCCGCAGGCACCATCGAGTTTGTCGACCTCGCCTACGGACCGCAGTGCGAGGTGCTCGCGCGCGACTGCGGCGACTTTCTCATACGTCGCAGCGACGGCGTGGTGGCCTATCAGCTCGCCGTGGTGGTGGACGACGCCCTCATGGGGGTCAACCAGGTGGTGCGTGGGCACGACCTCCTTCCCTCGTGCGCTCGACAGACCTATATCGCACGCCTCATGGGCTGGCAGCCCCCCGAGTACGGACACGTGCCCCTGCTGGTTGCCCCCGACGGGCGGCGCCTCGCCAAGCGAGACCGCGACCTTGACCTCGGCGCCCTGTGCGAGCGCGGCGTTAGCGCAGCGAGAATCATCGGGGCCCTGGCAGCGCTCGTTGGTCTTATCGAGCCGGGGCTCGACGCAACGCCCGACGACCTTGTCCCTCTTTTCTCCTGGGACAAGATTGCCGCGCACAGAGAGGACATAGTCATCGACGACACGTTTCTCTCGTAACCGCGTCAGCAAGCCCAGCTGAAGGGGCGCGGTTTCCTCGTTGCCAAAACTCAACGTTGTGGGATGTGTCGTTGTGGGGTATCATTCTCTAGCACCTCATGGAGAGCTGACCGAGAGGCCGAAGGTGCTCGCCTGCTAAGCGAGTATAGGATGCAAATCCTATCTGGGGTTCGAATCCCCAGCTCTCCGCCAGATTGTTCGAGGCCCGTTCCGCACCGCGGGGCGGGCCTCTTTCTTCTCTCACCCGCCACATTTTCGACATTTTTCTCCTTTGTGCTTGACGGCTCATAATCGGCGTGGCAATATATCCAATCGCACGCGGCGTTACCTCAGCTGGATAGAGGACCTGACTACGAATCAGGGCGTCATAGGTTCGAATCCTATACGCCGCACCACGCAAGCTTCGGGAGGCTCCCACGGGAGCCTCCCGTTTTGCTATCTGGCGAGCTCATGCGCCCCGCGCATCCGCGCCGGCCGGAGCTGGGCCCCGCTTCTGGTTCCGCGGGACGCAAAGTCGTAGGCAATACCCAGGGCGTCGCAAAGATCCATGAGGTCAAAGAGGTCGCGCTCCTCGCTCTCTAGGAACTCGCGAAGCGAGATCCCCGTCTCCCGCGGAACGGCCGCAAGGAGCCTCCTCACCACCCCGGGCCCAAAGGTTAGGCGCGAGCTTCTCTCCTCGTCCCCATATGCAACAACCGCCGATGGCCCGGAAACATCCTGCCTCACTACCAGGTATCCATCCTCGCCGCATACCAGCATTCGCCTCTCGTCCCCCGCGCTCTCAAACCGTGCCACCTCGTGAAACTCCATCCCGGCCTCCCTTCTCGCTTCTTTGCTCCACAGTATAGCAGAACATTTGTTCTTGCAAACAGTTGTTCTAGATTCTTTTGAGCGCTCAGGAAGAAGGGTCGCCCGCTGTGCGGACGACCCTTGGTCAGACGTTCTTGTCGCCGTGCGATCTTTTGTCCGGGCGCTAGGCCTCGGGCTTGATGACCTCCACGCCGCCCATGTAGGGGCGCAGCGCCTCGGGCACCGTGATGGAGCCGTCGGCGTTCTGGTAGTTCTCCATGATGGCGGCCATGGTGCGGCCCACGGCAAGACCGGAGCCGTTGAGCGTGTGCACGTAGCGCGTGCCCTTGAACTCCGCCGGGTCCTTGTAGCGGATGTTGGCGCGACGCGCCTGGAAGTCCCAGCAGTTGGAGCAGGAGGAGATCTCCTTGTAGGCGTTGTAGCTGGGCAGCCACACCTCGAGGTCGTAGCACTTGCACGCAGAGAAGCCAATGTCACCGGTGCAGAGCGTGACCACGTGATAGGGCAGCTCGAGCGCCTGAAGGACGGCCTCGGCCTCGCCGACCATGCTCTCGAGCTGGTTCATCGAGTCCTCGGGCTTGGCAAACTTGACCATCTCGACCTTGTCGAACTGGTGCACGCGGATGATGCCGCGCGTGTCGCGCCCGGCCGAACCCGCCTCCTCGCGGAAGCACGGCGTGAAGGCCGTGTACCAGAGCGGCAGCTGGGAGGCGTCGAGCACCTCGCCGCGGTGCAGGTTGGTGAGCATGACCTCGGCCGTGGGGATGAGGTAGAGGTCGGGGTTCACATGGTAGAGGTCGTCCTCAAACTTGGGCAGCTGACCCGTGCCAAAGAGAGTCTCGCGGTTGGTGATGACGGGCATCCACCACTCCTTGAAACCAGCCTTGACGTGCATGTCCACCATGAAGCTGATGAGCGCGCGCTCCATGCGGGCGCCCATGCCGCCGAGCACGTAGAAGCGGGCGCCGGCAACCTTGACGCCGCGATCAAAGTCAATCATGCCCGTAGCGGGGCCGAGGTCCCAGTGCGCCTTGGGCTCAAAGCCGTCCGCGGCGAAGTCGCGCGGGGTGCCCCAGCGGCGCACCTCGGGGTTGTCGGAGTCGTCACGTCCGTAGGGAACGCTCTCGTGCGGGATGTTGGGAATGCGGGAGACCAGGTCAAAGAGGGCGTCCTCGACCTCGGTGCGGCGGGCGTCGAGCTCGGCGATGCGGTCCTTGTTGGCGGCCACGCGCTGCTTGGCGGCCTCCGCCTCGTCGCGCTTGCCCTCGCGCATGAGCAGGCCGATCTCCTTGGAGACGGAGTTGCGCTCTGCCTGGAGCTTCTCGACCTCGGCGATGACGGAGCGGCGCTCCTCGTCGAGCTCAAAGAACTTCTCGCGGTCCCAGTGAGCGTTCTGGCGGGACTCGCAGGACTTGTCGACAATATCGGGGTTCTCGCGAACGAACTTGATGTCAAGCATGCTGGCTCCTCGTTTGCTGCTGTTGCTCTGCCAACGTCGCGCGGACGCGGCCCTCCAAGTATATACTTAGGCGCGTGAATCTTCGGACGTGCTTGGGAGGCAGCATGCAGGCGATCGGCGACTTCTTCACGTGGCTCTTCAACGACCGTATGGGCGTCATCTGCCTGATCCTTGGCGGCATCGTGCTGTGCCTGATCATTGCCCTGCTCATGGAGCGCAAAACCAAGCAGCGCTATTTCAATCACGAGAAGACCGAGGGTGACTGGGACCTCTTCGGGGAGGACTCTGAGGAGTAGCGCGCCCTTCGCATCCTCGCCGCGGGCACCAGACCGAGAAAACCCGCCCGTTGTACCAGCCGGTGTACCAACCAAGCCTGACGCGCGCCGAGAAATGCTGCTCTCCGTGCCGGCGGTATGGCGCCAGGGCCGAGAAATACCGTGTGCTGTACCAGCCAAGCCAGCTGTGCGCCGAGAAAGATCGTCCTCTGTACCGCGCGCCGAGAAAATCCGTGGGATGTACCGGCTCCCCGTACCCTGAGCCGCGAAATCCCGGCAAGTGTACCGTCCAGCGTCGAGTCCAGCCGAGAAAACCCATCCGCTGTACCAACCGACCGGTACAGTCGGTAGCTTTTCTCGGCCTTGTGGTCTCCGTGCTGGTACACCTAACGGGATTATGCGGCTCGCCTCGAGAAGCGCCTGTACACCACGCAGTTTTTCTAGGCGCCAAGCACGGAGCGCCGGTACAGCCGACGGCCTTTCTCGGCAAGGCGCCCGCTTGGCTGGTACACCGGGCCACATTTCTCGGCCCGTCGCGTGCGGCACCGGTACACCAGGCGGCATTCCACGGCTCGTCGCGTGCGGCGCTGGTACACCGGGTCGAACTTCTCGGCCCCAACCGCGGGGCGTCGGTACACCCTGCGGCTTTTCTCGGCACGGAGCGCGCTGTGCCGGCACACCGAGCGGCATTCCCCGGCCCGCGCCCGGCGCGCCCTACCCGCGCCCAAACACAAAAAAGACCCCAGCGCAAATGCCGGGGTCCCAAGCAATTATGGTGCGGGCGAAAGGACTTGAACCTTCATGGAGTTGCCCCCATACGGACCTGAACCGTACGCGTCTGCCAATTCCGCCACGCCCGCGTGCTGAAATATAGTAACGCAACCGCAGCTCGCTGCCAAGGGGTTTCTTACCGGCAGCATCGCGCACTCGCCGCCCCATCGAACATCACGCCTCCGCCCGGCGCGTCGCGCGCACCGCCGATGGCCCTGTCGCGGTAAAATGTTCCCACGCACGGCCAAGACGCAACTAAAACGAGGAGGTGCCGTGGGCGAGACGCCGCAAAGCGACGCTCGGAGCGCGCGCGAGGAGGTGCTTCTCGGGCGCTATCGGGTCTTGGAAAGAAGGGGCACCGGCGGCTTCGGCGCGGTCTGTACCTGCTGGGACACGCGTCTTCAGCGGCGCGTTGCCATCAAGCGGATTCCGCTCGCCGATGGGTCGGGCACCACCGCGGAGGAGGCGCTCGCCGAGGCGCGAACCGCCTGCCTGCTCGGACACCCCAACATCGTCACCCTTCACGACTACGAGGTCGAAGGGGCCTACGCCTACCTCGTCATGGAGTACGTCGACGGCCTCAACCTCGCCGAGCTTCTCGCCCGCGTCGAGGGAGGCCGCCTCATGCCCGAGGAGTGCGCGCACATTCTCTCCTCGGTCGCGCGCGCCCTCTCCTACGCGCACGAAAACGCCGCGCTCCACCTGGACATAAAGCCCACCAACATCATGATCGACCGCCGAGGCACCGTGAAGCTCGCCGACTTTGGCATGGCCTCGCTCGCCTCCGCCGCAGGGTATGGCGGCGCGCGCGGCGGCACCGTGGGCTACATGCCCCCCGAGCAGATCGAGGGCATGCTCGTCGACCAGCGCACGGACGTCTTCTCGCTCGCCGTCGTGGTGTGGCAGGCGCTCTCGGGCTACAACCCCTTCATGGCGAGAAGCGCCGAGGACTCCCTCGCCAAGATCATGCGCGGCCCTGACGTCTCGCTCGCGCGCTCCCGCCCCGACCTCGAGCCGGGGGTCGAGGAGGCCCTTCTCGAGGCGCTCGAGCCCAGCGCCCGCGACCGCACCTCCTCCGTCGACGAGCTTGTCGACGAGCTCATGCCGCTGCTCGGAGACGAGCAGGACGGCGCGGAGTCCCTGCGCGAGCTCATCGAGCAGGCGGAGCGCGACGACACGGCAGCGGCCGCCCGCAGGCCTCACCCCGGACCCGGAGTCCGCCTCCCGGCGCTCGGAGCGTGGCTTCCCCGTGCGCTCACGGCCCTCGCGGCGTTTTCCGCCCTCAGAACCGCTCTCGTGGTCTCCCTCGGCGAGGCCGACGCGCTCGTGGCCGCGCTCCCGCTCGCCGGCTGCGCGGTCTCCGCGGCATGGCCGCCCATCGCCGCCCCCCTCGTGGGCTGCGCGCTCGCCTGGTCGATGGCATCCGGCAGCGGCGAGGGCGCGCTGTTCCTGATTGCCTGGGGCCTTGTTGTGGCCCTTCTCGCCTGGCTCGTCCTGGTGGCGAGAAAAGAGCACCTCTCGTCGCTTGCCCTGCTGCTTCCCTGCTGCCTGCCCTCGCCCGTCTCGGGGGCCGCGCTGGCCGGCTTTGCGCTCGACCCGGCGCCCGCCGCGCTCACCGGGGCGCTCGGCTACCTCATGGGGGACCTCTTCCACGTAGCCGCGTCCTCGGGGTTTTCCGCAGACGCCCTTCTAGGCGCGCTCGCCTCGTCCTGGCTTCAACCTGAGTTTTGGATCATGCTGGCGGGGTCGGTTGCCTGCGCCTGGGCCTCAAGCTCAATTGCGATGCGCGGCAGCGTTGCGGCCGGATTGGCGGGGCAGACGCTTGGTCTTGGGTGCATCGTGTGTGCCGGGGTCATCGCAGCTAGAATGGAGAATGCTCGTATATGGCCATCCCTCGATTGGGAGACGATGGTACTTGCGGTACTCTTGTTTGTGCTTTTGTGCATTGCGACTGTCCTGAGAGGCCCTCTCTACGAGGGCCAAGAAGGCGGGGGTTCTCATGAGTTTTCTCAGTGACTTTGAGGCGCGCATCGGCTCTGTCTTTGGCGCGGCTCCCCAGGGCTACACCGAGCCCTTCTCCTTCAAGAAGCTCGCCAAGAAGGCGGCGCGCGAGATGGAGAACGAGACATACGAGATCGACGGCGTGGACACCGCGCCGGCGCTCTACACCGTGCTCGTCTCGGCCTCCGACGACTCCCTCATGCGCCCGCTCTACGAGCAGATAACCTACGAGACCTCGGCCTTTGTGACGGCCCAGGCGCAGAAGAAGGGGTATGCCTTCGTGGGCAACCCGCTCGTGCGCTTTATGGTTGACCCGTCGCTCAAGTCCGGGAAGTTTGCCGTCTTTGCCGAGAACGTCGACGCCAAGACGCTCGCGCGCCTGCGCGAGGAGGAGCGCGCGTTTCTTGCCGGAAACTCCAGCTCCGGCGGGGCGGCCGCACAGCTTCACCCGCGCGGCAACCGTCCGGTGCCCACCCCCGCACCCACGCCCCTTCGCGGCGGCCTCGGCGAGAAGGACGCCGGCCTCGACGCCCTGCCCCCGGACTTCTCCGAGCCCGAGCCCGTGGCGTCGTCCTCTCACTCGACCCCGATGCCCGTGATGGGCGTCGCTCCCCTGGGGACCCCGACGGGCGCCCAGCCCGCCGGCGCCGTGCCCCAGCGCAGCGTTCCTCTGGTCAACATGCGCACCATGGGCGCGTTCTCTGACGATCAGGACAACTACGTTCCCACGCGCCCGCAGGCGACCGACCTCGACGGCCAGCAGGCCAGCTGCCTTCTCGTCGACCGTCAGACCGGCAGGACCTACACCGCAAAGGCGCCCTCGACCATCATCGGCCGCGAGCGCGCCAAGGCGGGCGTGATCCTGAGGGACCCCAACGTCTCCCGCACGCACGCCGAGCTCTCCTTCGACGGGCGCGACTGGCACATCACCGACCTCAACTCCACCAACGGCACGCTCGTCAACGACGTGGACGTGAAGTCCTGCATCCTGCGCGACGGCGACCTCATCACCGTTGGCTTTATCAACCTTGAGTTCAGGGAGAACCCCAGATGATCGAGCTCGTCCTCTTTGTGGGGCGCGTCCTTCTCGTCGTCGTCCTCTATCTCTTCCTGTTTGCGGTCATGCGCACGGGCGTTGGACTCGTCAAGGGCCAGCGCCGCGACGCCGCAATTTGGTCGATTGACGTCGAGAAGGGCATGCGGTCCCTCCGCGGCCTCCACGTGGACATCCTCGGCCCCGTTGTCATCGGGCGCTCACCCTCCTCTGACATCGTGGTCGACGAGCCATACGTCTCGTCGACTCATGCCCGCTTCACCCTGCAGGGCCCCGCGCTCGTGCTCGAGGACCTTGGTTCCACCAACGGCACGCTCGTGAACGGCCACCCCATCGACCAGCCCGTCACCCTCAGAGAGTCGGACGAGGTCCAGATCGGTGACACGATCATGCGAGTGAGCCGCGGATGACAGCGGAGGAGACGCACATAGCTGCTCCTCAGGAGCCCGCCAATGCTCCCGGCCGCGCCGAGATGCCCGTAGAGGGGCGTGCCGGCGCGGACGCGGTATCTGGCTCCAACGAGTTCATCTCGTGGGGCGCGCGCAGCGACGTTGGTCTGGTGCGCGGGCACAACGAGGACTCCTTCCTGCTTAGAACGCCGCTCTTCGTCGTCTCGGACGGCATGGGCGGACATGCCGCCGGCGAGGTGGCAAGCTCCATCGCCGTTGAGACCATCGGGGAGCGCGCGCCGGGAACCGCCGACGACGTCCTTCTCGGCGCGGCGGTCGAGGCCGCAAACGCCAACGTCATCAAGGCTGCTGAGGAGGGCGTGGGCAAGCCCGGCATGGGCTGCACCGCCACCGCGGTCCTTATCGAGAAGAACCACATGGCCGTGGCGCACGTGGGCGACTCGCGCGCCTATGTGCTCCACCACGGCACGCTCGTGCGCATAACCCACGACCACTCCTACGTAGAAGAGCTGGTGGACGCCGGAGAGATCACGGCGGACGAGGCGCGCACGCACCCCTCCCGATCGATCATCACCCGAGCCCTTGGCTCGGACCCAGATATGTACGCCGACCACTTCTCACTCGAGGTCAACGACGGAGACCGCATCATCCTGTGCTCGGATGGCCTCTCGTCGATGATCTCCGACAGCGAGGTTGAGTCCCTTGCCGTCTCGAGCGCAACGCCCCAGCAGGCGGCCGACAACCTCGTTGCGGCGGCGCTCACCGCCGGCGGGGCGGACAATGTGACCGTTGTCGTGGTCGACGTGGTCGACGACGGTCTTGCCGATGCCGCCCGCAAGCGGCTCGCCAAGCGCGTGGCCGCCTTTTCCGGCGTGATTGTGTCCATGCTCCTGATTGCCGCCCTCATCACCGTGAGCTTCATCCGGGGCGAGTGGTACCTCGGCGTCAACGGGGACACCGTCGGCCTGTACCGAGGTGTCCAGGGCAGCGTCCTGGGCGTGTCCACAAGCGAGCTGGTGGGAACGAGCGCGGTCAGGGTATCCGACCTCCCCGTCGCCCTCCAGGACCAGCTCGAGCAGGGCATACGCGTGAGCAACGAGCAGGCTGGGCGCGACGCCATCGCCTCGTACCACCAGCAGATCGACGAGGAGAAGACGCGTGCCGCCGAGATTGCCGAGACGGCACGCTCCGAGACCGACGAGAACGCCCTCGACGCCACCGGCGCAACGCAGGACAGCGACGCGCAGGACGCACAGGAGGACACCACAGAGGCGCAGGCAGCCCAGACGCAGGAAGACGGAGGTGAGTAGCATGAGAAGGATCAAGCATCCCGGGGCGGTATCCCGAGCGGAGATGGACGCGGCGGCGGCCGCCGCGGCATCGCCAGCGGCAACGCCCACCATCGGAATCAAGGAGCACGGCCGTAGGAACACCGAGCTTCTCCTGCTCTGCATCGCGGCCGTTCCGGTGCTGCTGCTCTATGCCATGTATCTCGTCAACTCAAACGCCCAGCTCAGCCTGACGACGCTCGGGGTGCCCATCGGCCTGTTCGCTGCCTTTGCCGCCGCGCACCTGGCCATACGCTTCCTTGCGCCGGGGGCAGACCCGGCGATTCTCCCCATCGTCTTCGTTCTCTCGGGAACCGGCATAACCTTCCTCACAAGACTTGCGCCAGATGCTGCGGTAAACCAGGTCATCTGGCTCTTCCTCTCCGTCTTTGCGATGGTCGCGGTCCTTGCCGTGGTGCGTGACCTCGACGCTCTTGCAGACTACAAGTACACGCTCGGCATTGCGGGCGTGGTTCTTCTCATCCTGCCCATGATCTTGGGAACCGAGCAGAACGGATCGAAGCTCTGGATCTACATCGGCAGCTTCAGCTTCCAGCCCGGCGAGTTCGCAAAGATCCTGATCACGCTGTTCCTGGCCTTCTACCTCGCGACAAACCGCGAGGCGCTCTCGGCCTCCATGCGCAGCTTTGGCCCCATCCACCTGCCGCGCCTGCGCATGCTCATGCCCCTTCTCATCATGTGGGGCATGAGCCTGCTCGTGGTGGTCTTTGAGACCGACCTCGGCAGCGCCCTGCTCTTCTTTGCCTTCTTCGTGATCATGCTCTACGTGGCCACGGGCAGGGCGAGCTACGTCGCCGTGAGCCTGGGGCTTCTCGCCGTGGGCGGAATTGCCTGCTACTTCCTCTTTGGTCACGTCCAGAACCGTGTGAACATCTGGATTGACCCGTGGTCGGCCGCCGCGACGGGTGGCTACCAGATCGTCCAGTCGCTCTACTCGCTTGCCGACGGCGGCCTCGTGGGCGTGGGCATCGGCAACGGTCTGGCAACCACCATCCCCTTTGTCCAGAGCGACTTCATCTTCTCGGCAATCGGCGAGGAGATGGGCCTTCTGGGCGCGTCGGCCATCCTCATCTTGTTCCTGCTCTTCTGCGTGCGCGGCCTGGCAACGGCGGCGCGCGCCAAGTCCGACTGCTCGGCCTTTGCCGCGGTTGGCCTGACCTGCGCCATCTCGTTCCAGGCGTTTCTCATCGTGGGCGGCGTGACCAAGCTCCTGCCGCTCACGGGCGTGACGCTTCCCTTCATGAGCCAGGGCGGCACCTCCCTGCTCGCGAGCTTCATCATCGTAGGCCTCCTACTTCGCGCGGGCGACGAGGGAACCGGCCACGGCGTTGAGATGGCGAGCGCCACCAAGCGCAGCAGCGAGCGCCGCGACCCGGTGCTCACGCTTGCCAGCCAGCTGCCCTCCTCCGAGCAGCAGGGGTCGCACGCGGCCTCCGTCGTGCGCGGCAGCCACGCGCGCGGGCACTTCTCCCTCAACACCGCCGAGTCCGGCGTGCTTGGCCGCGTGGCGCTCGGAAAGCGCCTCACTTCGCTCATCACCGTCTTTGCCCTGCTCTTTGCCGCTCTTGTCGCCAACCTCACCTACGTGCAGGAGATTGACGCCGAGCGCATCCAGAGCATGCCGAGCAACAACCACACCATCGCGCGCAGCGCCTACGTGCAGCGCGGCGCCATCATCACCTCCGACGGCGTGACCCTCGCCGAGAGCGTCCAGCAGGCGGACGGCTCGTTTTTGCGCAGCTACCCCCAGGGCTCGCTCGCACGGCACACCGTGGGATACGTCTCCCCGCAGTACGGAACCACCGGCATCGAGTCCTCCATGAACGAGGTCCTCACGGGCCGCGAGGACTACAGCAACTGGAGGAGCGCCCTCTACTCGCTGGCCGGGGTCTCCCAGCCGGGTTCCACCATCGCGCTCACGATCAACTCTCGCATCCAGAAGGCCGCCGAGGACGCGCTCTCCGGCTACACGGGCGCAATCGTGGTTCTTGACCCCAAGACCGGCGCGGTCCTTGCCAAGGCGTCCTCGCCAACGTACACGGTCGACAACATCGAGCAGGCCATGCAGGGCTCTAACGGCGAGCTTCTCGACCGCACCACCCAGGCGCTCTACGCCCCCGGCTCCTCGTTCAAGGCCGTCACCCTCGCCTCTGCGCTCGACTCCGGCACGACCACGCTCGACGAGACCGTCTACGCCGGCCCGACGCTCGAGATCGGCGGGGGCGAGATTACCAACTACGACCACAACGACTACGGCAGCCCCTCCCTCGAGGAGGCCTTCGCCCTCTCGTCCAACACCGCCTTTGGCCAGCTTGGCGTGAGCGTTGGCGCGGGCACGCTCGTGAGCTACGCCAACGCCTTTGGCTACGGGACCAACATCGGTCAGGATTTCGACTGCCAGCCCTCCCTCATGCCCGACCCCAGCGAGATGACGGACTGGGAGACCGCCTGGGCCGCCTGCGGGCAGCCCGTCGGCCAGCACGAGAGCCCCGCCGGCCCCCAGGTCACCGTCATGCAGAATGCCGTTGTGGCACAGGCAATCGCAAACGGCGGCGTGGCCATGAACCCCTATCTCGTCGACCATGTCCTCTCCCCCGAGGGCGTGCAGGTCTCCCAGACCTCGCCGCGCTCAATGGGCCAGGTCATCTCCTCGACCACAGCCGAGCAGGTCAAGCAGGCCATGCTCGGGGTCGTTGACCACGGCACGGGGACCCGTGCCCAGGTGTCCGGAACGCAGGTTGCGGGCAAGACCGGAACGGCTCAGGTTGAGGACGGCAACATCAACTCGTTCTTCATCGGCTTTGCGCCCTACGACAACCCGACGCTCGTCATCTCGGTGTGCGTCGAGGGTCAGGGCGTGGACGTCGAGGGCTTTGCCGCCGGCCTTGCCGGAGAGGTTCTTGCCTCTGCCCTCGCCATCCAAGCCTCGGGCGTAGGCAACTAGCGCAGGGGGATGATTGCGAGAAGCTCAGAAGAAACGCAGCCAACACACACGAGCACACACAACAATTCGCGGGCTTGCCCGCGCACGGATAGGAGAGATCAATGTCAGCGATGGTTCTCGGCGGACGGTATCAGGTCCAAGACAAGATTGGTGCGGGAGGAATGGCCACGGTGTACCGCGGCCTCGACGAGGTTCTCGGTCGTACCGTAGCAATCAAGACGATGCTTCCCCAGTACGCCAACGACCCATCCTTCGCCGCCCGCTTCAAGCAGGAGGCGCAGGCGGCCGCGGCGCTGCAGAGCCCCTACATCGTCTCGGTCTATGACTGGGGCAAGGACGCTGACACCTACTACATCGTCATGGAGTACCTGCGCGGCACCGACCTCAAGAGCGGCATCCGCAAGCACGGCGCGCTCGACTGCAAGAAGGTCGCGCAGATCGGGTCGCAAATCGCGCAGGCCCTCTCGGTGGCCCACAAGCACGACATCATCCACCGCGACATCAAGCCGCAGAACATCATGGTGCAGCCCGACGGCAACATCAAGGTGATGGACTTCGGCATCGCCCGAGCCAAGAACAGCCATCTCACGCAGGACAACTCGGTCCTGGGTACCGCCCACTACGTCTCCCCCGAGCAGACGCAGGGCAAGGAGCTCGGCCCCACCACCGACATCTACTCCCTCGGCATCGTGATGTACGAGGCCGCCACCGGCCAGGTTCCCTTCCAGGGCGACGACGCCATCTCCGTTGCCCTCAAGCAGGTGAACGAGCAGCCCAAGCCGCCCAGCCAGCTCAACCCCGCCGTGGACCCGTCGCTCGAGGCAATCATCCTCAAGTGCATGCAGAAGAACCCCGCCGACCGCTTCCAGACGGCAAACGAGCTCTACCGCACGCTGCGCGACTATCTCTCCGGCCGCATGCAGGCCGTCAACACCGCCACGGCCATGATTCCCGCACAGCCCACCAACAAGATCGAGCGCGGCGCCGGCATGGTTCCGGCCACAGGCGGAACGGCAACGCTGCCGCGCGTCGAGCGGACCAACCGCTACCGAGGCCAGAGCGCCACGGAGCAGGCGGCCGAGCAGGCGGCCGAGCAGAGCAAGCGCCACCGCCGCAACGTCATTCTCGGCGTCTTGGGCGGCATCGTCGCCGCCGCGCTCGTCATCTTTGCCGTTGTGAGCATCTTTGGCAACTCCACGTCCATGACGACCGTCCCCTCGCTCGCTGACATGACCCAGGACGAGGCTAAAAGCGAGCTTGAGGAACACGGACTTGAGCTTGGCTCCGTCTCAAGCGGCTACAGCGACGAGTACGAGGAGGGCAAGGTCTTTGACCAGGATCCCAGCGCCCTCTCCGAGGTTCCCGAGGGAACGAAGGTCAACATTCGCATCTCGCAAGGTCCCTCCTCGGCCCAGGAGACCGAGGTCCCCGATCTCACCAACCTGACCGAGGAGCAGGCCCAGGACACCCTGAGCAAGCACAACCTGCTGGGCCGCAAGGGACAGGACCGCGAGGACCCCAACGTCGAGGTGGGCCGCGTGTGCGACCAGAGCGAGGATCCGGGTGCCATCGTGGACGTCAACACCACGATCACCTACTACCTCTCCTCGGGAAGCGGCGAGGAGACGATCCCCTCCGTTGCCGGAAGCGACGAGGCGACCGCGCGCAAGACGCTTGAGGACGCCGGCTTCACCGTCGCCGCAACCCAGTACGTCAACGACGACTCCGTTGCCGAGGGTCTTGTCGTCTACACCACGCCGGGCGCCGACGAGGCTGCCGAGAAGGGCACCGAGGTCACGATCTTTGTCTCCCTTGGCCCCGCGGCCCCCGAGGAGTACGAGGTCCAAAACGTTATCGGCTGGTCCTATTCCGACGCCTACGCCGCCCTCAGCAACAGCGGCTTTAGCCCGATTCTTGCAACCGGGAGCTCTGCCGAGGGCATCGTCTCCAGCCAGTCCGTGACGGGCACCGCCCCGCTTGGCGCAGAGATCGTCCTCACCACGCGCACGCCCGAGACCACCGGCGGCCAGACCGATCCCGGCGAGACCACCGACCCCGGGACCACGTATCCGCCCGAGACCACCGACCCCGGGACCACGTATCCGCCCGAGACCACCGACCCCGGGACCACGTATCCGCCCGAGACGACCGACCCCGGAACCACGGACACGACGGACCCCTCCGGCACGAGCGACTCTGATACCACGGAGACGACCGACCCCACGCAGTCAACGACGTCCGACTACACCTCCGGCTACTACGGCGGTGCCTCGGTTGCAGAGTTTAGTCACAGCCCCGAGTATCGTAGCTAGTAACCAGACAATGCTCTGACGCGCAAACGGGCGCGTTCCCAAAAGTGGCGCCGTGGCACGCCGAGGCGCTAAAACGTCCCCAGATGTGGGGCTGTGGCACAAATAGGCCTTGCGCCGTGCCACAGCCCCACTTTTGAGAACGCCCTCTTAGGGATGCCCAAGAACGCCCCACGGCGAGAAGAGCGCGGGCAGGCTGCCGTGCAGCCACCCCACGCCCGGCCGAAAGAGCGGCACTTATCCCCCGGATGCCCCGAAAACCCGTCCATACGAAAGCAGGCCAGACACCATATGGCATCTGGCCTGCGAGTTTACTGGTGCCCCCGGGCCGATTCGAACGGCCGACACCCGCTTTAGGAGAGCGGTGCTCTATCCCCTGAGCTACGAAGGCTTGGAACGCTATTCTATCACCGGCGCGCGCCGGCGACAAAACTACTTCTTCTTGCCCTTGGAGGAGAGCTGGGCGCCGCGGTCCTGCTCGAGAATCTCGAGCAGCTTCTTGTCGGAGATGCCGCGCAGCTGCGCCTCGACGCGCTTGCGAATGGGGCGACGCTTTGCGAGGTCAAAGACAAAACCGCCAATGATGAGGGCATAGGCGGCAACGAGGGAGACCACAGAGACCACGCCCTCGACGGTGGAGAGGTCGGGCTCGCTGCCAAAGGCGTAGGCGGCGATGAGGGAGATAACCGCCAGGGCAAAGCCCACGCCCACGACGATCCAGAACCCTCTCTCGGTGCTGCGATACTCGGGAGTGTTGCGCAGGACAACGTCATAGGCGCGCGTGCGCAGGTCCTGTTCCTCGCGCTCGCGACGCTTGCGCTCGCGCTTCTCCTCCTTGGTCTCGGTTATCGGGACGCCCTTGGGCTTGCTGGAAACGCGCACGGAGGCAGCGGCCTCGCGCGCGGGGCGAGCCTTGGCGGCGGAGCTGCGCGAGAAGCCCCTCTTCTCGTCCTCGGGCGTGACGATCTCCGCGGCCTCCTTCTTGGGCCTTCCGACGGCGTTGCCCTCCGCCTCGCGGCGGGCTCCCTCGATGGTGTCTCGCAGTGACATGAAACTCCTTATGCGTGCGCGGGCACGAACTCGGTGCCGGTGATGATCTGGAAGGCCTCCTGGTAGCGCTTGGAGGTGCCCTCGATGACCTCGGCCGGGATGCGCGGCGGCTCGCCGGTCATGTCCCAGTTGGCGCGCAGCCAGTCGCGGACGTACTGCTTGTCGTAGCTCGGCTGGACCTTGCCCTCCTCGTAGGAGTCGGCAGGCCAGAAGCGGCTGGAGTCGGGCGTGAGGCACTCGTCGATGAGGGTGAGCTTACCATCGATGAAGCCAAACTCAAACTTGGTGTCGGCGATGATGATGCCCTGCTCGGCAGCGTAGTCGGCCGCGGCCTTGTAGATGGAGAGGGACGCGTCGCGCAGCTGCTCGGCAACCTCGGTGCCCACGATCTCGCAGCAGCGCTCGAAGGAGATGTTCTCGTCGTGGTCGCCCAGCTCGGCCTTGGTGGACGGGGTGAAGATCGGCTCGGGGAGCTTGGAGGCCTCGGTCAGGCCGTCGGGCAGCTTGATGCCACAGACGGTGCCGTCCTCGTCGTAGGTCTTCTTGCCGGAGCCGGTGAGGTATCCGCGGACGATGCACTCGATGGGCACGGTCTGGGCCTTCTTGACCAGCATGGAGCGACCAGCGAGGTAGTCAGAGTAGGGCTTGAACTCCTCGGGGAGGTCGGCAACGTCGCAGGAGATCATGTGGTTGGGGATGAGGTCCTGGAAGCGATCGAACCAGAACGCGGAGATGCGCGTGAGAATCTCACCCTTGTGGGGAATCTCGTCGGGGAGGATGAAGTCGTACGCGCTGATGCGGTCGGACGCCACCATGAGCAGGCTGTCCCCGCAGTCATAGATGTCGCGCACCTTACCGTGCGAATCCGGACGAAGTTCCATCTCTGCCATTCCGGCCACCTTTCCTAGGCGTTTCACTCAATCTCCTAGTATACGTCACCTGGGGTCGCCCGGAGGTTATGCTCCCCGCTCAGACAGCTTTGCTTCGCAAAGAACTCGCGGATGACCATAACCTCCGGGCGACCCCAGGTGACGCTAGCCAACGCGCGTCCCGCCGAGGGGTCATCTCATCCGCGAGTTCTTG
>CASEVE010000034.1 GCA_949291295.1 uncultured Olsenella sp.
GGGGCTCTCCGCCCTTCCGCCCGCCCTGAGGGAGTTTTGCCGAGCGCGCCGCGCCCACGCGGAGCTCTCGCTCGCCGCACTTGGGGAGGAGCTCGACCCCCCGGCGTCCAAGTCGGCGATGTACCACCGCGTCCTTCGCCTGGAGGAGATCGTCGTCGAGGCGGAGCAGGCACGCGACAAGGGCTAGCCTGTGTCCGGCGGCGCCATGCGGGAACCATCCCGCGCCGACGGTCAAAATCTGAGCGCCTGCGGCTCAAATTGGGCCGCGCTTCAGTTTTAGGGATACGTCCCGTCGCGCGTGGGGTACACTGTCATGTGGCAAGGGCGTCGTGCCCATGTTTGCTTTGGTCCGCCGGGGAGGAGCCCCGACGGCCCCGTGAAAGGAGAAAGCATGGCAGTAAAGGTTGCTATCAACGGCTTTGGTCGCATCGGCCGTCTGGCTTTCCGTCAGATGTTCGGTCACGAGGGCTCCGAGATCGTCGCCATCAACGACCTCACCTCCCCCGACATGCTCGCGTACCTTCTGAAGTACGACTCCACGCAGGGCAACTACGGCCGCGATCACGAGGTCACCTCCACCGAGGACGCCATCGTCGTCGACGGCAAGGAGATCAAGATCTACAAGGAGGCCAACGCCGCCGACCTGCCCTGGGGCGAGCTCGACGTTGACGTCGTCCTCGAGTGCACCGGCTTCTACACCTCCAAGGCCAAGGCCCAGGCTCACATCGACGCTGGCGCCAAGAAGGTCGTCATCTCCGCTCCCGCGGGCAACGACCTCCCCACGATCGTCTACAACGTCAACCACGAGACGCTGACCGCCGATGACAACATCATCTCCGCGGCTTCCTGCACCACCAACTGCCTCGCCCCGATGGCCAAGGGCCTCAACGACTTCGCCCCCATCGTCTCCGGCATCATGACCACCATCCACGCCTTCACCGGCGACCAGATGACCCTCGACGGCCCGCAGCGCAAGGGCGACAAGCGTCGCTCCCGCGCGGCCTCCGAGAACATCGTCCCCAACTCCACCGGTGCTGCCAAGGCCATCGGCCTCGTTCTCCCCGAGCTCAACGGCAAGCTGATCGGTGCCGCCCAGCGCGTTCCCACGCCCACCGGCTCCCTCACCAACCTCTACGCCGTTGTTGACAAGGTCGTCACCAAGGACGAGGTCAACGCCGCTATGAAGGCCTACGCCGAGACCATCCCCGACACCTTCGGCTATGTCACCGACGAGATCGTCTCCCGTGACATCATCGGCGAGACCCACGGCTCCATCTTCGACGCCACCCAGACCATGTGCTCTGACCTCGGCAACGGCCAGACGCTCGTCCAGGTCGTCTCCTGGTACGACAACGAGAACTCCTACACCTCTCAGATGGTCCGCACCATCAAGTACTTCGAGAAGTTCGTCGCGTAGTTCTCGCTTCGCATCAGCTTCGCAGGGGTGCGGTCGCAGCTCACAGGGCCGCGGCCGCGCCCCCTTTTCGTAGGAACCCGTTGACGAAAAGGGACAGTCCCTTTTCGTCACACGAAAGGAGTGAACATGGCCTTCACCAAGAAGACCGTCCGTGACGCCGACGTCGCGGGCAAGCGTGTCCTCATGCGCGTGGACTTCAACGTGCCTCTGAAGGACGGCGTCGTGACGGACGACACTCGCGTCCGCGCCGCCATCCCCACCATTGAGTACCTTAAAGAGCAGGGTGCCAAGATCATCCTCATGAGCCACCTCGGCCGCCCCAAGGGCGACGGTCCCGAGCCCCAGTTCTCCCTCAAGCCGGCTGCCGACAAGCTCGCCGAGATCACCGGCTATGACGTGAAGTTCGTTGACGACACCTACGGCGAGAAGGCCAAGGCCGCCGTCGACGCCCTCCAGGACGGCGAGATCCTCGTCCTCGAGAACGTCCGCTTTGACAAGCGCGAGAAGAAGAACGACCCCGAGATCGCGAAGACCCTCGCCTCCTACGGCGACATCTTCGTCCTCGACGCTTTCGGCACCGCTCACCGCGCCCAGGGCTCCGTCGTGGGCCCCGCTGCCTACCTGCCCGCCTACGCCGGCTTCCTGCTCGAGAAGGAGGTCGACACCCTGACCTCGATCTTCGCCGAGCCCGAGCGTCCCTTCGTCGCCATCGTCGGCGGCTCCAAGGTGTCCTCCAAGATCGGCGTTCTCGATCACCTCATCGACTCCGCTGACACCCTCATCATCGGTGGCGGCATGGCCTACACCTTCTTCCTCGCCCAGGGCATGAGCGTTGGCATGTCCCTCAAGGAGGAGGACTGGGTCGAGCGCGCCGGCGAGATGCTGAAGAAGGCCGAGGAGAAGGGCGTCAAGATCCTCCTCCCGATCGACAACCGCGTCGCCGACCACTTTGGCGAGGACGCCGTGCCGGAGGTCGTTGCCTCCGACTCCATCCCCGATGACCGTGAGGGCATGGACATCGGCCCCGAGACCGAGAAGCTCTACGCCGACGCCGTCAAGGCCGCCAAGACCGTCTTCTGGAACGGCCCGATGGGCGTCTTCGAGTTCGACAACTTCGCCCACGGCACCGAGGCCGTCGCCCGCGCCATCGCGGACTCCGACTGCACCTCGATCATCGGCGGCGGCGACTCTGTCGCGGCCATCAACAAGTTTGGCCTGGCCGACAAGATGAGCTGGATCTCCACCGGCGGTGGCGCTTCCATGGAGCTCGTCGAGGGCAAGGCCCTTCCTGGAGTGGAGGCGCTTCTCGATGCGTAAGAGGATGATCGCTGGTAACTGGAAGATGAACAAGACCTACAGCGAGGGCGTCGTCCTCGCCCAGGGCCTTGCCGACGAGCTCAAGGACGGCACCGGCGACGTCGACGTCGTCGTCTGCCCGCCCGCCGTCGACCTCAAGGGCGTCTCCGAGGTCATCGAGCAGACGAACGCCCCGTTCGCGCTTGGCGCGCAGAACGTCTACTGGGAGGAGTCCGGTGCCTACACCGGCGAGACCGCTCCCAACATGCTCGAGGCCGTGGGTGCCACCCACTGCATCATCGGTCACTCTGAGCGCCGCGACTACTTCGGCGAGACGGACGAGGACGTGAACAAGAAGGCCAAGGCCCTCATGGCTCACGGCATCGTGCCCATCTCCTGCTGCGGCGAGTCCCTCGAGATCCGCGAGGCCGGCAAGCACGTTGAGTTTGTCGTCGACCAGATCAAGAAGGACACCGATGGCCTCGAGATCACCGACCCCTCCAAGTACGTGATCGCCTACGAGCCCATCTGGGCCATCGGCACCGGCAAGACCGCCACGGCCGACGACGCCCAGGAGGTCTGCGGCGCCATCCGCGCCACCCTCGTCGAGGTCTTTGGCGAGGAGATTGCCTCCGGCATCCGCGTGCTCTACGGCGGCTCCGCCAAGCCCGAGAACATCGCCGGCTTCCTTGAGAAGGAGGACGTTGACGGTGCCCTCGTCGGCGGTGCCTCCCTCGTTGCCGAGAGCTTCGCCGCGATGGTCAAGAGTGCCATGGCGTAGTTTCTGCCGTTGGCAGATGTGAAATCTGGGGCCCGGACAGAAGTCCGGGCCCTTTGTGCTATCATCTAAGCTTGGACTGTATAAGCCACTTATAAGGAGTGTTTCGTGGGCCCGCTCAACATCATTCTCACCGTGCTTCTCTTCCTGTCCGGCATCCTGACGGTCATTCTCGTCCTCATGCACTCCGGCAAGGGCACGGGCGTCTCTGACATGATCGCCTCCTCCGTGTACAACTCCGGCACGGGCTCGGGCGTTCTCGAGAAGAACCTCAACCGTCTCACCGTCATCACCACCACGGTCTTCATTCTCTGCATCGTTGTAATGGCCCTCACGTTCCCGACGGGCACGCTCGGCTAGGTTCTTCTCACATAGCTTGTTTGTAGGGGAGGCGTCCACTGGGCGCCTCCATTTTGGTTCCATTGTGGAAACGATACCGTTCAGCGATGTGGGCATAGTGTGCCGCCGTGTGCTTACCGTTGTCCGGTGCGTTGCGGCGTAGCGGGCGGTTGGTATGTGGACGCTAATCGACGGTTTTCTCGACGGATATGTCGGTAGCAGTCCACACTCTTTTCGGGGACGAATACCGACATTTTGTGCGGGCAAAGTGACGGCAGAGGTCCACGCTTCCGAAAGAGGGGACGCGGACCGACGGTTTTCTCGGCAAAAGCGTCGGGAGCGGTCCACGCCCATCGAAAGACCGCACGACGCGTGGTCCCCGCGCGGTGCTCGACTACACTGCCGAGAAAAAAATCCAAAATTGGGGCTTGCGCCGGACGGGAGAGTCGTGCATACTATCCCTTGCGCGAAAGCAGAAGCAAACGCGCAGTGACAAGTCGGAGTGGCGGAATTGGCAGACGCGCTAGCTTGAGGTGCTAGTGACTGACTAAAAGGTCGTGCGGGTTCAAGTCCCGCCTCCGACACCACGAAATGGCAGCGGGCCTTCCAGATGGGAGGCCCGCTTCTTTGTATCAAGGCTCGTGGTAGGCTGGTCGTGTCATCGAGCGAGGGAGCGCATATGTCCAGGACGGGACTGAGCACGAGGCGCGTTGAGGGAATCGGAGAGGGCAGCCTTGGAGGCACGCTCTCGCGCCTGCTGCAGCTTACGTGCGAGGCCGTTTTGGTCTTCGACGGCCTCGGTCGCGTCCTTCTTGCTAACGACGAGGCGTCCCAGCTCTTCTTTGGCGGCGCGGAACTGGTGGGAACCGATGTGCGCGCCCTTTTTCCCGCAAGTGGCCAGGATGAGTCTCTTGACGTCTTTGAGCCAGCCGATCTGCCCTTCTCGGTGGACGGATCGATGTCTTTTGTCTCCTGCAGAGGCGCCGACGGAAAGACCATCTCGGTGCGCGTTCGCTGCGATACCGTCAACGCGCCCGGCGAGACCTATCTTCTGGTTGCCCTTGCTGCAGAAGACGAGAGCCGGGCAGATCGCGAGCAGGACCGCGCCCTCGAAGACCTGCGTCGCGCCAACCACCGTCTATCCGGAACGCTCAACATTGTTTTGGACACCATTGACGCGAGCGACCTTGCCTCTCTCTTTGAGCGCCTGCTCGAGGAGCTCACGGAGACGATGGAGGCGGACGGGACGATCGTCTACCTCGCCGAGTCAGACGGCTTTCACCTTCGTGGAATCTCGAGCGGGCTCGTTGGTGAGCGCGTTGCCCGCTTCATGCCCTTTGGCCGCAGCGTGGAGCGCGTGGCCGTGAAGGAGGGAAAGGCGGTGCGCCTGCGCGTCTGCGCGCCTTCGAGCGGCGAGCTGCGCCAAGGCCGCCTGACCACCCGAGAGGTGGTTGACGAGGACACCCACGAGGTTCTCCGGATGCGCGTGAGCATGCTTCCGCCCTTCACGAGCTTCATCGCTGTACCCGTGTGGTTTGGCGGTCATGTGATCTCGATCATCGAGGTGGGGTGGAGGCGCATGAGACCCCTTCTGAGAGACGATGCGCGCCTGCTTGACTCAGTGGCCCACTATCTCTCGGTTCAGCTTGCAGCGGCCTTCACAGCGCTTAGAACGCAGCGAGCCGATCGCCTGGCGTCGCTCGAGACCCAGATGCGCGAGGAGCTTCTCAACCTCGGCAGCGCAGACATGGGCGACAAGGACCTTGCTGCCGAGAAGTTCTTCTCGATAGCGGCTGATGCGGCAGAGGAGCTGGAGGCCACGCTCATTCGCATGAAGGTGGGCGGCTCTCCGCGCGTCGTGGTGGCTGATCTGCCGCTCACGGGCGCCCGGGACTTGGCGGTAGACCTTGACGCGCTGGTGAAGCCCGCATCCCATGACGGGGTTGCTGTGGTTCCCATTGTGCCGGACTCCGAGCTTTTCCTGCTGCTGCGTGAGTTGGGCGAGCCATGTCTTGGCGCGCTCATGGACCTGGGAAAGCTTGCGGGGGAGCGGCGCTGCCTCATGCTGCTCAGACCCGACGGCGCCGAGCCGTTTGATGACATTGAACTTGAGTTTCTTCTTGGGCTTGCCGAGGACGTTCGAGACATTGTCCGCGGCGCCGTTGCCCGCGAGCAGGACAAGCGCATCTCCCAGGCCCTTCAGACCGGGATGCGCAACGAGCTGCAGAGCGTCGAGGGCATTACCGCGCAGGCAGTGTATTCGTCTGCCACGAAGACGGCCTCGGTGGGAGGGGACTTCTACGACCTCATCCGCCTGCCCGACCATCGCGCGTGCGTCATCATGGGTGATGTCTCGGGCAAAGGAGTCGAGGCCGCTTCGGTCTCAGCGGCGGTCAAGACCGCGCTTGGGGCCTATGCCTGGGAGGGTCTGGCGCCGGCTCGCATGGTCCGCTCCCTCAACGAGTTTCTGCTGGGCTTCTCGCGGCTCGAGACGTTTGCGACCCTGTTTGTGGGCATCATCGATCTTGCGAGCGCGACCTTGCGCTATTGCTCGGCGGGACATCCGCCCGCGCTGCTCATGACCCCCGGCGCAGACCAGATCTCTATCCTGGACGTTCAGTCGGGCGTTGTGGGAGCCTTTCACGACATTGCCTACCAGGACGGCACGGTGAGGCTGGAGCGCGGAGACGTCCTTTTGCTCTACACCGACGGGACCACGGAGGCCCGTGATGAGTCGGGGACCTTCTTTGGCGAGGAGGGCCTGCGCGACATGGTGATGCGCGAGTCCGATGACGATAAGCCCTTTGACGGGTTTGTGGACCGGCTCCTGGGGACGCTCGATGAGTTTACCGGCCACAACCTCGATGACGACGTGGCTATGGTCGCGCTTCGCTTCGACGGCCTTTCGTGACGGCGCGTTTAGGGGCATGTCCCGCGCGTATCCTTGCGGCGCGTTTTGGGAATAAGACCAGCATGGCTGGAGCGGTGAACATAGCAATCGTCTCGGTGGCGGGGGACCTCGACGTCTCGACGGTGCCCGGTGTTCGTGCGCGCATCGATCGGCTTGTTGACGCGGGGTGTCGGCGCATCTTCGTGAACATGGAAAACGTCACTCACGTTGACTCCGCGGGAATGGGGCTCATCCTCACCGAGCTGCGTCGCATGCGTCGCGTTGGGGGGCTTCTCTCCCTCCTGAACGTCTCCTCGCAGGTCTATCGCGCGCTTCGGCGCATGAGGATGCTCGATTACATGCCCGTCGCCCGACCCGGGGACCGTCACGACGTAGCCGAGCTCGACCCGTCCGTGCTGCCGATGTGGCGAACAACGTTCAGGGTGGACGCGCTTGCGCTCGGAGAGGCGCGCGAACGGGTGGTCGAGCTCATATCGTCTCTGCCCTTCTCGTCCGATGAGGTCTTTGACATGACGCTTGCGGCGGGCGAGGCACTCGGAAACGCCGTCGATCATACCTGTGGCGGCGGCGTGCTCGTTACCGTGGCGGCCTACCCGGATCGCGTTGTGGTTGACGTTGCGGACTGCGGCGAGGGCTTTTCGCTCTCCCAAGGTGAGACCCCACCTGAAACGGGGCCGGGAGCGGAGCGCGGACGTGGCATTCGCCTGATGCGCCTGCTTGCTGATTCGGTGACCATCGAGGGCAAGAGTACGGGAGAGGGGACAGTGGTCAGGCTGGTGAAGCTGTTTGACTCGGCCCCGGGGGCAGATCCTCCCGCGCCCTCGATTCCAGCTTAGCGTTGCCGTTGTGCATGCCACTTCACAGGTTCTACACACACGCTGAAACTCATGCTTGCGCGAGAGGGCCTTGCCCCGTATAGTATTCCGTGCTTTGCGGGCTTAGCGCAGTTGGTAGCGCGCAACCTTGCCAAGGTTGAGGTCGCGGGTTCGAACCCCGTAGCCCGCTCCATGCAATTCTCGGGCCGGTCTCGATCGGCCTTTTTCATACGGCGAAGTGGCCAAGTGGTAAGGCACGGGCCTGCAAAGCCCTGACCCCCGGTTCGAATCCGGGCTTCGCCTCCATGCTAAGACAGGCGCCCACAAGGGCGCCTTTTCTTATCCAAGCTGATCATGCGCCAACAGAGCCGAGAAAAAATGTTCTTGCATTTCTGAGGAGGGTTGCGTATCATTACTTCTTGCGTCGCGGGCTTAGCGCAGTTGGTAGCGCGCAACCTTGCCAAGGTTGAGGTCGCGGGTTCGAACCCCGTAGCCCGCTCCATGAAGTGACGAGGGCCGGTCTTTGACCGGCCCTTTTGCTTTAGGCGCTGATACACGAACTACGTATCGAGGAGCCTCGGCTAGATGTTTCTCTCGCTTATCTTTGTGGTGTTTCTCTTCCTGGTTGTTCAGGGCTTTGTGCGTGTCGTCGTGTTCTTCTGGGACTGGCTCTCGCATGGGAGCCATCTTGATGAGGACGACGTCGAGCGCGCCCAGACGGCACTCGAGGAATCCGAGGACGTCCTTGAGCGCGAGCTTGCCCGTGCCGAGCGACAACGGGGTCTCGGAAGGCTCTTCGCTCGCTGGCACGCCTCCAACGAGGCCGTCGACGAGTATCTCGACCACCTACACTTTGGCTGGTATCAAGCTGTGATTATCTTCTTTGTTGGCTCGATGGCGGGGCTTCTCATCGAGGAGGTCTGGATGCTCGCTACGGCCGGCCTCACCGAGAGCCGGGTTGGCCTTGTCTGGGGGCCCTTCTCGCCGCTCTATGGCTTTGGTGCCGTCTTTCTTACGATGCTGAGCTTTTGGCTGAGGAAAAGAGGAGCCAGGGCATGGCAGGTGTTTTTGGTCTCAGCGCTTATCGGTGGCGTTTTGGAGCAGCTTGCGGGATGGGGCATGTCGACGTTCTTTGATGCGGAGAGCTGGACGTACCTGCACCTGCCCGACCACATCACCCAGTGGGTTGCGTGGCGCTTCCTTGTGTTTTGGGGGCTTTTGGGCCTCGTCTGGAGCCATCTTGTCACGCCGCGCCTGCTGTATCAGATTGGTATGCCCACCACGCGTCGCCAGGCGGTCTTTGTGACGCTCGTTGCGGTGTATCTGGTGGCGGACGTTGCCATGACGCTCGTGTGCTTTAACCGAAAGACGGAGCGTGACGCCGGCGTCCCTCCCTCAAATGCCTTTGAGCAGTGGGTCGATACCAACTACTCGGACGAGTTTATCGCCGGACGCTTTCAGAACCTCAAGATTGGCAAGGATCGCGACCTTGTTGACGAGAACGGAAACCTTGTCATGGACGAAAGCGGCTCCACGCTGACGAAGGGAGACGCGAGCTGATGGACAATCGTGAGGTCTATCTTGACTATGCGGCTGCCACTCCGGTTGACCCTGAGGTGGCAGCGGCCATGCTGCCGTATTTCACGGAGCGGTTCTGGAACCCGTCCGCGCCGTACGCGAGAGCGCGTGAGGTTCGCGATGACGTGGAGCGGGCGCGCGGCACGGTGGCACGTCTCATTGGCGCCCAGCCCGATAGCATCGTCTTCACCGCCGGCGCAACCGAGGCAAACAATCTTGCCTTTGCGGCCGTTGACGGTCACGTGGTGGTGGATGTCATAGAGCACGAGAGCGTCCTTGCGTGCGCGGGGATGCACGAGCGCAGGACGGTGCGCGTGGGGCCGGACGGCATTGTTGACCCTGCCGTTGTGGCGCGGGCCATCAAGCCGCAGACGGAGCTCGTCTCTGTTGAGCTGGCCAACGGAGAGATCGGCTCAGTGCAACCCGTGCGGGAGATCGCGCGCGTTGTGGCGGCCGAGCGGGCGCGGCGACTCGAGGCGGGGGAGCGCGCACCGATCTATCTGCACACGGACGCTTCCCAGGCGGCCGGATCGCTCTCCGTTAACGTGGGTTCGCTCGGGGTTGACCTGCTCACGCTCTCTGCCGCGAAGATCTATGGCCCCAAGCAGGTTGGCCTTCTGTGGGCGTCTGATGACGTGCGGCTGCGCCCGCTGGTCTATGGCGGCGGGCAGGAGGCTGGTGTTCGCTCGGGAACGGAGAACGTGGCGGGCATCGTGGGCTTTGCGCGTGCGCTCGAGCTGTCGTGCGAGCGCCGCGGAGCGGAGGCCAGGCGTCTTGGAGGCCTGCGCGAGCGACTCTGCGGGGAGATTCTTTCCGAGCTGCCATGGGCGGTGGTCTCGGGGCCAAAGAACGCGAAGCGCCGTCTTCCGGGACTTCTCCACGTTGCCTTTGCCGGCATAGAGGCCAGGCGTCTGGTGATAGCGCTCGAGCGCAGGGGCGTCTCGGTGGGGACGGGCTCTGCGTGCGCGGCGAGCCGCATGCGCGTGAGCCACGTGCTCGAGTCGATTGGCATGCCGAGGCCGTTGGCCGAGGGCAGCCTGCGCCTTACGCTGGGTCGCCCCACCACCGAGGATGACGTTGACTATGCGGCGCGCGCCATCGTCGACGTTGTGCGCGACGAAATGAGCCGCTTGGGACTCGATGACGTGACGCAGGCGGCACGCGTGGCATCGCTTTTGGGTGCGTCGGGACAAGTCTCACGCAATTCGCAAGGTCAGGCGGATGCTTCGTCAGAAGTGCGAGGTGTGTGAGGTGGGCTATAACGCAAAGAGAGGCGCTCGCGTCTTTTGCGGTCTTTCCGGCGGCGTAGACTCCGCCCTTGCGGCCGCGCTCCTCGTGGAGCAGGGCTACGACGTCACGGCTGTCTACATGCGCAACTGGTCTCGCGACCTGCCCGGCTTTCGCTGTCCCTGGGCAGATGACCTCGCCGATGCGGAGCGCGTTGCCGTGACGCTGGGCATTGACCTCGAGGTCTGGGACTGCGAGGCCGAATACAAGGCTACCGTTGTCGACTACCTTGTGGATGCCTACGCGCACGGCTACACCCCCAACCCTGACGTCATGTGCAACCAGACCATCAAGTTTGGGACGTTTCTCGAGCGTTCCCTCGAGCGCGGGGCGGACTTTGTGGCAACCGGGCATTACGGGCGCATCGTGCGCGGCAAAGATGGTCGCGTCAGCCTCCTGCGCGCCCTTGACGAGCACAAGGACCAGACATACTTCCTCTGGCGCGTGGGCGAGCGGGCTCTCTCTCGTGCGCTGCTTCCCGTGGGCGACATCCGTGACAAGGCGGAGGTGCGCCGCATGTGCGCCGAGCGCGGTCTGGGGGTAGAGGCAAAGCCTGACTCCGATGGCATCTGCTTCGTGGGCCCGGTGGGCATCCGCACGTTTCTTCTCGACGAGCTGGAGCGCCGCGCGGGCGACGTCGTGGAGTGGGAGACCGGTCGCGTGCTCGGTCGCCACGACGGAGCCTTCCTCTTTACCGTGGGCCAGCGCAAGGGTCTGGACCTGGGGGGAGGTCCTGCGCGCTACGTTGTGTCCACCGATGTGGTGCGCAACGTCGTCTACGTGACGGCAGACCACAACAGCCCCGCCCTCTTCTGCGACGAGCTTAGGCTTACCGACGAGCACTGGATCTCTGGGGAGGCGCCGGCAGATGGCCGCTACCTCGTGCGCACGCGCCACGCCGGAGAGCTTCGCGGGGCCGTGCTTGAGCTCGGTGCGGCCGCGCCCGTGTTGCGCTTTGACAAACCCGTTCGTCGCGTGGCCCCTGGCCAGTCGGCGGTGATCTACGATGGGGTTTGCTGCCTCGGCGGCGGCATCGTAGAGTGACCCGCCCCTTTTGATGGCCGGAGGAGACCATGTCGATAGAGAAGGCACGCGCGCATCTCGCGCAGTTTGGGATGTCAGGGCGCATCCGTGAGTTTGACGAGTCGAGCGCTACGGTGGAGCTTGCCGCCGCCGCGGTGGGGGTGGAGCCCGCCCGCATCGCAAAGACGCTCAGCTTCATGGTGGGGGAGACGCCCACCCTCATCCTCTTTGCCGGTGATGCTCGCATCAATAACCAGGCGTTTAAGGCCGAGTTTCACACCAAGCCCAAGATGCTCTCGGCTGAGCAGGCCGCCGAGCTCGTGGGTCATGCAGTGGGCGGCGTCTGCCCGTTTGGCGTAAACCCGGGGGTCGAGGTCTTTCTCGACGAGTCCCTCAGGCGCTTCGATACTGTTTGGCCTGCTGCGGGCAGCTCCAACTCCGCCCTTGAGCTCACCTGCGACGAGCTCGAGCGCGTCTCGGGCGCTCGTGGGTGGGTCGACGTGGGCAAGGGCTGGAGAGAAGGAGAATAGCGGGATATGACCGCTCGTCGGCCTCGTCGTGCCTGAGCCCATCCCCGTCGCGTTACACTAAGCTGACAAACTCGTAGATTCGTCGTCTGGAGCGTTTGCGTGGCGGAGGAGCAGAAAAACCAGAAGAAGCCCAAGGCGCCCAAGAAGGTTGCGCTCAAGGTCTCGGCTGTCCGCTCGGTCTCCGCGAAGGATAACGCCGCAGACAAAAAGTCGATGGGCCAGGTCAGAAAGACCGTCATCTTCTTGGGCTTTGTGGCCGTTGCCTATGCGCTCTACCTTGTGTTCTCCGGGCAGGTGGACGAGTTTGTCACCTCGCTTGCTGGCGTTGACATGGCCTGGATCGTTGCGGGCGTCATCTGCTTTCTCTTCTACTACGTCTTTGGCATCCTCGCCTACGTTCTCTCGGTGGCCGCAGACCCCGAATGTCCCGTGGGCATCCGCGACCTCATGAGCGTGGAGGCCTCGGGCGTCTTCTTCATGCGCCTCACCCCCAACAGCGCAGGTGCCCCTCCGGCGCAGATCTTCCGCCTCACGCGCGCCGGCATGTCCGCAGGAGCCGCGAGTGCGCTCAACTTCACCCGTACGATCATCTACGAGACGGGCGAGGGCGTCTTTGCTGCCATCATGCTCATCTTCTGCGGGAGCTACTTCTACGAGACCTTTGGCGACGTCACCCTCATCGGCCTTTTCCTCTTTGGCTTCAAGGTGGTCCAGGTGGCGGGCTTCATTGCGCTCTGCCTGCTCCCGCGCCCCGTCATGGCCGTGGGCAACTGGGCGCTGCGCTTTGCCAATCGCCGCAAGTGGCTCAAGGACGATAAGTTCGAGAAGTACTATGGCGTTGTGAACACCCAGGTCATGGAGTTCTCCAGCGCGTTCAAGCAGGCGGCCAAGAACGTGCCCGAGATGCTTGCCACCATGGGCGTGACCCTGCTCCAGCTGGGCTGTATGTATGCGCTCCCGTACTTCGTGCTCCGCTCCTTTGGCGAGCCCGCGGACTTCATGGTCTGTCTTGCCTCCGGCTCCATGCTGGAGCTGCTCGTGAACGCGGTGCCCCTGCCTGGAGGCGCGGGCGGCGCCGAGGTTGGCTTTGCCTATCTCTTCAAGGGCATGTACGGGGTGCACCTCACTGCCGGCTTTGTCATCTGGCGTGCGATTGAGTACCTGCTTCCCGTCATCATTGCCGCGCCGTGCATGGGCCTACGCTCCACGAGCGGTGAATCCATCAACCGCCGTGCCCATCGGGCGTGGAAGCGCATCCGTCGCTTCGTGAGCGGCAAGGGCAGTGGAAAGAAGACCGCTGCGCGTGGCGGCGTTACCGTGAAGCCGAGCAAGACCGGCAAGAAGGTCGTTGTTGTCGATGCCGCCCCCAGCAAGAAGAAGGCCGGGGGAGAGGCAGACGTTCAAGCGCGCATAGCCGCTGGCAAGGCTGCCGCTGCGGCAAAGAAGAAGGCTGCCGAGAAGGACGCGGCGAAGAAGTAGCGCACTTCCTGAAGCAATCCCAGACCAGTGTCTCGGACCCGCGCGCACGCGCCGGCCGTTGGGCGCGCCCGGTCAGCTCGATGATACCCTCATATGAAAACAGGCCGTCGGAACTATCCGACGGCCTGTGTCAAGTTGGTGGGCGTTACAAGATTTGAACTTGTGACCTCTTCCGTGTCAGTCATTTTAGCAGCAAGTCTATTCAGACAATGAAGATAATGCAGTCACTCTACCTGCTATTTTTCGGTCAATTGAGACACTAAAGACACGGTAGTACAATAAAGACAACGATATTTGGTGGCATCTTGGTGGTATATTTGGTGGCGCCAAGAAGAAATAAGGAAGTGACTCAGCGTATGAAATATGAATCTTCTTTTCTCAGAGGGAACAACTCGAAAGGGTGGAGCGGAGTCCTCAAGTACAAGGACGAGAGCGGTACTTGGAGACAACGTCAAAAGAAGCTTAAGGCGACGGGAAAGCGCGAGGCGCAGAAGGAGCTTGAAGCATGGCGCACCGAGATGGAGAGGGAAGCGTCGTGGAATGTGCCCGGTGCGAGGCGCCCAGGAAACGTTGGCGAGTTCGTTGCCCAGTATATCGACACGCTCGAACACTCTCAGGCGGTGGAACCCTCAACGCTTACCCCGTACCGTGCCATGCAGAAGCATATTGCTGCCGGGCTTGGAAACGTGCCATTTGAGAAGCTGGACAGCGATATGACTCAGGCATGGGTGAACGAGATGGTGAAAGAAGGGTACGCCCCATCGACAATCCGCAAGGCGCTCAATCTGCTCAAGGCGGCATACGCAGATGCCCTTAACCGTCACACCATACCGTTTAACCCAATCGTCAGCGTCAAGTCACCAAAGCTCAAGAGGGCGGAGCCCAACGCTCTCGATGCCGAACAGCGCGCCAAGCTCCTCGCCTACCTCGACATCGCGAGCAAGACCCCCGTGAACCTCGCAATCAGGATTGCTCTCAACACCGGCATGAGGGAACAGGAAATCTGCGGACTGAGATGGAAGGATGTGGACCTCAAGGCGGGCGTCCTACACGTGCGCAACGTGATAGGACGCGCCGAAGGCAAAACCTACGAGAAGGAGCCGAAGACGGGCGGAAGCCGCCGGGACATACCAATGTCCCCTGAAATCAAGACGGCACTTCGAGAGCGCCGCGCCCAGATGATGAAGGAGTGCATGGATGCCGGCATCGCCATGACCCCCGACCACCACGTTGTGGGTCGCATCGACGGGAGATATATGAACCCTCACGAGCTGTGGAGGGAGTGGAAGGCAATCGCCAAATCGCTCGGGCTTGTAGGAACCGAGGGGAAGGTCCCCGTGTTTCATGATCTGAGGCACACCTTCGCGACGGCCGCAATATCATCCGGCGCTGACGTCAAGAGCGTTTCGAGTATCCTCGGACATGCCAACGCCGCCATGACCCTGAACATCTACGCGAGCGCCGATGCCGAGGCGAAACGTCGCGCGATGGAGAGGGCATCGAAGGAGATCTCCAGCGGGCAGAAGCCGCGTGGGATTCTTGAGCTTGTCAAAGAGACCGCTGATGAGGAAGAGGGCTGAGACATGTCCATACTCAGGAGAGATGACGTTCGCTCGCTATACGGGAGTTTCTCTGACGCTTATCGCGCGTACCGGGATACCTTCAAAAACGGTCGTCCCCTCAATAGGAACAAGCCGAAAGGCTATGACCTTCTGAAAGGCGTTAGTGATGACGAGCTGGCAAAAGCCATCAGAGAGGCCGTCTCCATTTGCTCCGGCGAGACAAAGAAAAGCAAGCTAACCTCAATAATGCGAGCCTACCTTGGATCCATATCGTATCAAAAGGAAATAGAAGACACTGATAGGGCTTTGGAGGCTATCGATGAGGACTTGGAGGAAAACGCCAGAAAGGACGAAGATAAGGAAAGGAAATTACTTATTGAGAAAAGGAAATTAATTGATAAGCGTAGTATCCTTTCGCCCAATCCAAATGACCACATCTCTCTGAAAACCGTGCAGAATCTCTTCTCGAAGCCAAGCGAGATGTCAATACATAGCTACGAACTCCTCCTGACATGGCTGGAAGAGGAGAGCTCCAATTCTGTCATCAGGTTGTACGAGGCCGAACGCCCCCAGGGGGGCATCAACCCAGACGGGGCACGAGACGATATTTCTGAAGAGGACCAGATCGACATCAACAGGGAGCGAGAGAAGCTATCCGCATACAGAAACCTCAAACAACTGCTGATCACGCGTCCGGAAAGGGAGCCATTTGAGCGAGAGGTCAAAAAGGAGTACTCCGCTCGAGCGCTCATCGAGGCAATCAACGTGCTCGGTGACGAGGATAGGCGCTACCTCCTAAAAACGTTGACCCTCCTTCTTGAACGATTTGTCTTTCAATATGAATCCTCTTGCGTTAGTGAGAGGCAACCAGTATTCGACTCTGCTAAAGATCGAGATGTGGTTGCGGCAAAGAACCTAGTGCTCAACCTGTTAAGGACCGATTGCGGAAGAGAGGCAGAAGAGGACGACCTCTGTCAGTTTATTGCAACTCCTAACAAGATATCTTACCTTATGTTCAAGCTCTTTTTCCCTGAGTCCAGCATTGAGATTCCAACCGATGCCAACACGACGAGCGACATCAGAAGCGACTTTTCCTTTGACGAGGACGTGGAGCAAGCGGCCCTCTCTTCAAGATATGATCCCAAGGGACTTTCGACTGGCGTTGAATGGAACCCGGTTACGGTGACTCTTCTCGACGTATACACTGGCACACAAAATCGTCAATAGAAGCACACGTATCGTTCATATATCAAAATTATTTTAGCGAATCTTTTTGGCGCATCTATTCAGAATAGTTGCGCCTTTTCTTTACCCCCTGCCGACGCAGATGCTACAACGAAAAGATCTCGCGCTCAAACCCCTATTCTCTTGCGCACTTGGGATTGTCGACCTCTCTGGCTAGTTTTCGCTGGTAAACGCACATGTACCGCAAGGGTATAGTCCATGTTGTCCACCGAGACGCACACGGCGGACAACGGCGAAACGCCTGTCATGGGAGCTCGCCGAGAACACGGGACTCTGCACGAAAGGAGGAAATAATGGGCGAAGATTGCAGGACGAGCAGCTGGCCTCCTCCCTACTCCCCCACAACTCAGTTCCTACCGGCGCTGCTCGACAGCAAGCAGGCGGCACGGCTGCTCAACGTGAGCGAGCGCACGGTCACACGGCTCTGCAAGGGCGGCAAGATCAACGCCGTCCAAGTAGGCGGACAGTGGAGGATGAACCGCGATGAGCTGCTCAAGCAGTTCGGAATCGCATAGGGGTGCAAAGTGAACCACTCGTCAATGACTTACACGGGGCGCGGCCCGCCCCAATGGCTTCGCGGACACGGCCCCCAGACCGGCATCTAGGGGCCGCAGCGCTAATCCCCATCCGACCAAGTCTATAGATTGGATAGAGTATGAATATTGTATCCCATAGCGGCCCCGTCGTGCCGCCTCCGCAGGACAACCCCTGGGCGATTGTCGACTCCGACACCCAAACCGACGGTCTCGAGCCCGGCGCCTACGTCGCACGCCTTGAGCGTCCTTACGTCGACCGCGAGCGGAAGTACGTCGCCGTACCATTCGACATCGCAGCCGGCCCGCAGAAGGGTTTCTTCGCCGATTGGCCCGTCAGCCGCGAGGGCTTTCACACGAAGTTCTTTAGCTACAAGCCCAAGGCGAAGCCATTCACCGCAAAGGAGTTGAACGCCATTACCGAATCCAACCCGGGGTTTGCCGCGCGCACCTCCTGGAACGATGGCGACTTCGACGCCTTCAACGGCAAGCTGGTCGGCCTCGTGGTTTCCCACCGCGAGACCCGCAGCTCCTACGACGGTAGCATCGATACCATGCCGGACTACACCTTCGTGCCCCTCGACGCCCTGCGCGCCGGCTCCTACGCCATTCCGGGCAAGCGTCACCTCGACGGCACCCGCGATGAGTCCACCGAGGGCACGCCCGTCGACCTCTCCGAGCTCGACGGCGACAAGAGTAACGAGGGTTCCGACGACGAGCTCTGGGGCGGTGACGACGATGACGACTGCCACTAGTCTTCAGGCCAAGGTCGCGGCCGCAGCCCGGTACGCCGGGCTCGGCCTTGCGCCCGTCCCGGTCGTTCCCGGTGACAAGCGTCCGGCTGTCCCCTGGCGCGACATCGTGGAGCCCGACCCCGAGCCCACCGTCGATTACCTCAACGATCATCCGGATGCGAACGTCGGCATCGCCACGGGGTCGCCCTCGGGCGGGGTCGCCGTGATTGACGTGGACGTCCACGGCACCGACGGTCGCGTCTCCATGCGGGATTATGAGGCACGCTACGGCCGCCTTCCGCGCACGGTCACAGTCCGCACGGCGCACGAGGGGGTCCAGCTGTACTTCCGGTTCCCTCGTGGTAGGGTGCCGCGCAACGCGACCAACCCCGATCTGGGCGTCGACCTGCGCGGCGAGGGCGGCATGGTGGTCGCCCCGCCGTCCGTCCTCTCCGACGGCGGCACCTACCGCTTCGTCGAGGGCCGCTCCCCGGACGAGCTTCCCATCGCGGAGGCCGACGAGCGCGTCATGCGGCTCGTCGGGCTCGTCTCCCGCCGCGGGGCCAGCGCCCCGCGGCGCGGGGGCGCCCCCTCGCCTTTCGTCGCCCCCGGGGGGGCGCAACGACGCCGTCTTCCGCTACGCGGCGCACGTCCGCGCCCGCGGCGGCAACGACGCCGACGTCACCCTGGCTGCCCTCGATTTCAACACCATGCTCTGCCGCCCGCCCCTCGGCGAGCGGGAGGTCCTGCGCATCGTGGGCAACGTCTGCGCGTACGACGCCGGCGAGGACCTCGCGGCGCTGGGCGACGCCCTCCGCGACCCGGAGGGGGTGGCCAACGATGTCTCGTAGGAACCTCCAGCCGCACGTCAACCGCCTGCTCGGCAAGCATCGCGCCTGCGTGGCCGGCGGGGTCCTGTATGTCTGGGACGGCTCCAGGCACGTCCAGGACGAGCGCGCGATCGGCCGCCTCCTCTCCCGCATGGACCACTCGCTCACGCGGGCTGACCGAGCCGAGATCATCGCGACCGTCGAGAACCTCGCGCCGGAGGTCGACCTCGCCGACCCGCACTACGTTCGGCTCATTGACTGCGTCCTGGACCTCGCGACCGGCGAGACCTTCGAGCCGACGCCCGACCTCGTTATTCCGAACGTGATTCCGCACGCGTGGGACCCCGCCGCCAGGGACGCGAGGGTCGAGGCCTTCCTCGACTCGATCTCGAGCGGGTGCCCCGCGACGCTCGCCCTCATCGAGGAGATGCTCGGGGCAGCCCTGTACCGCGGGCGCGCGCCGTACATCTGGGTCATCGTCGGCATCGCCCCGGTGCGGGGCGGCGACGCCGCGAACGGCAAGAGCACCCTCTGCTCGGTCGCGGAGCTGCTCGTGGGCGTCGAGAACGCCATCGAACTCGACGTCCACGACCTCGGTCGCAACTTCATGACCGCGTCGCTGCGCGGCGCGTTGCTCGAGGTCTCCTCCGACACGTCCTCCGACCCCGTGCCCGCGGCGTCAATCTCGATTCTGAAGAAAGTCCCGACCCAAGACATGATTACGGCCGACGTCAAGTACTCGACCCCCGTGCGCTTCAAGCCTTACGCGACCGTCGTCATCGCCGCCAACCGCGTGCCCGGCTTCATCGTCGACGCGGGCCTCAAGCGCCGCGTCCGCGTCATTCCGCTCCGCGGGCACTTCGAGGAGCGCGCCGTGGACTACGCGAGCGCGCTCGCCGACGAGGGCTGCATGTCGGCGCTGCTCGTGCACGCCGTCAACGGGCTCAGGCGCCTGCTGGAGCGCGGCCCCACCAGGAGCGGGGACGGGGATGCCGCCCTCGGCTCGATCGCCGCGCTCTCCAACACCGTCTCCCAGTGGGCGGACGACCGCAGCCTCTCCGCGTCGGGTCTTGACGGAAGGGCCTGCGCCGCGGCTTACCGCGACTACGCTGACTGGTGCGGCGACTCCGGGACGACGGCGCTGCCCAAGGCGGAGTTCGAGCGCGAGGTTCGCGCGACCATCCCCGGGCTCGAGGTCAGGAAGTGCCGCTGTAACGGCTCCTCGCCGACGCGGCGCTGGAAGTCCGTCGAATCATCGGGCAAGTAGCCCGACCGTAGCGTCGTAGCGCCTTTTTCGCCACCTATTTCTCACCCCAAGCAAAATGGGGGGATGGCCCGTGGGCGCTACGGCGCTACGCCGAGTTGGCTCTTGCATGAGTTGAAGGGAAGTAACATGGATAGCAAGAAGAGGGGCGTGCGCCACGAGCCCTCGGCGAACGTCAGGAGGCTCTGGCGGGCCGTCGTTGACAAGTCCGAGGCGGACAACTTCGGGGACGCGCGCCGTGAGTGGTTTGTTGTCGAGTGCTACGACGCGTCTGCATGCGACCCCTCCGCGCCCGCGGAGCGTTGCGTCTGCGGCCATGAGCCCATCACCGAGTGCTTCGTGCTCCGCAACAGGCTCAATGGCAACGTTCTCGACCCGGTCGGGAATGTCTGCGTCCGCCAGTTTGGGCGCGATGACTTGGACGACGTCGTCCGGACGCTCCATGACGTCAACAGGCTGCGTTCCGCCATCGAGCTGCTCGGCGACGACGAGGAGCTCCCCATCAAGAGGTCCGAGTCCGCTGACAACAGGGCGCCGCTCACCAGGCGCGCCGCGGAGTGGCTCCTGCGCGCCGGGGCATTTGGGAGCCGTCCGGGGGACGGCCTCTACTGGTGCTCCGACGCTCGGGCGTTTGACATCGTGGCGTCCGCGCTCTCCAAGCGCCGGCCCTCTGGCGAGCTCCTTCGCCTTGCCCACGTGATCGTCGAGCGTCGGGTCCGCCCCTATCTCGCAAGCGCGACGATGACCGCTCTTAAAAGCTACGTTTAGGGACAGCTGGCGAGCTCCCCCGCGGGCCCCTCCGGCAACCAGGCGCCGCCGGAGGGGCCCGCGGTAGGCAGCCCGCGCCGTCAGCGCCCTCACGCCCCCGGGCTCCGCCCGGGGGCTTTTTCTTTCTCGGACGGCTACCTCCCGGGCTCGCCCGAGAGGAGCTCGTCCGCGAGGGACCTCAGCTCGGCGAGGTCGCCCCCGCCCTCGGGCCAGACCTGCACGCCGTCCACCTCGATGCGCAGGACGTCGGGCACGTCCTCGGGGCTGATGATGACGTTGTCCCGCGTGTTGTTCCCCACATACGTCCTCATGGCGCCCCCCGTCGGCAGGCCGCCCGCCGTCTCGTAGCGCCAGCACCGCACGGTGCGGACGAGCGTCCAGCCCCGGCCCGGGTCGAAGTCGAAGCGGTCGCAGACGTCCGCGACCGACTCCGTCCCCGGCACGGTCTGGGAGCCGCCCTCCACGGGCTCCCCGCCAAACAGCGGCGGGTTCGGGAGCGTCATCGCGCGCCCCTCGTACGGCGGGATCATGTGGCTCTCGACCGCGCAGCCCCTGTAGTAGACCTTCACTTCCAACCTGCCTCACCTTCCTCTAGCCCCCGAGCTCCCTGCCGCGGGCGACCCCGCGGGAGGGCCCCACCTCTGGTTCGCGCGGGCCGCCGCCGGGGCGGAGCGGCGCCCCGCGGGGCCTCGCGCCGCCCTCGCGCGGAGCGCGCGAAGGTACGCCCGGAGGAGCAGCGCGAGCACGCCCTCCCTGTGCCTCGTCCGCGCGTTGCGGACGCGCCTGGCGGTGACGGGCGCCCGCCCCCCGCGGGAGCCCACGCGCCCTCCCGCCGCCCTGCGCTCGATGGCGAACGCGGCGGGCCCCTCGTGCTCTGTTGATGTGCAATAAGAAATAGCCCAAGCGTGCATCGCGATCCGAGCACCGCGTGCATCTGAAATTGAGCAGTTCGTGCAAGTTGGGCCGTGCCCTC
>CASEVE010000035.1 GCA_949291295.1 uncultured Olsenella sp.
GCCCGCGGCAACGTCATGGACATGGCCGTTGGTATCATCGTCGGCGGTGCGTTCACCGCTATTGTCAACTCCCTCGTGACCAGCGTCATCACCCCCGGCATCCACTTCCTCACCGCCGTCACCAGCTCCGCCACCGGCGGCGCCGCTGACGAGGCCAACAACATCATCGCTGGCCTCAAGTGGATGGTCCCCGGCACCGACGCCAACCCCGAGTACATCGACCTCGGTGCGTTCATCGGCGCTATCATCAACTTCCTGATCATCGCCTTCGTGGTCTTCTGCATGGTCAAGGGTCTCAACACCATGCGTGAGAAGATGGACGCCGTCGCCAAGAAGGAGGCCGACGAGGAGGCCGCTGCCCCGCACTGCCCGTACTGCCTCGAGGAGGTCAAGGCCGGCGCCACCCGCTGCCCGCACTGCGGCGAGAAGATCGAGGCCTAGGCCCGACGATGCCGTCATGACAAAGGTGACAGGGTAAACTGTCATAAAACGCGCCGCCCGCAACATTACGTCGGGCGGCGTTTTTATGACAGTTTACCCTGTCACCTTTGTCATCACGTTTGTCATGCGTGGCGGGCGTCGGGGAGGTCTTGCGGGCGCAGGAACTTCTCGCAAACGTTGGAGGTGCGCAGGTACTCGTTGCCAAAGGGGTCGATGGACGGAACGAGCTCCCCGGGACTTGCCGCGAAGTGGTCCTCCGGGCTCGTGTAGACGTGCGGGTTGGTCAGCGTATAGCCGCGACTGCACGCACCCTGGTACAGACCCGACTCCTCGTGCAGAGAAAACGAAGCATACACGCAGTCGGCGCAGTGAAAGCCCATACAGGTCCCTCCTTAGTCCCCCTTGCCTAAGGGAGATGGTACCCATTTGCCACCACTTATGGCATCCAGGAAAACTCGCAGGTCTTGGGATCAAAGCCCTCCCCCAGCCGCTCGGCGCAAAAGTCCACGCACCACTGGCGCGTAAAGTCCGAGCAGCCCGCGTCGTTGCGAATTCCGTTTCCCGCGGCAAGCTCCTCGGTATAATCGACCAGCCTGTAGGTGGTAAGCCCCGTCGCCCCCGCCTTGTTGGTAACGAGCGGCGTAAGCCTGCACTCGGAGACGCGCACGTCGTTCTCGGAGAAGGAGAGCGTCACGCGCGCCATGCCGCCAATCATGGAGTCCTTTCGGTCCTGACCCGAGACAAAGTTGCCCGTAGACCAAAAGACCGGCACGCCATTGCCCTCAACGCCCTGAACAACCTCAAACGGCTGCATCACATGCGGGTGATCGCCGATAATAACGTCAACGCCCGCATCGGCGAGCACCTGCGCCCAGCGGCGCTGCTCCTCGTCCGGTCCGGCGGCGTACTCGGTTCCCCAGTGCGGGCAGGCAACGATTGCCTCGGCGCCAGCCTCGCGCGCCGCCGCCACGTCTGTCGCAACCTGCTCCTCACTGATCATCCGAACCGACCAGGGCTCGGGCAGCGGTATCCCGTTGGTGTTGGTGGCGTAGTTGAGAATCGCGATCTTGTGTCCCGAGCGCTCCAGCACCGGAACCACGTCCGCAGCCTCCTGGCTATCGGCCATGCCCGTGACCGTCACCTCGGGGTGCTTCTCGCGCCAGAATGCCAGCTCCGCCTCAATGCCGGTCATACCTTGGTCGAGCACGTGATTGTTAGCGTGAAGAATCACGTCAAACCCGGCGGAAACCTCGGCGTCGCCAATCTCCTGCGGCCCGTTGAAGACCGGGTAACCGGAAAACCCAAGCTCCTCCCCGCCGAGCAGCGTCTCCTGGTCGAGCATGGCAATGTCCGCCGCGGCAACGTCTTTGGCAACGTGCTCGAAGAGATGGTCGTAGTTGCGCGTGCCATCGGACTTCTCGCCGCTTTTCCACACGCTCGGGTGCACGAGGATGTCGCCCACCATGAGCAGGGTCACGCTTGTGGGAGCCGTCTTTGACTCGGAGCCGAGCGAGGCATCGGAGCCCTGGCGGTCAAACACAACCGAAGGCTCCTCCGAGGGCTCAGTCGGCTCTCCCCCCGCACACGCAGAGAGCGCCAGCCCCAGGCCGGCAATCGCCGCCGAGAAAAACGCGCGTCGTGTGAGCATGGTGCGGGCCATGGGAACCTCCTCGCCGAAGCCAAACCTGAATCCATTGTTGCACGCAAGGCCCGTACTTTGTGAGCAAACCTCACAGGTGGTCTCTCTAAAACTATCCTAAGAATAAGCGGATAAATCCTTAGATGATACAAGAAAGACTACCTGTGAGGTTTCAAACGACCAGCAAGCGAGAAGAACCCGGCAGAGAAAGGGGGCCGGCGCGCCGACCCCCCCAAAGACCAGACTAGAAGTCCGCGTTGCCCACGGTGCGCGGGTGCGGGATGACGTCGCGGATGTTGTCCACGCCGGTGAGGTACATGACCATGCGCTCAAAGCCCAGGCCAAAGCCCGCATGCTGGCAGCCGCCGTAGCGACGCAGGTCGAGGTAGTACTTGTACTGCTCGGGCTCCATGCCAAGATCGGCGATGCGGCGCTCCAGCACGTCCAGGCGCTCCTCGCGCTGCGAGCCGCCCACGATCTCACCGATGCCCGGCACGAGGCAGTCCACGGCCGCCACGGTCTTGCCGTCGTCGTTGAGGCGCATGTAGAAGGCCTTGATGGCGGCCGGGTAGTCGGTCACAAAGGTCGGGCGGCGGAAGTGCTCCTCGGTGAGGAAGCGCTCGTGCTCGGTCTGCAGGTCGCAGCCCCACTCCACGGGGTACTCAAAGACGTGGCCGGAGGCGGCGGCCTCTTGCAGAATCTGGATGGCCTCGGTGTAGGTGACGTGCGCAAAGTCCGAGGTGGCAACGTGCGTGAGGCGCTCGACGAGGCCCTTGTCCACGAACTTGTTGAAGAACTCCATCTCGTCGGGGCAGGCGTCCATGACGTAGTTGATCACGTACTTGAGCATCTCCTCCACGCACGCCATATCACCGGCGAGGTCGCAGAAGGCCATCTCGGGCTCCACCATCCAGAACTCGGCGGCGTGACGACGCGTGTTGGAGTTCTCGGCACGGAAGGTGGGGCCAAAGGTGTAGACGTCACCAAAGGCCAGCGCGAAGTTCTCGGCCTGGAGCTGGCCGGAGACGGTGAGGTTGGCCGCGTGGCCGAAGAAGTCCTGGCTCCAGTCCACGTGGCCGTCCTCGGTGCGGGGCGGGTTCTCCACGTCAAGCGTGGTCACGCGGAACATCTCGCCCGCGCCCTCGGCGTCGGAGGTGGTGATGATCGGCGTGTTCACGTAGACGAAGCCGCGCTCCTGGAAGAAGCGATGGATGGCGTAGGCGGCCACGGAGCGCACGCGAAAGACGACGCGGAAGAGGTTGGTGCGGCTGCGCAGGTGCTGCTGGGTGCGCAGGAACTCGCGGGTCTGGCGCTTCTTCTGCATGGGGTAGTCCGGCGCGGAGGCACCCTCAACGCGAATCTCGGCCGCCTGCAGCTCAAAGGGCTGCGGACGGTCCGGGGTAAGTGCGAGCGTGCCCGTGACCACAAGCGCAGAGCCCACGCCCACGGCCGCAATCTCGTCGTAGTTCTCGAGCTTCTCGCGATTCATGACGACCTGCAGGTCCTTGAAGCAAGAGCCGTCGTTCAGCATGACGAAGCCAAAGTTCTTCATGTCGCGAACCGAGCGGACCCAACCGGCAACGGTGACGGTGGTGCCACCAAGCGCCTCCATGTCCGCAAAGAGCTGAGCGATGTGCGTGCGTTCCACGAGCCTCTTCTCCTTTGACGTTCTTCTCGCCGTAGTATCCAACGCTTAACTGTACCGCATTGGGAGAAGACGCGCCCGGCGCGGCCTCGGGCAAACGTCCTTCTCGGCCCCGTCCCGCTGTTCCCAGAATTGAGGCTGTGGCACGGCAGGGCCCCTTTTTGTTCCCAAAAGTGAAGCTGTGGCGCAAATCGGGGACTCGGGCGTGCCACAGCCCCACATTTAGGAACGCCCAGCGAGAAGGACGACGCAACCCCAACTTTCAGGACCCGCACTGCGGGCGGCAAGGCTAGAATCGAGTCACAACCCGCAACAAGCCCCGGAGGGAGCACACATGGAAGCCTACAAGCGCGAGTTCATCGACTTCATGGTGGAGTCCAACGTCCTGAAGTTTGGTGACTTCACCCTCAAGAGCGGCCGCAAGTCGCCGTTTTTCATGAACGCGGGCGCCTACGTCACGGGAAGCCAGCTCAAGCGCCTGGGCGAGTACTACGCGCACGCCATCAACGACAACTTTGGCCTGGACTTTGACGTGCTCTTTGGGCCGGCCTACAAGGGCATCCCCCTGGCCGTGACCACCGCCATTGCCCTCCACGACCTTTACGGCAAAGAGGTCCGCTACTGCTCCGACCGCAAGGAGGAGAAGGACCACGGCGCCGACAAGGGCGGCCTGCTCGGCACCAAGCTCGCCGACGGAGACCGCGTGGTCATGATCGAGGACGTGACCACCTCCGGCAAGTCCATCGACGAGACCTACCCCAAGGTCACCGGTGCTGCTAACGTTGAGATCAAGGGTCTTATCGTCTCCCTCAACCGCATGGAGGTGGGCAAGGGCGGCGTCGTGACCGCCCAGCAGGAGATCCAGGAGAAGTACGGCTTCCCCGTGGCAAGCATCGTCTCCATGGCAGACGTGGTTGAGGCCCTCGACGGAACCGTCATCACGCCCGAGCTGCGCACCGCCATCGATACCTACTACGAGCAGTACGGCGTCAAGTAGCCAGTCTCCAAAACGGAGGAAAAGAAGCCCCGTCCGCTGCTCACGTGCAGCCGGACGGGGCTTCTCGGCTTCTCGCCATGCGATGCTTTGCCCTATTCGGACTCAACCATCTCCGTGGGCCAGACGCAATCCTCGGGCATGGTGGCGTTGCCGGAGGCAACGTCCTCGGGGATGTTACTGTCCATGGCCATGAGCTCGTTGATTGTCACGAACTTGTACCCCTGGCCCTGGAGGTTCTCGATGATCTTGGGCAGGGCCTCGAGGTCCTGGTCGCGGTTGCCACCTCCGTCGTGCATGAGGATGATGGCGCCGGAGTACGCGCCGTTCGTGCAGTTAGAAACGATCGCATCGGCACCCGGGAGGGTCCAGTCCTCGCTGTCGAGGTTCCAGATCACGGAAGCCGAAAGCGTTCCGTTGGATTTGAGCCAGGTGTCGTTGTTGAAGTCGCCGTAGGGCGGGCGAATCACCGTCGTGGCGCCGCCGCCGGCCCCCTCGATGGAGGCAAAGGCGTCGGAGATCTCCGAGCGCAGCGTGTCGGCATCGAGCGTGGAGAGCGGGTCGCCGTGGCTCTTGGTGTGCGAGGCAATCTGCGAGCCCTGGTTCTTAATCGCCTGGATGAGCTCCGGGTTTGCCTCCGCCGCCGGACCCAGGCAGAAAAACGTTGCCTTGATGCCATACTTGTCAAGAATGTCCAGGTAGCGCTGGGTATAGGAGCTCGGGCCGTCGTCGAAGGTGATGGCAATGACCTTGGAGCCATCCTCGGGCTGGGGGTTGATGCTCGCGATCACGAGGTTCTGGACGGGCTGGGTCTCCTCCTTGAGAACGGACTCGCCGGAGACGTCGCCCACGGTGTAGACTCCCTTGCCCACCTTGGGCCACTGGGCCACGTAGGTGATCGCACCAACGCGCTCGTACGGCTCCATCTTGGGCTGGGTCTCGCGCTCCTCCTCGTGGGACGGCTCGGTGACGTCTGCGCCGTCACCAAACTCGATCCTCTCGCTTCCCTTGGCGCGGAAGTCGTTCAGCTGATCCTCGTCCAGCTCCTGACCATTGACGCTCGCAGAGAAGGTCGCGCCGGCACCCTCCTCCAAGACGTTGCCGCCCACGGAGATGAGGTCACCGGGCTGAGGGGTAAAGCCGGATGCCTGAAGGACATCGGCGAGGGTCGCATTGACGCGCACCTCGGTCGAGCTGCCGTTGACGTTTACGTTGACCGTGCGGTTGAGCCAGAACCAGATGCCACCGCCCACAATCGCGGCGATGATCAAAACCCCGATGAAAACGCTCGTCCTCGAGTCGCGCGAGCCCCTCTTCCTCCTGCGCCTCTGCGGCTGCGGGGCGCGCTGCTGGTAGCTTCGCTGCGGATAGTCCGGCTCTATCTGAGACCTCGAGAAGCGCGACTCGCTCACCTGGTGCCCGGCGCGCGGATGGGACCCCCTGTTCGACGAGGTTGTCCGCGGGTGAGGCTGGTTGTCCGACCGACGAGAGCTGTACCGATCGCTCATGAATCCGTCCATTCAAAAAAAGCAGGTGTGATTGATGATTGGCGCCCATGGTAAAGAGCGTCATACGTATCTGAGACTACCAGCTTGCAGGGCGCCCATCCATAACAGTTTTGTCACTCAACCAGGCGTGCACACTTAGACGCGCGTGACGAGGTCGGCAACGTCTTTGCGCTTGTCGTGCTGAGCGGAGGGGCCGCCGTCCGGCGCGGGGTAGCCCAGCGGAAAGAGCGCCACGAGGTCGTAGTCCGCCATCTCGGGAAAGGCCTCCTTGACGGCAGGCGCGTCAAAGTGGCCGACCCACGTGGTACCCAGGCCCAAATCGTGCGCCGCGAGCATGATGTGCGTGGCCACGATGGAGGCGTCCACGTCGGCAAAGTTGCGACCGTCGTACTTGCGCACCCACGCCTCGTCCGCCTTGGCCCCCACCGCAATGATCACGCGGGCGCCAAAGTGGAAGCGCGTGCACGCAGCCAGGCGCTGGACGGCCTCGGGGGTCTCAAAGACCCAGGCGTGCCAGGGCTGCTTGTCCACGGCTGTGGGCGCAGCGACGGCGGCCTCAAGGAGCGCGTCGATCTTCTCGGGCTCCACGGGCTTCTCGGTAAAGGCGCGGCACGAGTAGCGATCGCGCGCGAGGGAAAGAAAGTCTGTCATGGCAACTCCCGTCTCGTAGGTAACTGAAACGAGTATAGCTGTGGCAAACTAGGGTGGATAACACACTAAAAGGAGAATCGCATGCCCGTGGCACCAAACGCAGGATCTGTCGACGAGGGCCCCAACGGCGCCGGCTCGCTGGGTCGGCTCATCCCCTGGCCGGACGAGGAAACCTATCCCAACATTCCCGCCGAGGAGGCGCTCGACCTCTTCCTGGGTTGGGTGGACTCGCGCGGAATCGAGCTCTGGCCGCACCAGGAGGAGGCGCTGCTGTCGCTTGCTGCCGGCGACCACCTGATCCTGGGCACGCCCACGGGCTCCGGCAAGTCCATGGTGGCACTGGGCATGTGCTTCATGAGCGTCTGCACGGATAGGCGCGCCTACTACACCGCCCCCATCAAGGCGCTGGTGAGCGAGAAGTTCTTTGACCTCGTGGAGCTCTTTGGACGCGAGAACGTGGGCATGATCACCGGTGACGCGTCCATCAACGCGGGCGCGCCCATCATCTGCTGCACCGCGGAGATCCTTGCCAACCAGGCCCTGCGAGAGGGCGAGAAGTGCGACGTGGGCTGCGTGGCCATGGACGAGTTCCACTTCTACGCGGACCCCGACCGCGGCTGGGCCTGGCAGGTGCCGCTGCTCACACTCCCCCACACGCAGTTTCTGCTCATGAGCGCCACACTGGGAGATACTTCGACGATTGCCGAGGCGCTCTCCAAGCACACCGGCGGGCGCGCCGTGGACACCATCGCGGACGCTCCGCGCCCCGTGCCGCTCTCCTACGAGTTTGTGGACACGGCGCTGGAGGGCACGGTTGAGCTTGCCCTGCGCGCGGGCGAGGCGCCGCTCTACATCGTGCACTTCTCGCAGGACGCGGCGCTGGCGAGCGCGCAGAGCCTGGCCAGCTACGGCGTCTCTACCAAGGAGCAGCGCGAGGCCGTGAAGGACGCCATCAAGGGCACGCGCTTCACCACCACCTTTGGCAAGACGCTGCAGCGCCTCTTGGGTTGCGGCGTGGGCGTGCATCACGCGGGCATGCTGCCGCGTTATCGCCTGCTGGTGGAGAAGCTCGCGCAGCAGGGGCTGTTGCCGGTCATCTGCGGCACGGACACGCTCGGTGTAGGCATCAACGTGCCCATTCACACCGTAGTGCTCACGGCTTTGTCGAAGTTTGACGGACGGCGCATGCGCCACCTGAACGCCCGCGAGTTCCACCAGATCGTGGGCCGCGCCGGGCGCGCGGGCTTTGACACCGAGGGCCACGTCATCGCCGAGGCCACCGAGTACGACATCGAGAACGCCCGGGCACTGCGCAAGGCCGGCGGCGATCCGAAGAAGGCGCGCAAGATCAAGACCAAGAAGCCGCCCGAGGGGTTTGTCGGCTGGAACAAGCAGACCTTCGAGCGACTGATCGCCGCCGTGCCGGAGCCGCTGCACCCGCGCATGAAGGTCACGCACTCGATGGTGCTCGCCGAGGTCGAGCAGGGCGGCGACGCCTGGGCGCGCGTGCACGCGCTCGTGGAGGAGTCCGCGCAGCCGGCCGAGGAGAAGGCCGCGCTCGCCACGCGCGCGGACGAGATCTTTGCCACGCTGCTCGACGCCGGCGTGGTCACGCGCGAGGAGCTGCCGGACGGAGGCGCGACCTGGTCCACGACCGTGGACCTGCCGGATGACTTTGCGCTGGACCAGCCCTTGTCGCCATTTCTGCTGGCGGCGCTCGAGCTTCTGGACCCGGAGTCGGAGACCTACGCCCTCGACGTCATCTCCATGGCCGAGGCAACGCTCGAGGACCCGTGGCAGATTCTGCGCGCGCAGCAGCGCGTGGCGCGCGACCGCGCGATGAGCGAGATGAAGGCCGAGGGCATCGACTACGACGAGCGCATGGAGCGCCTGCAGGAGGTCACGTGGCCCAAGCCGCTTGAGGAGCTGTTGGAGCCGGCCTTTGCCCAGTACTGCGAGCAGGTGCCGTGGGCGCGCGACTTTGCTCTCTCGCCAAAGTCCGTCCTGCGCGACATGGTGGAGACCGCGAGCGACTTCAAGGAGTACATCAGCCGCTACAACGTGGCGCGCTCCGAGGGCCTCTTGCTGCGTTACCTCTCCGAGGCGTTCCGCGCGCTCGACCGCACGGTGCCGCTCGAGAAGCGCGACGAGCGCCTGCGCGACATCATCGCGTGGCTAGGCCTCGTGGTGCGCACGGTTGACTCCTCGCTCGTAGACGAGTGGGCCGCCGCCGGCGAGGGAACCTCGGAGGGGCTCGACGCAGCGCCGCCCGCAGCCGAGGAGGTCGTGCGCGACCGGCGTGGCCTCACGCTGCTCGTGCGCAACGCGCTCTTTGCCCGCGTGCGGCTTGCCGCGCACGAAGCGACGGACGAGCTGGGCAAGCTCGACGCCGAGTGGGGCTGGCGCGCGCCCGTGTGGCAGCGAGCGCTGGAGCGCTTCTTCGAGGCGCACGAAGAGATCCTGCTGGACGGCGATGCCCGCAGCACCGCGTACTTCTCGATTGATGACGCTGACGAGCGGTCCGCTCACGTGTGGCACGTGCACCAGGTCTTCCGGGACTCCGACGACGAGCGCGACTTTGGCATCTGGGGAGACGTGGACCTTGACGCCACGCAGGACGAGGGCGCTGTAGTCTTCTCGGCCTATCGCGTGGGCTTTGTGGATGACGAGGCGTGACGGGAAGGCGTCGCCGGGTTGGTCGCGAGCTGCCTCTAAGACGGCGGCGCACTAGAAGAGCTTGGTGTTTGGGCTGGTCAGGCGATCGTAGAGCTTCATCTGGGCGGCGCGCTCCGTCTTGCTGAACGCTCGCTGCTCAATCCCAAAGCGCTCCTTTACCATCCAGATGAACGCCTCGAACTTCTCAAAGGTGTCGATCTGGCCATGCGTGGCAGAGATGGTCTTCACGTCCATGGTCTCAAGCACGTTTCGGCGCGCCTGCGTATGGTCGAGCCGGTACCTCCCGGTGTGGAACTCGTAGCTGTCGTACTCAACGTTTCCCCTCACGGAGGGCAGGTAGATGTCGCCCTTGAAGTAAGTTGCCTCCGCTATGGGTTGGAGGCTCTCGTCGACCGCGATGCGCTGGTTTGCAACGACCTCCGGCATCTCCCAGCCACCGAGGGCCGGCGGCAGGACAAATGCCATGACCAGAAGGATTTCCATGGGCGAGGCGGTGTTGGGTATCACGTAGGCGAGCGCGGCGCGGGCGCGGGCGGTACCGTATGCCCCCTTCTGGGAGTCGAGGTAGCCGGCAAGGTACTCTGGGGTCGTGAGGGGAAGTCGCTCTCCAACATATCCTCTCCCCTTGTCGGAGATTGAGAACCCGCCGCATAGGTAGCACCCAATCTCGACGAGCTCGGCGGTCGAGCGGTTGGCCGCCATCTGGACAAACGTGAACTCCGGGGAACTCACGTAGTTCAAGCCGGACAGCTCGTAGAACGAACCCTTCTGGACGGGACCTCCCCATACGTGGGAAACAATGTTGTTCGACTTCCGCTGGCTTGCCCGGTCTGCGACCATCACGTGGAGCGGACGCTTCTTCGAGTAGTCAAAGGGCAGGTATGCCTCGCGGATTTCCCGCATGTTCGAGGAGGCAAATGCAAGCGTTTTGACGTCCGCGCAGTCGGGGATGCACTCGTCCCCGCGTTTTGTGAGCCAGTAGCGCAGGGCCGACTCGTGACAGAGGTATAACGACATAAGGTTCTCCCATCTCCTAACGATTGTGAGAGAACCGTATCGATTTATCATTTTGCTTGTCTGTCACAAATCTTACCGATAACTATCAAGTTTCCGGAACAGCAGCTCAGGGCATGTGTGTAACTACCCGATGTCTGCTTATTTTAGTTTTTGATTCTGTGAAAGGCTCTTTGGGAGCGGCGAGCGGGGTTTGTAGGTCGTTTTTTAGGGAAGGGCGAAGTATCTAGAAAAGTTCAGCGCCTTGAGCTGCAACGGAGCAACAGAAAAAGGACTCCTACTCGGCCCTCCCTCAAAAAACGACCTACAACCAAACCCCAGAAAAATGAGGCTTTGCACGTTATGAACCTCACCACAATTTACCTGCGGTTTTACAAGCAAGGGAAGCAACTGGGGTCTGCGGAGCAATTGGAGCGCGGCTCCCGCCCCCTGATAGCGAAAAGCGGCCACCCGTCCGACGCGCTTGGCGCGTCGGACGGGTGGCCGCTGAAGCAGGCTCGAGCCTTGCTTCTTGAGTCTAGCCCTCGAACGGAACCACGTACGCCACGGCATCGGCAGGCTGGATGCGCGCGCCACCGTTGTCGAGGTCGATCAGCACATAGCGGTCGTTGCCCATGCCAAGCTCCTTCATGTAGCTGAGCTGGCGCAGACCGTGACGCGACTCCATGCGCTCGACGAGGTCATGGTGATCTTCCTCCTTCATCGCGTAGACCAGATCAACGCATGCCTGGTCAATCGCAAGGATGTCCGTGGAGGCAAGGATTCCAACGTTGGGGGTCACGACGGGCATGGCAGCCGTACCCTCGCAGTCGCAGGAGACAGACATGTTGCGCATCACGTTCACGAAGGTGATGTTGTCGCCGAAGTGGTCGCACACGGCCTTGGCAGACTCCATCATGCGCTCCATAAACTCCTCGGTCTTGATGTCCCACATATCGTCGGAGCCAGGCGTGGTGTGAATCTCCTTCTTACCAATGCGACCGTCGGCACAACCGATGCCGATGTTCTTGGCGGAGCCACCGAAGCCACCCTGCGTGTGCCCCTTGAAATGGGTGAGCACGAAGAGGGAATCGTAGTTGGCAAGGTGAGCACCCATGTGAACCTCGTCAAACCACTTGCCACCCGCCACGGGGAAGGGCGTGACGCCCTCCTCGTCCATGATGTCAACAGGGGCGAAGGTCCAGCCATTGACCTCGAGGGTCTTGCGGTGCTGCGCGGTGGTGTAGCGATCACCCTCGTAGTAGGTATTGGTCTCCACGATGGTGGCATCGGGCAAATCCTTCTCAAGGAGCTCCCTCACCCACGGACGCGGAATGATGTTGGGACCGTGCTGCTCTCCGGTGTGCAGCTTCACGGCAACCTTGCCGCCGATGTGCGCGTTCACCTGCTCGTAGGCGCGGCGCAGGCCCTCCGCGGAAAGATCGCACGTGAAGTAGACGATTGATTCGTTGCCGGTGCGCTCCTCGGGAGCAACGTAGTGCTCGCCGCCAACACCAGGCTGCGGATTCTTCTCGGCCATGATACCTCCTTAGTCAGAGACCCCGTTACCCCTATTCTACGCCTTGGAGACGCCGCGTCACTTGTTATTTCCGCAACCGCACGCCCCAAGCATCATGACAATGCTGACAGGGTTGCCGACAATGGTGACAGGGTTGACAATGGTGACAGGGTAATTTGTCATGATTTGTCATGTCGGAGCTGGCTGTCGTGCAACAACGGTGGCGCGGCAGAGCTCTCATGTCGTACCATTTACTACTTGAATTTCCGTGCGCGGCAGGAGGAGACCATGCCCGACCAGCTTAACGACACGCACGCCGACGACCCCGTCTTCCAGCAGGAGCAGGCCCACCTCTCCGAGCTCTACGCCCAGCTGCTCAAGATCCGCGACGACATATCCCAGGACCTTGAGACCAACCACGCCGGCGCCAAGCAGGACCTCATCGACATGTCCGAGGAGGTGCGTCTAGACTTTGGCGGAGCGGACGAGACCATCGAGACGCTGGCCGCCATCGAAACGCTGAACGCCGTCATCGACGCCTACAACCAGCACCACGACTTCAACGTCGACAAGCTCCGCCGTGTGATGCTCCTGCTCATGCAGCCCTACTTCGCCAAGGTCACGCTCGAGATGCGCCCCGGTCGCCCGCCGCGCGACGTCTACATCGGCGCCGCCGGCATGACCGACGAGCGCAGCCGCCCACTCGTGGTGGACTGGCGCTCCCCCGTTGCCGAGACCTACTACAACCAGGAGATGGGCCCCACCTCCTACCAGGTGGACGGCAAGACCCGCACGGTGAACCTCAAGCTGCGCCGCCAGTTTGACATCGTGCGCGACCAGCTCAACATGTACTTCGACACCACGATTGCCATCCAGGACTCGCTTCTGCTCTCGGCGCTCAAGAAGCGCCACACCGAGAAGCTCCAGGCCATCACGGCCACGATTCAGCGCGAGCAGAACGAGGTGGTTCGCCACCCGGACGTGCCCGTTCTTCTCGTCAACGGCATCGCGGGCTCCGGCAAGACGTCCGTGCTGCTGCAGCGCATCGCCTACCTGCTCTACCAGGAGCGCAAGACGCTCGACCCCAGCCAGGTCTGGCTCTTCACACCCAACAGCGTCTTTGAGAGCTACATCGACACCGTCCTGCCAAGCATGGGCGAGACCAACCCGCAGACGCTGACCTGGCGCGCCTTCGTTGAGTCCCAGGGCGCCGGCGAGCGCGACCTTGGCCTCGCCACCACGCCCGAGGCGCTGCGCCGGATGGACGAGGCGGCGCGTTCGCTCGTCCTTGAGCCCGACGACCTGCGCGAGGTCAAGTTTGACGGCGAGACCCTGCTCAGGGTAGGACAGATCGCAAGCGCCGTCGAGAAGTTCGCGGAGTTTGACGTGGGACCGCGCTTCACCGCACTCGTCAAGGAGGAGCTGCACGACCGGCTCAACCGCCGCTTGGGTCAGCTCGCCCGGAAGGAAGAGCTCCAGGAGGAGATGCTCGGCCTAGACGTCGAGCGGCAGATGGAGATCTTTGGCGAGACGCTCGTTGCCGACAACGACGACGAGGTCGTCTCCTACGCCCGTCGCTACGTTGAGTACCGCTACGCTGGCGCCCACGACCAGATCGAGAACTTGAGTTTGCTGCGTTTTGACCGCATTGGCATGCGCCTGCTGGGGCAGAGCGCGCTTTCCGCCGTCGAGTGGCTCTACCTGCGGCTCATTTTCACCGGCATCGGCAGCCGCGACGCCCGCTTTGTCATGATCGACGAGGTCCAGGACTACACCGAAGCCCAGCTCATGGTGCTCGCACGGCACTTCTCACGCGCGCACTTCCTGCTGCTGGGCGACGAGCACCAGGCCATCTACGAGGGCACGGCCACGTTTGCGCAGATCGCGGAGATCTTCCGCGCCACGCACGGCAGCGTGGACGAGTGCCGCCTGCTCACGAGCTACCGATCCTCGCCTGAGATCACCGCGCTCTTCACCGGGCTTCTCGACAAGCGCGAGCAGCTGCGCCTCACCTCGGTACAGCGCGCGGGCGTGGAGCCTGTGGTGCGCTCGTTTGCTGAGAAGGACGCCTACCTCGCGGCGCTGCGCGAGGCCGTGGCCGAGCCCGGCGAGGGCCTCACGGCGATCGTGGCAGAAAGCGACGCGCGCGTGAGCTGGCTTTCCAAGCAGCTTGGCGACTCGGCACAGGTGGTGCGCGGCGACAAGAACCTGCCGGCCTCAGGCGTGGTGCTGCTACCGCTGCGCGTGGCCAAGGGCCTGGAGTTTGACCACGTCATCGTGCCCGACGCGCAGGCCGAGGTCTACCCGGACACGCCTCTTTCGCGCCGCCGCCTCTACACCGCGCTCTCGCGCGCGATGCACCGCGTGACCGTGCTTGCCCAGGGCCCGCTCACGCCGCTTCTCGCTCCGCGCTAGGTGTTCTTCTCGTCGCGGGTATACTGCGAGAAAAGCGGCGAGCAGAGGAGGTCCCGGCATCATGTTCAGCCCCTTCCGCACCGAGCAGGGCGCGCCCAAGGCGATAAACGAGGTCGAGTACGCCGACCTCGCCCAGCTGCGCGACCTTGACGAGGGCTTTATCCTCGAGTTCAAGCAGACCTTCTCGCCCAGCGTCCGGCGCAAGATCCCAAAGATCGTGGCGTCGTTTGCAAACTCGCGCGGAGGCTGGCTCGTCATAGGCATCTCCGACGCCGAGAAGAACGTCTGCCCCGTGCCGCGCCCAGGCGCGGACGTGAGCCAGATCATCGGCGAGCTGTGCCGGCGCCACGTCTCGCCCGCCCCGCGCTTTGCGGCGCGCTTCCTCCCCGACCCCACCACTCCCGAGCAGGGAGTTATTCTCGTCCAGATCTTTGAGGGAGACTTCCCGCCCTACGTGGCCGACGGCGTCGTAGAGATTCGCGAGGGCTCAACGTCTGGGCCCGCAGCGGGAACCGCCCTCGTGGACCTCTACGACAAGGCCACACGTCGGCGCTTTGAGGTGCGCGCCTTCTGCAAGCGCACCGTCCACTACCCCATGGCAGACGCCAGGGGCGAGGCACTCCCGCTCTTCAACCTCTATCTCTTCAGGATGAGCCGGTCCTCGGAGGAGTCTTTCTCGCGCGATCGCGACAACGAGCACGTGGCCGCCATGCGCGACGCGTTCTCTCAGCGCGGCCTTGGCTGTCGCGTCCAGCACGCGCACGACAGCCTGGTCTTCCGCATGCCCGCCCGCGACGAGACCGTGGCGCCGCACTCGGCGATCGAGCTCTTCCCGGACGAGTCGATGAAGCTCTCCGTGCCCGCGGTTCTTCTCGACGGAACGCAGCACGAGGAAGCGCTGGCCACGATGGCGAGAAGGGCCCTCTTCCCGCCCGCGCCCGGGGCGCGTCTCATCGACGCGGCGGCAACCCTCAACCGCGTGAAGCGCATGGCAACCCTGCTCGACCGCTACGTTCGCGTGCGGGGCATCGCCTGGCAGGAGTACGCCGTTGCCTACGAGCTGGAGAACATGGCCGGCGTGACCCTCTGGTCCGATGACCCCACCTACCTCGCCTACGCCGAGCGCCACGGCGTGCTCTACTGCGCCACCACCGACTGCCTTTCTCGCGTGCGCTACCTCGACGACGGCGCGCACGACACCTTCCGGGCGCGGCAGTTTGCGGGCAGCCACTTCTTTGAGGCGTGCGGGCTGCCGCTGGGCTCGCCGGACCCCGAGGACAACGCCCTCGTGGACGCGTTGCTGCGGACGTAGGTCAACGGCGGTTCGAGGGCGGCGCGATTCACGTATAATGGTCGGCTGCAATCGCCGACGCGAGAAAGGCCCGCCATGGACATCACTCCGCAGGAAGTCGCCGAGACCCTCTCGATGGTCTCCGAGCAAAACCTCGACCTTCGCACCATCACGATGGGCATCTCGCTTGCCGGATGCGCAGACGAGGACATGGGCCGCATGTGCGACAAGGTCTACGACCGCATCACCCACACGGCCGAGCATCTGGTTGAGACCGCGGAGGACCTTGAGGCCGAGTACGGCATTCCCATCGCCAACAAGCGCGTCTCGGTGACGCCGATCGCGCAGATTGCCGCCGGCTGCGCCGACGAGGACCTTTCCCCGCTCGCTCACGCCATGGACCGCGCGGCGCAGACCCTGGGCATCGACTTCATGGGCGGCTTCTCCGCGCTCGTACAGAAAGGCATGGGGGGCGCAGACCGCCGCCTCATCGCGAGCGTGCCCGAGGCGCTGGCCACCACCGAGCGCGTCTGCTCCTCCCTCAACATTGCGTCCACGCGTGCCGGCATCAACATGGACGCCGTGCTGCTCTCCGCCGAGACCATCCTCGAGTGCGCGCGCCGCACCGTGGACATTGACTGCTACGGCGCCGCCAAGTTTGTGGTCTTTGCCAACATGGTGGAGGACTCGCCGTTCATGGCGGGCGCCGTGCACGGCTCCGGCGAGGCCGACGCCGTAATCAACGTGGGTGTCTCCGGCCCCGGCGTCATGGCCGCGGCCCTGGCCGAGCTGCCCGAGTCCGCGAGCCTCATGGATGTGGCCGAGAAGATCAAGCAGACCGCGTTTAAGATCACGCGCGCAGGCGAGCTCATGAGCCGCGAGGCGAGCCGTCGTCTGGGCGTGGAGAAGGGCATCGTGGACCTGTCGCTGGCACCGACGCCGGCCGCCGGCGACTCCGTGGCCAAGATCCTGGAGATCATCGGCGTGGGCGAGTGCGGTGGCCCCGGTACCACGTGCGCGCTCGCGCTCTTGAACGACGCCGTCAAGAAGGGCGGCGTCATGGCGTCGAGCTCCGTGGGTGGCCTCTCCGGCGCCTTCATCCCCGTCTCCGAGGACGCGGGCATGATCCGAGCCGCTGTGGACGGCGCACTGTCGCTCGAGAAGCTCGAGGCCATGACCTGCGTCTGCTCCGTGGGACTGGACATGATCGCCGTGCCCGGCGACACCTCTGTGGAGACCATCGCCGGCATCATCGCCGATGAGATGGCCATCGGTGTCATCAACACCAAGACCACGGCGGTGCGCCTCATCCCGGCCATCGGCCGCAAGGAGGGCGACATGCTCGAGTTTGGCGGCCTCTTCGGCTCCGCGCCCGTCATGCCCGTCAACCAGTTCGCGGGGTCTGTGTTTGCGCACCGCGGCGGCCGCTTCCCCGCCCCGCTCAACTCGCTCAAGAACTAGGGGTTAATTCAACTAATTATTCACCCGTAGATAAAAAAGCCGAGACCCGCGCAACTTGACGTCACCACCGACAAGTTGCGCGGGCCTCCTTGATAATCCCCGTTATACGGGCATGGCGCCGAGAAGAACGTCTCGCCTACGCCGGAATCAATGAGCTTGTATCCGAGAAGTCAATCGTAGGAATCTCGGGGAGCTCACCCGTGGGCGTATAGGGGCAAACCGAGTAATGCTCTGTTCTATCACCAATGGTGAGCTTGACGTAGGAGTGCCAGTACGTCCAGTCGTCTGTTCCGCCGGGATAGTCATAGTACATGGAGTGAATCTCATCAAAACCGCCAATGAGCTCCGCAAAATCACACAGGGCAAGAGGAGAGGTAAACGAATCCCAGCGATGCGTCCTGAAGTATGGGGTGTTGGGCACCAACGCGAGCGTGACCCCCACTGCCTCTCCGTCAACTTTGACGTTGGTGATGTAATCAAACCTCTCATCCGCAATAAGATAGTTGCAGACCGCCCTCATCTTTTCGAAGGGGTCCATGTCGCTCGTCGTGACGTCGTCAATAATGCCCTGCATCCATGACCTGCAGGCCTCGTCGTAATCAATGACGTTCCAGCTGTACTCCTTTGCTATCGCATAGCCGCTCGCATCGACCTCTCGAATCTGAACGGTCAGAGGGCCAGGATCGACAATAGTGAGGTTCATTACATACCCTCCCTCGACCCGCTTGAGGTCTTGGTCTCTGTCATAGGTGTTGGAGTACGTAATGTCGTCGTAGATCGTTGACGACCTAACGCTATTTGCGGAATCCCCATTGGCGAGCGTGAGCAAGATGCTGTTTGGATCAGGGTTGTCGGTCTTGATGTAGAGCACCTTTGTAACGCCGGAGTAGATGCTGTCCCCGGTGGTCTGGTCCACGAAATACGCCTCGTAGGAGTACTTTGCGGGTGTATCGCGCTGGGTGTCGGTATCACCGACACTGATCTTTCGCGTTTCTCCCCAAGGGCCATAGACCTTGGTTGTGCCCTCATAGTTGAAGGAACGAACGTGGGCGTAGTATGTCTTACCGGTGCGCCATGCAAATGACGGAGATAGTCGCACATAGCCGCCATTGTTCCAGTCATCAGTTTCGTAGAACACCTCAAAGCCCTTGTCAAAATTGGGCGATGTGCAGAGGTAGACCTCGTAGCCATCTGGATAGCCGTCCGAGCCGGGAACGCCGAGACATATGACGTTGATGAATGTTTCCCCATAGTAGCAGTCCTCAATTTGGGGTGCCGCAAGCGAGGGGTCAAGGCGCGACGCCGTGTAGTCAACCGTCTCAGTGGTGACGTTGTCGTAGCTTATGATGTACATGCGTTGATCCACCGTGATGGAGCACGTCTTGCTCTGCCCGTAGACGTCCTCAACGGTCACAGTTGTGGTACCGGGCTCCATACCCAGAAGATAGACGAGGCCGTAATACTCATCGGTAACCTTTAGAATGCGCTCGTCGGCAGTGGTGACGCTTGCGATCTTGTTGTTCACGTACATGGTGAAGGTCCTGCCGACCTTAGGATTTCCATCAACATTGAGCGTGAGCTCAAGATCGTCAGGGCTGTTGACGTTAGCCGTAAAGGAAATGACCTGTCCATACTTGTCCGTTACCGCTATTTTTGCGGTGCCGGCACTCACGGCAACAAGCGTCGCACTGGTGGAAGACCGGCTTTCGACTCGGACAACGCCGCTGTTCGACGAGACAACAGAGACAGCTTCGTTGCTCCATCCAAGCGTCCAGCTCGAGTCAATGTCCCTTCCTACGCTTTCGTTGCCATAGTAGAAGTAGAGACTGCGAATATAGCTCCACTGGGCGTAGAGCGTAACGTCGCCCGTAATGGGAGTGGAGAAGTCAAAGAGGCTTCCAGAATACCGTTCGGTGGACCATCCGAGGAAGGCATATCCGTCTCGCACTGGCTCTGCTGGAGCGGAGACGGTCGAGCCCTCTTTTACCTGGACCGCCACGGCAGAGGTGTTGTTCGTCGAATCAAATGTGACCGTATAGGTCTTGGGCTGCTCGGGAGTGGGGTCGGTGCTCGGCGTGTCCGTCCCCGGGTTGCCGGGGTCAGGATTCTCGGGCCCATCCCCGCTCTGTCCTGGTTTGCCCGAGGCATCCTTTACCCCGTACCAACCAATGCCTTCGCCTTTCCACCCAAGAGAAACCAGGTGGTCGTTTTCGGCCTTATCTACGGTGTAGTTATGAGTGCCTGTGGTCGCATAGGGATTGTACTGCCGATAGAGCGGCACCCCGCTTTCCTTGTCAGCGGAGTACCAGCCAACGCCCTCGTAGGACCAGCCGGCCACAACGAGCGCGTCGCGCTCCGTTTTGCTGAGCGTGTAATGGTGGTCGCCGCCGTCGACGTAGGAATTGTAGAGACGGTAGACCGGGTCCCCTGAGGTTGGCGCGTTCCAGCCAATGCCCTCGTAGGTCCAGTCGACAAACACGAGATGGTCCCTCTCGCCTGCATCCGCAGTGTAGAAGTGCTCGCCCGTATACCTGTTGTAGAGGCGATACATCTGCTCGGCCTGCGCAGCATGTGCCATAGACGGGGTAAGCAAGCACGCCACAAGAACGAACAGGGCAGTGAGAAAAGCTTGGGTCCTGCAATCGCACGTTTTCATGCTGGCCTCCGTAACCGCAGGGGGGTACGTTGTTTACGCAAAAGCATAGCCTTCGAAAACGAGCGCGCTCAAAGAGGCGAGAAAAACGCGGGGCCGAGAAGCACCTACCCCAGGAAGCGGACCTCGGGCTGGAGGCGCACGCCAAACTGGCGCTCAACCTCGTCCTGGACGTGCTCGATGACGGCGTGAACGTCGGCCGCGGTGGCGCCCCCAACGTTTACGACAAAGCCCGCGTGCTTGCGGGAGACCTCGGCGCCGCCCACGCGATAGCCTTGCAGGCCCGCGTCCATGATGAGCTTGCCGGCGAAGTAACCCTCGGGGCGCTTGAACGTGGACCCCGCGCTCGGCAGCGCGAGCGGCTGCTTCTCCTCGCGCTGGCGCATGAGGTCGTCCATCGTGGCGCGGATCTTCTCGGGGTCGCCCTTCTCGAGGTCAAACGTTGCGGAGAGCACCACAAGGCCGTCCGAGGCAACGCGGCTGCGACGATACCCCAGTTCAAGGTCGGCAGCGTCGATGGTGTCAACCGAGCCGTCGGGCGTCACCACGCGCACGCACTTGAGCACGTCGGCGATGCAGCCGCCGTAGGCCCCAGCGTTCATGAAGCACGCGCCGCCCACCGAGCCCGGAATCCCACAGGCAAACTCGAGACCAGAGAGCCCCAGCTCGCAGGCCATCTCCGAAGCCTCGCGCAGGTCAACGCCGGCCTGGCACGTAATCTCGGTGCCGTCCACGGCAACGCCCGTGAGACCGTCGGCAACCGCCACGATAACGCCGCGATAGCCCTCGTCAGAAACAAGAAGATCGGAGCCGCGCCCCAGCACAAAGCGCTCGACACCCGCCTCGTCACAGGCACGCAGCACCTCGCGCACCTCGCCCGCGTCCTCGGGAATCACGTAGAGGTCTGCCGGACCGCCCACCTTGAAGGTGGTGTGCTCGCTCATGGGCTCGTCAACAAGAACGTTGTCCTCGCCAACGATGGCGCGCAGGCGCCACTCGAGGGGCTCTCGGTCACTCGCGGTATCGGACATGGCTGCCTTTCAACGGAATCAGAGTCGCACTCCAGTATAGACGGTTCGCCTGCCGAGAGGAGCCCGGGGCCGCCGGGGCGGTGGGGGCCGGCGCTCACACCGCGTCGGCGCAAAGAGCGCGCCGGCAGACCGCGCGGGGGCCCCCCCCGCCCCGGCGGCTCCGGGCGCCTCTTT
>CASEVE010000036.1 GCA_949291295.1 uncultured Olsenella sp.
GCCGGGGGTGATGACGCTGGTCACGAGGGAGTTGACAATAGCGGTGAACGCACCGCCGACGATGATACCAACGGCCATGTCCATGACGTTGCCGCGGGCAATGAACTCCTTGAACTCATTGACGATCTTCATTCAGGAGCCTTTCTTTCGGTACGCTAGATGCACAACTTTTCAATCATATCATTTTCAGTCTGTATCCAGCTCAAATCCTAAGTTCAACTAAAGGATGAATCATGAGCTCCAGCCCAGTTCATCGGTGTCGAGAAGGACGGTGAAGGGCCCGTCGTTTACCAGGCTCACGCGCATGTCGGCGCCAAAGATGCCGCGCCCCACACGCTCTGCGCCCAGCTCGTCCTCTGCAAGCTCGCAGAACTTCTCGTAGAGGCGCTCCGCTAGCGCGGGCGCGGCTGCTCCCGTGAACGAGGGGCGGTTGCCGCGCCGCGCGGCGGCATAGAGCGTGAACTGGCTCACCACGAGTACGCTGCCCCCGGTGTCCAGCAGCGACCGGTTGGTCTTTCCCTCATCGTCCGCGCAGATGCGAAGCGCCGCCACCTTGTGCCAGAGCTTCTCGGTAAGCGCCTCGTCGTCGCCGGGCGCTACGCCCAGCAACACAAGGTAGCCGGCGCCGCAGCTGCCCACCACGGCGCCGTCCACCTCAACTTGTGCCTGCTCAACCCTCTGAATCAGCGCCCTCATTTCCACCCCCATGATACGAAGGGACAGTCCCTTCGTCTCGTTTATGATTTGATGATACGAAGGGACTGTCCCTTCGTATCATCTAGAGGCGGTAGAGGGAGGAAAACTTCTCGGTGAGGTAGTCGGTGTAGTACGTGGCCGAGAAGGGCTCGCCGCACGCGGCCTCGATGAGCTCGCCGGAGTCCTTGGCGCGACCCCAGTGCCAGATGTTGTCGCGCAGCCACGCGCGGATTGGCGCCAGGTCGCCCGTGGCGCAGGCCCCCTCAAAGTCCACGCCGCCGCGCACCATTGCTGCCTTGAGCTGCGCGCCAAAGGCCGAGCCCAGGGCGTAGGTGGGGAAGTAGCCAAACGAGCCGTCGGACCAGTGCGTGTCCTGAAGCGCCCCGCGCGTGTGATCGGGAACGCGAACGCCCAGGTACTCGCGGTACTTGTCGGCCCAGAGGCCCGGGATGTTGGCCGCGGTGGCCTCGCCCGAGAAGAGCAGCTGCTCGATCTCGTAGCGCACGAGGATGTGCAGCGGGTAGGTGAGCTCGTCCGCCTCGGTGCGCACGAGACCGGGCTCCGCGCAGTTCTCGGCGAGGTAGAGCAGGTGGGGCGTCACGCGGGCAAACTGCCCGGGGAAGTGGCGGCGCAGCACCTGGAGCAGCGGCCCCGCAAAGGCCTCGGAGCGCCCCACGAGGTTCTCGAAGAAGCGCGACTGTGCCTCGTGCATGCCCATCGAGGTGCCCTCGGAAAGCGACGTCCCCGCGTAGGCGGCGTCCACGTTCTGCTCGTAGAGGGCATGGCCGCCCTCGTGCAGAATCGAGAAGACGTTGGAGAGCACGTTGTCGGCGTAGGCGTGGCCAGTCACCACCACAAAGTCGCGAGAGAGGCCTGCCGTGAAGGGGTGCTCGGTGCGCCCGATCCAGAGGGCGTCCATGTCGAGTCCCTCCATGCGCGCGAGGTCCTCGGCGAGTCGCCACTGGCGCTCGGGGTCAAAGTTTCCGTCAACGCAGTTGTGCGTGGGCTTGTGGCGGCTTGCCATGCAGTCGGCAAGAAGCGGGACCACGCACTCCTTGACCTGCGAGAAGAACCGGTCGTAGAAGGCGCGGTCGGTGCCGTGCTCGTACTCGTCGAGCCAGACGTCGTACGGGTCCTTCTCGGCGTTCTTGCAGGTTGCCATGTGCTTCATGGCCTCGACGATGCGGTCGACGTAGGGCTCGAAGGACGCCCAGTCGTTTGCTGCCTTGGCGCGGCGCCAGACGTCGTTGGCCTCCACGGTGAGGCGGCTGAAGGCGGCCTGCTCCTCGGCGGGCACGTCGAGCAGGGAGGCGCGGTCGCGGCGCAGGACCTTCACCTGGGCGAGGCGCTGCTCGCCGACAAGCTCGGGCTGCTCCTCGAGGCGGTCAAACAGAGCCCCCACGGAGGGGTCGCAGAGCGCCTCGACGCTCATCTGCTGGAGGGTCGCCACGGCCTCGCCGCGCTGGGCGGTGGCCTTGGGCGGGTCGATCACGGGGCCAAGCGAGCCAATCTCGCCCATCGCGTAGCGCAGCGAGAAGAGCCTGCGCTCGAGGTCGTCAAAAGCCTTCATATCCGCGCGGGGGTTGGAGAGCGCGGCGTTGATCTGGGTGGGTTGCGTTTCTGCCATGTCTTCTCCTTCTGCTCGGTGTCGCATTGCCCCTCATTTTCTCACATGAGTGCCGCTTACAGAAAGAATGCGCACCAAGCTCGCCGCCACTCGTATCATCAACATGATGGGCATTTTCTGAAAAGGAGGGTTTCATGAAAGCGGTACTCGGCATCGACGTGGGCGGCACGAGCATCAAGGCCGGCCTGTTCACCCCGGAAGGCGAGCTCCTCGAGGAGCGCAAGATTCCCACGCCCGCTCTCGTTGACGACGCGGCGTACGATGCCGTCACCGGCGGCCTGGCCAAGATGCTCTCTGCGCACGATGCGGCCCCCACAGACGTCATTGCCTGCGGCCTGGACATTCCCGGTCCGGTGGCAGAAGACGGCACCGTGGGCTTTCTCCCCAACATCCAGCTTGACCCGGAGGGCCTTGTGGGTGCGCTCTCATCGGCCTTCCCCAACGCCACCATCGCCTTTGTCAACGACGCCAACGCGGCGGCGCTCGGCGAGATGTGGGCGGGTGTGGCCAAGGAGGTCTCGAGCTACGTGCTCATTGCGCTGGGCACCGGAGTTGGTGGCGGCATCATCGTGAACGGCAAGCTCGTTGCGGGCGCGTTTGGCGCGGGCGGCGAGATTGGCCACATCACCGTAAACCGCGACGAGAAGCTGACCTGCGGCTGCGGTCGCCACGGTTGCCTTGAGCAGTATGCCTCCGCCAAGGGCGTCGTGCGCCTCTACCTGGAGGAGTGCGAGCGCCGCGGCGTGACGCCCGTTCACGTTGAGCACGCCACCGACACGCTCTCCGTCTTCCGCGCCCTTGCGGGCGGCGACGAGTGCGCGCGCCTTGCCGTGCATCAGATGTGCGACTACCTTGCCCAGGCGATGGCCCAGATCTCGTGCGTGGCGGACCCTGCGATGTATCTCATCGGAGGTGGCGTTGCCGGCGCGTTTGCGACCTTTGCGCCCGAGCTGCGCGAGCTCTTCTCGGCATATGCCCTGCCCACGTGCAAGGACGTGCGCATCGAGGCGGCGAGCCTTGGCAACCAGGCGGCCATGTACGGATGCGCCTACGAGGCGCTGCGCCTGCGTGGGGTCAGCGAGAAATAATCGATTCCGGACGCGGCCCGAGTGCCCTTGGCGGCCCGCGGTGGTAGTATTTTCCCGGAAACTCGTTTGGGTCGGCGCTACGCCGAGATTGGAGTTGCAATGAGCACGTTTGTTCCTGCCAGCCACGTTCTTCTCGATCAGTCTGCGGGCTCTGTGGACGAGGCGCTGCGCCTTCTTGCCAGCAGGGCCGTCGAGCTGGGCCTTGCGAGCGACGCCGATGCCGTCTACGAGGCCTTCAAGGCGCGCGAGTCCGAGGGCACCACGGGCATGACGGGCGGCTTTGCCATCCCGCACGCCAAGAGCGACGCCATTACCGAGGCGGGCATCATCGTGCTCAAGTTTGCCGAGGGCATCGAGTGGCCCGCCATGGACGACGCCCCCGTCACCTGCGCCATCTCCATCCTCACGCCTGCCTCCGAGGCGGGCACCACGCACCTGCAGCTGCTCTCCAAGGTGGCCGTGCTCCTCATGAACGAGGGCTTCCGCACGAGCGTCCAGGACGCCACGGATGCCGACAAGATCGCCGCTCTCATCGACGAAGGCCTGAACGAGGCATAGTCCTGACAAAGGTGACAGGGTAAACCGTCATGATGACAAAGGTGACAGGGTAAACCGTCATGAAATCGGGCCGACACCACGAAGGTGCCAGGCCCGATTTCATGACGGTTTACCCTGTCACCTTTGTCAACCCTGTCGCCTTTGTCACCATGACGAGAAGGGCCCGACACCTCCGTGGTGCCGGGCCCTTCTCGTTGCGCCTGAGCGCGTGTCCTATGAACTACGCCTTGTTGACGGAGCCGAGGTTGGTCATGCGGATCTTGACGAGGTTGGTGATCTCCTCCATGCCAGGCTTGTTGGCCTTCTTGGGGTCAAAGACGCCGGGGTTCTCGGACATGAAGCCCATGAAGCCGCGCATGAACGCCTGACGGAGCTCGGTGGCGTAGTTGACCTTGCAGATGCCATTCTTGACGGCCTCGGCGACCTGGTCGTCGGGCACGCCGGAGGTGCCGTGCAGCACGAGCGGCACGTCGACGACGGAGCGGATGGCCTTGACCACGTCCTGCTCGATGTGCGGGGTCTCGGTGTAGACGCCGTGCGCGGTGCCAACGCCGATGGCAAGGGAGGTGCAGCCGGTGCGCTCGACAAACTCGCGAGCCTCCTCCGGGTCGGTGTAGGGGTTCTCGCCCTCAACAGCCGGGCCGTCGTCCTCCTTGCCGCCGACCTTGCCAAGCTCGGCCTCAACGGGGATGCCCAGCGGCTTGGCGACCTTGGTCACGGAGGCGGTGAGGGCGATGTTGTCCTCGAAGGTGTCGTGGGAGCCGTCGATCATGACGGAGGTGTAGCCGGCGTGCATGGCCTGGATGGCACGGTCAAAGCCGTCGCCGTGGTCGAGGTGGATGGCCACGGGGACGCTCGCCTGCTCGGCGGCAACGCGGCACATGGCGGCAAAGTAGTCGAGGTTGGCGTACTTAACGGTGCCGGGCGTGGTCTGCATGATGACGGGGGAGTGCAGCTCCTCGGCGGCCTTCACGACGGCCATGACAAACTCGAGGCTCTCGACGTTGAAGGCGCCGACGGCGTAGTGGCCGGCCTGAGCGTTGAGCAGCATCTCCTTGGTGGTGACGAGCATCGAAGACTCCCTTCCTTGGGGTGAATGACACCGTCATTGTAGGAGGATTTCGCCCACTTGGATAACCGTGTGGGCGGTGGGCGGGGCGAGAAGCGCCGCCAAACGGAAAGCAAACGCAGCACGCAGGTTTTTCTCGCCTGCTGCTCGCCGGCGATTGACCGCCGCTGCCCGGTTTCCGCGGCCGCAAACTTGCCAAAACGAAAGCAAAAGCAATGTGATAGATTGTCCCTAAGGAAAGCAAAGGAAATCATAATTCCTACACAACCTGATGGAAACTGCCGAGAAAAACGAGGTGTTCATGCCCGAGCTCACATCCGAGGAACGCAGGGCCGCCATTCTCTCGATGCTCGACCGCGCCGCGTCCGTGCAGGTCACGCAGCTTGCCGAGGCCTTTGGCGTGAGTCGCGTGACGGCGCGCGCCGACCTTGACGCTCTGGCGCGCGACGGAAAGCTGCGCCGCACGCACGGGGGCGCCGTCTCGCTTTCCAAGACGCTCACCGTCTCTGTGCAAGATCGCCGCGTCAACGTGAACGTTGAGGCCAAGCGCGCCATCGCGCGGCTGGCGGCACCCTTCGTGGAGGACGGGGACTCGGTGCTGGTGGACTCGGGCACCACGGCGCTCGAGCTCGTGCGTGCCATCTCCGGTCGCACGGGCGTGACGGTGGTGACGGACGACTTTACGATTGCGGACTACGTGGACCGCTCCGCGCCCTCGCTCGATGTCATCATGCTCGGGGGCAGCCTGAGGAAGGGTCACCGCTACACCGCGGGCCCGCTTGCCATGCGCACGCTTGAGATGCTCCATCCGGACAAGGCGTTTGTCACGCCCACGTCCTACGTGCCGGGTCGCGGCCTTATGACCAACAACCAGGATATGGCCGAGCTCAAGCGCGCGTTTCTGAGCTGCGCCACGCACACCTACGTGCTCATGGACCAGAGTAAGGTGGGCGCGCCGGGGCTGCTCTGGTTTGGGACGCTTAAGAGCGTGGACGCCGTGATCATGGACGGGGACCCCTCGGGCGTGGTGGCGGCGGACGTCGCCGAGCTGGGGTGTCGCGTCATATACTGAGGCGCGCCGGGCAAGATTGCGCCGGCTGAGGTGCGCCGGGAGGCAATCCGCGCGGCGCCGCGAGCAAGGGAGAAATAATGGCCGTGAAGCTCATCCTTTCCGACATCGACGGGACCATCCTGCCGTACGGGCAGACGCAGGTGTCTGCGCGCACCGTTGCCGCCTTTCATGCGGCAAAGGACGCGGGGCTTGCGGTGGGGCCGGCCTCGGGGCGGTTCTACTCCTGGATTCCGGCGTTTTTTGGCGGCGACGAGGAGTGCTGCTCGACGGCGATAACCGCCAACGGGCTGCAGGTCTATCACGGGGGCGAGATGGTCCTCGAGCGGAGCCTCGACCCGGGTGCGCTGCGGCGGGCCGCCGAGGTGCTGCGCGAGGTGCCGGGCACGGGGCTCATCCTCTTTATGGACGGCTCGCCGAGCTTGGTGCAGGGTTCGCGCGACGACCTTGCGGTGGCGTTTCCGCGCTATGCGCGCGAGTGCCTTGACGGCAGCGGCGTGCCGGACGCGCCCGTGCCCAAGGCCAACATCTTTGTGAAGGGATCTCTGGAGGACACGCGTGCGCTGGTCGAGCGCCTCAACGCCGAGGTGGACGGCCTTGACTTCGACGTTCCTCAGGCGATGTTCTCAAACGTCATGCCTGCGGGATGGAACAAGGGTGCGGCGTTCTCTTGGCTGTGCGACTATTTGGGCGTCGCGCGCGACGAGGCCGTGGTCTTTGGCGACGCCGGCAATGACGTGGCACTTTTCGAGCGCGCCGAGCACTCCGTTGCGGTTGAGGGCGCGATGCCCGAGGCTACGGCGGCTGCCCGCTGGCACGTTGGCGCCTGCGAGGACGACGCCGTGGCCGCCGCGATCGAGGCCCTGGCGGCCGGTGAGTGGCCGTTTGAGGCGTGAGTACTTTGCCCGATACCTCATAACCCCACATTTTGCGCCCTTAGCGGAGCAAAAAAGGGGGGTTATGAGGTATCGGGCAAAGTAGCCCCTATACTTGAGGCATGAAAACGCTCGCAAACAGCCCCCGCGTCCTCGTGGTGGAGGATGATGCCGCACTCTCCGAGGTGGTCTGCACTTTCCTCGGCGACGAGGGCTATGCGTGCGTGCCAGCGTTTTCCGGTACGGAGGCCCTTCTGCTCGCAGAACGCGCCGGCGAGAAGGATCGACCCTTTGACCTCGTGATTCTTGATCTCATGCTGCCCGGCGTGCCGGGTGAAGAGCTCATCGGGCGCCTGCGCGCGGTTGGCGTTGCGGCGCCCGTGATCGTGACGTCGGCTCGCTCTGCCGTGACGGACCGCGTGAGCCTGCTGCGCCTGGGAGCGAGCGACTACCTCGTCAAGCCCTTCGACCTCGATGAGCTGCTCGCGCGCGTGGAGGTGCAGCTGCGCGGGCGCGACGAACGAGCGCCCGAGGCGTTCCCGCACGGCTCCGGGACGCTGCGCTTTGGCCGCTGGGAGCTCGACCCCGCCGCCCGCACGTTTTTCGTGGACGGTGCGGCGCTGCGCCTCACGCGCACCGAGTTTGACATCCTTGCCGCCCTCATGCGCGAGCCGAGCCGCGTCTTCACCAAGCAGGCCCTCTTCGAGCTCGTCCGCAACGAGGAGGCGCTCACGGAGGAGCGCACCATCTCCACGCACATAAGCAATCTGCGCGTCAAGCTGCGCCCGTCCGGCACGGACGTCTACCTCCAGACCGTCTGGGGCATCGGCTTCAAACTCCAGATGTGACAAAGGGACAGTCCCTTCGTCACACTTCTTGTCAAAGTCTTGTAGGTCTCTGGAGGGTTTCCCAACGTCTCCCGGGTAATCTTTGGATAACCCGAGGATGGGAGGAACCATGGCCACATACGCGCTGGAAACGAGCGGCCTCTCCAAGTCCTTCTTGCATGGCAGCGTGCTCGCGGTGCGCGACGTTGATCTAGCAGTTCCCGCCGGCTCCGTCTTTGGCATCGTGGGCAAAAACGGTGCAGGTAAGTCCACCCTGCTCAAGCTCATCGCGGGCTTCATGCGGCAGGACGCGGGCACCGTGAGCGTGCTCGGCCGTCAGCTGCGCCCCTGCGAGTCCGACTCGCGCATCGGCGCGCTCGTGGAGGCGCCCGCGGTCTACGGCCGGCTCGACGCCTTTGAGAACCTCATGAACCGCGCCCTGGTGCTTGGCCTGCCCGACCCAAAGAAGGCATGCCGAGAAGCGCTTGAACTCGTTGGTCTCGACGCGCGTACCGCCGGCGACGGACGCCGACGCGTCCTCTGGCCACGCGGCACCTACGTGGACGACCTCTCCACCGGGCAGCGGCAGCGACTCGGCGTTGCCCTCGCGCTCGTTGGCAACCCCGAGGTGCTGCTACTTGACGAGCCGCTCACGGGCATCGATCCCACGGGCGTCTCTCACCTGCGCGATCTGCTCGTCCGCCTCAACCGCGAGCGCGGCGTCACCGTCGTGGTGAGCTCGCACGTTCTCGCGGACCTCGAGCGCATGTGCACGCACTTCGGCATCATGCGCGACGGTGCCTTCGCGCGCACGCTTACGGCAGATGAGCTCGCCGACGCCTGCGCCACCTACCTCACGCTGCGCGTCAACGCTCCGGAGCGCGCGGTGGCCGTGCTCTCTGAGGAGCTTCCGGGCCTCACGGTGCGCGTGCTGCCGGACGGAGCCCTGCGCGTGACGGCGCCGGGCGGCGGCGAGCCGGACCGCGCGGTGCTGGCGCAGGCGCTCCTGGCCGCGGGCATTGCCGTGACGGAGCTTTCCGCAAGCGCGCCGGACGTGGAGGCCGAGCTTGTCCGCCTCATCGATGGGACGGCTGACACCGCGGCGAGCCACTTGGGCGAGAAGGGCAGGTGAGCATCATGACCAACCTGAGAAACCAGCTCCGCGCCGCGCTCTTTCTCGCCTCGCGCGATGCCTACGTGAAGGGCGCCTTCGTGCTGCCGGTGCTTCTGGTGGCGTGGATGGTCGTGGCGCTCTTTCTCTCGGACGGCACCGCTTGGACCACCTACGAGCTCGCGTTCTCCAGTCTCCTGAGCGTTGGCCCCATCTTCGGGACGTCGTTTGCGACGCTCGGGCTGGTCGCGCACGACCGCGACTCGGGCGGCATGCGCGCGAGCGTGAGCTCCAAGGGTGGCCGCACGGGCTACGTGGCGTCCCGTGTCCTGTTCGCAGGCCTTCTCGCTGCGGCGCTCACGTTCTGGTCGGCCGCGCTGAGTTTCGTCGCGCGTGCGCTGCCGGGCGTGAGCTTTGACGGAACGCCCGCCGGGACGCTCGCCCTTCTCGCCCTCGTGCGCTTTCTTGTGGGCTGGGCATACGCGGCCGTTTGTGTGGCGCTCACCTCGGCGGTGCACAGCATGGGCGCAAACTTCCTGATAGCGCTGCTCATCACGCAGGGGGCACTCTGCGTTGTTGTCCAGATTGTCGGGGCCATTATGTTGACCCTTCTGTTCCCGGATGTTCTGAGCAGCTGGCTTGAGATTGTCAACGCCTGCTCGCTCCACGGCATTATCCTGGGCTTTGCCGTAAATGACGCTGTGCGCTTCCTTGCGCTGCCCCTTGTCTACCTCACTCTTGCCGTCGCGCTCTTCCATGTGCGTACGGCGCGGCGCAGTCTCTAGGAGGTTGCCATGGCCAACCAGCTCCGCGCCGCGTTCTACCTGCTCGGGCGCAACTACCGTACGTGGGTGGCGCTCGTTCTCGTGGCGCTCGACCGAGCCTATATCGCCTGGGGCGTGACGCGGGGTGTGACCTACGGCCTGCAGGACTCGCTCTTCCGCGACAAGACGCTCGTCGCGATCGTGCTCTTTGCCGCCGCGGGTGTGGCGGCCTTTGACCAGCGGGGCGGAGCACTGCGCGCGGCGTGCGGTGTCGAGAAGGGCCGTACGGGCTACGTGGTCTCGCGCTTTGTGGCGGTGGTCGTGGTCACGCTGGGGCTTCTCGCCGCCGCGGCGGTGCTCGACGTGATCGCCGGCCTGGTGGTGCCGGGCGCGTCCGTCATCGCCGCGTCTCCGGCGATGTGTGCCCCGGAGCGCGTGCTCGCCGGCGTGCTCACGTACCTTGTGATTGGCGAGGTTGGCTTCGCGGCGGGCCTTGTCACGAGGAATCAGAGCGCAATTGCGACGGCGGGCATTGTTGTCGTTGCGTACGTTGTGTTCAGCATGCTCGTGCTGATTGCGCTGCCGCAGGGCGCGGTCACGCAGGCGGAGGCGGCGCTCTACGAGCTCGTCGGCTTCCCGCTGCCCCTCGAGGGCCTTACGGCGAACGTGATGTTTGTGCCATCCGCTGCGCTCATGCCCCTCGACTCCCTGCGCGCCTTTGTGGTGCCCCTCGTGTGGATGGCTGCGCTTATGGCCCTTGGCCGCGCCCTCATGGCGAGAAGGACGGTGTGACATGGGCGGGGGTGGTCGTCTCCCGTCGCGGCGCGCTCGCGACCGTGACCTCACGCGGCTGGCGGAGCTGCTGGACCACGCAGCCGTCTCGCCTGCGCCCCGCGCGCGCCTGGAGTCCTCCGACCCTGCGGTGGCGGCGCTCGCCCGCGCGGTTGACCGCCATCTGGACGCCGACCTCGAGCGCGACCTTGAGCGCCGTCGCGCCGACGAGCGCTTCCGCGAGCAGCTCGCCGCGCTCAGCCACGACATCCGCACGCCGCTCGCCGGGGCGCAGGGCTACCTGCAGCTTGCCCAGCGCGTGGATGACCCCGAGCGCGCGGCCCGCTATCTCGAGGGCGCCGAGAAGCGCCTCGCCGCCATGCGCGTGCTCGTGGACGACCTCTTCACGTACGCCCGCGCGGCGGACCCGTCCTGGGAGCCGAAGCTTGTGGCGTGCGACCTCGCCGCTGCGGTCACAGATGCGCTCGCTGCCCGCTACGAGGCCTTCGCCGCGCGCGGTTGGGAACCGGACGTGCGGCTCGGCAGGACCGCGCCCGTGCTCGCCGCGCCCGACGCGCTCGACCGTGTGATTGCCAACCTGCTGGAGAACGCCCTCGCTCACGGCTGCGGCGCGCCGCGGGTGCGCGTGGAGGGCGTAGCGCTTACGGTGGAGAACCCCGTGGCGCCCGAGGACGCGGCCCGGCTTGACCCCGCTCGCCTCACGGAGCGCTTCTACCAGGGTGACCCCTCGCGTACCGGTCGCGGGACCGGCCTTGGCCTTGCCGTTGCCCGCGCGCTCACGGAGTCGATGGGCGGCACGCTCACGGTGGGCGTCACCTCGGGCGAGCAGCCGCTCTTCTCGGCCCGCGTGGAGCTTCGCCCGGCGTCGTGAGCCGTGGTCCAGTCAGTCGTCCGCCCATGGGAGGGAGGCCCCATGTCACGCTGCGTGCGCTCGATCCTGGCATCGCTTGCGCTGCTCGCCGCGCTGGGCGTGGTGCTCGGCATCGGCCTTGCCGTCGTCTACGCGGACCACATCTACTCTCCCTACGAGGGGCTCACAAAGCTTCAGGTGATCGACCCGGCGCACGACGCGTCGGGAGGCTTCGACGCGCGCTTTGATGAGCTGGTCGATCCGGACGCGGCCCCCGGGCTGCTCCGGGAGGCCGTCCTCTGGGCCAAGACAAGCCACGCCACGCTCCTGCGCCAAAACGCCCTGGGCTACAACGTGTGCGCCGCATCCGGCCTGCTTGAGGGCGTGGTCGGCGCCGATGGCCTCGGCCCGGACCATCGCCTGGGGGCCTACGTCCGCGATGATCCCGCGTTTCTTGACCCCTACGTCTCCGACGGCCTGCTCTTCCCGGGCAGGGCAAACCTGCCCGTGCTCGGCACCTTTGACCCCGCCGCGGCGCCCGCGCTTCTGGCCGAGGCGGACGCGCTCCTCTCGTTTGCCGCCTTGACCTCGGGCGACGCCAACATGGATGCTGTCGAGGGCGTCTACTACACCGACGCCGCGGACGCCGATGGGCTCGCTGCGCTCTTCGAGAGCGCGGGCTATCGCGTCTACGTCATGGACCGCCCGCTGTCCGCGGCCCTCGCGGAGCTCCCGGCAAACCTCCTCTCCGACGACCCCCTCGCCCGCGTCACGCTCTTCTCGCTTGTGGCGCTGCTCTTTTGCCTGGGCTACGTGGCGCTGTGGCTCTTTAGATCGGGGCTGCGGCAGGCCCGGGTCCGCCACCTCTTTGGTCTCTCGCGCCGGCGCATCGCGGGCGCGGTTGCCGTCTCGGGCGCCTTCGTGCTGGTGGCGCAGACGTCCTGCCTTGTCCTCGTGCTCCCGGCGTCCTTCTCCTACCTTGGCGAGAAGGACCTCGCACGGCTGCTCTTTGGGACGACGCTCGTGAGTGCGGCGGTCCTGCTCGCGACGGGTGTCGTCGGCTGGCTCTGGCTCTCCCGCAGGCTTGGCGTGAAAGGGGGTCGCCCATGACGCTCGCGACGCTTGTGCGGCAGGTCGCCCGTGACGTGCGGCGTGACCTGGGCTGGATCGTGCTCTACGGGGTGCTCATGTCCTGCGCGGCCTACGCGCTCGTGCTGATGGCGGTAAACCGCGCGCTGGTTGCCGACAAGGGCGCGGCCACGGAGCTCTTTCTCGAGCGCGGCGCCCAGACGGTGACGCTCTCCGGCGTCCCGGCCCGAGCTGCCGGGGGCATGCTGGGGGAGGGTGCCGCGTCCGAAGAGGTCGCATCCCGCGACACAGCCGACCTTCTCGCCTTCTTTGACGAGGCCCTCGTGGAGGACGGCATGGCGGGCAGCGTGGTCTACGTGCCTGGTGCGCTGGGCTACGACGTTGCGCTCGTCTTTCTCGGCGCCTACGCGGACCTTCCCGCCTACGAGCGCGACCGCTCCGCTCCCGTCTCATTTGCCGTCTCGCGCGACCTCGCGGGCGAGGTGCCCGGCGACCTGGAACTTGACGGGGCGCGCTATCCGCTCGACGTGGTGAGCCCCGACTTTGGCATTCCCTATCCCGGCTACTACGAGGGTCCGGAGCTCGTTGAGGCCAACTACCGCAACGCGCTCTTCGTCTTCTGTCCCAGCTACCGGTTGGCATGCGAGCTCATCGGCGAGCTTCGCTCGACGGACACCCTCTCGGGGCCGCTCCAGCGGATTGTGCTCTTTGACCCCTCGCCTGAGGACGTGGCGCGCTTCCGCGGTGCGGTCCTGGATGCCACGGGCCTCTACGCGCGCGTGATCCCGCTCGACGAGGGGATGGTGAGCGAGTCGTTCTCGAGCGCGCGCACGCAGCTCGCGGTTACGAGCTTCTCCGCGCTGGCTGCCGCGGCGCTCGCGGCGGCGCTGGTGGCGAGCCTGTTTTCTGCGCTCGTCCGCCGGGTGGGGGAGCTCTCCGTCCATCACGTCTTTGGCGCGCCGCTCGGGCTGCTCTATGCGCGCATGGCAGCGTTTGCCCTCATCTACCAGGCGCTGCCGACCTGTCTGACGCTGGCGGCCATGGCCGGCCTTGCCTCCGTCCGCGCGGAGCTCGTCCTTGCGATGGCGGTCACTGCGTTCGCGGTTGCGGCTGAGGCTCTGCTCGTGGCCCTTCTCGCCTGGCGGCGACTGCGCACGGCGGCACGGCGGGGCCTCAGAACGACGAGAGGAGCATGACATGGCGCTGATTCAGCTGCGTGACGTGAGCAAGACGTTTGGGTCGGGCGCGGAGGCCGTGCGCGCGGTCGACCACGTGTCGCTCGAGCTTTGTGCGGGGGAGTCCGTGGCCATCGTCGGACCGAGCGGTTCGGGCAAGTCCACGCTGCTTTCCATGATGGGTCTGCTGCTGCCCCCGGACTCCGGCACGGTGCTGGTGGGCGGCAGGAACGCGGGTGCGCGGCGCGACGCCGAGCTTTGTCGCTTTCGCAACCGGACCTTTGGCTACGTTTTCCAGGACTTTGCGCTCCTGGGGGACGAGACGGTCTTTGAGAACGTGCGGCTGCCGCTGCTCTACCGCGGCGATGTTGCCCGCCGGGAGCACCGGTCGCGCGTGAAGGCAGCCGCCGAGCGGCTAGGCATCGAGGACAAGCTCCGCACGAGGGCCTCCAGGCTCTCCGGCGGCCAGCAGCAGCGTGTCGCCCTTGCACGTGCCCTGGTGTGCGACCAGCCCATCGTGCTTGCCGATGAGCCCACCGGCCAGCTCGACGCCGAGAACCGCGAGAACGTGGTGCGCGTGCTGCTGGAGCTTTCGGCGGAGGGTCGCCTCGTCGTGGTGGTGACGCATGACCTTGAGGTTGCCGGGCGCTGCGACCGTGTGGTCCGCATGCACGACGGACGCCTTGTGGGGTAGCGGCTGCGTTTCATAGCGCTTGGCCCGCTTCGTTTGGAGCGAGTGTTTGAAAGTCGGCGTGAGTTTTGAAAAGACGTTCTTCTCGCCAGCTCGCCAACAGGCAAAACGCGGCCGAGAAGAACGGAGTTACCCCGATGAAACTCCGACTTTCAAACACTCGCCTCCCGCCCGGCGCACGGCCGCGTCCCGCCCGCTGCGCGTGGGGCGTGGCGCCTGGAGCGCGCGGGGCGTGGCGGGGTGCCGTTTACCGGCGCGTTCGGCTAACTGGTCGAATTGTCTCCCACTCCTTAACCGCGGTAAAGAGAGCATGAAGAATGCTGAAAATCGCAGCAACATGTCGAAAGGGAGACGTATGAGAAGAAAGACGTGGAGGGGAATCGTTGCGGCTGTGGTCGCGATGCTTCTCGTTGTGGGGGTGAGCCTCACCGCAGCGCAGGCCGCCACGGGCATCACGCACGCGCAGAGGCCCGAAAACGGCACCACCCAGGGCCAGCCGTTCGCGCCGGGCACGGGCGGGAGCCAGAACTTCCGCATCCCGGGCATCGTGACGCTGGACGACGGCACCATCGTCGCGTGCACGGACGCGCGCTGGAACCACGCCGGCGACGGCGCGGGCCTGGACACCATCGTGAGCGTGTCCGAGGACGGCGGCGCCACCTGGGAGTACACGTTCGCCAACTACCTCGGCGACAACGGCAACACGTACAACAACCAGTCCACGTCCTTCATCGACCCGGCCATCGCCACGGACGGCGAGACGGTCTACCTGGTCGCGGACCTCTTCCCGGCGGGCATCGCGCTCAACACGTCCGTGTCCTCGCCGGCCACGGGCAGCACCGGCTTCACCGATGACGGCACGGGCCTGCTGCTGCGCGTGAACGGCCATGAGACGATCGACAGGAACTATGGCGCCACGGTTGCCGCCAAGAGCTACGACTACTACCTTAACCTCACCGACTACAAGATCTATACGGTCGATGGGGACGAGGAAGTGACGGGCTACACGGTCGACAAGTACTTCAACATCACCGACTCTGAGGGCACCACCACCAACCTCTTCTGCGCGGACGCCCCGTTCCAGGTGTACCCGACTGACTACCTCTACATGACCACGTCCACCGACGGCCTCACCTGGTCTGAGCCCACGCTGATCAACGCCAAGAAGGCGAGCGAGCAGACGCTGCTCGTGGGCCCCGGCAACGGCATCGTGCTCGACGACGGTACTGTCGTCTTCAGCGTCTACGAGTACACCTCCGGCAAGCAGGAGGCCGGCATCATCTGGGCGGGCGAGGACGGCGTCTGGCACCGTTCTGCTCCCGTGACGTCCTACTCCGGCGGCCACTGGTCCAGCGAGGCCACTGTCGTTCAGATCGACGACACCACCATCCGCCAGTTCTATCGTGACGGCTACACCACGCTCTACTACACCGACTACACGCTGCAGGACGACACCTGGGTTCCTGGCACCGCCGTGAACACCGGTCTTGCCAAGCGCAACAACAACCAGCTCTCTGCCATCAAGCTCAGCGAGCAGGTCGACGGGCGCGACGTTATTGTCGTCTCCACCGCCTCCAACACCGGCGATCGCAAGGGCGGCAAGCTCTACGTGGGCTTTGTCAACAACGACGAAGAACACACGATGGAGTGGCAGTACGGCTACGCGGTCAATGACTACAACGACTACTACGCCTATTCCTGCCTGACCGAGCTCCACGACGAGGCCAACGACGGCTCTATCGGCCTGCTCTACGAGAGTGCCGGCTCCCAGGAGACCTTCGTTATCATCACGCCCGAGGAGCTTATGGGCAACAAGTCCAACATGGACTACACCCAGAGCTCCATCGTCCTCGACGAGGGCGAGGTCAGCGATACGATCAACGATCCCTCCGGTGACTACACCAACGCGGACGTCAGCTCCCTTGACACCGCGGTGGCCACCGTCGCCATCGAGGAGGGCCCGGAGAACGAGACCTTTGCCAGGGTCGGCAGCGCCGCGGGCGTCTACAACGGCGAGCAAGTCGACCTGAGCGACTGCGAGTTCACGTTCACGGCGAGCGGCGAGAACTACGACGTCACCGCCACGGACGCGAGCGGCGCTACGGTCTACCTCGATCCCGCCCAGGGCTCCGCCGGCTTCCCGGTCAAGGCGTCCGGCGTCAACAAGATCACGGTCTCCGAGGGCTACGAGGCCGGCTCCGTCTACCTGAGGGACACTGCGGGTTCCTACCTCTTCTTCTACAAGAACTCCCTGCAGTTTGACCGCGTGAACAGCCTCAACAACAACACCGACTGGAAGAGCTACTGCTCCGCGCTGCTCTACGCCCCCGTTGCGGACGGCGAGGCCTCCAGCACCGAGATTCCCGGCTACGTCCAGGTGAGCGACTTCTCCAACCTGAGCGGCCAGTACCTCATCGCCTTCAAGGCAAACAACGGCAGCTACTACGTGCTCTACCCGAGCGCCTCCACGGCCCACAAGTCCGCTCAGGCCGCGCAGGTCGTGGCGGGCGGCCCGTCCACCAACATCACGTTCACCGCGGTGGCCCCCGGCGAGACCGGCGTCCTTATCGGCGAGACGTACTACAGCGTGACCGTGAACAAGGTGTACAACTTTGTGTCCCTTGAGGACATCACCGCTACCGCCGGCAGCGAGCAGCTTCCCGGCACCGCTACCGAGGGTTCGATCGACCTCGCCTTCGACGACAACACCTCTACGCACTGGCACTCCTCCTGGACCGCGACCACGATGGACAACCTCTGGGTGACGATGGAGCTCAACGAGCCCACCGTCGTTGACGGCCTGCACTACCTGCCGCGCCCCTCTGGCTCGTCCAATGGCACCCCGACCGAGGTCACCATTCAGTACAGTGATAACGGTCAGGACTGGACCGACATTACGACCGTCCAGTGGCCCAACTACAGCGACAAGGACTGGCGCATCGTTGAGTTTGAGCCGGTCGAGGCCAAGTACTTCCGCATCCAGGGCGTCCACACCTACGCCGACTCCGGCAACGACCAGTTTATGTCCGCGGCCGAGATTCGCCTCGTGAAGTCCGACTCCGAGCCCGCGCCCGAGCCGGAGACCTTCACCGTCACCTTTGACGCCGGCGAGGGCACGGTCGATCCCGCCACCAAGACCGTCACGAAGGGCGAGAAGTACGGCGTGCTGCCGACCCCGACGCGCGACGGCTACGAGTTTGCCGGCTGGTTCCTCGGCGAGACCGAGGTCACGGCCGAGACCGTCTTCGACGGTGACTCCAACGTGACGCTTACTGCCAAGTGGACCGAGGTCGAGCAGCCCGAGCAGCCCGAGATCACCGGCGAGAACGTCGCGGTGGGCAAGCCCGCGACCGCGAGCTCCACCGAGACCGCCGACCTCACCGCCGACAAGGCCTTCGACGGCGACGCCACGACCACCCGCTGGGCCTCCGAGGT
>CASEVE010000037.1 GCA_949291295.1 uncultured Olsenella sp.
CGCTCGGCAAGAACTCGCGGCGGACCTTTCCGCCCGCCGCCCGCCAACGTGCACTGCCACGCGCGCTTCAGGGCCGTACACGCCACAAGAGCGCCCGGGCCATGAGGTCCGCCGCGAGTTCCGCAGTCGAGCGCTCTTTGCGAGGCGAGGACTGTCTGAGCGCCGGACCTCATGACCCGGGTGCCCGGTAACGTATCATTGACGCAAATGCTGATACAAGGAGAAGACATGGCAGAGCTTGGTGAGCTGAGGCAGCGGATAGACCAGATTGACGGGAAGATCTTCGAGCTCTTTTCTGAGCGTGCAAAGATTGCGGAGGATGTTGCGGCCTACAAGCGTGAGAACGGGATGCGGGTGTTCGACCCGTCCCGCGAGCGCGCCAAGGTGGCCGCAGCGGCCGAGGCGGCACCGCGCGACCTGGAGACTTACGCGCAGGTGCTCATGGAGCTTCTCATGGAGGCCTCACGTGCGCGTCAGCACGAGCTTCTCGGCGACTTTGCGGACAACCCCGTGATCGCCCGCATCAAAGAGGCGCGCTCGACCACGCCCGAGCTCTTCCCGCCATCGGCCCACGTGGCATGCCAGGGAGTCGAGGGCGCCTACTCGCAGATTGCCGCCGAGAAGATCTTCCGCCATCCCACCATCACCTACTCCCCCACCTTCGACGGCGTCTTCAGAGCCGTCGAGCAGGGCCTTGCCCGATACGGCGTCCTTCCCCTGGAGAACTCGACGGCCGGATCTGTCAACCAGATGTTTGACCTCATGATGGAGCACTCGTTCTCGATCGTGCGCACCACGCGCGTCAAGGTCTCCCACAACCTGCTCGCGCGCCCCGGGACGAACCTCTCTGACATCCGCGACATCTACAGCCACGAGCAGGCGATCAACCAGTGCGCCGAGTTCCTCTCGGGGCTTCCCGACGTGCGCGTGCACGTGTGCGAGAACACGGCCGTGGCAGCCAAGCGCGTCGCCGAGTCCAACCGCTCGGACGTCGCCGCCCTCTCCTCGCGTCCGTGCGCGAGCCTGTACGGTCTTGAGGTCCTCTCCGCAAACGTCCAGGACCGCGACAACAACTACACGCGTTTCGCCTGCATCTCAAAGAACCTTGAGATCTATCCCGGCGCGGACCGCACCTCGCTCATGATCGTGCTTCCGCACCGCCCCGGTGCGCTCTACAAGCTGCTCGCTAAGTTCTATGCGCTCGACATCAACATCCTCAAGCTCGAAAGCCGCCCCATCCCGGAGCGCGACTTCGAGTTCATGTTCTACTTCGACGTTGAGTGCCCCGTCGCCTCCCCGGAGTTCTCGTCGCTCATGGCAACTATCGGGAGCCTCTGTCAGGAGTGCCGCTACCTCGGCAGCTACTCGGAGGTGATCTAGATGCCCCAGAAGGAGGAGTCCGTCGCCGCGTTTGGACTGGTGGGACACCCTCTCGCTCACAGCTGGTCACCGTACATCCACGAGCTTCTGGGGTCTTCGCCCTACGTGCTCCATGACCTTGAGGCAGAGGATGCCGCTAGGCTCATACGAGGCGGCGCATGGAGGGGCCTCAACGTCACCATCCCCCACAAGCGCCTGGCGGCCGAGCTCGCCGACGAGCAAAGCCCGCGTGTCAAACGCCTTGGAGTTGCCAACACGCTCGTAAGACGCGAAGACGGGTCTCTGTTTGCCGAGAACACCGACGTCCTTGGCTTTGCGTGGATGCTCGACCGCTTTTCTCGCCGCGCCCACGGCGTCTCAGCCGCAAAACTTCTTGCCAACAAGAAGGTCATCGTTTTTGGCTCTGGCGGGGCGAGCAGAGCCGTCTGTGCCGCACTCGAGGACGTGGGAGCCCGGACGGTTGTGGTCTCGCGCTCAGGGGAGGAGACGTACGCGGGGCTCCCTCAGCGACACCCCGACGCGGCCCTCGTGGTCAACACGACCCCGGTCGGAATGTTTCCCTCCTGCCCCGCCTCGCCGCTTGCAGATGACGTCCTTCCCTCGCTGAGAGAGCTCCTCGGAGTGCTTGACGTTGTCTACAACCCGCGAAGGACCGGACTGTGTCTCGCTGCAGAGAGGCTGGGCCTTCCCTTTGAGAGTGGCCTTGCCATGCTCGTCTCCCAGGCCTTTTTTGCAAGCGAGCTCTTCTTGGGACACAGCCTCGACGAGTCGCTCATCGAGGCGGTCGAGCGTAAGATCGCAAGAAGAAGCGACAACGTGATCCTCATTGGAATGCCGGGGGCGGGAAAGTCGAGCTGCGGAAGGGCCCTTGCGCGCCTCACCGGAAGGCCGTTTGTGGACATCGACGAGGCCATCGCCCTCGAGTGCGGAAAAAGCGCCGCCCAGATCATATGCGACGAGGGCGAAGAGGCGTTTCGTGCCACGGAGACACGCGTCGTCGGGGACTACGGTTGCCGCAGCGGCCTTGTCATCGCCTGCGGGGGCGGCGTGGTCACGCGCCCCGAGAACTACGACCTGCTACACCAGAACGGGACCATCGTTTTTCTCGAGCGCCCCATCGAAGAGCTCTCCTTGTCGGGAAGACCCGTCTCCCAGCAGCTCGGGGTGGAGAGAATCGCTGCGGAGCGCATGGGCCTCTATCACGGCTGGGCAGACGTCTGTCTTCCCTGCACGGGCTCCGCAGAGGGCGACGCCTCTGCCATCAAGGCGCTCCTTGAGCTCTGAGCGGCAGGTATGAGGGCATAAACGCGCAGAATCAACAGATTATTAGCCGTTTTCACCGTCCACGGCACCGCTCGGCGGAGTAGCGGACAAGACGCGATTTGCCCCGTATACTGTCGTTTTGATAGAACGTTTGACAATGTCGGGAATGCGGTAAGTGGAGACGGGGCTCCAGATCGCGATTCGACAACGAGAAGGGTCGCGAAGTGGACAGACGCCAGATTGCGGAAGAGGTCCTCGCCGCCGTGGGCGGCAAGGAGAACGTAACCGCAAATGACATTTGCATGACGCGCCTTAGAATCCTTACCGAGGATCCCTCCCTGGTAGACACCGATCAACTCTCTGCTGCCCGCGGCGTGCTTGGCTTTGTCAAGCGCGGCGAGAACGGCATCGAGGTCGTCTTTGGCCCCGGCAAGGTTGAGGCGGTTCATGACGCACTCGTCCAGCTCACCGGCAAGGAGGCGGACGAGGAGATCTTTGACGGCGTATCGGGACGCGGAGCTCCGCTGCACGTTCATATTGCCGCCAACCCGCTGCGCGACGCCGCACGAGCCCAGAGCGAGGTTGACGACCTTTCCGAGAGCCCAGTCGCTCACGACGAGGAAACCGTTGAGGACCTCGTGAGCATGCTCGACACCATTGATGCTCCCGAGACCGAGGAGCACTCCCCCGCAAGCGACGCATCTCCCGCAGGAGATGCCCGCGTGCTCGTGATCAATGGTCCCAACATCAACATGCTCGGCATTCGCGAGCCAGAGATCTACGGGCACGACTCATACCAGGCGATGCTCCAGACGTGCCATGAGGCCGCAAAGGAGGCCGGCTTCACAAGCTGCACCTGCTTCCAGTCAAACCACGAGGGAGACCTCATCGACGCCATCCAGGATGCCTACAACACCTATGCGGGCATCATCATCAACCCCGGAGCCTATACGCACACCTCAATCGCCATCCTTGATGCGGCGCGCGCCGTCGGGCTTCCCATGATTGAGGTGCACATCTCCAACGTTGACGAGCGCGAGGAGTTTCGTCAGATTTCCTACATTCGTGCCGCATGCTTTGAGACCATCATGGGATTGGGCGTCGAGGGCTACCGCAAGGCCATGTTCGACATGGCGGCACACCTGGGTCTGAAGCGCAAGAGCCAAGCAATCAGCTGCGAGCTTCCCCTAGCGGCCGCGACGGTTCCAGATTCCGCCCTCGGTGGCGATGTAGTCGACCGGCACGTCAAGTGAGTCCGTGGGCAGGGGGTTTGACGAGAGCATCGTCGTTCTCGCGAGGCCGATCTTGTCACCCGGATAAAACCAGAGGAAACGGTCGTAGTAGCCGCCACCGTAGCCCACGCGATGCCCGTCCCCGTCAAAGACCAGGCCGGGAACAAGGCACACCGTGCGAACGAGCTCGGGAACCGTGAGCTCGTGACCGGGGTTTGCGGGCTCCAGAATGCCCATCGTGCCGGGCTCAAGATCGTCGAGCGAGAAGATCTCATGAAAGCCCATCTTGTGGGCCTTGCGGTTCACGAGCGGCACGGCAACGCGCCTACCCTCCTCGAAAAGCGCCGCGATGAGCGCGCGCGTGTCGACCTCGGGCCCAAAAGAAACGTAGGTGAGAACGATGCGGGCATCGCAAAAGATGTCAAACCCGGAGAGCGACTTTCTGATCGCAGCGTCAGAGCTGGCGCGATTCTTTGCGGGAAGGGATGCCCGAACGGAGAGGTAGTTGCTCCTGAGAGAGCTCTTGTCGGCGTCCGTTCCATATGAGCTAGCCAACGCTCCCCCTCTCCCGATGTATCATCTGCTTTATTCTAGCAGGGTTTTGCGTCGCCTCCAGCCACGGCGACAGCCATTTGCCGTACCATAATGCCCGTTGACCATATTGCGCGGACTCCCGCGCATCAGTTTCAAGGAGGAACCATGCCCAACGAGGGAAGCTACGAGGCGGCAAAGCGCAAAAGCGTCGAGGTCCACGCCGACCTTCTCGTCCACCCCGAGAACTACACCATGCTCACGGGCGACCGCCCGACGGGCCGCCTTCACCTGGGGCACTACTTTGGCACGCTCGTCGACCGCGTTCGCCTGCAGGACATGGGCGTGCGCACCAACGTCATCATTGCGGACTACCAGGTCATCACCGACCGCGACACCACAGATCACATCAAGGACAACGTCTACAACATGGTGATCGACTACCTGGCGTGCGGCCTTGACCCGGAAAAGACGATGATCTTCACGCACTCCGCGGTGCCCGAGCTCAACCAGCTCATGCTCCCCTTCCTCTCCCTTGTGACCGAGGCCGAGATGGAGCGCAACCCCACCGTCAAGGCCGAGCAGGAGGCCTCGGGCCACGCGCTCACGGGGCTTCTGCTCACCTATCCCGTGCACCAGGCATGCGACATCCTCTTCTGCAAGGGCAACATAGTGCCCGTTGGCCGCGACCAGCTGCCTCACATTGAGATCACCTCTAAGATCGCCCGCCGCTTCAACGAGCGCTACGGCCAGGTCTTCCCGGACGTGACGGGTCTTCTCACCTCGACGCCGCTGCTCCCGGGCCTGGACGGTCGCAAGATGAGCAAGTCCTACGGCAACGCCATCTCCATCTCCATGACCGCCGAGGAGACCGCCAAGCTCATCAAGAAGTCCAAGAGCGACTCCGAGCGCATGATCACGTTTGACCCCGAGAGGCGCCCCGAGATCTCCGGCCTGCTCACGACGGCCGGCATCTGCACCGGGCGCGACCCGCGCGAGATTGCCGAGGAGATAGGCATGGGCGGCGCCGGCCAGCTCAAGCGCGTGGTCACCGAGGCCGTCAACGGCTACTTCGCCCCCATCCGCGAGCGCCGCGAGGAGATCGCCAAGGACATGGACTACGTCGCCGACGTCCTGCACGAGGGCAACCGCCGCGCCCGCGAGATTGCTGCCGCAACCCTCGACGAGGTCCGCGAGGCCATGGGCATGGTGTACTAGACCCGATACCAACACAGGTGACAGGGCTGACAAAGGTGACAGGGTAAACTGTCATGAAAAGGGGCGGGCTTTTCGGCCCGCCCCTATTTCATGACAGTTTACCCTGTCACCTTTGTCAGTCCTGTCGCCCACGTCAACCTTACTTGAGCGTGGCGTACATCACGGCTTTGATGCTGTGGAGGCGGTTTTCGGCCTCGTCGAAGACGCGACTGCGCGGGCCCTCGAAGACCTCGTCGGTCACCTCGAGCTCGGCCAGGCCAAACTTCTGGTAGACCTCCTCGCCGATGGTGGTCTTGCGGTCGTGGAAGCTCGGCAGGCAATGCATGAAGATGGCATCGTCGGCGGCAAGCGCCATGAGCTCAGCATTCACCTGATACGGCGAGAGCAGGCGGATGCGCTCGCCCCAGAGGTCCGAGGACTCGCCCATGGAGACCCAGATGTCGGTGTAGATGACGCTCGCACCGCGCGCGCCCTCCTCAACGTCAGCCGTGAGCGTGATCGTGGCGCCCGTCTCTGCCGCGATGGCGCGGCACGTCTCAACGAGACCGTCCTCGGGCATCTGCTCAGCGGGGCCACAGGCGCAGAAGTCAATGCCAAGCTTCGCGCAGACCACCATGAGCGAGTTGCCCACGTTGTTGCCCGCGTCGCCCATGAAGGTCACCTTGCGCCCGGCCATGCTGCCACGCCCAAACTCCTCCTCCATCGTGAGAACGTCCGCGATCATCTGCGTGGGATGAAACTCCGTGGTAAGGCCGTTCCACACGGGAACGCCCGCATACGCGGCGAGCTCTTCCACACGCTCCTGCCCAAAGCCGCGGTACTCGATACCGTCGAACATGCGCCCCAGCACGCGGGCGGTGTCTGCGATGGACTCCTTCTTGCCTATCTGGCTCGCGGAAGGGTCAAGGTAGACCGCGTGCATGCCCAGGTCAGCCGCGCCCACCTCGAAGGCGCAGCGCGTGCGCGTGGACGTCTTCTCAAAGATGAGGGCGACGTTTCTGCCCTCGAGGTAGCGGTGCGGCTCGTGCGCGCGCTTCTTCTCCTTGAGCTCGGCAGAGAGGTCCAGGAGGTAGCGAATCTCCTCGGGCGTGAAGTCGAGGAGCTTGAGGAAGTTTCTTCCAGAAAGGCTCACGTCCATGTTCTTCTCCCTTCGGGGTCAGGCGACGAGCCGATTGTAGCGCATGCCCCACCTGCCGCTCGCCGCCCGAAACGCGTTCGACCAGAGGCGGAAAGACTCCTTTCACAACCATGACATTCCAGCGCGGGCTCCGCCGACACCGAGGCTGCTATCATTTGAGGATGGCACACTCCGACGCCGCACGGCGCCTCGAGACGAGAGGTATGACACCCATGAGCAAAGACATCTCCGAGAAGAAGGACAAGGACGTCAAGCCCGAAAAGGCCGAGAAGCAGGACAAGGACACCAAGTCGGACAAGTCCAAGGGCGAGAAGGACGAGAAGAAGCCCAACCGCGACTTCTCCTACACGCAAAACCGTGAGATCAGCTGGCTGCGCTTTGACGACCGCATCCTCGACGAGGCCTATGACGAGACCGTTCCCGTCTTCGAGCGCCTCAAGTTCTGCGAGATCGTGGAGTCCAACCTCGACGAGTGGTTCATGATTCGCGTGGGCGGCCTCTCCGACCTCGCCTCCCTCAAGAACCAGCCCAAGGACAACAAGTCCAACCTCACGCCCGGCGAGCAGCTCGACGCCATCTTCGAGGCGCTGCCCTCCCTCATCGAACGCCACGAGAAGGGCCTCGCCGAGGTCGAGGCGGCCCTTGCCGAGAAGGGCCTCGTCCGCGTCTCCCCCGCCGACTACACCGAGAGTGATCGCGCCGCCGTCCAGCGCCACTTCGAGCGCCGGCTCGCCCCGATCATCTCCCCGCTCATCGTGGACCCGCGCCACCCCTTCCCCAACCTGAGGAACGGCCGCCTCTTCGTGGCCTGCTCCCTTGACGGCAACGAGGAGACCGGTCTTCTCGGCATCATCGAGGTGCCGCGTACCGAGCAGCGCGTGGTCGCGCTTCCGTCAACGTCCAAGGCGTATCGCTACACGCTGCTCGAGGACGTTCTCGAGACCTGTCTTGACCAGTGCTTTGGTGACTACGCCCCCAAGCGCTCCGCCGTGCTGCGCGTGACGCGAAACGCCGACATCGACCCCGACGGAGAGGGCGTCGAGGAGGAAGAGGACTATCGTCAGCACATGAAGAAGGTCCTGAAGCTCCGCCAGCGCCTGCAGCCGGTCCGCCTTGAGATTCGCGGAAAGCTCAACAAGAAGCTCGAGGACCTTATCGCCGACGAGCTCTCGCTCGAGCCGCGTCGCATCTTCCGCCTCAGCCGTCCGATCAACCTTGGGTACGTGTACGGCCTTGAGTCCCACATTCCCGACCACGAGCACGTTGCGTGTGTCTATCGTCCCTTTGAGCCGCAGGTCTCGCCCATGGTGGACCTCACCCTCCCCATGCGCGAGCAGGTTGAGGACCATGACGTTCTGCTCACCTATCCCTACGAGTCAATGACGCCGCTGCTGCGCCTCGTGCGCGAGGCATCTGCCGACGACGCCTGCATCTCCATCAAGATCACCCTCTACCGCGTGGCCAAGTCCAGCCACCTCTGCGAGAGCCTCATCAGCGCCGCGGAGGCGGGCAAGGACGTCACTGTCCTCATGGAGCTGCGCGCTCGCTTTGACGAGGCCAACAACATCGCCTGGGCCGAACGCCTCGAGGACGCCGGCTGCACCGTCATCTATGGCTCCGAGGGCTTCAAGTGCCACTCCAAGATCTGCCAGATCACCTACCATGACGGCTCCGGCATCAGCCGCATCACCTGCCTCGGCACAGGAAACTTCAACGAGAAGACCGCGACGCTCTACTCCGACTTCATGTACCTCACCGCCGACAAGGGCATCGGCGCGGACGGCAACACGTTCTTCCGCAACCTCTCGCTCGGAAACCTTCGTGGCTCCTACAAGCATCTCGGCGTGGCCCCGGTGGGCCTCAAGCCCCTTGTGATGCGCGGACTTGACCGCGAGATCTCGCGCGCCCGCGCGGGCGAGCCGGCCAAGGTCTTCCTCAAGATGAACTCGCTCACCGATCGAGACGTCATCGACAAGATCTCCGAGGCCTGCGAGGCGGGCGTGCGCGTGATCATGATCGTGCGCGGCATCTGCTGCATCAAGGCGGGCGTCCCCGGAAAGACCGACGGCCTCGTCATCCGCCAGATTGCGGGCCGCTTCCTCGAGCACGCGCGCATCTACGCCTTTGGCGAGGATATGGACACGATCTACCTCTCGAGCGCGGACATGATGACGAGAAACACCGAGAGGCGCGTGGAGATTGCCTATCCCGTGCGCGACCCCGCCTGCTCGGAGATCGTCCGCCACTTCATCAAGCTTCAGCTCTCTGACAACGTGAAGGCGCGCCAGCTCACCTCGGAGGGCACCTGGGCCCACATTGAGTCCGAGCCGGACGCCCCGCGCGTCATCTGCCAGGAGGTGCTGCTGAAGGAGGCCTACGAGAAGGCCAAGGCCGTCATCGACGCCCGAAACGCCGCCCGCAAGGAGGCACGCATCGAGCCTGAGGCCGACGCCGCTCCCGACCTTGCCACGGTTGCGGAGAAGCCCGCAGACGTTGCCGAGGAACCCTCCGACGCTCCCTCCCCCACTGCGGCTGAACCCGCTCAGGACGCCGCGCCCTCCCCGAAGCCCGTCGCGCCCGCACGTCCCGCACCCGAGGTTCGCCTCTCGTCGGAACCTGCACCCAGGCCCGTTCCCGCCGCGCCCAAGCGCGGGCGCCTCTCGCGTGCGATGTCGCTTTTCGGCCAGGCCTTTGGGACCCTCTTTGGGGGAGGTGACGAGTGATCGAGCAGCGCGAGGAGCAGCTCAGAATCGAGAGGATGAGCTATGGCCCCGACGCCGTGGCTCACGACTCGTCCGGCAAGACGGTCTTTGTGAGCGGAGCCGTTCCCGGCGACCTCGTTCGCGCGGCTATCGATCGTGAGGAGAGTCGCTGGTCTCACGCGAGAACCGCTGAGGTCATCGAGGCCTCGCGGGAGCGCGTGGTCCCAGCCTGCCCCTTTGCCGCCCTGTGCGGGGGTTGCCCCTGGGCATCACTTACGTACGAGGCACAGGCAAAGGCGAAGCGCTCCGAGATCGTGAGCAACCTCGCTCGCATCGGCCGAATGGGCGAGGAGGCTGCAGAGAGGCTCGTTGCGCCCTTGGTCTCCCCCTCCGAGCCGTGGGGCTATCGAAACAAAGTCGAGCTTGCCGTCTCCCACGAGCGCGGGCGCATCGTTCTTGGCATGCACGGGCACGGTGAGCGAGACGTCGTTCGCGTCAAGAGCTGCATGCTGCTCGACAAGGCACACGCGGGCGCGGTCAAGTCCATTGCCGGAGCGCTCTCCTACCTAGCAGGAAACCACGACCTTGACCTCGAGCGCGTTGGGATTCGCGTCTCGCGGAGAACCCGCGACGTGGAGGTTGCGCTCTGGGGTCGGCCGGGAGCCTTCCCGCGAGCTCAGGCTGCTAAGGTGCTCGCGGACGCCCTGCGCCCCACCTCCGTGGTGCGCGTCATGCAGAAGGGGCCGACAAAGGCCCGGCGCATCGCGGGTGTCGAGTGCCTCTCGGGCGCCGGATCTTGGGGTGAGCTTGTTGGAGACGAGCGCATGCGTGTCTCGGCGCCCTCGTTTTTCCAGGTGAACACCCGTGGTGCCGAGAAGCTCGTCGAGCTCGTGATGGACGCGCTTGACCCCAAGCCCCATGAGGAGGCAATGGACCTCTACTGTGGCGCCGGCACCTTCACGCTTCCGCTGGCGCGGCGCGCGGGCTTTGTCAGCGCCGTCGAGTCGTATGGCCCTGCCGTCCGAGACCTGAGGCGAAACCTCGAGACCGCAGGCCTCGACAACGTTGACCCCATCGGCGGGGACGCAGGAAGAGAGTTTCCCGACACCGACGCGGACGTCATCGTCGTGGACCCGCCGCGCGCGGGCCTCGCCGCGGACGTGGTGGCGCGCCTCTCCGAGCAGCCCGCGCGCGCAATCGCCTACGTGAGCTGCGATCCGGCAACGCTCTCGCGCGACCTCGCGCGATTCCAGGAGGCCGGGACCTTCTCGCCCGTGCGCGTGACCCCGGTCGACCTCTTTCCCCAGACCTACCATGTTGAGACGGTCACCCTTCTTGAGCGCAGATGACCTTCTCGGCACGTCACTTTGTTGGGGCGGGTTGTGGACGATTCCAAGAATCAGACCCTCCACAACCCGCCCCATTTCCTTTACGGGCGGCTCACGGACGTTTCTCCGGCAGAAACCGTCCAAGCGCGCCCAAACCCTTTCGGACGTATTTCGGACGTTCCCGAGGATAAAACCGTCCACGCTCCGCCCCAAACTCCTTATGGGCGGATTCCGGACGATTCCGAGGACCAGACCGTCCAGAAGCCGCCCGCACCTCTTGGATTGACCAGAATGTAACTCCACCAAATTGGTAGGATTATTCTCGCAGCTCACAACCGTTAGCCGTGATTTTGAGTTATATGGGGAAGACGGTTGCACGCGCGGCGAGAAACGTGTAAAAACGAGAATGAAACCTGGGCGAGGGGCCCAGGCCCAGGCTAGAGAGAGGATTCATCATGAAGGCTACGGTCAACGAGGATTGCATCGGCTGCGGGCTCTGCGAGGGCACCTGCCCTGACGTCTTCTCCATCTCCGACGACGGCGTCGCCGTTGCCATCGAGGAGGACGTTCCCGAGGACGCCGAGGACGCCGCTCAGGAGGCTGCTGACAACTGCCCCGTCTCCGCCATTGTGGTCGAGTAGGTAGTTGCGTCAGTTGACGCCTTGCGGGGGCCGCATGCCGGCTCCCGCTTTTTTGTATGGAGGTAGCACGTGATTCTAGCTTCGCAGTCCCCCCGCCGCCGGGAGCTCCTCGCCGAAGCCGGCTTTGAGCTCACCATTGCCCCCGCAGACATCGACGAGACGCGCCGACCTGGCGAGAAGCCCGTCGATCTGGTGCTTCGCCTTGCCGCCGAGAAGGCCGAGGCGGCCCGGGCCAACCTCTCCCACGTGCCAGCGGACGGCTTTCTGGTGGCCGCGGACACCATCGTGTGGATGGGGGACGAGGCGCTCGGCAAGCCCGGGGACACGTCGGACGCGGCGCGCATGCTAAGAGAGCTCTCCGGGCACACGCACGAGGTCTCGACGGGCGTGTGCGCCATGAGACTCTCCCCCGATGGCTCGGAGCTCGCCCGCGCGCACTTCGTGGAGACCACCGACGTCACCTTCTGGGAGCTCACGGACAGTGAGATCGAGGCCTACGTGGCCACCGGGGAGCCGCTCGACAAGGCTGGCGCCTACGGCATCCAAGGGGCTGGGCGCCTTCTTGTGAGAGGAATCAAAGGGGACTACCCCAACGTCGTCGGCCTGCCCATCGCACGCCTTGTGCGAGAGCTCGGCAGGCTCGTCTGCGATGAGGGGGACCTCGTCGCAGACGCCATCAGAATCGGAGGTGCCAATGCCTAGCGAGAAGAGCATATCGAGCGTCACACAGTTCCCCGGTATCTACGTTGGCCACGCGACCAACGAGAAGGCGGGGACGGGCTGCACCGTCATCGTCTGCCCCGAGGGCGCGACGGGCGGCGTCGACGTGCGCGGCGGCGCGCCGGCCACGCGTGAGACGGACCTCTTGCGCCCCGAGGAGACCGTTGAGGTGCTCCACGCCGTCGTGCTCTCGGGAGGCAGCGCCTACGGGCTCAGCGCGTCCTGCGGCGTGGCAGAGGAGCTCGAGCGACGCGACTATGGCCTCGACGTGGGCGTGGCGCGCGTGCCCATCGTCTCCGGGGCGTGCCTGTTTGACCTTGCATGCGGCGACCCCACCGTCCGCCCGAGCGTCGAGGACGGCCGCGCGGCCTGCGCATCCGCGCTCGATGGTGCCGGCGCGCCCCTCGCGCGCGGAAACGTGGGCGCGGGCACGGGCTGCACCGTCGGCAAGCTCGCCGGTCCAGAGCGCGCCATGAAGTCCGGCCTCGGCGAGTGCGTGGAGTGCGCGGGAGACCTTCTCTGCGGCGCGATCTCGGCCGTGAACGCCTGCGGCGACGTGCGCGACCCCGACACCGGCGAGAAGATCGCGGGCCTGAGAAACGAGGACGGCACGCTTGGCAGCAGCGTCGAGGCACTTCTCGGCGGCTACGCGACGATGCCGCTCAGCCGCACCAACACCACCATCTCCTGCGTGGTCACCAACGCCCGGCTCACCAAGGCCCAGGCAACCAAGGTCGCCCAGATGGCAGCTGACGCCTACGCGCACGCCATCACCCCCACCCACACCACCAACGACGGCGACACCGTCTTTGTTATGGCGACGGGCGCGGTTGAGGCGCCGGTCGACGTGGTGGGCGCGCTGGCCGTACGCGCGCTCGCCCGCGCCATCGCCGACGGGGCCCGCGAGGCAACAAGCGCCTATGGCTACGTGGCGGCCCGCGACCTGTAGCCCGCCGTTCCTCCCGCATGCTCACCTGCGCGTGTTCTGCTCCCCAGGTGTCCTGCCTCCCCGCGCGTCCCGAAAATCGGGGCCGTGGCACAGGGCGAGAAGAACGCCCTGTGGCACAAACGACGTGCCACAGCCCCGATTTTCAGGACACTAGGGGACCTACCACCGCCACGAAGCTCACGTCACACCTCCCCGTTGCCAAACGGAAGCTACAAACGCAGGCCGTACCAGGCAATTCCCTCCGCTCTCCAGCCAAGCGAGACCAGAACGTCATTCTCGTGCTTGTCAGCGGTATAGTTGTGCGTGCTTGTCGTTGCATATGGGTTGTACTGACGGTAAAGAGGTACGCCGTCCGTGCCCGCGGAGTACCAGCCAACTCCCTCCTTGCTCCAACCGAGCTTCTCGAGCTGGTCGTACTCGTTGACGTCCATCGTGTAGTGATGGTCACCACCAGCGACGTATGGGTTATAGAGTCGGTAGACCTCCTTGCCCTCGGTCGGGGCATTCCAGCCTATCCCCTCGTAGGTCCACCCAAGGCCCACGAGTACGTCCTTCTCGCCTCCGTTTGACGTGTAAAGGTGCTCGCCGGTCCACTGGTTGTAGAGGCGATGCATCGCAACTGACTTGACATCGTGGTCGGGTGTCTGATCATCGGAGGGGACAGTGGTGCTGTCAGAGCTTGAGTCTGGGTTCTTGCCGGAGTCTGGCCTAGGATCCGGGTCACTTCCCGAGCTCTCCTCCGAGGCAAAGCTTATCTTTCCCGAAGTGAGGTTCTCGTTTCCACCTTCAAGGTCAATGGCTGCCCATGAGGCCCTGTCACCCTCGTAATACACATTTGCCAAGTTCTCGCATCCGTCAAACGCCTTAAAACCAATCTTCGTCACACTCTTCGGCACCGTGACGCTCGCGAGCGACGGGCAGCTTGCGAAGGCGAGGTTTTCAATCGCAACGGTTCCCTCCTGTACGTCAACAACCTTCAGCGACGAGCACTCATAGAAGGCGTTGTTCCCAACGATGCGAAGGCTGCGAGGCAGCGTGACGCTCTCAAGGAGATCGAACTCGCTGAACGCTCCCTCGCCGATCGACGTCAGCCCCTCGCCAAGCACCAGGAACCGCGCTACATGGCGATAGTCTCCCCATGGGTAGTTACGGCTGGTGATGCCCGAGTGAACGCGCTCGGCGTCTGCCATCTCACCATGGCCGGAGACGTACAGCGTAAGCGACGAGTCAAGGCTCCACGTGACGTTGCTGGAGTACGTACCCTGCGCAAACGTGAAGGGCGTCACCTCACCCACGGAAACAAACGTGCCGGGAACCTCAATGAGGCCCGGATTCTTGCCGTTCATGTAATGCATCCACACATAGAAATACGAGTTCTCATATCCCTGGATGATCAGGTCCTCTCGGTACGGTGGAATGTCACCGTCCGCCACGGAACTGCCGTACGTAGCAAACGGATCATCAACCTCAACGACACTCGCCGGGACGACAATCCTTCTCAGGCCATCGCAAAAGTAGAAGGCATCCAATCCGATGCGGGAGACACCGTCGGGGATAATGATCTCCTCAAGCGACCGGCAACCCGCGAAGGCATACTCCCCTATGGTCTTAAGGCCACCTGGCAATGCAATGCTCCGCACGCTCTGGCACCCCTGGAACAAGGCGTCAGGAATTGTCTCAGCGCTCTCTACCGTCATTTTCTCTATCGACGACTCTGCAAAGGGACCAAAGGAGGCAACGCGGACGAGCGCACCCTTGTAATAAGCCCCTCCAACCGCAGATGCCACCTCATCAGTGGGCCTCGTTCCGGCAGGAACCACAAGCTCTCGAAGACCCGTGCAATCCGAGAACACATAGGCATCAAGCTCGCACCCTGATTCCGGCAGTGAAAACGCGGTCAAACCCGCACAGCCATCAAAGGCACGATATCCTATCCTCGAAACGCTCGGCGCCAGTTCGACTTGCGTCAGATTGGCGCATCCGGCCAGCGCATTATCACCAATGGAGGTTATTCCGCCCCCAACATAGAGCCTCGTGATGGAGCTACGCTGGGCGTGCCAGCCCCATGATTGCGGCGTGAGGGAATGGCCTTCCTCCGGCTCGTACATCTCGCCACTTCCGTGCAGGGCAAGCACGCCGTCGTAATAGATCCATTCGACATCGTCCCCGCACTGCCCAGAGAGAACGCTATCGAAGGGGTCGTCCTCATCGAGCGATTGGACGGTGTCACCATCGAGCGGAATCTCCTTTCCCTGCTCGTCGGACAGCGGATACACGCCGTTATCGCAATATATCGCGCTCGGAATGATTCCGTAGTAGGTTTTGCCAGACAGGGGCAGCGACCGGGTGACGACGGACCTCACCTCGGAATCGTCAGCATACTCGACCACCTCGTACTCCATGGTGCCCGGGGCAGTGCCGACAAGCTTGAGGATATAGTCGTCCCCGCCGAGAAATACTCTCTTCTCGTCCCCCACAACATAGATGAGCACGCCCTCGTCATTCGTGACGACGTTGTTCTCAACGGAGCCACACAAATCGCCCGAGCTATCGTAGACGTAGACGTCAACCGGACACTTGATGCGAGCTTCCTTGAGGTAGTTTTCGGTCGGCGCAGAAAGCAGCTCGTAGACGTTATCGGAGTACTTCCCCTTGAGGAGCGCGTTGATCGGAGCGCTCACGAAGAGCTCGGCAACCTTATTGGCAGAGTTACCCCAAACATCGTTATAGGCGCCCTTTATGGCAGAGTTTGCTATAGAGGCCACCTGATCGCAAAACGTCTCCATGTCCGCAAAGGTGACGATTCCCTCGCCGCGCGTCGGATGCCCCTTTATCGAGGGACAACCCTTGACCTCGTAGGAGATTTCCCCAAGAGACCCAAAGGGAGACTGCTCCTTGTCGAGCGTATACGAGCCAATGTGGATGTCAAACTCAACCGTGGCGTCCTCACCGTTGATGGACTCGGCCTTTATGCTGACGGAGCCGTTGGTGTCCTTCTTGAAGAGGAAGGTGTCAACCGAAATCCCGAGCTTGTTGAATACCTTCTTGATTACCCTTTCTCCTAGATCTGGGCTGTCCACGTTCTGCGTCGAGACGATGAGAGCGGTCCAAACCTGGAGAAAGTCCCGCATCTCCGCAATCTGAGTAGAGGTGAAGTAATATCCCAAGGTGGCGTCAAGCCCAACCGTGCTTTTGCTGGCAAGTCTCTTCATCTCGGCGGCAGCCGCACTGGTAGACCTACCCGCAGGGGTCGAAGCCCTCTTTGAACGCGCCACCGTAACGCGAGATGACGAGAGCGTGCTGGTCTTCTGGATGGATACGATCCGTCCCTCGGAGTCGAGAACGTACGCAACCGACACGCCGCGGGACTTTGACTGGATAAGCCAAGAGACAACGCTAGTAAGAGATGAGTCAAAGTCTTCGCTGATCTCGTAATCCTTGTCATCGATGACCAAAGAGGGAGGGTCGAACTCTATTTTCTGTGCCTGAAGCGTTCCCAAACGCGTCTCGTTTGAATCCTCGGCGGCAAGGGGGGCGACGCCCGCATCGCGCGCGTCCACCGCATGCACGGGAGCGGGGCGGGCAAACAGGGCAGCAATCAAACTAACGCAGAGCGCCATCACGCAACAAAACGGTACTGATGGTCGATTCATGCACTTCTCCTTTGTCGCGACGCGGCCAAGCCTGTGAAACCAGTTAACAAAAGTCAAGTCGCACATGCTTATAGGCTATAAATAGGGTCATGTTTTATGACATTGTCGCTCACCATACCACACGGAGGCCAGATGTTTCAGGTTCAGGCCAACCGGTTTCGCAAACGGAGGCAATTAAGGAAGCCCCCACCCCTCCCCGCGCGTCCTGAAAATCGGGGCCGTGGCACAGGGCGAGAAGAACGACCTGCGGTTCGGGACTGCGGACGTTTTCCTGTACATCCTACACCGCGTAGCCGAGCAGCCTGCGGTTCTCGTCCGGCGTCCTCCAGCCCAGCGCCGCGCTCGCCCGCT
>CASEVE010000038.1 GCA_949291295.1 uncultured Olsenella sp.
ACTATCGTTGGCACGGGAGCCGGCGCCGGCCGGGGCGCGGGGGCCGGCTCCACGATGACGGGCGCGGGGGCCGGCGTCGCGGCGGAGCGCTCGGCGCGCGAGATGGCCTGGTTCGCCAGGCTCGACTCAACAAAGACGAGCTGGCGGGGACCAAACGAGACGGTCACAACCGGCTCGATGCTCGCGCGCACGTCGGCGCGCTCCAGCATGCGAGCGGCAAAGTGCGAACCCTTGGGCAGCGACACCGTGAGCTTCTCGCCATCGTCGGAGACCGCGGTGGACGAGAGGAGCAGCGAGCCCTTGGCGGGCACCTGCGCCACAAGCTGGTCGACCACTTGCTTCCAAGTGCGCTGGAGGTTGCCGTTGCTGAGGCCGCCCCCGCCGCCCCCGCGATCTCCCCCAGCCGCTCGGCGCTCTGCTGAGGCGTCTTTGCGGCCGGGGTGGGCTGCGGCTCGATCACGGTTCCGGCAGCGGGCGGGGCGGCCTCGGCCGGGGTCGGCTGCTCGAGGGGTTTCTCGGTAGCTGGGACGGGGTTGGGGCGGGCGCCGGGAGCGGAGAGGATGGCCACCTGGCGCTCCAGGTCGGACACGCGCTCGGCAAGGGAGTCGAGCGTGAGGTCGGAGTCCGGACGGGCGATGCGCGTGAGGGCAATCTCCAGAACGAGGCGCTGGTTGGTTGCCGTGCGCATCTCGCTCGAGGCGTCACCGAGGATGGTGAGCACGCGGGAGAGGCGGTCGGCGGAACCAAAGGCAGCCGCCTCAGTGCGCAGCGCGTCGAGCTCCTCGCCGCGCGCCGCCACCACGTCGTCCGCGCTCGGAACGGAGGCAACCACGTAGATGTCACGCACGTGCGCGGCAAGCTCACGCGTAAACTGCAGCAGGTCGCGGCCGGCCTCGGCAAGCGTTGCCACCTCCGAGAAGAGCGCGGGCACGTCGCGGTGCGCCATGGCGCGCGCGAACGTCCCGAGCACCTCGGAGGACACCTCGCCGAGGAAGTCCGCCGCGGCAGCCATGTCTATGCTGCCGGCACCAAAGACGGAGAGCTGCTCGAGCGTGGTGAGCGCGTCGCGCATGCCGCCGCGGGCGTGGCGCACGATCAGCTCGAGCGCAGCCTCGTCGTAGGTGAAGCCCTCCTGCTTGCACACATAGGCCAGGTGCGCCTGCATCTCGTCGTTTCCAATGGCATGGAAGTCAAAGCGCTGGACGCGGGAGAGGATCGTGGCAAGAATCTTCTGCGGATCGGTGGTGCACATGATGAAGACCACGTGCTCGGGAGGCTCCTCGAGCGTCTTGAGCAGCGCGTTGAACGCCGCCGTGGTGAGCATGTGGACCTCGTCGATGATGTAGACCTTGTAGCGGCCCATCGTGGGCGCGTAGTTGACGCGGGAGATGATCTCCTCGCGCACGTTGTCCACGCCGGTGCGGGAGGCTGCGTCGAGCTCTATGACGTCCGGGTGCTCGCCGGAGGCGATGAGTTGGCACTGATCGCAGGTGCCGTCGGGCAGCGCGGCGGGGCCCTTCTCGCACATGAGGGCCTTTGCCAGGATGCGCGCCATGGTGGTCTTGCCCGTGCCGCGCGGGCCGCAGAAGAGGTAGGCGTGGCTGGTGCGCCCCTCAAGGACGGCGCGCTTGAGGGTCTCGACCACGTGTTGCTGGCCCACGACCTGCTCAAACGTCTGCGGGCGATACTTTGTGTACAGCGATTCCATGCGGCCTCCGGCGGTTTGTCGTCTGAGGCCCTAGTATACCCGCGCGGCCGGACGCGCGGCCACGGCTTCTCGGCAGAGGCCGAGGGAGCGCTGTGCGACCGGGCCCGATTCTTTGCGGCAGGACAAGGGTGGCGAGGTCATCCGCCGGACCTGCTTGCGCAACCCGCTACCGCACCCAACGATAGCGCGTGGCCCGCGCCGCCCCGACCTTCTCCAGCTCACCCGTTGCCTGAAGCTGCGAGAGAACACGGTCGAGCGTGCGAGAGCTCATGGTGGGCAGAGCCTCGGCAATCTCGCGTCTGCTCACAGGCTCAAGGCGCGACGCAAAGAAGGACCGCACACCCTCCTCCGGAGAGCCTGCGGACAGCGCTTCCATACGCTCGTCCAGCTCTCGGTAACACGCAAGTACCACGCCCAGATAATACGTCACGTACGGCAAGTAGTCATTCTTGCCCTCAAGCCAGCCTCGCGAACTCGCCGCCAGCGCCTCGTAGTACGTTTCCTTGGTGAGCTCGATCTCGTGCTCCACAGAAATGTAGCGCCCCACGTCAAAGCCTCCGCGATAGAGCGTCAGCAGCATAAGGAGCCTGCTCATGCGACCGTTTCCATCATTGAACGGATGGATGCTCACAAAGTCGAACGTAAAGAGCGCGCTGGCGAGAAGAGCGTCGAAGCGACCGTCGGCAACGGAACCCGCATAGGCGGAGCAGAGTGACTCCATTGCACCCGGCGTCTCAAGAGCACTCGTTGGAACAAAGCGCGTGACAAGCGCTCCGTCAGGTCCCGTTTCGGCGATGACATTGTCGGTGTCTTTCCAGCGCCCGCCAAAGGAGACGTCAACGTAACGGTAGAGGTCACGATGAAGCTGTAATATGACGTTTGGAGTCACGTTGATGTGTGCATGGCTCTCGTGAATAAGGTCAAGCACGGCGCGATAGCCCGCGATCTCTCGCTCGTCTCGGTTTTTGGGCTGATCGCGCATCTGAACAAGCTCGCGCAGGCGGGCATTTGACGTGCGGATGTTCTCGAGACTATTGGAGGCGCCCGTACTTTGTATGCGCGCGATCTCACGCAGGCCATCAAGCTCCATGGGACGCAGCTCCCTTCTGAGTCCCTGTCGCGCTCGGAACGCATGGATGGCCGAAAGGGCATTAACAATCTCGGGGACCATGAGTCTCGCGAGCTCGCGCTCGTAGTTAAAGGTGCGCATCAGTCCACCGCCTTGCCAAGTATCTCCGCCAACTTGTAAGTATCTCCGCCAACTTGTAAGTATCTCCGCCAAATCTAGCATATTTGGCGGAGATACTGCTTCTTGCGGGTTGACGCGCGGCGACGCTCGTCGTCCCCGTTATCCGCGGGGGCGATACCAGGACAGAAGCTCGTCCGCGGCGGACGCGGGCAGGTCACGGAGCTCGAGGCCTTCGGTGCTGCTCGAGGCGGTGCGCACGGAGAGCGTGGCCACGCCGGCGCGGCGCTGGAACGGGTTGGCGCGCGCCTCCATGCGCTGCAGGCGGGCGCGTGGGGCAATCACGGTGAGCCGCGTGAGACCACCGGTAACGAGTACCAGCTCACGAGCGGTGTGGCCGTAGCGCGCAGCACTCCAGGCGCGCAGCGCGTCCACGATGAGGCCCACGAGCAGCACCGCGCCCAGCACGGTCGCGGCAACGAGCAGCGGGCTCAGCAGCCACGCGGCGCTCTCGAGCAGGCCGGAGAAGCCAAAGAGCCAGTGCGCTCCAAGGAAGATCGCCGTCGCAAACGGCCACCAGATCACGGCGCGCACCACGGCGCGCCGGCGCGCGACCGGCCCAAGGCGCCCCAGCTCAACGCGACCCAAGACGCCGGCGTAGTCCGGCAGAACCTCGGCGAGAAAGGCGTCGGCCTCGTCCATGCGAATGAAGGGGTGCAGGAGCACACTGCCCGATGGCTCGCCGTCCTTCTCGCCCGGCGTGGAGACAACCTGCGCTGTGACCTCGGCATATCCGATGAGCTGACGGATAATGCCCTGTCGCACGGCCACGTGCTGGACGCGCCCCACCACGAGCGTGCGCGACGAGCGGGAGAGAAGCCCGTGCTCCACGACAACGCGGTCTGCGTAGCGCTTCACGCGATAGCCTGCGTAGCGCACGAGGTTGACCACAAACGAGACCGCCGCGCCCAAAAGCAGCGCAATGGCGAGAAACACCAGGACCGCGGGCACAATAGCCGGGGAGATGCCGGCCAAGAGCTCTTCTCCCCTGCCAACAACGTCGAGCAGTCCCCACTCAATGAGCTGGTTGGCACCGTTGACGAGAAGGACCACGAGTGCGAGGGCCTGGCTGCCGGCGCTCATCTGAGACGCCGCGGCGAGTGCGAGCTTGCGGCCGGTGAGCGAGAAGGTGGCGAGCGGGCGCTCGGCGGTCGGGACGTTGGACGGGGCGTTGCCCGCCGACGCGTTCTTCTCGCCTTCCGGGACCTGTCCGCTGGCGGCATGCCTGCGGCGGAAGAGCTCCGCGCGCAGGGCGTCGGCCTCGCCCGCACGAAGGCCGGCGATCTTGGAGGCGTCGCCCTCTGAGGCGGCGGCGCCCGTATCCAGGTCGAGCACCATGAGGCCAAAGATGCGGTCGAGCAGCGACGAGTTCATCGAGACCGTGTGAATGTGGTCGTAGGGAATCGTGAGGCTGCGGCGGCTAAACGGACCCCAGCCCAGACCCCAGCAGAGGCGGACGCCCTCGGCCGTGAGCTCCCAGGTCTTGGCGCGCCAGACGGCAAAACTCAGGGGCAGGCACGCGGCAAAGATGATGACAGCGGAGAGAACGAGCTTGGAAAGCGCTCCCAGGTCCCCGGAAAAGAAGTCGCCGGCCAGGCCAAACGCCACAATCGCCATCAGGCCAGACGCCAGCTTGAGCGCCTCGGCGAGAATCGAGAGCGGGTTGGCGCGGTGCGTGCCGCGCAGCGCCTCGGGGGTCGAGCCGGCGCCCTCGAAAAGCGAGTGGCTAGGCACAGCTAGGCGCTCGAGGTCCTCCTCAAGGCCGCCAGTGCCGGCGCTCGGGGCGCCGGGCGCGGGCGGGCGGCCGTCCTTCTCGTCCGGCGCGGCGCTCACACGTCCTCCTTGGCGAGGCGCGCGAGCTCGGCCACGCGGTCGCGCAGCTCGTTGGCGTCGTCCTCCGCAAGGCCGGGGATCTCGAAGCTCTCGCCCGCGGTGGAGATGGTCACCGTGGCCAGGCCGTGCGCGCGAAGGATGGGGCCCTGCTTGGTCTGCACGTGCTGGACGCGCACGAGTGGCACAAGCACGCGCTTCTTGGTGAAGACGCCGTGGTAGAGATCCACGTCGGTGGGCGTAACGTCGTAGCGCCAGGTGGCGTACTCGATGCGCGGGGAGATGAGGAGGTCGCCCACGCAGATCGCCTCGATGACGCCTGCCGCCAGGTAGACCCAGAAGACGTCTCCGCCCAGATGGCGAACAATCGCCCAGGCCGCCATGGCCAGCACGGCCACCACCGCGATGCCAACAACGTCAGAGATATACCAAGCTCGCAGCATGCGCGGGTCAAGGCGGTGGGCGGGAAGGCTGTTCACGGAACTCCTTTGATCACGGGGTCAAATCATTATCGCATGTGCGTTAGCCGGCGAGCCGGAAGGGGCCGAGGCCGTCTTGTACTCCCCGAGCCCGAAAATTAACGGACATTGGTTTGCTTAAAAAGTCGTAAAACGAGACAAAAGCCCAGTTGGCGTCATTTTTTAAGCAAACCAATGTCCGTTAATTTTTGGACCTCTCGGGTATATACCGAAAATCGGCATGAAAAAAACGCGCTCGATGGGATCGGGTGCCCGCCAGAGGCCCCTTATGGCTGCTGCCTCCCGGCCCTGACCAGGTTCGAGGTGTTGCGTCACCCGAGCCCATCGAACGCGCTCGCGGAACACTCTAGCAAAGTTGCCGCCCAAACGCCACGGCAGCGCTAACCTTGACAAAACGGCGAGAAAACCGGAGGTGCGTCATGCTCAACCGCTTCTGCAAGACCCCGCTCTGGGAGTGCAATGACGAGCTCGTGCGCGTGGCTCAGGGCGAAGCACCCGCCGAACTTGTGATTCGTCACGCCAATCTGGTAAGTGTCACCACCCACGAGATCTTGCCGGACACAGATATTGCCGTCGCGCGCGGACGCGTTGCCTACCTTGGCCTGGGCGAGCACACAGCCGAACACTGCATCGGACCGGACACGCTGGTCGTAGACGCCACCGGTCTCTATGCCGCCCCCGGCCTCATGGACAGCCACATCCACGTGGAGAGCGCCATGATCGGCGTTGCCGAGTACGCCCGCGCCGTCGTCCCGCACGGGACCACCGGCATCTTCTGCGACCCGCACGAGGTGGGCAACGTCGCCGGCATGCCCGGCGTGCGCGCGATGTTTGAGGACGCGCGGCGCGTGCCACTCAAGGCCATGATGACGCCGCCCTCGTGCGTGCCTGCCGTGACGGGCGTGGAGGACACGGGGGCCGAGGTCACCGCCGCGGACATCGCGGACAGCATGACCTGGGACAACGTCGTGGCGCTCGGCGAGATGATGAACTTCCCCGGCATCCTGGCGGACGAGAAGAACGCCATTGACGAGGTGCGCGCCACGCTCGTCGCAGACCGCGTGGTGACGGGCCACTTCCCCTCCCCCGACCGCGACCGAGGCCTTAACGCCTACGTCGCCGCCGGCGTCTCCTCCTGCCACGAGTCCGGCAGCTTCGACGAGGTGCTCGCCAAGCTCCGCCTGGGCATGTGGGTGCAGCTTCGCCAGGGTTCGGCGTGGCTCAACCTCCCCGGCTACCTGCCGCAGCTCGTGGCGAGCGGCGTGGATCTGCGTCACTGCCTGCTCTGCTCGGATGACAACCACCCGCACACGCTCGTGGACGAGGGTCACATGGACCGCATCCTGCGCACGGCCGTCGAGCTCGGGCTCGACCCCGTCACGGCCCTCCAGATGGCAACGATCAACTGCGCGGAGTACTTTGGGCTCGGGCACGACATGGGTTCCATCACCCCGGGCAAGTGCGCCGACATCGTGCTGCTGGAGGACCTCGAGTCATTCCGTGCCCGCAGGGTCTTCATCGACGGTGAGCTGGTGGCGGAGGACGGCCGCGCGCTCTTCTCGGTTGCTCCCTACGACTGGCCGGAGTGGATGACGCACACCATGAACCTCGGCTTCTCGCCCACGGTCGAGACGTTTCGCATCCCCGCACCCGGCCGCGCGGACGGCACCGCACGCGTGCGCGCGATGGGCATCGAGCCGGGAGACACCCTCACGCGCGACATCGTTGTTGAGGTGCCGGTGGTGGGCGGCGCGCTTCAGGCGGACCCCGCGCATGACGTCCTCAAGGTGGCCGTCTTTGACCGCCACCACGGGGCAGCAGGCACGCACGCGTTTGGCTTTGTGACCGGCTTTGGCATCCACGGCGCGCTCGCGCAGACCGTGAGCCACGACGCGCACAACCTGCTCGTCATGGGCGACAACGACGAGGACATGGCGCTCGCGGCGCGCACGCTCGCGGAGTGCGGCGGCGGCGAGGTTGCCGTGGCGGACGGAAAGGTGCTCGCCCTTGTGGAGCTGCCCGTGTGCGGCCTCATGAGCACGGAGCGCGTGGAGGTGGTGGCCGAGAAGGTCGGCGCGGCGAGAAGGGCCTGGGAGCAGATGGGCTGCACGATGCCCTCGCCGTTCATGACGATGGGTGTGATGTCGCTCGCCTGCGTGCCCGAGCTGCGCCTCACCAACCGCGGCTACGTGAACTGCCTCACCTTTGAGATGGAACCACTGCTCATAGACGGCTGACATGATGACAAACTACCCTGTCACCATTGTCATGAAATAGACGAGGGCCCGTTGGCGAAAACGCCTTCGGGCCCCCACTTTGGCAGCTGCCAAGCAAATATGCTCTACAGTGCGGGCTCATGCGATCACGTCGTCGTGCGCCCGCTCCCTGCGCAGTCAGTATCATTCCCCATTGCGTCGCCCGTGTCCTCAACTCACCGGCGAACGGCTCACTTCACCGGCCAAGCACAACTCGCTAACAACTCCTCCACATACGCTAGGATTAGTCCGCAGGCAAAACGAGGGAGAGAGATGGCCAAGAAAACCGCGCCGCGCCGCAAGGACGCGTCCATCGACAGTAACTTCGCAAACGGAACGTACCCCGGCGAGAGAATTGTCGCTACGTTTGAGTACAACGAGCTCAGCCTCATGAGGGCGTCCGAGCTCCTGGCGCCGCGCCTCAGAAGCGCGCTCACGTTTGTGAACTTCGCGCTGCTCATCATCATCGTTCTCATTGCGATGACGCTCGGCAACCGCGCCTGGCTGCCGCTCGTGCTGCTCTTTGCCGGCTCCGTCATCGTCCTCTACGCCTCGCGAAACTGGAGCAAGCTGCAGCTTGCCTATGCCCGCTCCACCAACCTCCGGCTCGAGGGCGGCTCCGTCCAGTACCGCGTCGTGGTGTGCGACGACGCCATCCACGTTGAGGACGAGAACGGCGGCGTCACCACCTACAACCTCTCCGAGCTGCGCGGAATCCACGAGAACCCGGACATGATCCTCGTGCGCTTCCCCTCGAAGCGCTACGTCCTCATCCCGCGCACCGCGCTCTCCGAGGGCCGCTTCCGCGAGCTCTCCCGCATCCTCAACGAGAAGCTCGCGCGCTAGCCGCAGCGCATACCGCCGGCGGACAAAGCTCGCCCGCACGGCGGCGGCCCCGTCCCCGCGCGCTATACTGAGCGCGCTTGTTGTCTACACCCGAGGAGGCCCCCATGGCCCTTATCAGCGTTGACTACTTCTCCTCCGCGCTCATGCGCACCACCACCCTCGAGGTCATTCTCCCCTTTGACGACCAGGGCGACGCCTACGCCACCGACTCGGCCATGCGTCGCGAGGGCGGCACCCTCGAGAAGGACCTCAAGACCTGGGAGGCTCGTCCCTATCCCGCGCGCAGGGCGCCGTTCAAGACGCTCTTTTTGCTGCACGGCATCTCGGGCAACCACGCGGACTGGATCAGCGAGACCCGCATCCGCCACTGGGCGGAGAGCCGCGGCGTGGCCGTGGTGATGCCCTCCGGCTACAACGCCTTCTACCTGGACCAGCCCGAGGTCCACAACTACTACGGCCGCTTTGTGGGCCAGGAGCTCGTGGAGGTTGCGCGCACGATGTTCCCGCTCTCCTGCCACCGCGAGGACACCTTCATCGGCGGCATCTCGATGGGAGCCTACGGCGCGCTGCGCAACGGCCTCAAGTACTGCGAGACCTTCGGCGCCATCGTGGGGCTGTCCTCCGCCATGATCATCGACAGCTTTGACAAGGTCATCTCGTCCGACGGGCTCTTCTTCCTCTCTCGCCCGTTCCTCGAGCACACCTTTGGCGACCTCAACCACGTCCGCGACTCCGACAAGGACCCCGCGCGCCTTGCCGCCGACCTCGTCTACTGCGACCGCCCGCGCCCGCGCATCTTCATGAGCTGCGGCTCCGAGGACCCGCTTGCCGAGCCCAACCGCGTGTTGGCCCAGCGCATGCGCGACACGGGGCTCGACGTCACGTATCATGAGATGCGCGGTGGCCACGACTGGGACTTCTGGAACGCCGCGCTGCCCGAGGCGCTTGACTGGCTTCTCTAGCGCACGGGTACGATATAGCCAACAAGCCTAGGGAGGGACGAGAATGGCACTGCTCAGAGTCGACTTCTACTCCCACTACCTCAAGCGCAACGTCGTGCTCACGGCCGTGATCCCGGCCGACAAGATGGACGGCGACAAGCTGGCAAAGAAGCGTCGCGGGCCGTATCGCACGGTCTATCTTCTGCACGGCCTCTTTGGCCAAGACTACGACTGGATCGACAAGACCCACGTGGTCGAGACTGCGGAGGCGCGCGACATCGCGCTCATCATGCCCTCCGGTGAGGACGGCCTCTATCTCAACAAGCCCGAGATAAACGAGTGGCACGGGAAGTTCATCAGCGAGGAGCTGGTGGACTTCACGCGCCGGCTCTTCCCGCTCTCCGCAAAACGCGAGGACACGGCGCTGGCGGGCATCTCCATTGGTGCGTACACCGCACTGATCAACGGGCTTCTCCGCCCGGACCGATTTGGCGACATCATCATTCTCTCGGGAGCCTTCATGCGCGACCGCGTGCTCGAGGCCGCGGAGTCACGCTCACCGCGCAAGCGCAAGTACTACGAGCGGTTCTTTGGAGACATCGACACGGTCATTGGCTCCGATAAGGACTACGTGGCACTTATCGATAAGTTCAAGCAGGACCCCGAGCTCCCCAAGCCGCGTTTCTACTCCGCGTGCGGTCTGCACGACAACCTGTGCGAGAACAACCGCGACCTGGTGAAGCTTCTGCGTGACGCGGACTTTGATGTTACGTACTGGGAGCCCGACATCGGTGCGCACGAGTGGCCGTTCTGGAACGCCTGGATTGACTGCGCGCTCGACTGGTACGCGCCCGGCCCGATGAAGCCGTCAACGGCAGACGTGGACTACTCCGCGCTCACCAAGGCGCGGCCACCCGAGAAGAAGTAGCCGAGAGGCGGGGGCAGAGCTCCCGCCTCTTTTTCTGTGGGTCCGCGCGCCCGCGTGTGCCCGCGCGTGTCCGCCGCCTGTTTGCCCAGGCGCCCACGCACCCACGCGCTCGGGCGAGCTAGAAGGGCTCTCCTGCCTGCCGCAGGGCACGCCCCACACGGGTGCGGAACTCGTCGAGGAACCGCGGCGCGTCAACGGTGAGGGCAACCTCGGTGTTCTTCTTGTCGTCGCGCAGGTGATCGGGATCGCACACCACGCGGCCTCGCGCCGGACCGTCGAGCTCAACGCGCAGATTCGTTGAGAGGCAGCCCACGAGCGTAGGGTCAATCGCTGCCGCCACCGCCAGCGGGTCGTGCAGGGCACAGCCTCCTAGGTGGGGGTTGTTCTGCTCGTAGATGTTTATGTAGTGGTCCGTCATGTCGGCGAAGAAGGCTCCCGTGCTGGTGTCCAGCTCGCGCCAGTGTGCGGTGTCGTCTCGCGTGAGAACCACCTGATGGGTCACGTCGAGCCCAATCATGCGCGTAGGAACTCCCAGGCCAAACACCACGTCGGCGGCCTCCGGGTCGTTGTGGATGTTGGCCTCGGCAAGGGCGGTGACGTTGCCCGGAACGGCAAGTGCGCCGCCCATAAACGTCACCTGCGAGAGCTCTCGGACAAGCTCCGGAGCGCGCACGAGCACGGTTGCAAGGTTCGTGAGAGGTCCTGTGGGGACGTACAGAACCGGAGCTCGCAGGGCGCGCGATTCTTGTCCAGAATCGGCCTCATCTTTGCGGGCCCCGCGAGATTGTCCTTGAGACCCCAACGCCTCCACGAGAAAATCCAGCCCGTCTTTGGGCTTTGTGTAGCACCATGCCTCCGGCCGCTGGTTTCCCAGGCCGTTCTTGCCGTGAATGCGCACGACACCGGAGGGCGGCGAAAACGGCCTTGTTGCAGAAAGCGCCCGGTCGGCGCCCAAGTAGACGGGAATCTCGGGATGCCCGAGCATCGTGAGCAGGGAGAGGGTGTTTCTCGCCGCCGTCTTGGCAGCCACGTTGCCGTAGCTGGCAACAACGGCCACGAGCTCGATCTCCGGACTCCCAAGGACGTAGGCCAGGGCAAGGGCGTCGTCGACGCCGGTATCGAGGTCAAGAATCAGTCTCTTGCGGTCTTCGCTCATTGCCACGGCCCCACTTCCTCAGCCGTTGGAATTGACTGCTGGGCACCCAGACGGCTCACCGTCACGGCCGCCGCGGCGGCGCCCCAGCGCATGGACTCCTCGAGCGACAGGCCCTTTGCGCGGCCCGCCGCTAGCGCACCGATGAAGGTGTCCCCCGCTCCCGTTGTGTCGACAACCTCTGCGCGGGCTGCCGGCACGCGCATGACGGCCCCGTTCTCATCCACGGCAAACGATCCGGAAGAGCCGAGCGTAATCACCACGGAGCCGGCCCCAAGATCGCGCAGCCGCCGCGCCGCGCGGAGGCACGTCTTCTCGTCAACGGGCAGGACACCGCACATGATCTGGCACTCCGTCTCGTTGAGGCAGACAAGGTCAATGCAGGTCCAGAGGTCATCCGGCACGGCGCGCGCGGGCGCGGGGTTGAAGATTGTAAAGAGCCCAAGGCTGTGCGCGGCGCGCAGGGCGGCAATGGTGGCGTCCGGGTCGCACTCCCCTTGAGTGACGAAGACGTCGTTCTTCTCGCCTACGCGGCGCAGGTCGGCGGAGACGTCGTCTGCCGAGAACGCGTGGTTTGCCCCTGCCGAGAGCACGATGCGGTTCTCGCCGGCGGTGCGCACTATCACGGCAACGCCCGTCGTTACCCCCTCGAGGGCGCGAACATCCTCGCAGCCAATGCCTGCGCGCTCGAGCCCATCCACGAGCTCGCGCCCAAAGACGTCCGCCCCAACGGCAGCGAGCATGTGGACGGGCGCCCCAAGCCGCGCAGCCGCGATAGCCTGGTTGGCGCCCTTGCCGCCCGCGTTAGCAAGAAACCCGGAGCCTTGGAGCGTCTCGCCTGCCTCCGGCATGCGCGGGGCCGCTATGGACAGGTCCATGTTCATGCTGCCAAAGACGACGACTTTGGACATTGGGGCTCCTTACGCGATCTTCTCGTCGCGTCTATTGTGCACCATCTTTTGGGCAGCTGAAGAAAAGGGCCGCCGGCAAGCACGTCCGGCGACCCAAACGGTAACTTTGAAGCTGCGGTTGCCCGCTACTTGGCACGAGCCGCGTACCAGCCGACGCCCTCGGCCTTCCACCCAAGGTCCACGAGCGCGTCGTTCTCGGCCTTGTTGGTGGTGTAGTTGTGGGTGCCCGTCTCTGCGTAGGGGTTGTACTGACGGTAGACGGGAACGCCATTGCTCTTGCTGGCGGAGAACCAGCCGACGCCCTCACCGCGCCAACCGAGCTTGCCAAGGGCAAAGTACTCGTCCTTGCTCATGGTGTAGTGATGGTCTCCGCCCTCGACGAACGGGTTGTACAGGCGGTAGACCGGGTCTCCGGAGTCGGGGGCAATCCAGCCGGTGCCCTCGTCATCCCATCCGGCATTGCGAAGGGTGTTGAACTCGTTGTCGCTCGAGGTGTAGAAGTGCTCGCCGGTATAGCGGTTGTAGAGGCGGTGCATCTGGCCGCTGGAGGGCTTGACGTCATCCGACGGGTTTGTGGTGCCGGAATTGCCGCCGGAGCCGCTCGTGCGCATCTCGAGCGTGTACTCAAGGCCCGTGGCGCCCTCGAGCGGATCGACCTTGACATAGTAGGTGCCGGCGCCGAGCTGCAGCTCGTTGCTCGTGAAGCTGGACTCACTCGCGCGATGGCGCTCGGTGAGGAGCGCACGGGAGCCGCGGAAGTCTTGGCCGTTGAAGAGGCGGATGATCCAACCGCCACGGGAGCGGGTGCCGTTGGTAAAGGCCATGCGCACGGTGCTCTTCTCGGAGAGGGTGAGCTTGAACCAGTCCTCGTCCTCGTCGTCATCGTCCTCGAGGATGTCCTCGAGGTCGAAGTCATCGTCGTCATCGTCGTCGGCCTCGAGGGTCGTGGCCTTGATGGGCGAGTTGAGCTTCAGGTTGTCTGCCAGGCGCGTTGTGTCGTTGAGCTCGGTCTCCCAGCTGGAGCTCGCCGAGTGGGCAACCTTGATGGAATAGGTTGCGCCGCGCGGCATGTCATCGTCGTCGCCCTCGACCTCGATGTAGTACGTACCTGCAGCAAGACCGATGTTCATGCTCTCGTGCATGCCGTTTCTAGTGTTTGCCGTGTAATCAAGAATCTCATCGTCATCATAGCGGGCAGCGGTATAGAGGTTAACGTCCCACTCCCACCACGAGGCACCCGTGATGCAGATCTTGATGGGGCCCGCCTGCTTGAGCTCAAAGCGGTACCACATCTCGTCTCTTGCCTCGGAGGCGGATGCCTTGTAGGTCTGGTTCGGCGAGATGGTCTTCGCGCGGAAGATGTCATCGTCGTCGGCGTTGGCGGTCGCGGGCGCCAGGAAAAGCGCGAACGCCGCCATCGCCGCAACAAGTGCGGTGGAAAGCGAGAAGCGCTTTTGGTTGGACTCGTGCCGTCTCATGGATCTACCTTTCTCTCGGGGTTTACGTACCTTGCTGAAAGGATACCCAAGAGGCATTACGTATATCAATATGGGAATAGGTTCTATTGTTATGGTTTTGTAAGCTTTTCTGATTTATGCAGGTAATTCAGTCGTTATAGCGCGTTTTGAATTAAGGTGCACTGTTGTGGTGGGAGGTATCTTTCATGTTTGTTTGGCTGGCGTGAGGCCACGTTTGGAAGGGTGTCGAGCAAAACGAAGCGTGCCGCGGAATCGGACTTGATGTACCAGCTCGGGCCGGGGCACGCCGAGGAACCGCGGGTGGTGTACCCAGCGCGGGCGCTTGCGCACCGGGGAACCGGGCCCGGTGTACCACTTCGGTCGAGGTTGCGCCGAGGAAGCGCGGGTGGTGTACCGGCACCACTGAGCTCACGTCGAAAAATAGGCCCCGGCGTACCAACGCGGCCGAGCCTACGCCGAAGAATCGCAGCCGCTGTACCAATTTCAAGCACCCGGCGCCGAGAAAACCGGGATGGCGTACCGCCGCCTTTAGCGGGATCCCTTCCGAGCGGTACACTCGCCCGACTTTCTCGGCGCACACGCGGCAACACTGGTACGCTCCCGGGCTTTTCTCGGCAAGAGCCCCAACCAGCCGGCGCAGAACTCCGGCCTTACCGTCAGCCAGCCAGCACCACTGGTACAGAAGCCCGGTTTCCGCGGCGGCCACCCAGCATCACCGGTACAGCAGCTCGGTTTTCTCGACATGCCTGCACCTACACCGGTACAGAGGCCAAGGTATCTTGGCGCAGGATGCCCTCGCTGACACGTCAGGCGCAGCACACCGGCACCCCCGTGCCACGCAAGGGGCCGCCGGGCGAGAAGCCCGACGGCCCGTCGTCGCAGGCGTACTGTCCCGGCGGCGCTACTTGGCGCGGACGGCGTACCAGCCGACGCCCTCCGCCTTCCAGCCGAGTCTCACGAGCGCGTCGTTCTCGGCCTTGCTGGTGGTGTAGTTGTGGGTGCCGGTGGTGGCGTACTTGTTGTACTGGCGCAGCACCTTGACGGTGCCGCCGGAGCACCAGCCCACGCCCTCCTGCCTCCAGCCGAGGACCTCCAGGGCCTCGTACTCGTCGACGTCCATGGTGTAGTGGTGGTCTCCGCCGTCGACGTAGGAGTTATAGAGCCGGTAGACCTTGTCGCCCGAGGTCGGGGCCACCCAGCCCACGCCCTCGTAGGTCCAGCCCACCGAGACGAGGCGGGCGCGCTCGGCGTCCGACGCCGTGTAGAAGTGCTCGCCGGTCCACTGGTTGTAGAGGCGGTGCATGGCCTGGGTCTTGGCGGGCTCGGGCTTCGGGTCGGGATCAGGGTCATGGTCGGGAGCAGGCACGAACTTCTCGCTCACCGTGATCGTGTACTCGCCATATAGGCTCGAAATGTCAAGGCTCGCTCGAATGGTTGTCTTACCGCCGCTGAGGCCGGTGACTATCCCCTCCGAATCCACAGAGGCAACCTTCGGATTTGAGCTCGTCCAAGTGAAGTGCTCGGGATCAAGGATGATCGTATCGCGCGTGCCCCTGTTCTCAAACGCAACCATAGAGACGGGCTTCTCCCCAACATCGATCTTGCCGTCCGCCTCCACGGTATAGACATCAAGTTCGCTCGACAGCAGGTCTTTCATTACCACCTCATGCGTCCCCTCGACAGCACCGCTCCGCTCAATCGGCGTTGCGGCGCGCTCGGCATAAAAGACCGCAACAAACGTGAGGTTTCTCTGCGAGAACACGCCAATGCCCACGGAGCGATAGCTCGAACTGAGCATCGCGGAGCCAGTTAGGCTCGGGAGCAGGTCATTTGCCCCGGGGCTATAAACGCGGCTCATTGCGGTGGCCGTCTCATCGGGGTGGCTGACGCACGCGTCCCATGACTCGCCGTCAGGGCGCACGCGAGGAGTGTAGTCCAGGCTCAGCTCCGCCGCACGGTCAATGGCATCCCGCTCAAGGGCCTCGTCCATCACAAGGGCTCGCCGACCGTTTGCCGCACGCGTCGCGTTAATCGCGCCCAGCAGCTCGTTTGCCAGGTCGTAGTCGGTGGTGCCGTAAACATTAAGCGTTGCCATATTTGCCGCAGCCGCTCGCGCGGCACCAATCGGAACAAGCGCTAGGACAAACGCCCCGATCAGGGCGAGAAGAACCGCTGGCTTGTGCCACTTCATAGGAGCACCTCTTTCTCAAACAAATCTTTTCGCTTGACCGCGTTCGGGGCGGCCTATCCTACTTCTTGCTTACCGCATACCAGCCCGTACCCTCGGCCCTCCAGCCGAGCCCCGCGAGCGCGCCGTTCTCGGCCATAAGCGTCGCAGGCGGTCCGCGGCCGAGAAAGGCGCGGGCCCCGCCGACAACCCTGGCTTTGGGGTGTCGGCGGGGCCCGCGGTTACGTCAGGTCAAGCGCGGCCCCGGCGGCGCTACTTGGCGCGGACGGCGTACCAGCCGACGCCCTCCGCCTTCCAGCCGAGCCTCACGAGCGCGTCGTTCTCGGCCCTGCTGGTGGTGTAGTTGTGGGTGCCGGTGGTGGCGTACTTGTTGTACTGGCGGTAGACCTTGACGGAGCCGCCCGAGTACCAGCCGACGCCCTCCTTGCGCCAGCCGAGGCGCCCGAGCGCGTTGTACTCGCTGACGCTCGTCGTGTAGTGGTGGTCGCCGCCGTCGACCCACGGGTTGTAGAGGCGGTAGACCGGCGTGCCCGAGGTCGGGGCGATCCAGCCGGTGCCCTCGTAGGTCCAGCCGCTCCTGCGCAGGCTGTCGCGCTCGGTGGCGGAGGCGGTGTAGAAGTGCTCGCCCGTGTACCTGTTG
>CASEVE010000039.1 GCA_949291295.1 uncultured Olsenella sp.
CCGTACGGCACGATGGTCGACCACTTCCAGCACGAGGTCTACGAGCACCCCGAGATGACGCCCGCCGAGCGCCACGCCACCTGGAAGCGCCTGCTCGGCGTCTACATGCCGTGGATGCGCCTCGACGGCGACATCCCGTTCTATGCCGAGGGCGAGGGCTGGCAGCGCCAGAGCCACATCTACGAGAACCCGCTCTACTACATCGACTACTGCCTCGCTCAGACGGTGGCGCTTGAGTTCTGGGCAATGTCGCAGGACGACTTCAAGGCCGCCTGGGAGCACTACATGGCCTACACGCGCCAGGGTGGCACGCGCGCCTTTACGGACCTTCTCGCCCACGCGGGCATGACCTCGCCCTTCGACGAGGGCTGCCTCAAGGGCATCTGCGAGCGCGCCACGGCGTGGCTCGAGTCCTACGACCTCTCCGGCATCGAGTGAGACAAAGGGACAGTCCCTTTGTCACATTGACAAAGGTGAAAGGGTAAACTGTCAGGTTTTTGGCGAGGGGGGCGAGAAGAGCGTGAGGAAGAAGGCGCGCGAGCGACTCAAGGACTTTGGCCCGGATGACAACGGCAAGATGGCCTATCTCGGTGACCACGTCCGCCTAACCGGCGACCAGGACCGCCGGCGCCTCGTCGCCACCCTTTGGGTGACGTGCGGCGTCGCGGTGGCCGCCGTGCTGGGCGCATCGTTTGCCAATCCCGTGAGCCTGGTGGGCTGCCCCTATGTGGTGATGCCCTACATCGGGCAGTTTGTCGCCCTTGTCGCCGTCTTGTGGGGGATGGGCCGCCTCACGGTTTCCGGGGAGCGCATGCGCGTCTACGTACGCGACGAGACCGTGGGGGCGCTGCCGAGAAGGGCCGTCGTAGGCATTGCGTTTGGCCTTATTGCCGCCGTGGGCGAGATCGTCTACCTCTTTGTGGTGGGCTCCGCCCCGGGCGCGGCCGACATCGGGTTTTTGGCCTGCGAGGTCGTCTCCGTGGTGGCGCTCGTTGCCCTGCGCCAGACGTGCCTCGCAACCGAGTGGGAGTCCGCATGATCGCCGGGGTCGGCGCACTCATCCGCCGCGAGCGCCTCGCGCGGGACTGGAGCCTCAAGGGCCTCTCGCACGGCATCTGCGCTGTGTCCTACCTCTCAAAGATCGAGCGCGGCGAGGCCGATCCCAGCCCTGAGGTCGTGGACGCCCTGCTCGAGCGCCTGGGCCTCGCGTGGCACGACGACGCCGCGTTTCTCGCCCGCGCGCATGACCTTCTCGACCGTGGCTACGACGCCGTGCTCTCCTACGACGAGGCCGCGTACCCAGCTCTTTGCGAGGAGCTCTCGGAGCTTGCCGCAAGCCTGCAGACAAGCCCGCTCATGGCCCAGGCGGCTCTGCTCGCCGGGCTTCTTGACAAGCCGATCCGCCCCGCAGACCCCGAGCTCGAGGCGCTCTTTGACGCTCGTCTGCTTGGGCTGCAGCGGCTTGCGCAGGGGCGCTACGACGACGCGCTGCGCCTCAACCCCTGCGCATACGCCTATCTTCTTGCCGGCGCCGACGCCTACGAGAGCGGCGAGAAGAACTACGCCCCGGCCATCGACCTTCTGCGCCGGGCCTACGAGCAGGCCGCCCGGGAGGGCCGGGTGCACGTGATGCTTTCCGCCAAGGTCTGCCTGGGCAACTGCTACTGCAACCAGCTCGATTTTGAGAACATGGAGGCGGAGTATCGCGTGGCAACCCGGCTGGCAAACACGCTGGGCGAGAAGGACCTGCTGCGAACCATCTCCTACAACACGGCGTCTGCCCACGCCGAGTGCGGGCGCTTTGATCGAGCCTACGCGTTCTTCTCGACGCTCGACGATCCGAGCGCGCTTGACCTGCACAAGCTCGCGGTGTGCTGCGAGGGTCTGGGCAGGCGCGACGAGGCGCTCGCGGCGCTCGACCGCGTGTCCGGCGCGCGGCGCGAGGCGCGCACCGAGGTTGGGGGCGACTTTGCGGGGGAGTTCTGCGACCTCGTGCGCTTTCGCCTGGAGCACCCCGACTACCTGCGGTGCCCCGAGTACGGGCGAGCCCTTCTTGCCGTCTTTTCCCGCTGCCGCGCCGAGCTGCCCATCGGCTTTGCGGCCTTCCACCTGCCATGGGTCCTCGAGTGGCATACGGCCAACCGCCAGTACCGCGCGGCCTTTGAGCTGGCGCGCGACTTTCCGCTCAAGCTCCCCGTGCCCGAAAAAATCGCGGACCGCGCTTAAGTTGGTGGATTGATTTTCTTCCACCATCCACTTAAACGCTAGTCTAGATTGTAATACAGCAAACATTTTCCCAAATCTTCACCGCTCTTCTCGCTTAACGTTCCATCACACTAGAACTAGGCAACGAGAAGGACGGTGAGGCATGCAGGCAGGGACCCTTTGGACGCGAGACTTCACGCTTATCACCGCGGCCACTACGATTGGGGCCGCTGGCGGCATTGCCGCGGGGTTTGCGCTCTCGTTTCTCGTCTTTGACGAGACTGGCTCCACGCTGGCCTCGGCGCTCGTTTTGGCCATCCAGTTTGTGCCGTACCTCGTGGTGCCCCTCCTGGCTGCGCCGTGGATGGACCGGTTGCCCCGCAAGCCCTTCCTCGTGGCGGGTGACGCCATAAACGGCGTGCTCTACGCGCTCGTCGGCCTCTACCTGCTCCAGGGCGGCTTCTCGTATGTGGGCTACCTGCTCTTCTCGCTGGTCATCTCGTCTTTGGGTTCGTTTGACGAGCTGGCGTACAACTCCCTGTACCCCAAACTCATCTCGGAGGGTCAGGAACAGCGCGGCTACACGGTCTCCTCGATGCTCTACCCGGTCATGAACGTCGTGATGATGCCGGTGGCAGGGGTGCTCTACGAGGCGGTGGGCGTGGGCTGGGTGCTCGTGGGGCAGGGCACCCTGTCGCTCGTTGCGTCCGCGGTGGAGAGCCGCATCAGCGTGCGCGAGGAGCGGCGCATGGACGGTGAGCGCGCGTCTGTTGGGCTGTGGTGGTCCGACGTCCGTGAGGCCGCTCGCTATCTGGCGGGCGAGCGCGGGCTGGCAAACCTCTACGTCTACCAGGCGGTGACAAACGGCGTCGCAAGCGGCTATGCCCCTCTGCTCGTGGCGTTCTTCTCTACCACGCCGGGGCTGAGCCCCACGCTCTACGCGTTCTTCTCGGTGGCAGAATTTCTTGGTCGCAGCGTGGGCGGTGTAGTGCAGTACCGCCTCAAGGTGCCGCCCGAGCGCAAGTTTGGCATCTGCTTTGGCGTCTACAACCTCTACGAGCTCATGGACATGGCGCTTCTGTGGCTGCCGTATCCGCTCATGCTGGTCAATCGCGCGGTTGTGGGATTTTGCGGCATCAACAGCGCCACGCTGCGACAGGCCGCGGTGCAGACCTACCTGCCCGACGAGCTGCGCGCCCGCATGAACGCCTTTGAGACCGCGATCATTGTGGCGGGCCGCAGCGTGCTGGCACTCGTTGTGGGGGCAGCGGGGGAGGTGCTGGACTATCGCGTGTGCATGGCGGTTGCAGCTGGGGTGACCCTTGCCACGTGCTGGGCCACGGTCTGGCGCGCGCGGCGAGACGTCCGCCGCCTCTTTGAGGCGTGATCTCCAAGGGGCGGGGACCGGGGCCGACACTTTGCCGACCCGGACCGTCGGCAGCCGTCCACGCAACCGAAGGCGGGGACCGGAGCCGACACTTTGCCGACCGGAACTGTCGGCAGCTGTCCACGCAACCGGCGGCGGGGACCGGAACCGACACTTTGCCGGCCTGGACCGTCGGTAGCCGTCCACGAAGCCAAGGGCGGGGACCGGAACCGACGCTCTGTCGGCGCAAACCGTCGGCCAGCGTCCACGCAACCGAGGGCGGGGACCGGAACCGACGCTCTGTCGGCGCAAACCGTCGGCTAGCGTCCACACAACAAAACGGGCAGCTCGCGGACGTTCTTTAACCCAAAACCGTCTCAATTCCGCCCGCAGCGAGAAGAGCCTGCGCGTAAGCCGTTTGTAACCGGTGCGTGAACGGAATCCCATTGCGGTCGCAATTTAGATTTCCAAAACGTAACATGCGAAAAGCGCGTATTCTCTAGAATCCGCGCCGAACCACGGCTCTACGCCGGGCGCAAACCCGTCCGGTGAGGAAAAATCCCTACTTACGGGAGGAAAGGTAGGAAAAATGCTCGTTACCAGAAGGAAGATGCTCGGCCTCTCCGCGGCCACCATGGGCGCCCTCGCGCTCGCTGCCTGCGGCAACAACGGCGGTGGCGAGAGCACCGGCGGCGACTCCGCCGACCACGCTGGCACCCTCGTCGTTGCCGGCAACGGTCTCGAGGGCAAGTTCTGCCCGCTGTTCACCGCCTCCGCGGCTGACCAGGACGTCGTGAGCTTCAACAACATCGCGCTGCTCATGACCGACCGCATGGCCGAGCCCGTTCTCTCCGCCATCGAGGGCGAGACCCGCGAGTACAACGGCACCGACTACACCTACAACGGTCCCGCCGACATCACCATGGAGGAGAACTCCGACGGCACCGTTACCTACACCGTGAAGATTCGCGACGATCTCAAGTTCCACGACGGCACCCCCGTCACCATCGACGACGCGATCTTCACCTTCTACGCGTACTTCGACCCCACCTACGACGGCTCCGCCACCCTCTACTCCAACGACATCGTCGGCCTGAAGGAGTACCGCTCCGGCATGGCCACGCTTGCCTCGCTCATCGGCGCTGCCGGCCGTGACAACACCGACTTTACCTACTGGACCCAGGAGCAGCAGGACGCCTTCTGGGCGGCCGTCGACGAGGGCGGCACCGCCTTTGCCCAGGAGATCGTCGACTACATCAACGACCCTGCCAACGGTGTCGTCCAGGAGGGCGCCGACCCGCTGAGCGTGGCTGACGCCGCCGCCAACTGGGGCTACGCTGACCTCCCCGCTGACGCTACCGCCACCGACTTCTTTGTCGCCATTGGCTCCAACCCCGACTACAACTGGAACTTCTCGCTGATGGAGGCCGAGACCGCCGGCACCGCCCTCTCCGAGCTCATCCCCGAGGATGTCTATGCCATGGGCACCCAGGGCGTTGAGACCGGCGACGCCGCCGCCAACGTCTCCGGCATCGTCCGCGTTGACGACTACACGATGACCGTCACCACCAACGGCGTCGACGCCACGATGATCTACCAGCTCTCCATCGCCCCGTGCTCCTACAAGTACTACGGCGACGAGTCCCTCTACGACTACGAGAACAACTCCTTCGGCTTCACCAAGGGTGACCTCTCCAAGGCTCGTAGCCTCAACGGCAAGCCCATGGGCTCAGGCGCCTTCAAGTTTGACAGCTACGAGGGCGGCCAGGTCCTCATGTCCGCCAACCCGGACTACTACAAGGGCGCCCCGAAGGTCTCCAACCTCAACGTCGTGGAGACCCAGGAGGCCGATATGGTGACCGGCGTCCAGTCCGGCACCCTCGACGTCTCCCAGCCGTCCTACTCCATGGAGGTCGAGACCCAGATCAAGGAGATCAACGGCAACGACTCCACCACCGGCGACGTCCTCTCCACCTTCCTGCACGACTTCCGTGGCTACGGCTACATCGCCGCTGCCGCCGGCAACGTCTGCGTGAACGGCGAGCCCGCCTCCGACGCCTCCAAGGCGCTTCGCAAGGGCCTCTTCACCGTCATCTCCGCGTACCGTGACTCCGGCGTTGCCTCCTACTACGGCGACACCGCCTCCGTCCTCAACTACCCGATCTCCACGTCCTCTTGGGCTTCCCCCAACGAGACCGATCCGGGCTACCAGGTCTGCTACTCCACTGATGCCGATGGCAACCCGCTCTACACCGATGGCATGAGCGAGGAGGACCGCTACGCCGCCGCGCTCGCCGGTGCTCTCACCTGGTTTGAGGCCGCTGGCTTCACCGTTGCCGACGGCAAGGTCACCGCTGCCCCCGAGGGCGTCAAGCTCAACGCCGAGGGCGTGCCGAGCTTCCAGTGCAACATCGGTGGCGGCGGCCAGGGCGACCACCCCACGTTCATGATTCTTCAGGAGGCCAAGGAGGCCTTTGCCTCGATCGGCATCGACTTCATCGTGAACGACATCGCCAACTCCGCCGACCTCTTCGCGTCCTACCAGTCCGGTGCTGCCGAGATGTGGTGCGCCGCCTGGCAGTCCACCGCCGATCCTGACATGTATCAGCTCTACCACAGCGATGGCTCCACGAACTACTACCAGATCGACGACCCTGAGCTTGACGAACTCATCGAGGCCGGTCGCCAGACCCTCGACACCGAGAGCCGCAAGCCGATCTACAAGGAGGCCATGGACATCATCCTCGACTGGGGCGTCGAGCTTCCTGTCTACCAGCGCTCCGAGTGCACGCTTGTCTCCAGCGAGCGCGTGAACGTCGACTCCGTCGTCAAGGACCAGACCCCGTACTGGACCTGGAAGGACGAGATCGAGAAGCTCGAGCTCAAGTAGTTCATGTCTTTCCCGAGCTAAACGGCATTGGGCGCGGCGGCGATGAGCCGTCGCGCCCCTCCGCTTAGCTGAGGGGAGGGCCTTCCCTGTTGGATTGAGAGACCTCCTTCCCGCGCTGGGAGCTCAGGAGCCTGCGCCTTCCAGCGCAGAAAAGGGGTCTCTTCTGCCCGCGGCGCGCGGGCATGAGTGAGAGGAGCGTTTGCGACGTGAGAACCTACATCGCCAAGCGCATCGGAATCTCGGTCATCATCTTGTTCTGCGTGACCTTCATCATCTACGGACTGATGCGCTCCCTGCCGTCCTCCTACGTGGAGACCATGGCAATGCAGCTCTCCCAGGCGCCGGGTGCCAAGCCCTATGAGGAGTGGCTTGCTCAGCTCAACGCCCAGTATGGTCTTGACCTTCCGGTTCCCATTGGTTTTATCACGTGGCTCGGAGACTTCCTCACCGGCAACTTTGGTGACTCCTGGAAGTTCAACGTGCCGGTGCTGACCGAGTTCTACAACACCATTGGCATCTCGTTTGCCATGGGCGGTCTGGCCTTCGTGTTCTCGACAGCCATCGCGGTGCCCCTCGGCATCTTTGCCGCCACGCACCAGTACTCCAAGGGCGACTACATCATCTCGGCCGTGGCGCTTGCGGGCATCTCGCTTCCCACCTTCTTCTTTGCGACGCTGCTCAAGCTGGTCTTCTCCGTCGGCCTTGGGTGGTTTGACCTCTACGGTCTCATGGGCCGTGACTTTGCGCAGCTAGACGCCGTGGGTCAGATGATCGACATCGTCAAGCACATGGTGATGCCCGTGGTCACGCTGACCGTCATCCAGATCGGCTCGCTCATGCGCTACACGCGCACCAACATGCTCGAGGTCCTCAATGCTGATTACATCAGGACCGCGCGCACCAAGGGCCTGCCCGAGCACAAGGTCATCTACAAGCACGCCTTCCGCAACACCCTCATTCCGCTCGTGACCGTCATCGGCGGATCTTTGCCCGGTCTTTTCTCGGGCGCCCTCATCACCGAGACGCTGTTCATGATCCCGGGCACGGGCTACACGTCCTACCAGGCCATGACGGCCGGAGACATCCCCTACACGATGTTCTTCCTCACCTTCATCGCCGTCATCACCCTGCTCTCCAACCTACTGACCGACATCCTCTACGCGGTGGTTGACCCCCGCGTTCGAATCTCCTAGGAAGGCGGGTGTAACTCATGAGCGATTCCAAGAACGGCATGCCCGCCGAGATGAACGATCAGGTCGAGAAGAACGACGACCAGCAGTACTCCCTCAACGACGACCGTCGTGTGAAGGTGCTCTCCCCGGGCGCCCTTATCGCCAAGCGCTTCTTCCGCAACCGCCTGGCCGTCGTGGGTCTGGTCATCCTCGTGGTGATGTTCCTGTTCTCCTTCGTGGGCGGCCTGGTGAGCCCCTACGGTCAGGACGAGACCTTCTCCACCATGACGAAGCTCAATACGCAGTACGCCGGCATCACCGAGACCACCTCGCGCCGCTATACCGCAGCGCCTGACGCCGACTTTGGCGCCCTGGTCCAGTCCAAGGCAAACAGCGCCATCAACGAGGGCGCCTCGTCCTTCGAGCGCGATGGCGTGACCTACACGATCGACCAGGCCGCCCCCGACATCTACACCTTCAGCACGGGCGGCCAGGTTGTGGCCTACGGCTCTACGTACGTTGTGAGCGTTCCCTCCGGTATGACCGCGCCTTCTTTTGAGTTCCAGGTTGCGGCCATCACCGCCCTCTCCGAGGCAAACGCCGACGCCGCCCCTGCCGAGGAAGCGTCCGAGGTCACCGAGGACGGTGCCGTCGTCGTGGAGAGCGGCGAGAACGACACTGCTGAGCAGGCCGAGGAGGCCGAGGAGGCCGAGGCCGCCGGCAACACCTTCGAGGTTGACGGCGCGACCTACTCCTTTGACGACTCCGGCAACGTCATGGACGCCGACGGCACCGTCGTCGCCATGGTGAGCCCCTTCGTCATCTCCGCCTCCGACGGCAACACGGCCATTCCGGACGACCTCCGCGAGGCCCTTCTCACCGCCGTTGACGCCGATGCCTCCGAGGTCGTCTACACCGACGCCGAGGGTACCGAGCACACCTACTCGATTTCCTACGACGCCTACTCCAAGGTCTACAACGTCACCGAGACCACAGAGAACCTCGTCTACGACCGCTACGCGAGCCCCTCGCTCGAGCACTGGCTCGGCACGGACGGCAACGGCATGGACATGCTCACCCGCCTTATGTACGGCGGCCGCGTGTCGCTGATCATCGGCTTCATCGTCGTCTTTATCGCCGCTGGTCTGGGCGTGATCATGGGTGGCATCTCCGGCTACTTTGGCGGCTGGGTCGACAACCTGATCATGCGCATCGTCGATATCTTCTACTGCCTGCCCTCGATGCCGATCATCATCATCCTGGGCTCGGCGATGGACGCCATGCGTCTTGACCCCTGGGTCCGCATGATCTACCTCATGCTCATCCTGGGCTTCCTGTCCTGGCCTGGCATCGCGCGTCTCGTGCGTGGCCAGATCCTCTCCCTGCGCGAGCAGGAGTTCATGCTTGCCACGGAGGCTACGGGCATCTCCGTCCCGCACCGCATCATTCGTCACCTCATCCCCAACGTCATGCCGCAGCTGATCGTCTCGTGCACCATGAGCCTCGGCTCCACGATTATCACCGAGGCCACGCTCTCGTTCCTCGGCCTGGGCGTCAAGTTCCCGTTTGCCTCCTGGGGCAACATCATCTCTGACGTCAACAACGCCTTCGTCATGACCAACTACTGGTTCATCTGGATTCCCGCTGGCATCTGCCTGCTGCTCGCGGTTCTCGGCTTCAACTTCGTGGGCGACGGTCTGCGCGACGCCTTCGACCCGAAGATGAACCGCTAAGGGCAGAGAGGAGAACAGCCAATGTTTGGATCTGTCAAGAAGAAAGAGGCGGGCTACCTCTCCGCCAAGGAGTCTCGCAGGATCTCCAAGGAGAACCGCAAGATCACGCAGGAGTACGAGAAGCAGCGCAAGCGCAAGAACGTGGACCCCTCTGAGTACGCGTGCGAGATGCGCGATCCCAAGAACGCCGTTGAGTTTGATGACGTTCACACCTACTTCTTCACGGACACGGGCGTTGTGAAGTCCGTCGACGGCGTCTCCTATGACGTTCCCGTGGGCAAGACCGTGGGTGTGGTCGGCGAGTCCGGCTGCGGCAAGTCCGTCACGTGCCTCTCGCTCATCCAGCTGCTCCAGCGCCCCCAGGGCCAGGTTACGGGCGGCTCCATCCGCCTCAACCTGGGCGATCACGCCATCGACGTGACCAAGGCCCCCGAGGAGGCCATGCAGAAGATCCGCGGCTCCGAGGTCTCCATGATCTACCAGGAGCCCATGACATCGCTCAACCCCGTCTTCAAGGTGGGCGAGCAGATCGAGGAGGTCATCGCCCTCCACGACGGCAAGGACTGGAGCGCCGAGCAGATCAAGGCTCGCGCGATCGAGATGATCGAGACCGTTGGCATCGCCAACTCCGAGGGTGTCTACGGGATGTATCCGCACGAGCTCTCCGGCGGCATGCGCCAGCGCATCATGATCGCCATCGCCCTTGCCTGCAACCCGCGCATCATCATCGCCGACGAGCCCACCACGGCCCTCGACGTGACCATCCAGGCGCAGATTCTCGACCTGCTCCGCTCGCTCAAGGACAAGATCAACTCCTCGATCATCCTGGTTACGCACGACCTTGGCGTTGTTGCCGAGATGGCAGACTACGTCGTGGTCATGTACGCCGGCCGCATCGTCGAGCGCGGCACTGCCGAGGAGATCTTCGACCACCCGGCCCACCCCTACACCATTGGTCTTATGGCCTCCAAGCCCGTGGTGGGCAAGCACGTGGAGCGTCTCTACTCCATTCCGGGCAAGGTTCCCAATCCGGTCAACATGCCGGACTACTGCTACTTCAAGGACCGCTGCGAGCTCTGCGTCAAGGCGTGCAGCGGCGAGTACCCGCACATGGTGCGTCTCTCGCCCACGCACGAGGTGAGCTGCTATCGCTACTACGACAACGCCACGGCCGAGGCCGCCAGCGAGACCGCCGCGGTTCTCGACGGGCTTATCGCCGGCTCCGGCGCTGAGGGGGAGGACAAGTAATGGCATCCACGAACAAGACTGTGGACGTCGAGTCCACGAAGGCCCCCGAGGCCCCCGGAACCGAGGACATCATCCTCGAGGTCAACGACCTCAAGAAGTACTTCCCGATCAAGGGCGGCATGTTCAACCGCACCCAGGGCTACGTGAAGGCCGTCGACGGCGTCTCCTTCAAGCTGCGCCGCGGCCACACCATGGGCCTTGTGGGCGAGTCCGGCTGCGGCAAGTCCACCACGGGCCGCACCATCTTGCGCCTTGCCGGCGAGAAGACCGGCGGTGACGTGCTCTTCAACGGTCGCGAGGTCTATGACCTCAACGCCAAGGAGCTTCACGACGCCCGCACCAAGATGCAGATCATCTTCCAGGACCCGTACTCGAGCCTCTCTCCGCGCCTGCCCATCTCCGAGATCGTGGGCGAGGCCGTCCGTGAGCACAATCTTGTTCCCAAGGACGAGCTCAACGACTACATCGACAAGGTCATGGAGGAGTGCGGCCTGCAGCCGTACCACAAGATGCGCTACCCGCACGAGTTCTCCGGCGGTCAGCGTCAGCGCATCTGCATCGCGCGCGCCCTTGCGCTGAACCCCGAGTTCATCGTCTGCGACGAGCCCGTCTCGGCTCTCGACGTGTCCATTCAGGCGCAGATCATCAACCTCCTGCACGACCTGCAGGAGGAGCGCGGGCTCACGTACCTCTTCATCAGCCACGACCTCTCCGTCGTCGAGCACATCTCCGACGCGGTTGGCGTCATGTACCTCGGCGGCATGGTGGAGTACGGCTATACGTCGGACATCTTCAGGAACCCGCTGCACCCCTACACCAAGGCGCTCTTCTCGGCCATTCCCATCCCGGACCCCAAGGCTAAGCAGAACCGCATCGTGCTCGAGGGCTCCATTCCCTCGCCGGCAAACCCGCCCAAGGGCTGCAAGTTCCACACGCGCTGCCCGTTTGCCAAGGACTGCTGCAAGGAGGTTGCGCCCGAGCAGAAGGAGCTCGAGCCCGGCCACTTTGTGTCCTGCCACCTCTACGACTAGCAGGGTCGCATGGCGTCGAAGCGCCACACAGACGACTTCGAGGACGACGGCCGCGTCATCGCCGACATGTCGGCGGTGGAGCGGCCGTCGCTTCTGGGGCATGCCCCGCAGCGGGGGAGCGTTCGCCCCTTTGAGCGTCGCGAGCGCCGTCCGCGCGTGGAGCTCACCACCAAGGAACGGCTGTGGATGGCGGCGGGCGCCTTTAAGGCCGGAATGACCGTAGGCTGCATCTACGTTGTGTTTCTCGGTGTCATCATCTTTGGCCTCCTCGCAATCTGGATCGCCCTCTCCTCCGTTTCATGACAAAGGTGACAGGGTTAACTGTCATCACGCCCTCAAGCGTCATCTGGCATACTAGCGAGAAAAGCCTGTGCGAGAGGGGGTACTGTGGGCAGATCAGGTGGAGGCGGGCGCCCCGGTGGAGGCGTCCGTAGCGGGGGATTCTCCGGTGGCCGCCGTTCGGGCGGCTTTTCGGGCGGCGGTCATCGCTCTGGCGGCAGGTCGGGCGGTCCCGGCCCTGGCGGTCCGGGTGGCTTCAGACCGGCCGGTGGTCCTCCTCCCGGAGGCCCGCGTCCGCGCATGGGCTTTGGTGTTCCGTTCTTTGGCGGCTGGCATCGTCCCGTTGTCGTCTCTGGTGGTTACGGCGGTGGAGGCTGCGGGGGCTGCATTGGCGGGCTTCTCGGTATCATCGTTGTTGCCCTGCTTATCGCACTGCTTACGACCGCGTTCCCTTCCTGCGGCCGATCCTATGACGCTTCGTCCTCATACGGGCAGACTCAGACGCAGACCTCGGGTGTGGTTCGTGAGAAGCTGGACTCAAGCCTCGTCACAAAGACGGATTGGTACACGGATGCCGACGGAGACTGGATTCATGTTCCGAGCAGGCTGACGAGCGGTCTTGAGCACTTCTACGACAAGACTGGCGTTCAACCTTATGTTTATATCCTTCCCAATGGCTCGACCACATCCGTCGAGGAGCTGACGCGCCAGGCGGAGGAGCTCTACGACAACCTCTTCACCGACGAGGGACACTTCCTCCTCGTGTTCTGCGACGACGGAAACGAGAGCTTTAACTGCGGATACTCGGTTGGCTCCGCGGCCTCGTCGGTCATGGACTCTGAGGCCTTAAACATTCTTGCGGACGAGCTCAACTACGCCTATACCTATGCGGACGAGGACGAGGAGGTGTTCTCCGACGCCTTCTCGGAGACGGCGGACCGCATCATGTCCGCAGCTGAGGACAAGGCTCACGACGAGACCATGGACACTGTTGGTATAGTGGTCGCCGTGGCCGTTGTTGCTGGAGCCGTCGCGTTTTTCGTCGTCCGCAGTCGCAAGGCAAAGCAGGCGGAGGAGAAGAAGCAGATGGAGGACATCCTCAACACGCCGCTTGAGAAGTTTGGCGACAAAGACGTTGAGGACCTCGCCGACAAGTACGAGAAGGACGGCCCCGTCAGCGGGGACAAGGACTAGCTCTCGAAGGGACATACCATGGGCATTCTGGACCGTTTCACCACCATCGTGAAGGCCAACATCAACGAGCTTCTCGACAAGGCCGAGGACCCGGCCAAGATGGTCGACCAGTACCTCGTTGACCTCACCGAGTCTCTTGCCGAGGTCAAGAAGGAGACCGCGGGCGTCATGGCCGAGGAGGCGCGCACCAAGCGCTCCTTTGACGCTAACAACGAGGAGGTCTCTCGCATGGAGGAACTTGCCAAAAAGGCACTCCAGGCGGGCAACGAGGACGACGCGCGCGTGTTTCTCGCCAAGAAGCAGAAGCTCGCTGCCGCTGGCGCCGAGCTTGGCAAGGCTGCGGATGCCGCGCACGCCAACGCCGAGAAGATGCGTCAGATGCACGATAAGCTCGTGAACGACATCGAGGACCTCAAGGCGCGTCGCGAGACGATCAAGGCCAAGATGGCCGTTGCCAAGACGCAGGAGAAGGTCGCGGGCTTTACCTCCGGTGCCGACAAGGCCGAGAGCGCCATTGACGCGTTCAATCGCATGGAGGAGAAGGCCGACCGCATGCTGGATACCGCCGATGCGATGGCCGAGCTTTCCGAGGAGCCCGTCGACGATGCCGAGGCCCTTGAGGCCAAGTACGCCGGCGTTGCAAACGACGCCGCCGTGGAGGACGAGCTCGCCCGCCTCAAGGCCGACATGGGCCTCTGATGATGACAAAGGTGACAGGGTAAACTGTCATGAACCGTTAAGATGCGCGCGGGCGAGAAGACCGTTCTTCTCGCCCGCGCGTTGCGTTTCTCTGCTGTTTTGTCTGCTAGACGAGAAGTCCCATTTGGCAGGCGCGGTCCTCGAGAACGCCCACGGCCTCATAGGGCTCCCAGACGTTGGTGACGGAGGCGTCCATAGGGCACTGCCCGTCGTTTGCGCGGTTCTTGATGTGTGGGACAAGAAGGTCGTGGCTTACCGCGATGCCCGAGGCAACGAGGACAGCGCGACCGGTCCAGGACATGACGGGGGAGAAGACGGCGTCCGGGCCGAGAATGGCGTAGAGCAGTGCGGGCGCCTTGCCAACGACCTTGTCGGCAACGGAGAAGCCCTTGAGGTTCTTATGGTCGAGAACCCACCTGAGGGGCGGCTTCACGCCACGGTCGGTCACAGTGATGATTTCATCTCCGCGCACGGCTACGAGGGTAGCGTCCTTGTTTGCAAAGAGCAGGGCGCGAGCGAGATCGAGATCGGTCGTCTGCATGCCGCCAATCCTCCCAAATCTGTGGGTGAATCAAGTCAGTGGGCAATTTATCACAACCATGCCGAGTGACAATACCGTTCGCCGGACATGACAAAAGTGACAGGGTAGATTGTCATCAAACTGACCGCTGACTGCCTCATATCTTTCCATAAACTTACACATAATTAGTATTAGAAAATCGAATAAAAACAATTAAGAGAATTTGAATAACCTGACCCATTTTGGGGAATGGTTATCTCACCATCAATGGGGGGAGGCGTTATGCGGGCTGCCCGAAGAGTTGCAGAATCCGGCTTTTACCATGTTGTGACAAGAGGCAACGGTAAGCAGATTATCTTTGAAAGCGATGACGATCGCGCCGCGTTTGTGAGGCTGCTCCGGGAATGCACAAACGCAGAAGGGGTGAGTGTCGTTGCCTGGTGTCTCATGGACAACCACGTGCACATTATTCTGCTGGACCCAGATGGTAGGATCAGCGAGGTTATGCGCACGCTTTTGACTCGTTACGCAAATCGCTTCAATGCACGGACCGGCCATGTGGGGCATGTCTTTCAAGAGCGCTTCTACAGCGAGGCGATCGAAAGTGACCGCCAGCTGCTTGCGGTCGTCCGATACGTTCACCTTAACCCTGAAAAGGGTGGGCTCTGTGCTGCCGATAAGTACCGGTGGAGCAGCTATTCCGAATACGTTGGAAACGAATCAGCTCAGCTTGCGAGGACAGAGATCGTGCTGGATATGCTTCAGGGAGCAGAAGGCTTCATCAGCCTCATCCGTGAATCGGAGGACGCCTGTGCGTATGTTCCGCGCTTTGAGCTGATGGATGAGGCTGATGCGCTGACGGTTGCGACAGACGCGCTTCTCGCTGCGGGCCTTTGTGCTCCCGGTGACGTCAAGGGTCTTTCCAAGCCCAGGAGGAACAAGGCCATAGTGGTGCTGAGCGAGCTTGGCTTTTCCATACGACGCATCGAGCGCGTGACGGGGGTGGGGAGAGGGACGATAGCCTACGTGTTGCGCCAGGAGCGAGAAACGCGGAGTGAAGAATGATGACAGTTTACCCTGTCACCTTTGTCATCAAAAAGGGCCGCCACCCGGGGGGGTGACGGCCCAAAACGTGACAGTTTACCCTGTCACCTTTGTCAACATTGCTACTCGTTGAGAGCGGCGTTGACGGCGACGGCGCAGGCGACGGTGGCACCGACCATGGGGTTGTTGCCCATGCCGATGAGGCCCATCATGTCAACGTGCGCGGGCACCGAGGAGGAGCCGGCGAACTGGGCGCTGGAGTGCATGCGGCCCATGGTGTCGGTCATGCCGTAGGAGGCGGGGCCGGCGGCCATGTTGTCCGGGTGCAGGGTGCGGCCGGTGCCGCCGCCGGAGGCGACGGAGAAGTACTTCTTGCCGGCGAGCACGCGCTCCTTGAAGTAGGTGCCGGCAACCGGGTGCTGGAAGCGCGTCGGGTTGGTGGAGTTGCCGGTGATGGAGATGTCGACGTTCTCGTGCCACATGATGGCAACGCCCTCGCGGACGTCGTCAGCGCCGTAGCAGTTGACCTCGGCGCGCGGGCCGTCGGAGTACGGGATGGTCTCCACGACCTTGAGCTCGCCGGTGAAGTAGTCGAACTGGGTCTTCACGTAGGTGAAGCCGTTGATGCGGGCGATGATCTGGGCGGCGTCCTTGCCGAGGCCGTTCAGGATGACGCGCAGTTCAGGATGACGCGCAGAGGCTTCTTGCGGGCCTTGTTGGCGTTGAGCGCGATGCCGATGGCGCCCTCGGCGGCGGCAAAGGACTCGTGGCCGGCCAGGAACGCAAAGCACTCGGTGTCGTCACCGAGGAGCATGGCGCCCAGGTCGCCGTGGCCCTTGCCAACCTTGCGGTCCTCGGCAACGGAGCCGGGGACGCAGAAGGCCTGGAGGCCCTCGCCGATCATGGCCGCGGCCTCAGAGGCGCTCTTGGCACCCTTCTTGATGGCGATGGCGCAACCGCAGACATAGGCCCACTTGGCGTTCTCGAACGCGATGGACTGGACGCCCTCGACGATCTCGCGCGGGTTCACGCCCTTGTCGAGGCAGATCTGCTCGGCTTCCTCGAGGGAGGAGATGCCGTTCTCAGCGAGCACCTTGTTGATCTTGTCGATGCGGCGCTCATAGCCCTCAAACGAAACTGCCATTTGGTTTTCCCTC
>CASEVE010000040.1 GCA_949291295.1 uncultured Olsenella sp.
TCTCTGCCCGCGCCGAGCTCTCCATGCGCCTGGGCAGGCTCGACGAAGCCGGTCGTTTTCTCGAGGAGGCCGAGAGGCTCCACCGCGAGGCCGGGGACGGCCTCGGTACGGCCAACGACCTTCAGGCCCGCGCCAAGCTCGCCATGCGCCAGGACAGGCTCGACGAAGCTGAATCCCTGCTCGAAGAGGCGGAGCGCCTGCACCGGGAGACTGGAAGCACCCTCGGGACGGCGAACGACCTCTATATTCGCGCCCGGCTCGCTATACTCATGGATGAGCTTGACAATGCCGGAACGCTCCTCGAGGAGGCCGAGAGGCTCCACCGCGAGGTCGGGGACGCCCTCGGGACGGCGAATGACCTCTCTGCTCGCGCCCAGCTCGCTGTGCGACTGGACGATCTCGACGTAGCGGATATACTGCTCAGGGGGGCCAAACGTTTGCACCAGCTCGTCGGGAACAAACTCGGAGCGGCAAACGATCTCTCGACACGTGCCGGACTTCTGGCTATCCAAGGAAACTACAAAGGTGCCCTATCGGAACTCACCAATGCCGAGAAGCTTTACAAGGGGATGGGCGATAGATACAGCCTCGAACTCGTTCATGGGCTTCGCAAGCTGATTGAAAGGGAAATCCACACCAGAGAGCGACACCCAGCACCCAGCTCTAGCCCAACAGAACCATCAGTCCCTCGTGCGCAGTCTGAGACGTATATTTTGACAGCAAAACCCGATGAGCAACTGGTCAATTAGCATAGATTTGACGGTGTCGTGGTACACTACATTCAATCGCGGTGGAAGGCTTCGGTCTACACCTGGGAAGGCCCGATGAGTCGGGCCTTTCTTATGCGGAATTCCGCAGCAGCCCAGCCACCGAACGCATCCGAAGCAGCCCCATCACGAGCCAGCCATACAGCTCATCCCAGTGCTCGGAGCTCACGTCCGCGCCCAGTCGCACCTGCAGCTCGCGCGTCTTCTCACTCGGCTCGCGCCAGGAGATCTTCCCACCAAGGTCGGCAAGCAGCGCCTCGACCTCCACGCTGCGCACGGCAAGCCCCTCGTACAGCGAAGCCTCCTTGAACCACAGATTCACACCGACCCCAGCCATCACGCTGCGCGAAGTACGCCGTCGCGTGGACGCCCCGCATGCCCAGCCCGAACGTCGCATACCACCCGTTGTTCTCTGCCCTACCCGACGGGTCGGCATACGCGGACACAAAGTCCTGTCGCTCGGCGCAATAGTCGTAGAAGCCGTCCCAGAAGAGCGACTTGAGGTCGGGTTTCGTAACCTCCGCAAGGCACTTCTCCCGCACGTCATAGAGCAGCGGACCGCCCTCCCCCCACGCGCCAGTACTTCCACCCTGTGGCGGCAATATACTTCCCGGTCACGAGCTCCTTCACCCGCGTCGCCGCGCGTGAGGGGCTGTTGAGAACATCCCCGTTGAAGAGGCGAATGCCGTAGTCGTCGGTCACCGTGGCAACAACGGTACGGTCGCCCTCGCTGACAACCGGCTCAGTCCTCGGAGCAATCTCAGCCATGGTTCAGACCGCTCTGAACGTCATGGACTTCATCGCGGGCGCGACCTTCTTGACCGGCTTATACGACGCCACGACGTCAGCACTCAGCTCCGGGAACGGCCAGACCTCGAGGGCGCGCTCTGCCAACCGCTTGGCGCGGGCGCAGATTGCCCCCTCATCCCACACGTCCAAGTCGTGCAGCCCCTTGGAGATCACCAGGTAGTCCTGGTCAAAGCCGCCCTTGAGATGCGCCTTCTTCTCCGCGAAGGGTGCGTCGGAGAGTTCAGAGTTGTACGCCGTAAGCGTGAGGTCGCCCAGCGTGTTGATGAGCCCTTCGTAGACGCGCTCGCAGTCATCCTCGAGCATCTCGCGCCACTCCGCACTAGCAAGCGCGTTCTGCGGCATGATGTGCTCGATGGAGAAGTTACCAGCTGAGAAGTCCAGCGGATCCTTTGCGTGCCAGCTGTTCTCGAGCGTGGTGAGCAGGTAGAAGCCGCGCTCGAACGCATAGCAGTCGCGCGTCCTAAGCGCCCGATCGAACTCCGCGTCGCTCGGCATGCGCCGAGCCGTCCCCTCCTCGCCCAGAAGGATCGCCTCGTAGGCCTCGCGGACGTTACCACCGTCATCCCTCACCACGCTCAGACGCGCGATTACGGACGAGAAGAACTTGTTCAGGCTGTTCGTCGCGACGTCACACACAGAGCGAAGGAAGAGGTAGCTCTCCGTGGTCCTCAGCATGGAGGCGAAGTCGTCATGCGAGAGGGCATCACCGACATAGTCCTCGAAGAAGGACATGAGCAGCGGGTTCACGACGGAGACGTCAAGCTTCTGAATGCGAGCGAGAAGAACGCGGAGCTCCTTGTCCTCACAGGCACCAGCCGTGATGCACGCGCAGTGCCCTGCGTAGCGACGAATCTCCTTGAGGAGTTCCGCCATCTGCCCAGGCTTGTCGTAGCCGTTGTCCATGACATGACGCTTGAACAGTCGGTATACGTCACGCGCAACGATGCTGGTCGGGACTTTGAAGTCAACCCTAGACGCTCTACAAAATAGAGACTAACCATTCGCCTCCAGCACGTAGACTTAGAAGCTAGGCCAAACTTGTGACCACCCATGTCGTACTGCATCCGCAGCGAGGTGATAATAATGAATGCTGCCAATCACAATCGTGTCACCTACTATGGTCGTAACGACTGGTCCGCAGGTTATTACCGTGACAGATGCATTGAGATGCTGACCAGATCAGAAACGCATTCCCCTGTCACAATCAATGACGCCATTGAGGCTCACCAGTGCAAATTAATGGCTGACAACATTCCAGAGCTATTCGAAGGCATGGCCTCTCTTGACTCTGGCGAGCCCGCAAAACGGCTCTTCTCTACTGCGTGTAAGTTCATCAATCAATTACTTTCTGTCTACAGCGTAGATGACGTGTTTGAAGCTGTCGAACTTCAATATGCTGAGCAGTTTTGGAGCCTCGTTGAGACGTCTGGCGCCATCACAAAAATCCAGTCCGATGATTTAGAAAAACTCATCAACCGTCATCCCGAATGTATTAGTTCCGTCTTAAGAAGCAAGCGACTCGTTAGCGACTTTGGTGAAGCGATCAAACGCGCTCTACTTAATCACACGGCTATTGCGGCCGAGCTCATCATCAGCCGACTTGCAACGGACTCGGGTAGCCGCGAGAATCTCCACCTTCCATCTTCGCTCGACAGCTCTGAGATAGATCGCATTATGCTCGACTACATCAAGAGCGAAAATGCTAATCCAAACTACTTGCTAGCATTACGGGGCTGGCCAACTGGATCTTCCGGATTTTATAACCCATCTCCGGAGGTTAGAGTACAGGCGAAAAGAAAGTACGATAGTTCCGTTGAACAGCTCTTTGCCAACGGAACAGGACTTCATTTCTACACTGGCGTAACCATCGACATGAATCAAATCGCGTGCAAGGGCCTAAAGGTCGACGGCCATAACTTAACGCATATCTTTAGCGGACAGTGGCTGAAGAAGTATACCGACCCCGCTACCATACTGAACAACTTGCAATTCATATTCGACTACATAGACATGAACGGCCTCATGTCTGCTCCTGCGCGAACTCATGAGCAAACGGCACTCCTTGAATTACTTGGAACTCACGTGAAGGGAGAATATCGCACATCAACAAGCTTTCAGATGCGCAGTGGATTGACCTATCTTGAATCGGCAGCCTATAACGATCTTCTCAAATCGAGTGGAACAAGCATCGAAAGCGCTCTTGAATGGGCATATGGCGAGTACTTCTCTGAAGAGTACGGAATACGTGGCTTCACGCTCTCGCTTCCCGCTAAAGGCTCTTCCTGGCTCGACAAGTGCAAAGCGATGGGGCCCGAAATCGAACGAGTTATTAAAGCGTACGCAATTTACTCGAAGAGGGGCGAGGTTGATGACGATTTCTTTCCGTTCGAAACGCTAAAGTCCTTTTCCTCCCTTATGGCACTAGAGGAGAAGAAGTATGCCATAGCAGGACCCGAATTCGAGCGATTGGGCCATGCGCTGTTTTCCGATCAATGTATGCTTGCCTATCTTCACGAATCCCATGAGAGCGAGCCTTGCTTCTTCGATGTTATGAGGAAACATCGCGTCACACGGCACGATTATTCCAACTATCTTCAGACGGCAATCGACATGCTCATTGATGCTGATCTAATTCTTGAAGATGGCAGGGATAAGAGGCTTCTGCCGACCCCTCGTGCCGCATGCATCAAACTGGTTTGGGATTATGACGCCATAACTCTACGGCGTCATACGGAGGAGGATTCCTCTGTAGTTGAATCGTTAGTAAATGATCGAATTCTCTGCTATTGCGACCAGTTATTTGCTCCCGTAGAGGCAGATTATCTTGACTATATGTTTAACGATGCTTCTTTCCCAAATTCCTTAGCCCTTCGAAACCGATACGACCACGCTCATAGCGCCATCCCAAATCCACAAGCAGAAGATATTCGCGACGACTATCACCGCCTCCTGTCCATTCTTATATGTATTACGCTCAAGATTAACGAGGAACTAGCCCATAAAACCGGAAAAGGCGGTGTAGAGGACTTCGACGATTGGCCTCTTTATGACAAAAGCATTCTTCAGACAGCAAGAGAGTTTTTGGAGAAAGACCATTCTCACGGTATCGACAACGCTACCCCATCACCGGAGAAGCTGCCCTAGGACAAGATTTCAAAGCAACGTCAGCGAAATGAAATTCACAAAGCGACGCAACATTCATAAACTGATGTCCCTTTAGAATCATTCCATCACGAAGGCAACGCTCTCTGAAGCTCGCGTGATTGCGACGTAAAACTTTGCAAGGGTTTCAGGTGCCCAATCAACCTTATTCCCCTTGAGCCACTTTTTCATGTCCCCGGTAGGATAGATAATGACATTGGGAATACTCAGCCCTTTAGACTCTCCCATGTTGATACGAGACAGGGAATCTGGAACTTTCGTGTCTTTCCTTAATGTCAGTGCAACGCATTTCTTCGCAGCGGCATAGTCGATGACCTCGCTCTTCCTCAGAAAAAAGACGCGCTTGATGTCAGTCCGAGGTTGCGCAGAGATCACCTCGGGATACAGCCCTTGGTACAGCAAGTTTGCAAGGTTGATAACTTCTTCCGGACATCTGTAGGAGACAGATAGGCTGTCGCGATCAATCTCGCACAGTCCATTTGTCTCGATGAACTCAAAGATGTTGCTGAAGCCACTGTGCAGGGGCTCTCTGCCCGTCCTGTAAGTCGCTTGTCGAGGGTCCCCAACGATTACTGCTCCATCCGCTATCTGAATAAGCCGCTCGATAACATCGTAATCAGCGCCTGAGAAATCCTGAGCTTCGTCTATAAAGATGATGGGAAAAGCCCTCCCTATCCTCCTGAAAACCTCTCCACCCCACTGATTGTCGCAAGCAAGCATGAGCTCCGAGAGCCTCGCAGCATAGGCCTCACCACGCCTGGGACAGTAGTAGTCATGATCGCCCTTATGGACACCTCGACGCTGCCGAACTCTTCCGCCTAGCAGGACACATGAATCTATCCTCTCCGGAATCGTTTGAAGAGGGAAAGGGCGCACACCATGAGCAAGCAGAAACGAGTACCACGTCATGATAGTCATGTTTGATGGTATTACCCCGACATCCCTCCGCACGCTCTCTTCAAACTCATAGGCGTTACTCTCCGTAAAGGTAAGGTAAAGGACTCTATTATTCTGTACTGCAGCGAGCGCCTGCCTTCTTAGCAAGGTGCTTTTTCCCGTGCCTGCGCCCGCGATTATCGCCACCTTGTCGGGAAGGCCGTCCATCACGCAACCCATGTAAACGCTTCACTAATGTAGGAAGGACAAGCAAGCTGGGCACTAGACCTAAAGAGTTTCAGTGCACAGTCCGTTTTATTTGATTCCATATATTTGATTAGTTCTGCCTCGCTTGAGCAAGCCAGCCCTAGCAGCTCGACAAGATGCTTCCATCCATTAGCATCGGATAACTCAGGTTCCAGCGTATTCCAGCTCTCAATACCGTCCCCGTCACAGCCTTCCCGTATTGTTCGCGGGCTGCAAATCCTGATGCCATCCGTCTCGCTATAGCCCTCGTATTTCTTCACAACGCGCTCTGGATGCCCGTCGTTGTCGGTCACGACCGCGACCCTTTTTCCACCGAGCTTGGCAAGGTCGAGAAATCGCTTGAAGCTCAATCCAGACACGCTTATGACGTCAATGCCATCTTCTATGGGAAGCCTGTCACTATGAGAATCCATGTACAGCTTCTGGACTATGAGCTCATCGGAGGGACCTTCCACCAGAATGGAGCGATTTGCCAGAACAACTCTCAAGGTATCGAAGCCGGCAAGTTTCTCGAAATACCCACGGGTCGAGGCGCTCAGGTTGGAAAACCGTTTGCAGCTACCCCCGCTAGCATCTGGAACAAGAAGCAAATTGCCTAAATCGAGCTTGTTGGCAACGAAGCTCGAATGGGTCGAAAAGACCGTCTGTTTACCAGTCGCTTGGAGAACCGCCTCCATGAGCTCCCGAAGATGAGCATGTGAGAGATGGTTCTCGGGCTCCTCATACAAGACAACCGTAGCCTTTTTCGAAAATGGATGACGTTCGAGGGCCACACGCGTTTGGAGGAGGCTCTGCGAGCCGGAACCGATGTGGGCAAACGGGACATCATCGGCCTGAACCGTCAAATCTTTAATCCATGACTCCTTCGAGCAACGCTTTGCCGAGAGCTTCGCCCTCCCACCTCCAAGGATTTCTATACCTCCGATACCTCCATTCGCACTCGCAAGGCTCCCTGCGCTCGCAAGCTTATCCCTGCTCGCCCTGACATCACCCGCGATACCCCTGCAAACCTCTGGATCCAAGCACTCGATGAGACTTTTGACGGCTTTCTCGTCCACAGCAACGGAGCCCCACTCCCCACCGGGATTGATAAAGGCAGATTTGATGGGAAGCCTCATTGTCGAAGTAGGCGCATTGGAAAAAGTCGTCCAAGTTGCCGTGTAGTATTCAATTGGCAAACTATCGAACGATTCTGAGCGCACTCGCTTAATCAATTCATCAGAATAATCGCGGGATGGTTCTATGCGAAAGACAAATCCAGCTTGACGATTATGCTCGGAACATACCGCTCCAACGAAATCGACTAGCTCACCCTCGTCAACGTTTCCAAGAAAGATCTCGATACTGATAACTGGGGGCGCGCATTCAGCCGATCCGCTCGTCTTAACAAACTCAGCCACATCCTCTGCATTGAACAGGTAAGGGCTAATCGCCCTGCCTATCGGTTCGTTTCTGAATCTACCCGAAAGAGCAAGGTGAATCGCTTCAAGGATAGTGCTCTTCCCAGAACTGTTGTCCCCGACGAGAACGCTATTCCTCTCGTTAAGTTCAACCGTCAGCGCATCCCGAAAGCGTTTGAACCCCTTGATTCGAATCTTTTTGAGATAGATCTCTCTGCTGCCCTCGAATGCGCTCATCTTAGGGCCTCCACTCGATTGGCCAGTTCGCCGTCTGGGGCAGCTCGTCGAGAGGCGGTAGGGATTCCACGATGTCCAGCGTCTCCATGCTTACGCGGACGACGCTCTCCACGAGCCCCACGATGTAGCGCAGCTTCCTGCTGTAGTCGTTGGGGTCGCTCACGATGCCGCTCTTCGGGTCCGTCTTCACCTGGTAGCGGTCTACGAGCCACCCGAGTGCGCTCTTGCCGTTGACAACGTACTTTTGGCACCGCTCGGGGATGTTGCGTATGGTCATGTGTTCGGCGACGTGGAGCACGGTGTAGTCCTTGACGGCTTTGCCGTCCTCGTCCTTTGCCTTGCCCCACGTCATCTTCTCCGTGCGGCCGGGGCTCTTCGGATCGCCGTCCTCGACGAGGCCGCCCCACGCCGGAACGCTCTCATAACCGAGGTGCAGGGTCGCGAGCCTGTGGCCTGCCCTACAGAACGACCCGAAGTCGCGGGCGAGGGGGATGCGCGGGAGCTCCTTCCTGAGGTTGTTCGCGAAGCGCTCGCGGTACTCCGGGGAGTGGAGGACACCGTACACGTAGAAGAAGATCTCCCGCTTGGTGACCTCCTCGTCCGGGTAGGCCTCCTGGAACACGGCGAGGGCGGTGTCGGTGACGGCGTCGTGCCTCACCCACCGAGCGGACTCGTCGGCCGCAGCCTCCCCGAGGGTGGGCTGCTCCGAGCCGAAGAGCGTCGCCTGCGCAGGGGCGAGCTCCTCGAGGCCTCCGGACGGCTCGGGTGCGGCCTCCTCGTACCAGTAAAGCGGGAAGCACTGAGATGTGCTCTGCATGTGCAGGTCTGGCACGCAATCAGTTATAAGACACGTCCATTCTCGCCCGGCAGCTGGGCCTACCATGCAGATCTCGAGGTTCTCGGCCCCCTCGTAGGGGAAGAGCCTCGGCTGCTGGTACGTACGGTTGTTGAACTGCGAGTCCATGTAGAGCCACTGCTTGCAGAAGGGACGGTAGAGCGAGAGCCTGATGTGGTCGTCATGATACTCGGCCCCTTTGTCACGAGCCATGTCATCGTAGACCTCTGCGGTCCACTTTATTATCTTCTCATCCTTGGTCAGGAACGCCTTGACGTCCTTCGGGCGCCCCGCCTCGCGCCAGCGCTCGCGCTCCGAGAGATAGGTCTGGACGGTCCTCCTCATGCTCGCCCTGACAGTTGCCGCACGGTAGTTGTAGCACCAAGCGTCGCGGTTCGTCTTCACGCCCTGCGACCACGTCGAGAACATGCCGCAGTCGAGCTTCCTCGTGCCGTCCTGCACCCCCATGGGCGCGAACAAAGAGAATGAGTCGTCGCGCTTCTCGAGCCAGTCGCCGTGGGCGTCGGGCTGGAGCACGACCCACTCGGGGTCGGCCTCTACGCACTCCGTGAGGATGCGGAGCTTCTCCTCGCGCGTGAGGTAGTCCCCGATGTCGCGGTATCGGATGACGCCGTGCTCTGTGGACGCGGAGCTCTTCACGAGCATCGTGATGGCGATGGTGGTACGCGTGCCCTCACCAAAGACGTTATCACGTTCCTTCCGGCGCTCTTCTCCCTGTCCGCGGGCGTTACCGCGCAGGTTATACACGTAAATCGAGTTGAACTCCTCCGCGAAGCACCTGCGCACGCCGGCGGACGCCTCGCCGGTGAGCCAGCCTCCGTTCGAGACGAAGCACACGATGCCCGACTCCCCGATGCGGTCCGATGCCCAGCGGAAGGCGCGGATGTAGTGGTCGTAGAGCGAGTTCTTCAGCACGGCGCCGGAGCCCGCCGCGTACGTCTCCTCGATGCGGGCGTCGAGCCCCGGGTACTTCGTGTTCTGGTTGCCCGTGTTGTCCTTGTCGCCCGCCCGGTAGGGAGGGTTGCCGACGATGACGCGGATGTCGGCGTCGCGCTGAGCGATTACGCGCTCGGTGTTCTCGGTGAACACGCGGTCGTCGAGGGTGTCGCCCTCCTCGGACATCTGGAAGGTGTCCGTCAGCAGAGCGCCGGGGAACGGCGCGTACTCGCCGCCCGTGCGCGCGTGGTAGGACTGCTCGATGTTGATGTCCATGATGGTCGCGGCGAGCGGCACGATCTCGTTGGAGTGCAGGTCGTTGAGGTACTTGTAGGGCAGGTCGTCGTCGGGGATGAGCGTCTCGTCCTCGATGAGCCGGCACATGTAGGTGCCGGTCCCGGCGAAGCCGTCCAGGACGTGCACGCCCCGGTCGCCGAGCGAGAGACCGAACTCCCGCCCCAGGGCGCGCTGCACCATGTGGAGCTGTGCGTCGACCACCTCGACCGGCGTGTAGACGATGCCGAGCGCGTCCGACGTGTCCTTGAACGCCGCCTTGAAGAACTCGTTGTAGATCTCCTTCACGAGCTGCTGGCGGCTCGCGTCGGTCGTGAGGGCGGAGACCTGCGCGCGCACCGAGGAGTAGACCTCGGAGAGCTCGCGGTCGTCGGTCGAGCGCGGGAGCCCTTCCGCGTAGAGCGACTCGAGCGCGCGGTCGAGGCCGAGCGTGATAGGGTTGTTCGCCACGACCTCATCGTTGTCGAAGAGCGCGACGAAGATGGGCCTGGTCACCTCGTGCTGCGCCAGGGTCTCGATGGCGCGCCTCTCGTCGAAGCCGTCGTTGAGGGAGTCTCTGATGCCCTCAAGGAACGACCCGAAGCTCTCGGCGACGCCGGCGTCCCCGTGGACGAGTGCGGCGATCTGCTCGCAGCGCGCCGCTGTCACCTGAGCCACCCTGCCAGTCCACTCGGACCAGTAGATCTTGGTGCCGCACTTCTTCACTATCTGCGCTCGGATGGCGCGAGCGAGCCCCTTGATGTCATCGAGGTCGATGTCGAGGGAGAGCTGCTCGGGGGTGTCAGCGTCGCCTGGCTCGACCGCACTCGCCCCGATGCGGTGTCCGCTGCCGGCCTTGGCCTTGCCTGGCCTCTTGAGCCTGGACTCGTCGAGCACCTCGACCTCGACGATCTGCTCGAGGGCGTGTGTGTCGTCGAAGTTCCCCGCGTTGATGACGGCGTCGAGCCGCTCGTCGTGGCTGCGGAGGGCCCTCACGACGTCCCAGACGACCTTGTAGTCCTTAGAGGAGGAGAGGGCCAGGGCCTCGTCCGTCCCGGAGGGCACGAACACGGGGATGACGATGTAGCCGAAGCGCTTGCCCTCGGCCCTGCGCATCACGCGGCCCACCGACTGGATGATATCGACCTTCGATTTGCGCGAGGAGAGGTAGATGACCGCGTCGAGCGCCGGGACGTCCACCCCCTCAGCGAGGCAGCGGGCGTTGGAGAGGATGTGGCAGGTGTCCTCGCCCTCCTCGGCGGCGAGCCACTCCAGCTCCTCCTTGCGGCGGTCGGAGGGCATGGTGCCGTCCACGTGGTGGACCGCCACCTCGACCCTGCGGTTCGCCTCCACGAGCTGCTGGACGTCCGCCTTTTCCCCCTCCCCCTCCGCCTCGTCGGCGATGGTGGCGAGGTAGGCGTCCACGACGGTCTGGAACTCCCTCGAGAGGGCCTGGGAGGCCTTGATGCTCGCAGCGAACGCGATGGCGTGGCGCAGCGTGCGCCCGTCCTCCGAGCGCTCCGCCTCCCCCGCTGGTCCAAGCGCCGCCGCGAGGCCGTCCGAGCCGTGCCGGCGGTCGAACAGGGCCTTCCAGCAGCCGAGGAACTTCGCCACGTCGGGCATCTCGAGCGTGAGGTCGTCACGTGCGCTGAGGCGCTGCATGGTGGACGAGACCATACTCTCCGACACCTTCATGACGACAATCTTGTAGTCGGTGAGCAGCCCGTCGGAGACCGCCTTGCCGAACGAGAGGCGGTAGGCGACCGGCCCGTAGGTCGCCTCGTCGTCCATGGAGGCGACCTCGACCGCGCCCTCCTTCGCCTTCTTCTTCGCCGCCTCCCCGAATATGCGCGGAGTGGCCGTCATGTAGACGCGCTTCTCGGCACGGACGTATCCCGCGTCATGAATCTTCCGGAACGACGTCTCACCGTCAATGACGCCGGTGGTGCGATGAGCCTCGTCGCAGAAGCAGAGGTCGAACCCGGGCAGCCCGAGCTCCTGCGCCTCGTGGACACGGTCTATGGACTGGTAGGTCGAGAAGACGACGTTGAGGGCGTCGGGGCTCGGCTTGAACCTCGAGGCGATGGTGTGCGGGTTGGTCGTCGCGGGGAAGGGCACGTCGAGCAGCGTCCCGTAGGACTCGTCGTCCATGCTCGACGCCGTGGCGTCCGAGCAGATGACGTAGGGATTAATCCTGCCCCTGACCTGGTTGGCCCACTCCCGCATGGACTGGGAGACGAGCGAGATCGATGGCGCCAGGAAGAGAACGGTGCCGCCGTCGCCCACGAGCTCCTCGGCGGCGCGCAGGGCCATGAGCGTCTTGCCGGTGCCGCAGGCCATGAACACGGAGCAGCGGTCGTGGTCGGCGAGCTTTTCTCTGACACCGTCGATGGCGGCTCGCTGATGAGGTCTCGGATCGTGCACTTTGCGGCTTGCGGAGTCATACTCGACTCCCACCGCAAAGCTCTCCCACTCTAGGTTCGCCTCAAGCATGTCATCGAGCGAGAGACGAACAAGGTCCTTGGAGACGTCCTCGCCACTCGCCACCTTGGCGAGGTTGCCCGTCCAGCCCCCAGGCGTCGTATCGGCGACCATGAGGTGTTGGTAGGTGTCGTGGATGCCGGCGAAGCCGAGGAACGTGGCGACGTCCTTCTCGGCGAGCTTGTTCTTGCCGTAGCACTTAGCCTGGATGGCCCAGTAGGTCCCGTCGGTGGCGTCGAGCGCGACGAGGTCGATGCCGTAGTCGCCCTTGTCTCCGCCGTTGGTCGGCGAGTCCGCCCACATCCACACCTTCTCGAGGCGCGATGACCAGGCGGGGTCGTTCTCCAGGAACCACTTCACCGCGTGCTCGTAGCGGGTGCCCTGCTGCCTCGTGTCGACAGATTCGGACACAATCTGCTCGTAGATGTCTTTGATGTCCACCGGCTCTCCGTTCTTGTTGTGAGGCGGCAAGTCACCGGATTAACCACCCCAGAACTACACAGATAGCAACGAAGTAATTCTACCAGCCGCCAAAACCGAAAGACGCAGGCGAGGCCGGTCAGGAGAAGTCGACCTTACACAGCGTCGCCGCCGCCCGTAAGCTCTCCCATTCGACCAAGCACCTTGATTATCCACCCCGTACTCTCATGCTCCAGCGAGTACGCCCAGTGCGTGATGTAGCGGCACTGCGAAAAAGCGGCGTCCCCGAGGAGCTTCACGTCGTCGATGCTCTCCAACACACGGTCGAGCCCTCGCTCGTCACCGAGCATAAGCCCTGTCCTCTCGTTGTAGGAACGACCGCAGTCCATCTCGAAACCGAGCGCCCAGAAACGCTCCGCCCAGTCGTAGTCAAGCAGTCCGTAGACGCCCTCACGCTCAAGGTGCCGTCTGAACTCGCGCGCGAACCTCGCGACAGGCCCGACCCCGGCGACCCGCCCCCTTCAATCGGCGAGCAGGCCCACCTCGCCGAGGTAGTCCACGAACGAGTCGATAATCTTCTCCGTACGTGCCTCGATGTCCGCCTCGGTAAAGTCACTGCGGGTGCGCGCCATCTCGGAAAGTTCGTGAATCTTCGTACCGACCTTCGTCTGTCCTCGACCGTCCCTGAACCCTAGGTAGTACTTTCTCTTGTCCTCAAAGCGGAAGTCTGCCGCACGGATGTTCACGCTCTTCTCGAGCATCGCCTTATTACCAAGAGCCTCGAGATTTGCACGGTTTCGAAGCGGCTCGAAATCATTACGCTTGCGGGCGTAGATGTGCTCCACCTCAAGCACGGTATCGGAGTCAAAAAGTTCCTGCTCCGAATCGCAAAACGCCCACCACACAAGCATGGAGCGCGTAATGGGGCGCTGATTTATGAAAGCATAGGACAAGAAACGCGAGCGGATGTCAGCGGAGTCGAAGCGATAGTCCGAGAACGTAACCTCACGTCCTTCGACAATGTTGATGAGCTCAGGGTACACTGGAGAGCGCAGCGCGTTCACGCCCGGGCGCTCAATAGCGTAGGCAAAAATGAAGCCTGTAATCCTTCGCAGGAACTCGCAGAACTCGTTATCGTCAAGCTCGCAGCTCTCACCGCGCTTCGAGAGGAACCATACGCTCACGAGGTAAGTCCACATACTGTTCGGTGCGTAGCGCAGGACAAGGAGCTGCCTGAGGGAGCGCTCTGAGAAACCCTCTTGTGTATCAACGCGACTCCAAAAGGCCGCAAGCGCCTCGAGATTGTCAAGGGTTTTCTCGCTTTTGAGAAGGGCATAGCCATTGCGACCATAGTAGTCACGCAGGCCCTGAGTTGTGGTATTTCGATTCCCCTCGCGAGCGCGCTCGTAGTACATGTAGCGGGTGAAGAGCTCGTCCATAGGCGTGCCGCGCAGAGGCGAAAAAATCTTTCCCGCGCGCTCTTCGATGCGCTTCCAGCGGACGATGAACTCATCCTTGCGCCCAAGGTCAGAAAAGTACTTGTAGAACTGGCTCTTGAAGATGTCGGCATCCGAGAGAGGCAGGCCACGATCATTGAGGGTCGAGAAAATCCTAAGCGCCGTGTCTTGGCTCTCCGCCTCGATGGGGAGCAAAATCACATTGTTGAGAATGCGGGCGGCAAGGTAAACGGTATAGGTCGGCCACTCGTTAACGAGCTCGGAGATCTTCCTTTGAAAGAAGGCGAAGTTGCAAGCGTAAGCGCTTCTCCAACCCTTCTCGACGTCACCGGTGCGAAGGATGGCAAGGAACTCACCTTTGTCATCGTCGGAGGCAACCTCAGAATCGATCTTGAGACGATCGGTGTCCGGTTCATCAAACTCGTCGGTCTTCCACACGCACTCGGCAATGGTGGCGCGAGTCTTCACAGACTGCTTGTCCTTCATGTTGGCAAACTTGTCATAGAAGGCGCGGAGAAGGAGCATGATGGTCGTAAGGCGCTGCTGACCGTCAATGATCTCGAGCTTCCCGTCGTCGTTCTTGAAGGTAACGATGGGGCCGAGGAAGTACTCGTCGGACTTGCTGTCGAACTGCTCGTAATCGTCATTGGGGAAGGCGAAGGCGAAGAGGTCATCCCATAGGGTCGCACACTCATCCTCGCCCCATGCGTAGGGACGCTGGTAATCGGGAATCAGGAAGTCGGCATGCTTGTCGGTTAGCAGCTCGCGGATGGTCTTCTGTTCGATGCTGAGCTTGGACATGAACGCCTCCTGACGGGCTGGTGATTCGCTTTACGTCAGTATACCGCCCCCCGTTCTCTCAAACCCTAACTGGCCGCTCGGACGAACTCCGTCCAGATTCTAGACAGTGATTAGCCCACAAAAGGCATGCCCGCAGCCGCCAAGCACTGCTACACTCTCGATTGACACTTAGGCTACGTCAAAATGCGCGGGTACAATACGGGTGTCTTAACCTCCTCGCCTGCACCTCTGAGGTATTTGGAGCGAGGTGCTCTTTTCTCCAAAATGTAAAACAACTTTGAGGCTTCGTGAGTTCGTGTGGGTAGGGGTCACGCCGCCGCCCCGCCCGGGGAGAGCCGGCCTCAGGTCCGAGCACCTGAGCATCACGAGCGCTATCAGGTTGTCTATGTTCCTGAACCCGTAGCCCTGCCGGATCGCCACCTTGATCTTGTTGTTCACCGCCTCGACGCGGGCGTTGGACACGCCAAGCTCGATGGCGCGCAGGATGCCCTCCCGCTTGCGCCTGACCTTCCGCGAGAGCTCGACGAACAGGGGGATGCGGCTGCGGCACGCCCAGGCGAGCCAGCGGTCGAGCGCGCCGCGGGCGCCCGCCGGGTCGCCGCGGAAGACCGCCCTCAGCCCCTCCTTGAGCAGGTATCCGCGCCACGGCGCCGTCCCCGAGCGCCTGAGCGCCCCGAGCGCCGAGGCCTGCCCCTCGCCGAGGTCCTCGGGGTTCTTGATCAGCGGGAACCTGAGGCCCTTGACCCCCTTGGCGGGGTCCGCGCGGGCCCCCTCGCCCTTGCGCGGCCTGCCCCGCCCCCGCTTGGGGCGCGGGGCCCTGCGGGCATCCCGCCACGCCTCGCGCCGGAGGTCGTCGAGCGCCTGTGTTTGATAGCCTCGAAGTTGCGGGTTTGAGCGTCGGACAGTTTCGGGTCTGAGCACGAAATTCTTTCGGCTTTGAGCATGGGCACGCCGACCATCC
>CASEVE010000041.1 GCA_949291295.1 uncultured Olsenella sp.
GCGCGCAGCACGTCGCGTACCTCGTCGAAGTCCTCTGGAATCACGTAGAGGTCCGCCGGGCCGCCCACCTTGAAAGTGGTGTGCTCGCTCATGGGCTCGTCAACGAGGACGTTCTCCTCGCCAACAATGGCGCGCAGGCGCCACTCGAGGGGCTCTCGACCGCTATCGCTCTCGGACATGTCGACCTTTCGACGGGTACAGGGTCGACTCACAGTATACGCGGTTCTTCCGAGCAGAAAGTGATACGCTACAGAGGTCAGTTTCAGGGCGGGGTGAAAGTCCCCACTGGCGGTGACGGGCGGCCGAGTGCCATGCCCCCAGTCCGCGACCCGCTAAAAAGGCGGCTGACCCGGTGAGACTCCGGGACCAACGGTTACAGTCCGGATGGAAGAAACGGAGGCCATCATGGCTGCTTCCACGCACTCGCACGACACCCACTCCACCACCGCGGGCGGCTCCTGGTCCACGCGCCGCATCGCAACGACGGCGCTCTTCTGCGCGCTGGCGTTTGTCCTCACCTTTGTGGAGGTCCCCATCTTCCCGCCCGCGCCGTGGCTCATGTATGACCCGTCGGGCATCGTCGCGTTTGTCGCCGCGCTCACGTTTGGCCCCAGCACGGGCGCCATCGTGGTCATTCTCCCCTGGGTGCTCAAGACGCTCTTCTCGTTCAACCCATGGGGGCACCTCATGGCGATCATTGCCGGCGTGGCGCTCTGCGTGCCCGCCGCCATCATCGCGCGCCGCATGGGCGGCACGCGCGGACTCGCCGTGGGCATGATCGTGGGCGCCGCGGCGGCGCTCGCCGCGTGCATCGTGGGCAACATCATCGTGACCCCGCTCTACACCGCCGTCTCCACGGCCAACGTCATTGGCATGATCATGCCCATCCTGCTGCCGTTCAACGCCCTCAAGATCGTCATCAACTGCGTGGTCACGGCGCTGATCCAAAAGCCCGTCTCGCAGATCGTCTCTCGATAGGCGGGCAAAAGAACGTGGCACCGGGCACCTGCACGCCGATACGCCTCTCGCACGTGACCCTCGTCTATGACGGCGAGGTGCGCGCGCTCGACGACGTTTCCCTCGAGGTGGCGCAGGGCGAGCGCGTCTGCGTGCTCGGGGCCAACGGATCGGGCAAGTCGACGCTCGCCTCGGTGATCTGCGGGCTTCTTGCCCCCGATGAGGGCGCAGTCGAGCTCGCGGGCGAGCGCGTCTGCGCGGACGGGACGCCAGACCTCGCGGCATACCGCCGGGCGAGAAGGTCGCTCGGCCTGGTTTTTCAGAACCCTGACGATCAGATTGTCACGAGCATCGTTGAGGACGACGTTGCCTTTGGCCCGGAGAACCTCGGCCTCCCGCGCGCGGAAATCGCGACGCGCGTGGCTCGTGAGCTGCACCGCGTTGCCATGGAGGACTTTGCCAAGGCGGACCCTTCGCGCCTCTCGGGGGGCCAGCGACAGCGCGTGTGCATCGCGAGCGCGCTTGCGATGGAGCCCTCCGTGCTGGTGCTCGACGAGCCCGCCTCGCTGCTCGACGTGCGCGGGCGCGCGGCAATCCTGCGCGTGATGGGACGCCTCGCCGCTGCCGGCACCACGCTCGTCCACGTGACGCACTTCATGGAAGAGGCTCTGGAGGCGGATCGCGTCATCGTGATGGACCATGGGCGCATCGTGCTCGAGGGCGCGCCCAAGGAGGTCTTCTCGCACGGCCAGACGCTCATGGACCTGGGACTCGAGGTGCCGTTTGCCGCGCGCCTCTCCCAGCGTCTGGGCCTTCCCTGGACCTGCGATGAGGCCGTGCTCCTCGACGAGCTTGCCGCCGCCGGCCCGCACAATGGGGTCGCGCGGCAGATTGGGGCGAGAGCCGCCTCACACGCTCCAGCCTCCAACCGGCTTGAGCGGCAAACGCACGCCCGGCCCCTGCTGAAGGTCGAGCACGTGTCCTTTGCGTACGGACGACGCGGAAACGCGCTGAGCGACATCTCCTTTGAGGTTTTCGAGGGAAGCTCCACGGCGATCATCGGACAGACGGGCTCGGGCAAGTCCACGCTGCTGAGGCTGCTCTGCGGACTGGAGACCCCCGACGAGGGACGCGTTCTTATTGCGCAAAACGACACCTCCACGCGCCGGGGGCGCAAGGCGGCAAAGCGCATCGTCGGCTTCGTGATGCAGCACCCCGAGCGGCAGCTCTTCGCCGAGACCGTCGAGAAGGACGTGGCGTTTGGACCGCACAACCTCGGCCTCTCCGTAGACGAGGTCAATCGGCGCGTCACGGAGGCGCTTGAGCTCGTGGGGCTTGCCGAGAAGCGCGCGGCCTCCCCCTTCAAGCTCTCCGGCGGCCAGCGCCGCCTCTGCGCGCTCGCGGGCATCCTCGCCATGGAGCCCGCCGTGCTCGTGCTCGACGAGCCCACCGCGGGACTCGACCCGCGCGGGCGCTCCATGCTGCGCGAGGTTCTCGGCCGCCTGCGCGAACGCGGAGTCACGCTCATACAGGTAACGCACTCGATGGAGGATGCCGCAAGAAGCGAGCGCATCATCGCGCTCGACGAGTCCCGCCTGCTGGCCGCAGGGAAGCCGCGCGAGGTCTTCTCGCGCGAGAACGAGGACAGGCTCGCGGCGTGCGGCCTCGGAATCCCCCGCTCGCTTCGCGTGTCTCGGGGACTGGAGCGGCGCGGCTGGCCCGCGCTCGGCGACCCCCTCACCACCGACGAGCTTGTCGCCTCTATTGCCGGCGCCCGATCGCCGCGCAAAGCCGGAGGTGAGAACAGGTGCTGAGAATAACCATCGGCCAGTACTTTGCCGCGCGCTCCCCCATCCATGCGCTCGATGCGCGCGTCAAGCTGGTCTGCGCGCTCGCAGTGCTCGTCGGCATCTTCTGCGTCTCAAACGCGGCGCAGCTCGCAGCCGCCGCGGCGCTCGTGGCTGCGGTGCTTCTCCTCGCGCGCGTTCCCGCCCGGCACGTCCTGGCCTCCGTGCGGCCGCTCATGGTCTTTCTCGCCGTGCTCTCACTCTTCAACCTTTTCTTTGTGCGAACGGGAGACGTCGTGGCAACGGTGGGGCCGTTCTCGTTCACCTCGGGTGGCATCACCGCGGCGGCGCTCTATACCGCCCGCTTTGCCCTTGCGCTCGTGGCGGGCTCGCTCATCATGCTCACGACCACGCCCACCCAGCTGTCCGACGCCTTTGACTCCCTGCTCTCCCCGCTCTCGCGCTTGGGGCTGCCCGGGCATGAGATCGCCATGGTCTTCTCGCTCATGATGCGCTTTGTCCCCACGCTCGCCGACGAGGCCTCCGCCATCATCGATGCGCAGTCCCTGCGCGGCGGCGCCTTTGACGAGGGCGGCCCCGTGAGGCGCGTGCGCTCCATCGTGCCCGTGGTGGTGGCGCTTCTTGCCAGCGGCCTGCGCCACGCCGACGGCCTCTCCCGCGCCCTAGACGCCCGCTGCTACGAAGGCGGAGCCGCCCGCACCCACTACCACGACCAGCGCCTCACCCACCGCGACCTCATAGCCGCCGCCCTCACAGCAACATTCATCCTCGCCCTCACCCTCCTCGGTTAACCCATCGCGCTGCTAAGCCGCGCACGGGATTCGATAGTGACCTCCGCAACGGCGGCTTGCCTCGCTCTGATTGCCCCGTCGGCGTTCCGTAAGGGAGTTTCCCGGAGGGCACTCCCTGAAGGAACGCCGACGGGGCAACCGCTCGCAGACGCAAAGCCCCCGTTTGCCGTAGAATAGAGGTCACTATCGAATCCCGTGCACACACCGGAGGTAGCAGCGCATGGTCTCTCGCATCTACGTGGAGAAGAAGCCCGGCTTTGACGGCGAGGCGCAGTCGCTCGAGCGCGAGCTCAAGACGCTTCTTGGCATCGACGCCCTCACCAAGGTGCGGCTCATCAACCGCTACGACGTTGAGGGCATCACGCCCGAGCTCTTTGAGAGCTGCGTCCCCACGGTCTTCTCGGAGCCGCAGTCCGACAACGCCACCACGGAGATGCCCGAGGTTGCCCCTGGATCTACGGTCTTTGCCGTGGAGTTTCTTCCCGGCCAGTTTGACCAGCGCGCGGACTCCGCGAGCGAGTGCATCCAGCTCATCTCGCAGGGCGAGCGTCCCATTGTGCGTTCCGCCAAGGTTTACGTGCTGGAGGGTGCGCTCTCCGAGCAGGACGTTGCCGCCATCAAGCACTACGTGATCAACCCCGTGGAGGCGCGCGAGGCGTCCCTCGAGACGCGCGAGACGCTGCGCCAGGACTACCCCGAGCCCGCCGACGTTGAGGCGCTCGACGGCTTCCTCGAGCTTGACCAGACGCAGCTCCAGGCCATGATCGACAGCCTGGGCCTTGCCATGGACCTCGCGGACATCACCTTCTGCCAGAGCTACTTTGCCGGCGAGGGTCGCGTGCCCACGATCACCGAGATCCGCATGATCGACACCTACTGGTCAGACCACTGCCGCCACACCACCTTTGGCACCCAGCTCACCGACGTCAAGATCGACGACGCCGTGGTGCGCACCGCCTTTGAGCGCTACCTCGAGATGCGCCGCGAGCTTGGACGCGATGAGCGCCCCGTCACCCTCATGGACATGGGCACGCTCGGCGCCAAGTGGCTGAGCCACACCGGCCAGCTCAAGAACCTCGACGAGTCCGAGGAGATCAACGCCTGCACCGTAAAGGCAAAGGTGGACGTCAACGGTCACGAGGAGGACTGGCTCTTCCTCTTTAAGAACGAGACCCACAACCACCCCACCGAGATCGAGCCCTTTGGTGGCGCGGCCACCTGCATCGGCGGCGCCATCCGCTCAGGCCATGCGTGTCACCGGTGCGGCGGACCCCACCGTCCCTGTGTCAAAGACCATGACGGGCAAACTCCCGCAGCGCAAGCTCGTCACCACCGCTGCCGCCGGCTACTCCAGCTACGGCAACCAGATTGGCCTGGCAACCGGTCAGGTCTCCGAGCTCTACCACCCCGGCTACGTGGCCAAGCGCATGGAGATCGGTGCCGTCGTGGGCGCCACCCCGGCCTCCCACGTGCGCCGCGAGTGCCCGGCGCCCGGCGACAAGATCGTGCTTCTGGGCGGACGCACCGGCCGCGACGGCCAAGATCGTGCTTCTGGGCGGACGCACCGGCCGCGACGGCATCGGCGGCGCCACCGGCTCCTCCAAGGCCCACAACGTCGAGTCCCTCGAGAAGGACGGCGCGGAGGTCCAGAAGGGCAACCCGCCCATCGAGCGCAAGCTCCAGCGCCTCTTCCGCCGCGAGGACGCATGCCGCCTCATCAAGCGCTGCAACGACTTTGGCGCGGGCGGCGTCTCCGTTGCCATCGGCGAGCTGGCCGACGGCCTGGACATCAACCTCGACCTCGTGCCCAAGAAGTACGAGGGCCTCGACGGCACCGAGCTTGCCATCTCCGAGTCCCAGGAGCGCATGGCCGTGGCCCTGGCGCCCGCAGACGTTGACGAGTTCATGCGCTACGCCCACGAGGAGAACCTCGAGGCCACCGTCGTGGCCACCGTCACCGAGGAGCCCCGCCTGCGCATGCACTGGCGCGGCAAGACCATCGTGGACGTGAGCCGCGAGTTCCTCTCCTCCAACGGTGCCCCCAAGTCCCAGGTCGTCCACGTCGAGGAGCCCGAGGAGTTCCACCACGGCTGGACCGGCGACACCGTTGCCGACAAGATGCACGCCCTCGTGACCGACCTCAACGTGGCCTCCAACAAGGGCCTCTCCGAGCGCTTTGACTCCACCATCGGCGCCGCCACGGTGCTCATGCCCTTTGGCGGCAAGACCCAGCTCACGCCCACGATGGCCATGGTCGCCAAGCTCCCCGTGGACGGCGAGACCACAACGTGCTCCGGCATGGCGTGGGGCTTCAACCCCTACCTCATGAGCGCTAACCAGTTCTCCGGCGCCTATCTTTCCGTCGTCGAGTCCGTGAGCCGCATGGTGGCCACAGGCTTTGAGCACAAGAACCTCTACCTCACGTTCCAGGAGTACTTCGAGCGCCTGCGCACCGAGCCCGAGCGCTGGGGCAAGCCCACCGCCGCCCTTCTCGGCGCCCTTATGGCGCAGGTGGACCTTGGCATTGGGTCCATCGGCGGCAAGGACTCCATGTCCGGAAGCTTTGAGGACCTTGACGTTCCGCCCACGCTCGTCTCGTTTGCCACCGGCCTTGGGAACGTGGGGCGCGTGGTCTCCCCCGAGTTCAAGGGAGCCGGGCACCGCGTCGTCGTCATTGTGCCCGACTACGCAGACGACGGGCTCACGCCGCTGCCCGACGCGCTTCTCGCCGCGTTCTCGCTGGTCGAGGGCATCGTAGCACGCGGCGAGGCGCTGGCGATCTCTACGCCGGGCTACGGCGGGGCCGCCGAGGCGATGTTCAAGATGTGCGTGGGCAACCGCATTGGCCTTGAGCTCTCCGACTCCTTTGGCGCGGATGCCCTCTTCTGCCCGTCCTACGGCAGCTTCCTCGTGGAGCTCACTGACGACGCGCCGGCACCCGAGATTCCCGCCGGCGTGACCGCCTCCCTCTTTGGCACCACCACCGAGTCCTATGACCTTGTCGTCGCAGGCGAGAAGATCGACCTCGCCGAGCTCCAGGAGGCCTGGGAGGGCGCCATCGAGAGTGTCTTCCCGTACCGCTCCGAGGGCGAGGACGTGCGCACCGTCTCCTTCGACCCCGAGCACGCCGCCGCTGCGCGCCCGCACCCCGCCGTGCACGTGGCACGCCCGCGCGTGATCATCCCCGTCTTCCCGGGCACCAACTGCGAGTACGACACCGCGCACGCCTTTGAGCGCGCCGGCGCCGTGGCAGACGTCTTTGTGATCAACAACCTCACGCCCGATGCCGTGGCCGAGAGCACCCACGAGCTGGCGCGCCGCATCCGCGAGAGCCAGATCGTCATGATCCCCGGCGGCTTCTCCGGCGGCGACGAGCCCGATGGGTCCGCCAAGTTCATCACGGCGTTCTTCCGTGCGCCCGAGGTCACCGAGGCCGTGCGCGAGCTCCTGCAGAAGCGCGACGGTCTGATGCTCGGCATCTGCAACGGCTTCCAGGCGCTCGTGAAGCTGGGCCTTGTGCCCTACGGCGACATCCGCCCGATGGACGACTCCTGCCCCACCCTCACGTTCAACACCATCGGCCGCCACCAGAGCCGCCTCGTGCGCACGCGCGTGGCATCCACGCTCAGCCCCTGGCTCTCCAAGTGCGAGGTGGGCGACATCCACAACATCGCGATCTCCCACGGCGAGGGCCGCTTTGTGGCCTCCCCGCAGGTCCTCGAGAAGCTCGTTGCGGCCGGCCAGGTGGCCACGCAGTACGTTGACGAGAACGGCGTGCCGGGCATGAGCCTTGACGTCAACCCCAACGGGTCCGTCCTTGCCATCGAGGGCATCACCTCGCCCGACGGCCGCATCCTCGGCAAGATGGGCCACACCGAGCGCTCCGGCGCCGGGCTCTACAAGAACGTGCCGGGCAACGCGTACCAGCCGCTCATTAAGGGTGGTGTGGCGTACTTTACGGCATAGCCTGACGGCAGGGTTGGCTGCGCCCGGACTTCTCTCCGGCTCACTGGCTTCGCCAGAAGTCGCCGGTCGAGAAGTCCGGGCGCAGCTGCATGCAGGTCCGACAGTTTCAACCGAGAGGTCATCGCGTGAGCAATCCTGAATCCAAACCTTTCATCGCCACGACGCCGGGGGTGGTGCTGGCATGCCTGGCGAGCTGCCTTCTGTGGGGGTCGGCGTTTCCGTGCGTGAAGATCGGCTACGAGCTGTTTGGCATCGGTGCTGCCGACGTGCCGTCGATCCTCGCCTTTGCGGGGACGCGCTTTGTCATCGCGGGTTTGATGGTAGTTGCGGGCATGAGCGTGGCGCAGCGACGAGCGTTTGTGCCGAAGCGCCGTGACCTGCCGTATGTGGGAGCACTCGCGATTTTCCAGACGATCCTACAGTACATCCTCTTCTATGTGGGGCTGGCCAACTGCGCGGGAGTCACGAGCTCCATCCTGGAGGCGAGCAACTCGTTTCTCTGCGTGCTTTTGGCCGCGCTTGTGTTTCGCTTCGAGCGGCTCACGGGACGCAAGGTGCTGGGGTGCCTTGTGGGCTTTGCGGGCGTGGTGCTGGTAAACGTCACGGGAGAGTCAGGTGGGTTCAGCTTCACGCTAGCCGGTGAGGGCATGGTGCTCGCATCCACGCTTGCTGCTGCCACGTCGAGCAACCTCGCCAAGCGCTTCTCGCGCGACCACGACCCCGTGCTGCTCTCCGGGTGGCAGTTCGTCCTCGGTGGGGCGGTGCTGCTCGCGGCGGGCCTCGCCCTTGGCGGGCACGTTGCCCCGGCCGATGCCGCAAACCCGCTCCCGGCGCTTGCGCTTCTCGCCTATCTGGGCTTTATTTCCGCGGGCGCCTACTCGCTGTGGTCGCTCGCGCTGGCGGCCAACCCCGTCTCGCGCGTGGCGGTCTTTGGCTTCATGAACCCGGTCTTTGGCGTGCTTCTCTCCGCGGTCCTTCTGGGCGAGACCAACGTGGTAAGCCCCGCGATCGCCGTGGCGGCGCTTGCCCTGGTGAGCCTGGGCATCGTAATCGTCAACCGCCCCGAAGAATGATACGAAGGGACAGTCCCTTCGTAACATCTAGAGGCGGGCGACGCCGGAGGCGCGGGCGGCATTAGGAATTATTGTCCGGTCCATCTCGTACATTTGTTCTAACGAAGAAACGGGAGAGCGGAGGTACGTATGGGCACGGAGAAGAGCGTCGTACTGTTTGAGTCTGCGGATGGGGCGATCGAGCTGCCGGTGATGCTCGACCCGAAGCGCGAGGACGTGTGGCTGAGCCGCACGCAGCTCGCGACCCTCTTTGGACGCGACGTCAAGACCATCGGCAAGCACGTCGCCAATGCGCTGCGCGAGGAGCTTGCAGGGTCCGAGAATCGAGCTGTCGCAAAATTTGCGACAACTGCCCGCGACGGCAAGACGTACCAGGTCGAGCACTACAACCTCGGCATGGTCCTCTCCGTCGGCTACCGCGTGAAGTCCGCGCGCGGCGTGGAGTTCCGCCGCTGGGCAACGGACGTGCTGCGTCGCTACGTCGTGGCCGGCCACGCGGAGAACGAGCGGCGGCTCGAGCAGCTGGGACAGGTCGCCAAGATCATGGCTCGCGTCCCTGAGAGCCTAGAGTCCCGCCAGATCCTCGACATCGTCCAGAGCTACACCGGGGCGCTCGACCTGCTGGACGACTACGACCACCTCTGCGTGACGACGCCCGAGGGCACGCCCGCCACGCGGGAGATCACCTACGGGGAGTGCCGCGAGATGATCGAATCCCTACGCTTTGGCCGTGAGAGCTCGCTCTTTGGCGTGGAGAAGGACGAGTCGTTCAAGGGAGCCGTGGGCAACGTCTTCCAGAGCTTCGGCGGGCCGACCTCTACCCCACGCTCGAGGAGAAGGCGGCACACCTGCTCTACTTCGTGGTGAAGGACCACAGCTTCCTCGACGGCAACAAGCGCATCGCCGCTGCGGTCTTCCTGTACTTTCTCGACCGTAATGGGGTACTCTTCACATCCGCGGGCGAGCAGGCCATCGACGACAGCGCGCTCGTCGCCATGACCATCCTCATCGCCGAGTCAAAGCCGGAGGAGAAGGACGTGATGGTGGCGCTCGTGATGCACTTCCTCAAGAGGGCGTAAAGAGGCCGCCCCGACGTCCTTCTCGCAAAGGAACGTCGGGGCGGCACATGTTACGAAGGGACTGTCCCTTCGTAACATCTAGAGGCGGGCGACGCCGGAGGTGCGGGCGGCCTCGGCCACGGCGGCGGCGACGGCGGGCGCCACGCGCTCGTCGAAGGCGCCGGGGATGATGTAGTCGGCGGCGCGGTGCTCGTCGTCCACGAGGCCGGCGATCGCGTAGGCCGCGGCCTCCATCATGTCGTCGTTGATGTCGGACGCGCGCACGTCGAGGGCGCCGCGGAAGATGCCCGGGAACGCGAGCACGTTGTTGATCTGGTTGGGGAAGTCGGAGCGGCCCGTGGCGGCCACGGCGGCGCCGGCGGCAAGCGCCTCGTCCGGCATGATCTCCGGCACGGGGTTGGCGCAGGCAAAGATGATCGGGTCGGCGGCCATGGTGCGGACCATGTCCTGGGTGAGCACGCCCGGGGCGGAGACGCCCACGAAGACGGCGGCGCCCCTGACGGCGTCGGCGAGGCTGCCCCTCACGCCCTCGCGGTTGGTCCACGTGGCGATCTCGGCCTTCTCGGGGTTGAGGCCCTCGCGACCCTCGTAGATGGCGCCCGTGCGGTCGCAGATGATGACGTCCTTCACGCCCATGCGCTGCATGAGCTTGGCGATGGAGATGCCCGCGGCGCCGGCGCCGGAGAAGACCACGCGCACGTCAGAGAGCGCACGCCCCGTGAGGCGGCAGGCGTTGATGAGCGCGGCGCAGGTCACCACGGCCGTGCCGTGCTGGTCGTCGTGGAAGACGGGGATGTCGCAGCACTCCTTGAGGCGGCGCTCGATCTCAAAGCAGCGCGGCGCGGAGATGTCCTCGAGGTTGATGCCGCCGAAGCTGCCGGCGATGAGCTCGACGGTGCGGACGATCTCGTCCACGTCCTTGGAGCGCACGCACAGCGGGAACGCGTCGACGTCGGCGAAGGTCTTGAACAGGGCGCACTTGCCCTCCATGACCGGCATGCCCGCCTCGGGGCCGATGTCACCGAGGCCCAGCACCGCGGTGCCGTCCGTGACCACGGCCACTAGGTTGCCGCGGCGGGTGTAGGTGTAGGAGTCCTCCACGTTCTCGGAGATCTTGAGGCACGGCTCGGCGACGCCCGGCGTGTAGGCCACGGCCAGCTCCTCCGGCGTGGTGATCGGCGCGCGGGTGATCACCTCGATCTTGCCCTGCCACTCCCTGTGCTTGTCCAGCGCGTACTGCTTGGCGTCCTCGGCCATGGATGCTCCTATCTCGCGGGCCGGCCCTCGCCGGCCAAATTCACACCGTGGAACAGTTTAGCCCCGCCACCGCCCGCGCGCACCGTCGATTTCAACCTATGCCCCGAGCGAGCGACCGTCGAACACGTTCGGCCGCTTGCAGAGCAGAGATAACCTCGCGGGCCAAGCCTCGTTGCTCCAACACGGCTTGGCCCGCCTACAAATCCCTGTGCATTCGCTTGTAGACACCCTGCCTGTGACCAACGCGAACAACATCGATAACAAGCTCGTCCTCAAGAATGCTCGCTAGGATGCGATAGTTGCCGATACGATATCTCCAGCCATGCTTCGTACCCTGAAGCGCCTTTGAACCGAGAATGACCTTAGGATTCTCGCAACCTTCAAGATTGTCCTGGACCCATTTCAAAATCATGAGCCGCTGTCTCTTCTCTACGGCAAGAAGCTCTTTCGTCGCCGCACGAGACCATGACACGCGATGGCTCATTCTGCCTCCAGCGCCATCCGCATGACCTCATCGGTGGTGTATCGGACTCCATCGTCCACCGAAAGGGCGTCCTCGTATGCCTGTCGATCGGCCGCCGCCTCCACTACCTCGAGCGCTGCCTCGCGAACCACATCGGAAAACGTTCTTCCAGTAAAATCTGCATACGCCTGAATCCACAGCTTCTCTTCGGGCTCAAAGCGGATAGTTGTAGCCTCCATTGCCACCCAAATCACCCCACAATGGACGTAATTCATCGTAATACGATAATACCCATACCAAGAACTACTAGGCACTCAAAAGGCTAGGGTCAGCTGTGCACCCTGGTCCTTGATTCCACCCTCATGCATCCCGCTATCCACAAGCACTTCCCTGTTTTCGAACTGCTTTTCAGTGAGCATGAGCACGGCGACAGCACCCTCCGGGGGGCAGATTCTGTTTGAGCCGTCTCAAATGAGCTTCCGCGCTTTTCTCGCTGACACTGACGCATAGCCTCACAGGTGGTGCGAGTTTTCAAAACTACAGTTCTATTTCGTAACGTAAAACTTTTCACAAGAACTACCACCTGTGAGACTTACGCTCCATGGCGCGCTTCGCAGCCTTTCTCGGCACACCCCGTGCGCCCGTCTACCGGTTTCTTGGCACGAGCCACCGCAGCACGACCCACGTAAGGGGAACATCAGACGTATACTTGGGGATGGCGGAAAAACCGGAGAAGGCCGGCGGTCGCCACGATGAAAGGACTCCCATGAGCGAGAAGATCGCGCCCCAGGACACCTGTGTGCTCGTTACCGGCGGTGCCGGGTTCATCGGCAGCCACACCGTCGTCGAGCTTCTCACGCGCGGCTACCAGGTCGTTGTTGTCGACGACCTCTCCAACGCCTCTGCCAAGGTCTTTGACCGCATCAAGACCATCGTCGGCGACGACGCGGCCGCCAATCTCACCTTCTATGAGGCCGACGTCAACGACCGCCCGGCGCTCACCAAGATCTTCGACGAGCACCACCCGAGCCGCGTGATCCACTTTGCCGGCTTCAAGGCCGTCGGCGAGTCCGTCTCCAAGCCCATCGAGTACTACTCCAACAACATTGGCAACACGCTCACGCTCGTAGACGTCATGCGCGAGCACGGCTGCAAGTCCATCATTTTCTCCAGCTCCGCCACGGTCTACGGAGATCCGGACTCCCTGCCCCTCACCGAGGAGAGCCCCAAGAAGCCGGCGACCAACCCCTACGGTTGGACCAAGTGGATGATCGAGCAGATCCTCACCGACCTCCACACCGCCGACCCGGAGTGGAACGTCGTGCTTCTCCGCTACTTCAACCCCATCGGAGCGCACCCCTCGGGCCTCATGGGCGAGGACCCCAAGGGCATCCCCAACAACCTCGTGCCCTACGTCGCGCAGACCGCCATCGGCAAGCGTGACGCCGTGCACGTCTTTGGCAACGACTACGACACCCCCGACGGCACCGGCGTGCGCGACTACATCCACGTCTGCGACCTCGCCTCCGGCCACGCCGCGGCGCTCGCTTGGATGAACGGCCGCTCCGGCGTGGAGATCTTCAACCTCGGCACCGGCACGGGCACCTCGGTGCTCCAGATCATCACGGCCTTCTCCAAGGCCTGCGGCCACGAGATCCCCTACGTCGTTGACCCGCGCCGCCCCGGCGACGTCACGGCCAACTACGCCGACTGCACCAAGGCACGCGAGGAGATGGGCTGGGAGGCCAAGTTCAACATCGAGGACATGTGCCGCGACTCCTGGAACTGGCAGTCCAACAACCCCAACGGCTACGAGGGCTAGGCAGCGAGAAGAACCATGGAAGAGCTCTTCGTCACCTACCTCAGGGAACGCCTGCCCCTGGTTGAGCGCGCGCTCTCGGACGCTGCGGACACCCCGCTCACCGACGGCCCCGCCGCTGCGGACCTGACGCGCTACCTCTACGCGCCGCTCGCACGCTTCACCGCCTCGGGCGGCAAGCGCGTGCGTCCGGTGCTCGCGCTGCTCGGCGCGGAGGCGGTGGGCGGACGTGCAGAGGACGCGCTCTCTTGCGCGGTGGCCGTGGAGCTCTTCCAGAGCGCCGCCCTCATCCATGACGACATCGCCGACGAGGGCGAGCTGCGTCGCGGAGAGCCGTGCCTCTATCGCGTGGAGGGCACGGGCCTGGCGATAAATGCCGGCGACCTTGCGCTCGCCCAGGTCTTTGAGGTGGTTCTCGCCGACCCCGCGCTCTCGCCGGAGCTCAAGGTCTGCGCACTCGAGGAGCTTGTGCGCATGGAGCGCCACACCCTCGAGGGCCAGGCGCTCGACCTCGGCTGGGTGCGTGACACCCGATGGGACGTCACCTCGGAGGACTATCTCTACATGGTTACGAGCAAGACGGCCTGGTACTCTGCCGCGATTCCGCTCTACGTGGGAGCGATCGTGGGCGGGGGCTCCGAGGAGGCGGCTCGCGGCCTGCTCGAGCTGGGCATTACTGCCGGCGTGGCCTTTCAGCTCGCCGACGACCTGCTCAACCTTGTGGGAGACGCCGAGGCCCAGGGCAAGGACTTCCGCTCGGACATCACCGAGGGCAAGCGCACGCTTGCCGTGGTATGGGCGCTCGAGCACCTTGACGCCAAGCGGCGCGCGGAGCTCGTGGCGCTTCTCGGCAGCTCGACCACAGATGCGGACAAGCTCGAGCGCGCCGTGGGACTCATCGAAGCGGGAGGCGGCATCGAGCGCTGCCAGTCGCTCGCACAAGAGATGGCGGGGCGCGCCAAGGACGCCGCGCGCGGGCTCGAAGAGGCGGGTCACATCACGGTTGAGGCTCGCGACCTGCTCATCTCTATGTCAGACTTCTTCGTGGAGCGCGCGGGCTGATCCGCCCCGCTCCACGTGTGCGTATAGGAGAGGGAAATGGAAACTATCCGAGTGGGTAACGTCGGCGCCGCCGTCGAGGACATCCAGGATCGACTCAGCTCGATTGGCTATCAGGTTGACGAGGCGGAGCGCTCCGAGGGAAGCTACGGGCGCTCAACCGCCACGGCCGTCGCCCGCTTCAGGCTCGACCATGGCCTCTCGCTCGGCGAGGAGGTCGACGCCGCCACCTGGTCCGCCCTCGTCGACGAGTGCTACCAACTCGGGGACCGCACCCTCTACCTGCGCCTTCCCAACTTCCATGGAAACGACGTCCGCCAGCTGCAGGAGCGCCTCAACGTGCTCGGATTCTCGTGCGGACCGGTCGACGGGTCCTACGGCGTTCACACCGAGGCCGCAGTCAAGCTCTTCCAGGAGAGCATCGGCGCGCTCGCAGACGGCATGGCCTTCCCGGACACCTTTGACGCCATCGAGCGCCTGCGTCACGTCTGGGCGGGAAAGCCCGCGGACGGCCCGCACCCGCAGGGTTCGATGGGCTTTGCTCGCGCCGCGAGCGTGCTCGAAGACGCTGGCATCGCCATAACGGCCGAGGACCCCATCTCGCGCAACGTTGCGGGACGCATCTGGAACCTCGCCCACGCAACGGTGGAGGACTGCGCGCTCAACCTCGTCGGCTCCCCCGAGACGGCAGACGAGGGCACGCGCGTTCTTATCATCCTCTCAACGGAGCCCCTGCCCGAGAACGTGGCGACGGGCGTGGGCAACATCATGCTCGACGACATTGAGACGCTGCCGCGCCGCATGCGCTCCGCCATTCAGAGCTCGGACACAACGCCGCGCGCGGTGCGCATTGAGCTGCCGGTTGGCGCTGCGGCCTTCACCGTCAGCGATGCGCAGACCTTTGCCGTCCTCCTTCTCGACGCCATCTGCTCCGCCTTCGACCGCCTGGAGATTGCCTAAGCCCGGCAATTGGGGGCGGAGGCGTTTTGTGGCACTGGCGTCAGAGCCAGCTGACACACTTGACGCAGCAAACGGGGACGGGCTCATTTCCAGCAAGACTTTCAGAAAAGCTGCTGGAAATGAGCCCGTCCCCTTTTAGGCAAATGGCAGGGGTAGTAGGATTCGAACCCACATTGATGGCACCAAAAACCACTGTCCTAACCATTGGACGATACCCCTGTGCGAATGCATTGTATCAAGAAGACGCTGTCATCCGCCCATGACGTTCTGAGTTATCATAGAGGCTCGTAAAGGGACACACGCGTTGCTTGGAGGCTACCCAATGCCTATGACCGCGATCATCCTCGCCGCCGGTGAGGGAACGCGCATGAAGTCCCGTCACCCCAAGGTAATGCACAAGCTCCTCGACCGTCCGCTCGTCTCCTGGGTCACGCGCGCCGCGCGCGAGGCCGGAGTCGAGCGTATCGTCGTGGTCGTGGGGCACGGTGCCGACGAGGTGCGGGCCCATCTTGCGAGCGAGAAGGACGTCGAGTGCGTCGAGCAGACCGAGCGCCTGGGCACCGGACACGCCGTCCGCGTGGCACTCGAAGCCACCGGGATCTGTGAGGGTGCGCTGCTCGTTCTCAACGGAGACGGTCCGCTTGTGGAGCCTGAGACCCTGCGTCGCCTAATTGCTCCCGTCGAGGCGGGCGAGGCTGCGGCCGGCATCCTCACGTGGACGCCCGAGGACCCCTTCGGCTACGGCCGCCTGGAGTTTGACGACGAGGGCTCCGTCACGCGCATCATCGAGCAGAAGGACTGCACGCCCGAGCAGGCGGCAACGCTCACCTCCTGCAACCCCGGCTTCTACGCCTTTGACGCTGCGCTTCTCGCCGCCCACATCGGCGAGCTCTCCACGGAGAACTCGCAGCACGAGTACTACCTCACCGACATGGTCTCCATCCTGCGCGGGCACGGCCACCACGTGGCCGCAGTTTCCACCGAGGACGCCGACGAGCTCCTGGGCGTCAACAGCCGCGCACAGCTCGCCGAGCTGAACGCCATCGCGCGCGACCGCATCAACGCCCGCCTCATGGCCGAGGGCGTCACGATGCTCGATCCGGCGACCACCTGGGTGGGCCCCGACGTCACCGTTGGGCGCGATACCGTCCTTCTCCCCATGACGATGCTCTGGGGCACGACGAGCGTGGGCGAGGAATGCGTGCTCGGGCCCAACACGCGCCTCACCAACTGCACCGTGGGCAACAACGTCTCCCTCGAGGAGACCGTAGGCGTGGACGTTACCATCGACGACGACGTGACCTGCGGGCCGCGCGCGTACCTGCGCGGCGGGGCGCACGTTCTCAAGGGCGCCCACGTGGGCACGCACGTGGAAATCAAGAACTCCGTCATCGGCGTGGGCTCCAAGGTGCCGCACCTCTCCTACATAGGCGACTGCACCATGGGCGCGGGCGTCAACATTGGTGGAGGGTCAATCACCTGCAACTACGACGGCGTGCACAAGAGCCGCACCATCATCGGCGACAACGTCTTCGTGGGCTCCGACACCATGATGGTCGCGCCCGTGACGATCGGCGACGGTGCGCTTGTGGGCGCCAGCTCATGCGTTACCAAGGACGTTCCTGCCGACGCGCTCTACCTCGAGCGCGCCGAGCAGCGCATCGTTGAGGGATATGCGTCAAAGAGACTCGAGAGACTGAGGAGAGAGGCCTAGATGTACGAGAACCTGAGCAAGCCCATGCCCCTGCAGAAGGAGATCAAGCTCTACAGCGGCACTGGCAACCCCGAGCTTTCCCAGAAGATCGCTGACATCCTGCACCTCGAGCTACAGGGCCTCAAGATTGAGAAGTTTGCCAACGGCGAGATTTACGCCCGCTTTGACGAGTCCGTCCGCGGCGGCGACGTGTTCTTCATCCAGTCGCTTTCCGGTGCGAGCGTGAACGACCTCCTCATGGAGACGCTCGTCGTGGCCGACGCCGCCAAGCGCGCCTCGGTCTCCAAGTTCACCGCGGTTCTTCCCCACTACTGCTACGCCCGTCAGGACCGCAAGGCAGCCGCGCGCGAGCCGATCACCGCGCGCCTCGTGGCCAACCTTCTCGAGGCCGCCGGCGTTGACCAGGTCATCACCGTGGACCTGCACCAGGGCCAGATTCAGGGCTTCTTTGACATTCCCGTGACGCACCTCACGGCGCTCTATCTCATCGGCGACTACTTCAAGCAGAAGAACTTTGACTGGGAGAACACCGTCGTGGTCTCTCCGGACATGGGTCGCGCCAAGGTTGCCAAGCGCCTTGCGGACTACCTGGGCTGCGAGTTTGCCATCGCTCACAAGAGTCGTCCCAAGCACAACGCGTCCGAGGTCATGGGCATCATCGGCAACATTGACGGCAAGACCTGCATCGTCAACGACGACATGATCGACACCGCAGGCACCCTCTGCAACTCCGTCAAGAAGCTCAAGGAGATGGGCGCTGGCGACATCTACGTCTCTGCCACCCACGGCATCTTCTCTGGCGCGGCCATCGAGCGCCTGCAGGAGGCCCCTCTCGAGGAGTGCGTTGTCACCGACATCATTCCGTGCGAGGCGGCGGACCAGCCCGGCTCCAAGATCAAGAGCGTCTCCGTTGCCAATGAGCTTGCCGAGGCTATCAACAGCGTCTACATGCGCCGCTCGGTTTCGGAGATCTTTGGCGGCCAGGGTGCCGAAATCTAGCCATCAAGCAGGGGTTTTCCCTGATTGATGTGAAAGGTTTGATACCATAGCGCGGGCCGTCGATAGTCATCGACGGCCCGCGCTTTCCTTTTTGATATGCTGGTTTTTTGAGAAGAGCGATTGTAGGTCATTTTATCAGGGAGGGCGCAGTAGAAGACATTTCGAGGCGAGGGAAACGCAGGTCAGCGAGGTACTAACAATCCTGTACTTTGACCTCCAAAGAAAAACAACCTACAACCCCCGCGCTGTCTCCATGCCTCGTGCACGTTAACTATTTGCGCCTGCAAAACCCCAGGAAAGGAGGGTCATGCCCATCAGAATTGTCTGCGGACTCGGCAATCCCGATGCCGAATACGCGCGAACGCGGCACAACGCTGGCTTTGCCACGATAGATGCTGTGGCGGCGCGGCGCGGCGTGCGCTACTGGAAATCCGAAGCGGGCGCCCAGGTGGCGTCGATCACAGTGACCAACAAGGACGGTGAGCAGCGCGAGGTGCTGCTTGCCAAGCCGATGAGCTACATGAACACCTCCGGAGGTCCGCTCTCAAAGCTCGCACGCGCCCACCGCGTGAAGCCGGACGAAATCCTCGTGGTCCACGACGAGGTCGACCTTGCTGCCGGCGAGGTGCGCCTCAAGCTGGGCGGAGGCCTCAACGCGCACAACGGCCTACGCTCCATTGCCGATAAGCTGGGCAGCCGCGACTTTGCCCGCATTCAGTTTGGAATCGGCCGCCCGCCCGGACGCATGCCCGTAGCCGACTACGTTCTGCGCGAGCTCAAGGGCAACTTCCTCGATGACTTTGAGCTCACCGTCGAGCGTGCCGCCGACCTCGTAGAGCAGTCGCTCTAACCGTGGGAAAGAAGCCGTCTCTTTCCCATACGCCGCCCACCGGTCTCGTTGTCGGCAGACGGAAGAACGCGTAGCCCGTGGGGTACAATGGAGGGTGTTGGAAAGGCCCAGCACAGGGCCACCAAATGAGGGAATGCAGGAGAGGAGTGCGGTTAATGTACAAGATCCTCGAAAAGACGCAGTTCTCGGAGAAGGTGTTCAAGTTCCGCATCGAGGCGCCCAGGATGGCCAAGCACGCACATGCCGGCCAGTTCCTGATGGTGCGCGCCAACGAGACGGGCGAGCGCGTCCCGTTCACGCTTGCGGGCTGGAACGCTGAGGAGGGCTGGGTCGAGTTCATCTTCATGGTGATCGGCAAGACCACGGAGATGCTGTCCACCTATGAGGCGGGCGACTCCATCAAGGACGTCACCGGCCCGCTGGGCGTCCCCACCGAGATGGCCGACGGCCCCTGCGCCGTCATCGGCGGCGGCGTTGGCCTTGCCATCGCCTTCCCGGTTGCCCGCCACCTGGTCGAGACCGGACACGAGGTTCACGCCATCATGGGCGCGCGCACCAAGGACCTCCTGCTCCTCGAGGACCAGTTCCGCGAGATCCTCCCGGACGACCACATCCACATCACCACCGACGACGGCTCCTACGGCGAGAAGGGCGTGGTCACCGCACCGCTCGAGCGCCTGCTGCAGGAGAAGGCCGTCACCCAGGTCTTCTGCGTCGGCCCCGTGCCGATGATGAAGTTCTCCGCCCTCACGGCCGAGAAGTACAACACGCCGATCACCGCGTCGCTGAACCCCATCATGGTCGACGGCACCGGCATGTGCGGCTGCTGCCGCGTTGAGGTTGACGGCCAGACGAAGTTCGCCTGCGTCGACGGCCCCGACTTTGACGCCACCAAGGTCGACTGGAACGACCTTCGCGCGCGTCAGGCCGCGTATCTCACCGAGGAGGGCCAGTCCCTCAAGGCCTATGAGGAGGCGAACTGCGCATGCCACAGGTAAACGGTCGCTTTGTCCCCGACATGAAGTCCCCGCGCACGCCGGACAACGAGGAGCCGGCAGCCGAGCGCGCGTGCGACTTCCGCCCCGTCGACAAGGGCTTCACCAAGGAGATGGCGCTGGCCGAGGCCGAGCGCTGCATGGACTGCAAGAAGCCGTTCTGCGTTGACGGCTGCCCCGTCAACATCAACATCCCCAAGTTCATCGAGAAGATCCGCGAGGAGAAGTTCGGCGAGGCGCTGGACATCATCCGCGAGGACTCGATGCTCCCCGCCATCTGCGGCCGCGTGTGCCCGCAGGAGAACCAGTGCGAGGGCAAGTGCATCCGCGGCAAGAAGGGCGACCCGGTGGCCATCGGCCAGCTGGAGCGCTTCCTCGGCGACCAGCCCGAGCTTGCCTCCAAGCCCAAGATGGCCCCCAAGAACGGCAAGAAGGTCGCCGTCGTGGGCTCCGGCCCGTCCGGCATCACCTGCGCCGGCGAGCTCGCCCGCAACGGCTTTGACGTCACCGTCTTCGAGGCCTTCTTCACCGGCGGCGGCGTGCTCGTCTACGGCATCCCCGAGTTCCGTCTGCCCAAGGCAGGCCGTCGTCAAGCGCGAGATCGACGGCCTCGAGGAGATGGGCGTCAAGTTTGAGTACAACTCCGTCGTCGGTCGCATCACCGACGCCGAGGAGCTCTTTGCCGAGGGCTACGACGCCATCTACATCGCCACGGGCGCGGGCCTGCCCAAGTTCCTGAACGTCCCCGGCGAGAACCTCCCCAACGTCTTCTTCGCCAACGAGTACCTCACGCGCGTGAACCTCATGAAGGCGAACAACTTCCCCGAGTACGACACCCCCACCAAGCACGGCAAGAACGTCGTGGTCTTCGGTGGCGGCAACGTCGCCATGGACGCGGTGCGCACCGCCAAGCGCCTGGGTGCCGAGCGCGCGATCATCGCCTACCGCCGCACTGAGGCTGAGATGCCCGCCCGTCGCGCGGAGCTCCACCACGCCAAGGCCGAGGGCGTCGAGGTCATGCCGCTCGTGGCGCCGCTGGAGTTCGTGAAGGGCGAGGATGGCGCCGTCTGCGCCGTGCGCGTCCAGAAGATGGAGCTCGGCGAGCCCGACGCCTCCGGCCGCCGTCGCCCGGTGCCCATCGAGGGCGCCGTCGAGGAGATCCCCTGCGACGTGGCCATCTCCGCCATCGGCACCAACGCCAACCCGTTTGCCAAGATGATCGGCGACATCAAGCTCAACAAGTGGGGCTACATCATCGCCGACGAGGACGGCCGCACCTCCGACCCGCGCATCTGGGCCGGCGGCGACATCGTCACCGGCGCGGCCACGGTCATCCTGGCCATGGGCGCCGGCAAGACGGCCGCGGCGAGCATCACAAAGGCGCTCGTCGGGTAGCGAGAAGAACCTCGCGTCGTAACCGACGGCCCTCCCGGTTTCCACGCGGAAGTGCGCTTCGCGAAACTTCCGCTTAGGAAACCGGGAGGGCCTTTTGCTGCCGAGATGGAGGTTCTTCTCGTCTGGGACCGACGAAGGGCGCGGGCCGGGGATTAAGGTCGACGCCGTGCAAAGAGCGTGGTGCCTAGGCTCTCCTTTACCCATGTGAGAAAGCGGACATCGAGCTTTGCGGCAAGACCGTCGTCCGTGTTGGCGAGAAACGCGTCGAGGACGTTGAGGATGGCCTGTGCCGCCTCCAAGAAGTCGCCGCGCCCCAGGCTCACATAGATTGCCTCGAGAAGCTGGTAGTCCTCGGCTGGAATCACCTCGTTGATCTTCTTCAGGCCGAGAAACGCGTAGCGCTGGTCGTAGAGGCTGCGAACCAGCACTGAAAGCTCCCCTACCGCGTCGCTCATGATCTTTGCGGACCAGACGTCGTTTCTGCGTGCATACGCCGAGCTCGCCTCCACAAGACAGTAGATCGCAGACGAGAAGTGCCCGCAGAGCTCTTCGTCCGTCACGTCGGCGCGCGTGGGCGTCACGTCCGTGAAGAGATTCGCAGGGTCGTATACCGCGACGACGGGGTCAAGGCTGCCGACCTGCTGAGGCTCGGCCACGTAGAGGTCCACATGGAGGGCATCGGAGAAGATCCCCAGCTTCTGCGGCAGGCCAAAGTCGACGTCCTCGATGAAGACGATGTCTCCGTACGCAGCAAGGTACTTCTCGCGCCGCTCTAGCACGGAGTCACGATTTTGGTGAGAGACGACGAGGTAGAGGTCTATGTCGGAAAACTCGTCCGCATCGCCGCGAGCGATCGAGCCCTTGAGGAGAACCGCCTCGCAGAGGCCGTCGGCAACCGCCGCGCCAGCGATGCGCGCAATTGCCTCGTCAAGGCGCGCGATGCCCGTGACGTGCTCGATATCCGCGATGCACTTCTCGTCCAACGTCGCCCCTCCAGTCCGCACGCTACTCCAGCGAGATGGTCACGTGGTCGCCGTCGCCACTGTCGACCTCGACGAGCGTGCCCTTCTCGCCATGCTTGATGGCCTCCGCGATAAGCGTCATGTCAACGTCCGCGTCATTGAGGTTCAGGTTGACCACGCCGGGAAGCTTGGAGCTGGCACCGAGCACGGCGCTCGCCATGCCCAGGGGCACGTTGATGTTCACCACGTCGCCGTCGCTGCTGTCCACCTGGATGTGGAGCTTCTTGGGGCGGGTCTCGTCCGCGCGAGACGGCGCGGGCTCAGCCTCCGGCGCAGGCTCGGGCTCCGCCGGCACGATCTCCTGGCTCTTGCGACCCTCCAGCAGTTCGTCCACGGTCACGCCGAGCGTGCGCGCGAGCTCCGGCAACAGCGAGATGTCGGGCGCGCTGAGGTCGTTCTCCCACTTGCTCACCGCCTGCGCCGTCACGCCCATCTTCATGGCAAGGCGCTCCTGCGTCATGCCGTACTCCAGGCGCAGTCGCGCGATGCGCCGTCCCAGCGTCTCGTTCTTCTCGTCCATGGTTGGTCCTTTCCTTGGGCTTTTGCGTGTGGCTCCCACTGTGACATCCCCCTCGGTTGAGTTCCACCAACCATCTGACGAGTTACGATTCTACCCGTTTACCAGCGAGAACAACCAATGGTTGTGCGAGAAAAGCAAAAGGCTGCACCAACCCCGTCAATCCCGCGCGAGAAAACCCGGGGGCTGTACCACATCCGCGAGCCACGTGTCGAGAAAACACGAGGTCTGTACCGCATCCCTAGGCAGCTCGCCGAGAAACAACGGGGACTGTACCACGCGCCCGGTAGCACATGCCGAGAAAACGGCCCTCCTGTACCAGATTCACGAATAAGCGCCGAGAAATGCTGGGGTCTGTACCACGTACCAGCCCCGCGGGGATGTCAGCGCGGTACAGAGGGCCGGCTTTCTAGCCGTGGGGCCAGCGGATGTGGTACAGAGGGCCGGCTTTCTAGCCGTGGGGCCAGCGGATGTGATCGCGTCGCGTTTTGTGGTGTAAGAGTCCGGGCACGTCGGCCCGTCGGTGCCCGCCGGGCCCCGCCCGGCGACACCTAGAACCTACTTCCTCCCGGC
>CASEVE010000042.1 GCA_949291295.1 uncultured Olsenella sp.
TTCCTTTAAAAAACCTGTCCCAAAATCTCTGAGCGAAATAACCCGTCCCCTTTTGCCTGACCGAAATAGCCCGGCCCCCTCTGCCTGACCGAAATAAACCGTCCACCCTGCATCAGCGGCAGGAGTGACGTACGAAGTGATACGCGATTCTCGGCGTGCCGTCGTCGCAGATGATCGTCCCGCGGCGACAAAAGCCCGCGCGCTCGAGTGCGCGCTGCATGGCAGCGTTGGTCTCGTGCGTGTCGGCACGGACGTTGTCGTGGCTCTCGCAAAGAAACGCGAGCATCCTTGATCCAAGGCCGCGACCTTGCTCGGTACAGGCAAGGCGATGCATCACCCAGTACGGCTCGTCGTTGAGCCAGGGCTCGCCCTCGATGGAGGCATACGTTCTGTCTGGCCCAGGCATCACGCTCATACAGGCAACGGGACCCTCGCCCTCGTCGAGAACCCACAGCCAGCCCGCCGCGCAGTCACGTTCGGCGTGCGCGCGACTCGGGTAGCCGTTGACCCATTGGGTGTGGTTGCCATTGGCGCGCATGAAGCTTCGAGCTGCCTCGTAGATGTTCATGACTGCGTCCAGGTCCTCGCTCTTTGCCTGGCGAATTGCGGTATGTCCGCAGCTTCCTCTCTGCATCAGAAGGGCCTTATGGTGAAGGTCTTCTCGCAGGTGGCTCCCGGGGCAAGGACTATGGTTCCGCGCTTCTCCTCAAAGACGTCCGACTCGTCGTAGGCAGTGGCGCACCCGACCCAGGGCTCGATGGCAACGAAGGGGGAGTCGGATGTTGCTGTCCAGACGCCGAGGAACCCAAAGCCGTCAAAGTCAAGCTCGACGCCGTGTCCTGCCGGTCCAACGAGCTTGACGGAGTTGCCGGGGACGTTGACAAACACAACCGTGAGCAGCTTGTCGATGAGCTCGTGCGTGAGTCGAATGCAGTCGGAGTCGCAGAAGAGCTCGGTCATGTTGGAGAAGTCCTGGAGGCCCTTCTCGTCGATGGCGGGGACACGCGCCGTCCACCGCTCAGGGAATACGAGCTCGTAATCTGAGAACGCGGCGCCCTCCTCACCGGGAACGGGTACGTTGAACGCAGGGTGACCTCCTAGGGTAAAGGGGAGGTCAACCGTCCCCGTGTTGGTTACCGAGAAGGTCTGTGAGAGCTTCTCGCCGTCAACGGCGTAGGTCATGTTGAGGCGGAAGTCGAAGGGGAAAGCCGCGCGGGTCTCGTCAGTAGAGACAAGCTCGTAGGTGACGCTCGAGGGGCTCTGGTCCACCACCTTGTGGTCATAGAGGCGCGCGACGCCGTGACGCTTGAGGTGCACCTCTCCCTGGGCGCTCGTGGCAAAGTCGCCCCTCAGGCATCCCACGATGGGAAAGAGCACGGGCGCGCGACGCGACCAGAATCTCTCGTCCCCCTGCCAGAGGTACTCGCCCTCGCCAAGGCGAAGGCTCATGAGCTGCGCTCCCGTGGCGTCAACCTGCGCGCTGAGCGCCCCCGAAGAGATGGTCGTAAGCGTTCCCATGGTTGTTCTCCCTTCTGTCCCCATCTCTCAAAACTCTATCCTTATGTTATGAGTTTGTAGCATTGAGCTTGCTGAATGGGGCCCTTGGCGCGGCAAACGGGCAACTGTGTCATAATAGGCGAGGTCAAATTGCGCCCCGAGCTGCGGGAGCGCTGCAGATGCGTCAAAAGCCGGCGGCGCGTGCCGCCTGTTTCGAGGAGGAACGCATGATCATCGAGGAACTTATGCGCTACGGCATCGCCCACACCGAGGAGAAGACCGTCATGGACGCGTCTCCCGCGGTGCTGATCGAAACCGCCGTCGAGCGCGGCGAGGGCGAGCTCACGAGCACCGGCTCCCTCTCCGTCATCACCGGCCAGTACACGGGCCGCTCGCCCAAGGACCGCTTCATCGTTGACACGCCCGACGTGCACGACAAGATCGCCTGGGGCAACGTGAACGTGCCGTTCTCCGTCGAGAACTACAACAAGGTCAAGGCTGAGGTCATCGGCCACCTCTCCGAGCGCCGCCTCTTCGTGGTGCACGGCCTCGCCGGCGCCGACCGCCGCTACTCCCGCAAGATCTGCGCCATCTGCGAGCTTGCGAGCCAGGCGCTCTTCGTTCACCAGATGCTCGTGCGCCCCGATGAGAAGGAGCTGCGCGACTTTGGTGAGGCGGACTTCGTCGTGATGGCCGCTCCCACGCTCAAGCTCGACCCCGAGACCTACGGTACGCACTCCGAGGCCGCCGTCCTTATCAACTTCCAGGAGCGCACCATCCTCGTGGTGGGCACCCAGTACTCCGGTGAGATCAAGAAGTCGATCTTCTCGGTTATGAACTACCTGCTTCCCGTTGAGGACAACGTTCTCACTATGCACTGCTCCTGCAACATGAACCCGCGCTCCCACGGTACCACGGTCTTCTTTGGTCTTTCCGGCACCGGCAAGACCACCCTTTCTGCCGCTGAGGACCGCCTGCTCATTGGCGACGACGAGCACGGCTGGGCCGACGACAAGGTCTTCAACATCGAGGGCGGCTGCTATGCCAAGACCATCGACATCACGCCCGAGACCGAGCCGCAGATCTGGAACGCCATCCGCTTTGGCTCCATGTGCGAGAACGTGGTCATCGACGAGGACTCCCGCGTTGCCGACTACTTTGACACCTCGCTTACCGAGAACGGCCGCGTTGCCTATCCGGTTGAGTTTGTCCCCGGCGCTGTCAAGAAGGGTCGCGCCAAGCGCACGCCCGACGTCGTGATCTTCCTTACTGCCGACGCCTTTGGCGTGCTGCCCCCGATCGCCAAGCTCGACCGCAACGCCGCCATGTACCACTTCATGACCGGGTTTACCTCCAAGGTTGCCGGTACCGAGCGCGGCATCAAGGAGCCCCAGCCCACGTTCTCCTCGCTCTTTGGCGAGCCGTTCATGCCGCTTGACCCCAATGTCTACGCGCAGATGCTCGGCGACAAGATCGACAAGGGCGGCGTGCGCGTCTACCTCATCAACACCGGTTGGACCGGCGGCCCCTACGGCACCGGCAAGCGCATGAAGCTCGCCTACACCCGCAAGATGGTCGAGGCCGCCCAGTCCGGCATCATCGACGACTGCGAGTTTGTCCACGACGAGCGCTTCAACCTCGACGTGCCCACCACCTGCCCCGGCGTCCCCTCCGAGCTGCTCAACGCTCGCAACACCTGGGAGGACCGCGGCGCCTACGACGAAATGGCCGAGAAGCTCGCCCTGATGTTCGTCGACAACGCCGAGAAGCGCCTCACCACGATGGCGCCCGAGGTCCGCGCCGCCGGGCCGAAGCCGATTATGAGCTAGGCCGCGGGGTGCGGCTTGTCCTTCTCTGCTTTTGACGACCTACGCTGACGTGAGCCCCGGTGCCAGACTGGCGCCGGGGCCTCTTTGAACGGTGGCACCATGGGTGAGTCGTGCTTTCATCGAGTGCACGAATTACATTGTTGTCGCGTGAGCGTATGAACACATAGGCAGATATCATCTGCGAAAACGTGAGTCGGCTAGTCGAACAACCCGCCCCCTGGCCGCTAACTCGTGCGCTCGATGAAGCGATGGTACGGATGGGCATTCGCGACGGGCGGCAGCGGCCGTTTGACTGTTCGGCCCCTAGCCGGAGTCCACAATCATGACATAATTAGGAAGATTTGGTCTTGCGCATCCATCCGCGGCGAAGTCAACGTGAGGAGGGTTCACGTGGTCTGGTGTCTTCTGACGGCAATTCTTGCCGGGATGCCCTATGGCGTCTACAGCTTTGGACCCATGGTCCCGGGCCAGGTCCCTGCGGGAGTCCTTTCCATCGTCATCACGCTCTTTGTGATGTGGGCCATTCTGGCGCCTGCAGCAAGAGCGCGGTTTCCATGGGCCTCTCGCCTCTTTGTTCGATGCGTGGGGGGTCTGGGCGCAGTCTCCGCCGTCGCCCTGCTCGTTGTTGAGGCATATGCTTACGTTCGCGGTTCCGATGTCATATTCACAGACGCCCAAATCGCGCTGAACGACGCAATCTCGCTCGTGGAATTTGTCGCGGCGATAGTGGTCTCGCTCGCCTGGGCGATGCTCTCCGCAGATTCCATCGACGCTGCTCCGTGCGATCCCATTCATGCTGTCGGGGCATTTGCGACGGGCGCAATGTGGCCGACGATTGGTATCTTGACCTCAAGCCTACTTGGCAAGGCTTGGACCGGCACCACGTTTCTGCTCTGTTTGCTCACCTCCTGTGTCGCTTATATCGCTGCTCTTAGATTGCGTAGGAGATGGGCCCCTGATCTCACCGCCGCACTCCTAGCCGGACACCTCTCGTTCATTGGGGTCCGAGGCTTCATCTGGGAGTACCGGACTGACTGGTTTGTTGGCGGGTTGCCCGCAGATTTCTTCTATGTGCTGTTCCTACTCTTGGTTGCGGTAGCAGCCGTCACCTCCCTTCTGGTCTTGCGAGCTCGCACAAGGGTCGTGGCCGAGAAGAACGCTGCTGCTGATAGCTCAGATGATGACACCACGGTCTGCCAACAGGCGTCCGACGCGAATGCTTTGGCGCTGCGCCTCAAGGTGTCCTCCTCCAACGCCCTGACCAATCGCGAGGCATCCGTTCTTGCGAGAAGCGCGCTGGGGCGGACGGCCCAGTCGATTGCGGACGAGCTGGGCCTTGCCACGGCTACCGTCACGACGTATCGCGGGAGGGGATACGAGAAGCTTGGCGTCAAGGGTCTCAAGGGGCTCAAGAAATACGTTGATGAGCTGGATTCGAGCTCACCAGAAGCTAAGGCCGCGAGCGTGGAGTTCGATGCCAATTCCGAGGCCTCCTCTACTCCCTTAGCGACTCGGCGCCCATCTCGCGTGAGGTTGGCCGCCTTTGCCGGCCTCCTTGTCCTGACCCAGGCTCAGTGTTCCTCCGACTTTCTTCTTGATGGTCATTGGTACCATCGAGGCACGATGTATCTGATGTGGTCTGGCATCATAGTCCTGTCCTGGCTCTATATAACTCGTGAAGTCATGCACTTGTATGGGCATGCCGACTGCCATGAGAACCCTCTGCCCTTCTCGAGGGCCTTCCTCGACGTATCATCGCTGGTCTATGTGCTAGTAGTGGCGCTTGGCATCCACTGTGGTTGGTGGGGATTTCTTCTCTACAGGCTTGGGTCCTTGGCCCTGCTCATATTGGGGCCACTCGCCGCCGGCTGGGACTTACGTACTGAGGAGGCGGGCGGGTCACGTGTCTCACGGCTCCTGTTGGCGTATTCCAGCGGGTTCATGCGTCTTGTTCTCAGAACTCCGCTTCTTGTTCTCCTGGCGGCAGCGGTGCAGTGCCTCGCTCTATTCGTCGATCCCAAAATCGTTGGATTGACCACAAGCTTGGTCTTTGCGCTCATGCCCATAGAACTCCTTTTCTGGAGCGTCCTTCTCTGGCACCGCATTCGCGCCTCTAAAGGCGAGGCGGTTAGACCAACGGACTCGGAGGCGGAGAGGGTGGTCCATTACCTCAGGGGAAAGGGTATGGACGAGCTTCGTGCGCGTATCATCTTTGATTTGGTGTATGGGCACAGCGTCCGTGAGGTGTGTGAGCGGCGGTCTGTGGCGCTGGAGACCGTTCGGTCATATCGGACCAGGACGTATCACGATCTTGGCGTCCACAGTCTTGATGAGCTTCGCAATCTCCTCGCAAAGGAGACAAAAACTACTCGCCTTGGGAAAGTGCACCCTGAAAACTGACAGACTCTGAGCTCACTTTGACATAGCCTCCCAGTTGTCTTTCCGGACAAGGGGAGGTCGACTATGAGGGAACATTTGGAGAACGCGCGCCTCATGTGGGCGGGAGCTGTGGCATTTCTCCTGATTCTATGCTCAGCATTCCTGGCTCCTTCCAGAGCGTGTGCCGCTGAGCAACCCAGCGATGTTGTGCCGCCAATTGTCGTGCACCTGTATGACCCTGACAGCGTGGTTTCTTCGCGCTCGTGGTTTGGGGGTACGCTGACTCTCGTAACGGAGCAGACATTTGTCCCGCACAACTTCGACGGGTCAAACGTGGGAATCGAGATGACCGCAAGCTGTTCCGTGAATGGAACTTTCACGGTGAGCCTCTATCGCTCCTCGTTCCTCGGCAATTCGCTTGTGGGCACCGCCGCCTTCAAGCGCAACGGGTTCACGAAGGCGACGTGGGAGGGCGTTGGGTCGGGAACCTACTTCTTTGTCTGTAGGAAGAGCGCTGACAGCAAGGTTGTGACAAGTTCCGACGTTGCCATGTACAGCTGGTAGGGAGGTGCTGAGTATGCGACTCTGTCGCAGGTTAGGCAGGGACAAGCGTCTGAAACAAAGCTTGAGCAGTGGGTGCCATTAAGGAAATACGGCTCGTTCACGTGGGCCCACTGCTCGTGAGGAACTCTTCCCTACGAAAGGATGTGACTTGCCATGACGATGAAGTTCAAGAGAGCTGCCGTTGCCATTGGCTTGGCACTTGCTGCAACGGTTGGATTCGCCGCCCCCGCATTGGCTGACGGAGGCACCTTCAACGCCTGCCTTCCGGCATGGCAGATGCCGGCGCCGGTTCGGAATGGGTACCATTCTGGCGGTTCCTCGGCGTACGTCCAGGTGTACTCGTCCTCTCCCTATGGCGGCAACTTCTGGATTGAGCTGCCTGGGCAGGGGCAGTGTGCGAGCTCCGTGATCGTTAATGCCGGTAAAACGGGCCGTCCGTTATACTACAGCACCTTCAGTGGCTCCGTGACTCTGATGGGGCATCAGGTAGGCTGGGGCCCTAATCCCTGCGACCGCGTCTCCGGGTATGTGAACTTCAACTAGCTACGAGCTTCTGACCGGTGGGACGGGGGTGCCTTCGCACTCCCGTCCCTACAAGTGCTGACGGGTGGTAAGTATCATGACAGCAGGAGCGGGCGTTCTTCAGTTTCAGTTTCGACGTATGTTTGCATCAAAGATGTGGCGCTATGCCGTTGTGGTGGGGCTTGTGGCCATGTCGGCCTGCTTCGTTCAGGCGTGCCTGGTGTTCTGGGGTCACGACGTGGGCGAGGTGCCTGCGGCTGATGTGGCTTGGGTTGGCAACTATGAGTCCATGCAGACGCCGCTCTTTTGCTTCTACCTCTACTTCCTGATGCCATTTTTGGCTGCTGCCGTCTTTGGAGACTGCCTCTATCTGGATGTGAGAAGGAGGTATGCGGGTTGCGTTGCTGTGCGCTCCTCCTTGCGTTCCTATCTCTTCTCGGGGGCGCTTGTGGCCTTTGTGGGCGGCTTTCTCGTGGTGCTCGTTCCGCTGCTGGTATCCCAGCTGCTCGCGTTCGTTGCCTTTCCCGCGACGTCTGGACAGGATGCCTATCAGCTCTTTCTGAACAGTTCGGCCGCTGAGGTCGACTCGACCAGCTGGTACGACAGGACGCTCTTCCTAGGACTCTTCCTTAACGCCCGCTATCTTCTCAACCTGATCTTTATTGTCTACGACGCCCTTTGGGGAGCCCTTCTGGCTCTGGCCGCGCTCGTCCTCTCACTCTATGTGCGCACGAGCCGTCTTCTCGTGGTGGGGCTTCCTGCCCTCGTCCTGATCGTGTCCTCGTACCTGCTTCCTTCTGACCTGAGCATAGGGCAGTACCTGCTCTTCTCCCTCGTGACCCCCCGAAGACCTCTTGTGTTTCTCTTCGCACCCCTTGTGGTGCTCCTGGTGCTCGTGGGGGCGCTGTGGCTTCCCCTTGTCCGACGCAAGGACGTGCTGCTATGAGCGCCGGGTTGCGTTTTGAGCGGCTCTTTGACCGAAGGTTCATCGCCGGTCTTGGCATCCTCGCGGGGGCTTGCGTTGTGGTGGCCTTGCTGTGGGGGCACAACGTCTCCGCGATGGACAACGGCACGCTCTCGGGCGCCTATGCTCAGGTAGCCAACTATCCTCTTGCGACCTTTGTCTATGTTCCTATCTGTGCTTTCAGCGCGACCGGTGCGATGCGCCCCGTGGCCTCGGCCGCATGGGTGATTCGCTCGAGCCGCGGAAGGACTCTGCTTGGCGTAGTGGGACGGCTGGCGGCTCGCGCCCTGGTGCTCTCGGTCCTTCTCACACTGTGCGGCCTTGTGAGCGTGCGACTCCTCTCGCCGACGGGGCATGCGTTAGGGGCCTATGTGGCGTTTGGCCTTCTGGCAGCGGTGCTCCAGGCCCTCTTCTTCCTAGTGGTGTGCCTTATCGTCCTGGTGGTCCGCCTGCTTACCGGTTCGGGTACCTATGCAATGCTGACAGCCCTTGGGTACGGCGCACTCGACTATGTCCTGAGCATGACGCCAGCCCTTTACAACTCCGCACTCTGGACGGGATGGCTCCTTGTGGCGGCGGTGCCTGAGGACGGCCTTGCCGGTGAGGTGGCGGGCGCGTTTCGCCTTGCTGAGTTCTGCGTGTTCCTCGGCCTGCTGGCCGTCTGGCTCGTGCGCAGAAAGGACTATCTGACGGAGGAGGGTGAGCCACGTGAGCTCTAGGGGACGGCGCGTGACCGTGTCCCTCTTGTCGCTGCGGCGCGGTCAGTGGGCGCGGGTGGCGGTCTGCGTGCTGGCGAGCCTGGTCGCTACGCTGTGCATGGGGGCCTATGGGACGCAGACGGCCCTCTACGAGTTTATGGGCGGGGGGTTCCTGGTTCCGAATCCCCTTGGGGGCGGGCCGAGCATCGTTGCCCTCGTTGCGTGGCTCGCCCCCCAGGCGGCCTTTTGCTACTTCTTCTCGGGCGTTCTGTCGGACGGTCTTGGGGCGGATGCCTCGGCCGTGCTCCCGCGCGTGGGGTCGCGTCGGGCATGGCTGGCGGGCAAGCTGGCTCATCTCGCCTTCTTCTCGGCTGTGTTTACGCTGCTCGGCGAACTTGCGAGCGGCATGGCCCTGCTTGTCCTGGGCTGCGGCGCGGACGCGTCCGAGCTGCTTGACGTCGTTGTGCGCTGCGCCGCGCTGGGCTTTCCGCTCATGCTGTGCCTCGTGCTGACGATCAACTGCCTTGCGCTCATGATTGATCCCGTCGTGGCCTTTGCGGCCGTGGTGGGGGTCTACGCTGCGGGCGTGCTCACACTCGCATATTTTCCGCGTGAGACGGCTGTGACTGCGGCCCCCTGGCTGCCCTTTGTGCAGGGAATTCTTGGCTGGCACGACTGCTCGGGATGGACCTCGGCTTTTTCGCTGGGGGTTCCGGGCTTTCCGGTTGGCGTGTCGCTTGCGTATCTTGGCGCGTGCGCCGCGCTTGCGGCGGCGTGGGCACTCCGCCTTGTCCGTGTCCGCGATATCTTTTGATGGGAGGCTTTCATGTCTGACGCGATTGTAGTAAGCCACGCAACCAAGCTGATTCGCGGGCGCGCCGTGCTCGACGACGTGACGCTTACGATGGAACGCGGGGGAATCTACGGGTTCAGTGGAATCAACGGCTCGGGCAAGACGATGCTCTTCAGGGCCATCTCAGGGCTCATTCATCTCACCTCGGGCCAGGTTGATGTCTTTGACCAGAGGATTGGTGAGGACGTCGACTTCCCGAGCGATCTGGGCCTCGTTCTCGAGTCGGCGGGGTTCTGGGACGAGGACACGGGCTTGAGAAACCTCACGATGCTCGCGTCCATCAGGGGAGTGGCGGGCGAGGCTGAGGCGAGGGCGGCGCTCGCGCGCGTGGGGCTCGACCCCGATGACGACCGCCCGTTCTCTGCGTACAGCTCGGGCATGAGGCAGCGCCTCACCATTGCGCAGGCCATCATGGAGGCGCCCGGGCTGCTCATCCTGGACGAGCCCACTAACGCGCTCGACGTGGACGGCATCGAGATGGTTGCCAAGATTGTGCGCGAGGAGCATGAGCACGGCTGCACCGTGCTCATTGCCTGTCACAACGAGCCCATGCTCGAAGTGCTGTTCGAGCGCGGCTGGCGCATGGCCTATGGGCACGTGGTGGAGGAGGTCGATTTCTCATGAGGCGTCGGAGGTTGCACCTTCCCATGCTGACGATGCGGGCGCTTCTTGTCATCTGCGCGTGCCTTATGGCCGTGTGCGTGGGAGTAGGCCTCGCCATGCGGGCGAGCCTCACGGACTATGCGGACGACGTGACCGCCGTTGAGCGGCTTCCCTTCGTGTTGAACTCGCGCGCGACGACGGACACGCTTTGCCTGTACACACGGGAGGAGATTGCAGCGGCGACAGACGAGGCCAGGTCCCAGGGGGCGCTTCCCGACGAGGGGGATGCGGCTCAGGCTCTGGGGATGGCCTCTGAAGAGGCGCTCGCAGAGGCGCCCATCGTGCTCACGGGCACCTTCACGGGTGAGAGGACCTACGTCTACGAGGCGTTCCAGTGCTGCATTGAGGTAACGTCAGTCCTTAGGGGCGAGGACGTCTCCGAGGGGGACGCCCTTGTCGTCTACGATGCGTACCAGATCACGGAGCCTCGCAATGGCCTGGGGATGGGACAGTTCAGCGACGTGCGCGAGGTGCAGGGGGTTGGTCTGGGTCAAAACCTGTTTGGTCTCATGCCGCTGCGCACAGGGCAGGAGTACCTGTTCTTTCTTGAGTCCAAGCGTTATCCAGTCGAGAAGGATCCCGCGACATACGAGCAGACCTACTGTATGATTGAGCACCCCTACGCGCGCATCTCGCTCGATCTTGCCGAGCATCCCGAGCGTGTGGGGGTCTTCGCACTCCCGACGGACGGCGAGTGGCAGCGCATCCCCTTTGTTGAGGCGTGCCAATACGACCTTGCCGCGGCGAACGACGCAGCCAAGGAGCTGTATCTGGAGAACTGCGCGCGGGTGCTCTCCGACGCACTGGGGGAGGGGTAGCACGTCGTGCGCGTCCGCGGCCGTCGGCTGTGGGCGGCACGACCCATGTATCCACAAGAATGGGCCCGGACGCGCGTCCGGGCCCGGATGGGTCGTCCTTTTCGGCCGTGTGGGCGCTAGTGCTAGTGCATCTCCGCCATCTGGGCCTGGACCGCGGTGATGGCCACGACGCCCACGATGTCGTCGGCCACGCAACCACGGGAGAGGTCGTTCACCGGCTTGGCGATGCCCTGAAGGATGGGGCCGTAGGCCTCGGCCTGGCCAAAGCGCTGGACGAGCTTGTAGCCGATGTTGCCGGTCTCGAGGTTGGGGAAGACGAGCACGTTGGCGTGGCCTGCGACCTTGCTCTCCGGAGCCTTGAGGGCGGCAACCTCGGGCACGATGGCGGCGTCGAGCTGGAGGTCGCCGTCGATGGCGAGCTCGGGGGCCTTCTCCTTGGCAAACTTGGTCGCCTCCTGGACCTTCTTCGCCGTGTCGCCGCCGGCCGAGCCCATCGTGGAGTAGGAGAGCATGGCCACGCGCGGCTCCACGTCGTCCATGAAGGTGGCGAAGGAGTTGGCGGAGGCGATGGCGATCTCGGAGAGCTCGTCGGAGGTCGGGTCGATGTTCAGTCCGCAGTCGGCGAAGACGAGCGTGCCGTCGGCACCGAACTCGGGCGTCTTGGTGCACATGACCATGAAGGCGGAGACGAGCTTGGTGCCCGGGGCGGTCTTCAGGATCTGGAGCGCCGGGCGCAGCGTGTTTGCCGTGGAGTGGCAGGCGCCGGAGACGAGGCCGTCAGCGTCGCCCATCTTGACCATCATGGTGCCGTAGTAGGTGGCGTCCATCATCTGGGCACGTGCCTGCTCGATGGTCACGCCCTTCTTGGCGCGGAGCTCGGCGAACTTCTGAGCGTAGGCCTCGTGCTTGGGGGCCGTGGGGGAGGTCGGGTCGATGACGGTGACGCCCTCGACGTCGATCTTGGCCGGATCGCCCAGGATGACGAGGTTGGCCAGGTCCTCGGCCACGATCACGCGCGCCGCCTCGAGGGTGCGCGGGTCCTCGCCCTCGGGCAGGACGATGGTCTTCTTGTAGGCCTTAGCGGCGGCCTTCATGCGATCGAGAAACACGCTCATGGGCTCTCCTTGTTCAAACGGTGGTATGTCCGGCGCTCGCGTCCTCGAATGTGCAGGTTGGCGGGGTATGATGCGCCTCAGCGTCCATTATACGAGCGAGGTGATAAAATGAGCCGAAATTATGGGTGAACGTATGAGTTTGCCCGCACCGCCTTGCGGTGCCAGACGGAATCGCTGAGAGGATTTCTATGGGAATCATGAACGGTCTGCCCGCGGGCTTCTCGCCTGACTCGTACGACGCCATCATCGTTGGTGCTGGATACGCGGGAGCGGTGTGTGCGAGGAGGCTCGTCGAGTCGTGCGGCTTCAAGGTCTGCATTCTCGAGCGGCGCGACCACATTGCGGGCAACGCCTACGACTACGAGGACGAGGCCGGCATCCTGGTTCACAAGTACGGTCCGCATATCTATCACACCGTGAACGAGCGCGTAAACGAGTTCCTCTCCCGCTTTACCGAGTGGACCAACTATCAGCACAAGGTGCTCGCCAACATCCACGGTACGCTCATGCCCGTTCCGTTCAACCACCGCTCCCTCAAGCTCGCCTTTGGCGAGGAGAAGGGGGAGCGCCTCTACCAGAAGCTCGTGGCAACCTTCGGCGAGAACAAGAAGGTGCCCATCATGGAGCTTCGCGAGAAGAACGACCCCGAGCTTGTCGAGGTTGCCGACTACGTCTTTGAGAACGTCTTCCTCTACTACACGATGAAGCAGTGGGGCCAGACGCCCGATCAGATCGATCCCTCGATTACGGGCCGCGTGCCCGTCTTCGTGGGCGACGACGACCGCTACTTCCCCGGCGCCCCGTTCCAGGGCATGCCGGCCGAGGGCTACACGGTACTCTTCGAGCACATGCTCGACCACGACTGCATTGACGTTTTTCTCGGTGTCGACGCGCGCGACCTCCTCAAGGTCTCCGAGACGAGCGTCTCGGTGTGCGATCGGCCCTACGGCGGCGAGATCATCTACACCGGTCCGCTTGACGAGCTCTTTGACCTTGACCTCGGCGCGCTTCCGTACCGCACACTCGACATGGAGTTCGAGACGCTTCCCGTCGACCAGTTCCAGCCCGTGGGCACCGTCAACTACACCACGAGCGAGGACTTCACGCGCATAACCGAGTTCAAGAACATGACCGGCCAGGTGATTCCCGGCAAGACCACCATCATGCGCGAGTACTCCAAGGCCTACACACCGGGCTCCGGCGAGACGCCCTACTACGCGATTCTGGAGGACGAGAACCTCGAGCTCTACCGTCGCTACCGCGAGCGCGTGAGCGGTCTTGTCAACTTCCACTGCGTCGGTCGCCTTGCGGAGTATCGCTACTACGACATGGACGGCGTGGTTGCCTCCGCGCTCGAGCTCTCCGACGAGATCATCTCCCAGCACAGCTAGGACGGTCGCCGCATGAAGAAGACCATCACCTTTGGTATCCCGTGCTACAACTCTTCGGCGTACATGGACCACTGCATCGAGTCCATTCTCGAGGGTACGGACTATGCCGAGGACGTCGAGATCATCATCGTCGACGATGGTTCGACCAAAGACGATACCCCTGCCAAGGCCGATGCCTGGGAAGAGCGTCACCCGTCGATCGTTCGCGCCATCCACCAGGAAAACGGCGGTCACGGTGCGGCGGTCATGCAGGCGGTGAAAAACGCTCGCGGCGTCTACTTCAAGAACGTGGACTCCGACGACTGGGTGGACGCGGAGGCGGTGCGCGCCCTTCTCGACAAGCTCCGCTACTTCATTGGTCTTGGCGAGCACGTTGACCTTGTGATCACCAACTACGTCTACGAGCACGTTGAGGACAACACGCAAAACGTGGTGGACTATCGTCACGTCCTGCCCGTGGGCCGCGTCTTTACCTGGAACGACATCGGGCACTTCATGATGTGGCAGTACCTGCTCATGCACGCGCTCACCTATCGCGTGGACGTGCTGCGCGAGGTGGGGCTCGAGATGCCGCCGCATACGTTCTACGTGGACAACATCTACGCCTATGTGCCGTTTCCCGCGTGCCGCAGCCTTTTCTACCTTGACGTTGACGTCTATCGCTACTTCATTGGGCGAGAGGACCAGTCGGTCAACGACAAGGTCCTCACGAGCCGCGTTGACCACTACTGGCGCGTGGCGCGCGTCATGATGCACGCTTACCACGTCTACGACGACATCTCATCTGCAAAGCTGCGCAGCTACATGATGAACTACTTCACGATTATCATGGCCATCTGCTCGGTCTTCTCCAAGAAGAGCGACCGCGCCGACGCGATGGACGAGCTTCAGAAGCTCTGGGACGAGCTGCGTGCGTACGATAAGCGCATGTATCGCCGCGCGCGCCACGGCGTGGTGGGCCTTGCCACCAACCTGCCGGGCACGGTGGGCAGGGCGCTCACGCTGGCGGGCTACCGCGCCGCGCAGAAGCTGGTTAAGTTCAACTAGCCATTTCGACCGCGCGAAAGCTCATCTTGGCTATCGTGACTCAGCAAGGGGAAGGTCCCCTAGTGTCCTGAAAATCGGGGCTGTGGCACGTCGTGGGACTGCGGACAAAAAGTTGGACCGCGGGGCGGTCCGGACGGGAGGTCCGCATGCACGACAGGGAGACCGTGGAGCTCGCCCTGATGGCGCTCGAGGA
>CASEVE010000043.1 GCA_949291295.1 uncultured Olsenella sp.
CGGGGGGGTGGGGGGTGGGTCCGGGCGCGCGGCCCGCCGCGCGCGCGCCAATACCGGGGGGGGTGGGAACGCCCCGGGCCTCGCGCTCGAGAAACGTAGGCGAGAAGACGGCGAGGTATTGTTCCGCGCGCAGTTCTGCAGGCGCGCCCTTTGCGCCGAAGCTGTTTGAGCACGGAACATTACCCCGCCGTCCTTCTCGCCGGTGGGCTAGACCGCGATCGGGATGTTCTTGACCTGGGGGCCGTGCTCGTAGTTCTCGACGATGAGGTCATCGGTCGTGAAGTCGTAGAAGTTCGTGACCTCGGGGTTCAGGCGCACGGTGGGCGCCGGGTACGTGGGACGCGAGATGAGCTCGCGCACGACGTCGACGTGGCGGTCGTAGATGTGGGCGTCGGCGATCATGTGGACGAGCTCGCCGGCGTTCATGTTGGACACCTGCGCCACCATCATGAGCAGGATCGCGTACTGGCAGACGTTCCAGTTGTTGGCCGCCAGCACGTCCTGGCTGCGCTGGACGAGGACCATGTTAAGCGTGGGGCGCTCCTCTCCCGGCTCCTGCGTCACGTTGTAGATGGCGTTGTAGGCGCAGGGGTAGAGGTTCATCTCGGAGAGGTCGGCAAAGGTGTAGAGGTTCGTCATGATGCGGCGCGAATAGGGATTCTCGCGCAGGTCCTTGAGAACGCGGTCCATCTGGTCGAAGTCGCCGTCGGGGTAGTGGGACTTCACGCCAACCTGGTAGCCGTACGCCTTGCCGATAGATCCGGTCTCGTCCGCCCACTCGTCCCAGATGTGGGGCTTGAGGTCGTGGATGTTGTTGGATTTGCGCTGGTAGATCCACAGCACCTCGTCCATCGCGGACTTGAGGGCGGTGCGGCGAAGCGTGAGCGCGGGAAACTCCTCCCTCAGGTCGTAGCGGTTGCACACCCCGAAGCGCTTGATCGTGTATGCGGGCGTGCCGTCCTCCCAGCGCGGGCGAACCTTCTGTCCCTCTGTGGTTGTGCCATGCTCGATGATGTCCGAGCACATGGCTATGAAGAGCTCGTCTGCCTTGCTCATGGGCGTCCTCCGGGCGTTAGGAACGGCTGTGATGGCCGCTGAAGTCGTAGTCGAAGTACGTATCGAAGCCAAAGTCGTCGTCTAGGTATCCGTAGGGACTGTAGTAGTCGTAGTAGTCGGTATCCTGCGCCATGCTGCCGCTCTGCCAGGACGTGCTCGAAACGAGCTGGGAGACGGAGCTGACGCAGCCCGAGATGCCAAGGGTGAGAAGGATCAGAAGTGCCACGGCAACGCCAAAGATGACGTAGGCGGTAGACCCGGAGTCTGCGTTATCCGGGCTCGTGGTGGCGCTCGCGCTCTCGATGATCGGCTCTGCGGGCTCGCTTTGCAGCGTCACGTTGTTCTCGGTGTCCATGCTTCTCCTTTCTCCGCTCCCATCATAGCAAGGGGCGGACTATAGAAGCTGGTCGCTGAAGGCCTCGTCCCAGTAATACGCAAGGCCTTGGGCAAGCTGAAGGTCTGCGGGAAGCCACTCTATGTCGGCGAGCTCCTCTCGGGCTATCCATCGGAGCTCGGAGTGGATGGCAGGGTTTCTCGAAGGCTCCTCATCAGGGGGCATCGAGCAGACAAAGCAGTCCATGGTCAGGTGAAAGTCTGGGTAGTCATATTCGACGGTGTCGTAGAGCCACATCGCCCCTACCTTGCAGCCCAGCTCCTCGAGTATCTCGCGGCGCAGGGCGTCGCGCGGGGACTCTCCGTCCTCGACCTTTCCCCCGGGAAGCTCCCAGCTTCCCTCCTGGCTTCCTGCAGCGCGCCTTGCGACGAGCAGGCGGCCGTTGCGGGTGATGAGGGCGGCGGAAACGTGTATCTGATTCATGCTGATCTCCTTGATGGGGCTACTTTTGAAGTCTCACGATGGCGTAGGTCTTTCCATCCTTGTCTGTAAGGTCGACGTCCCACCCATCCTCGCAGGCGTGGACCTGGGGGACAATGACGTCATCAAGAAGCGCCATCGTTCGGCACTGAACCTGAATTCGTGCAAGGGGCACGTCAATTCCGAGCGCGTCGAGTGCGTTTGTCGCAATGCGCACGTAGCGTGCGTTGTTAACGTGATGGTTCGTGTCAAGATCGTAGCGCTTGACCGTCTTGTGCGGCGCCATCGTTGCCGGTCCAGAAACCTTGATTCTGCGCGCGAGCGGAGCCATCTCAAGGCGGGGCTCATCGCTCAGGTAGACAAGCTGGTCCTGGGGCACCCTCGTCACGTGTCCAGTTGCGGTGTCGAGGACAAACCACTGGGAGTCCGCCCTCACGAGCTGCTCTCCCGAGGAGCCCTCCAGAAGGAAGGACCTGAGGGCATGGGCGTGTGACATCTCGTAGCACCAGGTGGAGACGCGGACGAACTCCCCAAACCGAGGAAGCCTCTCAACCTCGATGGCCCAGTTCGAGAGAACCCAGGCAAGCCCCCTGCTCTCGAGCCCGTTGATGCCCTGATCAAGCTCTGCGCTCTGAAAGGTAGAGCAGTCCTGGAGGTAGTTCATGGCCGAGAAGAGCGAGAGCCGCCCTGAGTCATCGCACTCGCTGTAGCGAACGCGCCCCTGAAAAGCGTACATCGTGCCTCCAAAGCGATAGTGTCCCGTACCACCTTAGCAGCTTGTCATGGCGGGCACGAGAAAATCGTGCGGTGTAAAATGTGGGTTCTCGGCGCGAGTGAGGGGAGAGGCACCATGGTTCGTTTTGCGACGATCGGCACGAGCGGGATCTGCGAGCTCTTCTGCGAGGCACTTGCCTGCTGCGACGACGCTCGTCTCGTGGCCACTTACTCGCGCAACCTTGAGCGCGCACGTGCCTTTGGGGAGCGCTTTGGTGCCGCCTTTTTCTTTGACAGCCTTGAGGAGCTGGCGTGCTGCAAGGAGGTTGACGCCGTCTACATTGCGAGCCCAAACGCCCTCCACGCGCCCCAGGCGCTTCAGATGATTGCCTCCGGCAAGCACGTGCTCGTGGAGAAGCCCTTTGCCTCCAACGAGTCCCAGGCACGAGAGGTGTTTGATGCCGCGAGAAAGGCCGGCCTCGTTGCGCTCGAGGCAACCAGAAGCCTTCACGTGCCCACGTTTGACGTCATAGAGCGTGTCGTTAGATGCGAGCTGGGGCCGGTTCGACTGGCGACGCTGCGCTTCTCCAAGGTCACCTCGCGCATGGCGAGGCTGAGGGCGGCCGAGCGCATCAACGTCTTTGATTCCCACCTCTCCGGCGGGGCCCTCATGGACATGGGCGTCTACTGCGTCGAGCCCGCTGTCGCGCTTTTTGGACGTCCCAATACGATAAGGGCGCTGGCGCTCACCTCGCCCGTTCCGGGATGCTCCGAGGATGACCCCTGTGGCGTGGTGGACCTCTGCGGCGAGGCGCTGCTTGGGTATGACGACAAGATCGTGAGCCTCTCGTACGGAAAGACGAGCGACGACGTGCTGGCGTCTCAGGTCGAAGGAGAGCGCGCAACCCTTACCTGGGAGCCCACCTCCGGACCGATTGAGCTTCGCCTCTTTGAGCACGAGGACAAGGGGCAGGTCTTTCGCGTCGAGGGGGCCAGCGGAGCGCCGCTTGAGGTCGATGTGCCCCAAAACGACATGGTGTGCGAGATAGGGGACTTTGTCGGCGCCGTTCTTGGGTCAGAGGAGGCGCTCGCAAAGAGGGAGCGCTTTGAGGGCGTGACGCTTGACTCCCTCTCTGTGATGGATGAGATTCGCAGGCAGATTGGCGTGCGCTTCCCAACGGACCCGAGCTAGCGCATGCGTGTGCTCAAGGTTCTGCGAACGGCTCTGCCCGTCGCGCTTCCCATCATGCTCGGCTACGTTGCTATAGGCATCCCCTGCGGCGTCATGGCTGCCGAGGTTGGCGTTGGGCCGGCGGCGGCGTTTCTGGTTTCGGCAACGTTTTACTCCGGTGCGGGACAGTTCATGATGTCCTCCCTGGCCCTGGCGGGCACTCCCGTAGCCTCAATGGTTGCGAGCGTTGCGCTCGTGAGCACTCGACAGCTGCTCTACTCCGCTGCGCTCTCGCCCTATCTTGCACGGGCTCCAAAGCCGCTCGCAGCTCTCTTTGCCGCAACCGTCACCGACGAGAGCTTCGGCGTCAACTTGGACCGCTTTGCCTCGGGGGAGGGCTGGGAAGTCTCGTCTGCAACGGCGGTCAACCTTGCGAGCATGTTCTCGTGGGCAGCGGCAAATGCGCTCGGTGCGGCGGTGGGCCCGGCGCTTGCCATCCCAACGACGATCATGTCTTTTGCCATGACGTCGATCTTCGTGTGCCTCCTTGCGGGCCAGCGCTGGGACTTAACCAATGTCCTTGTGGCAGCGGTCGCCATTGTTGGGGTGTTTGCGCTCAAGGCCCTTGGGGCCGGGTCTCTTGCGGTTCTTCTCGGCGCGCTTCTTGGCATTTTGGCGGGCCTTTTGCTGGGGTCGTTCAAGCGGAGGGGGAGCGCGTGAGCACACAGGATTTTCTCGTCTTCTACCTCAGCGTGCTCGCGGTCATTGTGGTCTGCAGGTGCGTTCCGCTCTTTGCGCTCAAGGGTCGGGCTCTCTCGCCCCGCGTCACCGAGGCCCTCGGTCTCATTCCCGTTGCCGCCTTTGCGGCTCTTGTCGCCAACGATCTCTTTGACCCGGCGTCCGGCCTCTCCGTTCCCGGGCTTCTTGCCTCCGTTGTCGTGGTGGCGATGGCGAGAAGAACCGGATCGCTCATCGGGTGCGCGCTTGTGGGCATGGGCGCCTACGCCCTGCTCGGCATGATATAGGCAGCGGGCTCGCTGCGTTTTCTACTTTGGGTAGGCAATGACCTCGGAGCCCCCGAAGCGCGAGGAACCGTCGTCAGCCGATCCGTAGGGGCTCAGGGCGTCCACGATGAGGTGTGCGGCGCGCGGCAGCACGCGGGCCTCGTATGACGTCACGAGCTCGTGCACAACCTCGCCGTCAACCTCGATGGGGACGGGTCGCGACGACTCGACCCTTACGGATCTTCCCCTGAAGCTCTCGATGTGGGGCCTGCCCATGGCCTTGCCGCTCTTGTCAACGAGTCCAAAGGCGAGCGGCTTGAGGAGCTGCGCGGCATCCGAGGTCTCAACCACGATGACGTCGAGCATCCCGTCGTCCATGCGGCAGTCGGGCACAAGCTGAATGTCGCCCTGAATCATGGCGCAGTTTGCCACGAGGCAGGTGATTCCGTCGCGCTCATACGTCGCGCCGTCCACGGTGACGGTGAAGTGCTCGACCGCCGGCCTGGGGTTGGCAAGTGCGGCGGCGAAGTAGGCAGCCTGGCCCATGATGGCCTTGTTGGGAAGGGCCGCCTGCATGAGCTGGGCGTCAAAGCCCGTGCCGGACATGAGGCCAAAGCCCCGGGCCTCCCGTGTTCCCTCTTCGTTGGTCCAAGAGATCTCGCCGAGGTCAAGCTCTGCGGTCTTGCCGATTCTGCAGGCTCGCGCGAGCGCGGAGGGCTCGGGGGCGTTGCCGATGTTGGCACATAGGAGGTTGGCGGTGCCAGAGGGAAAGGCGCAGACGGGCACTTCGGTCCCGCGAAGCTCGTAGAGAAAAGACGTGACGGTCCCGTCGCCTCCCGAGAGAACGACGAGGTCAAAGGCATCGGCGTCTGCGCAGACGTCGCGGGCTTCGAAGTCCTCCCCAAGGATTCTCGTGACGCACTCGTCGCCCTCGCGCATGAGGGCGCGCTCAAACTGATAGATTGCGTCCGAGCCAAATCCGGATCGCGAGTTGTGAATGACAAGCGTTCGCACGGTTTCCTCCCCAAATACGTGTCACGGGGATTTTGTATCATAGAGAGCCGTTGGTGCCTGGTGGCTCTCAACAAGTGTACCGAATCACCGCACGAGAGAATCGAGCGTCTTTGTACCTCTCAACTCAAGCCGAACTCGCCTCGTTCTGCGAGCGTGCCGCCTCATCCCGGGTCCTTGCCGTGGACACGGAGTTTCTTCGCGAGAAGACCTTCTATCCCAAGCTCTGCCTCGTCCAGGTTGCCGCGGGAGATGACATCGCCGCGATAGACCCCCTGCTCATCGAGGACCTCTCGCCCCTCGCGCGCCTGTTTGAGGACCCTTCCATAACCAAGGTTCTCCACGCGTGCTCCCAGGACCTCGAGGTCATTCTCGACGGCATGGGCGTTGTCTGCGCCCCTGTCTTTGACACGCAGCTTGCCGCCGCGTTTCTTGGCATGCGCCAGCAGGTGAGCTACGGGTCTCTCGTGGAGGCATACTGCGGAGTTCACCTGCCCAAGGCCGAGTCCCTCACCGACTGGTCGCGCAGGCCGCTCGATGCCGAGCAGCTCCGCTATGCGGAGGACGACGTGAGGTATCTCCCCGGAATCTACGAGCGCATGATCTCCCAGCTCGTCGAGGGCGACCGGCTCACGTGGGTTGCGCCCGAGATGAGCCAGCTCTGCGACGTCTCGCGTGTTCGCCGCGATCCGCGCGAGTCCTATCAGCGCCTCAGGCGAGCGAGCTCGCTCACGCGCCGTCAGCTTGCCGTTGCCCGCGAGGTATGTGCATGGCGCGAGGGCGTGGCGGCGGCGCATGACATTCCGCGCAAGTGGGTTGTCTCCGACGAGGTGGTCGTGGAGGTGTGCAAGCGAGCCCCCACAACAGTTGAGCGCCTGAGGAGGATTCGCGGCACCGACCAGATCTCCGAGTCCGATGCCCGAGCGCTGGTCGAGGCTGTTGTCAAGGGCACTGCATGTCCCGCCGAGCAGTGCCCCAAGGTGACGCGCCACCCGCGCCCCTCAGCCGAGACCGAGGGCGTCATCGACCTCATGTATGCCGTGCTTCGCCTGGTCTCCGAGAAAAGTGGGGTTGCGACGCAGCTCATTGCCACGCGCGACGACCTTCTCGAGTTTCTTCAGAACCGTCGGGACTCAAGGCTCTCGCGCGACTGGCGCTGGGAGCTTGCCGGAAAGACGCTCGACCAGCTTCTCTCTGGAGAGGTTGGCCTCACGGTCAAAAACGGCAGCATCGAGCTGCTCTAGGTCCGCCCTCGTGCCGTGGTTTTTCGGGGCTTGGCTCGCAAGAACGAGTGCCCGGGTTGCCGCGGGGAATTATTGTCCGGGCCACGGGTAGAATGAACTTCAGTCTAGTGATTGGAGTCAAGCGATGCCTCTCTACTACGGGTTCTATGGCGTTGATATGGGCTATTACCTCATTGCCCTCATCGCCCTTGTCATTGGTGGGCTGGCTCAGGCCTATATCAGGAGCACGTATCGAAAGTGGTCTCAGGTTGACGCACAGGTGAGCGGAACCGGCGCGGACGTTGCCCGGCGCATGCTCGCCGAGGGCGGGGCTACGGGCGTTGGCATAACGAGGACCCCGGGCAGCCTGACCGATCACTACGACCCGCGTGACAACATGCTCCACCTCTCTGACGACAACTACCGGGGCGCCTCGGTGGCATCGGTGGCCGTCGCCTGTCACGAGGCCGGCCATGCCATCCAGGCCGCGCGCGGCTTTGGGTTCTATCGTCTCCGCACGGCGCTTGTCCCCGTTGTCAGCATCGCGCAGCAGGGCTGGGTCATCGTGCTGGTGCTCGGAATCTTCCTCAACATGTTTGGCCTCGTGAAGCTCGCAATTGCGCTCTTTGCGGTGGCCGTCCTCTTTCAGCTCGTAACGCTTCCCGTTGAGATTGACGCCTCGCGGCGCGCCGTGGCATATCTCTCGGCGGTCGGCGGCGGTCTTGACGAGAAGGGCGCGCGCTCCGTGCTCACCGCCGCCGCCCTTACCTATGTCGCGGCGGCGCTCACCTCCATCATCCAGCTTGTCTACCTGCTCGGTCGTTATGGCGGCAGAGGTGACGAGTGATGGCCGAGAAGGATTCGCGCCAGGCTCCGCTCTCCGTTACCGACGCTGTCGCCCTTGCCAAGGGTGCGGTCTCCGCTTGGCCTACGCTCGTGGTCAACGGCGAGGTGTCAGGCTTCAGGGGCCCCAATGCCCGCTCGGGGCACTGCTACTTTGAGGTTAAGGACGACGGCGCGTCGATGAGCGTCATCGTGTGGCGGGGGACTGCCGCCAAGATGGGCTTTCAGCTGAGAGACGGCCTCGCCGTGCAGCTCACGGGAAAGTTTGACATCTACAAGGCCTCGGGAAAGCTCTCCTTTGTCGCGAGCAAAGTCGAGGCGGCGGGCGAGGGCCTTCTTAGGCAGCAGGTAGCCGAGCTTGCCCGCGCTCTTGAGCGCGAGGGGCTCATGGACGCCGCGCGCAAGCGCCACGTGCCGGTGTTCTGCTCGCGCGTCTGCGTGGTCACGTCGCTTTCTGGAAGCGTTATCGAGGACGTCAAGCGCACGCTCGCACGGCGCAACCCCCTCGTTGAGATTGACGTCGTGGGCTGCTCGGTTCAGGGTGCAGACGCCCCCGCCACCATCATCCGTGCCCTTGGGGTCGCCGCGGCCTCAAGGCCGGATGCGATTCTGCTCGTTCGAGGGGGCGGCTCGTTTGAGGACCTCATGTGCTTCAATGACGAGGGTTTGGCTAGGGCGATAGCCGCCTGTCCCGTCCCCGTGGTCACGGGAATCGGCCACGAGCCGGACACCACGATCGCGGACATGGTGGCAGATCGCCGCTCGTCTACGCCCACCGCTGCCGCAGAGTCCGTTGCGCCCGCCATAGACGAGGTCGAGCGCCAGATGCTCCAGCGTCAGGTTCGTCTTGGTCGTGCGGTGTCCGCGGCGCTCGAGGTTCGCTCTCAGCGCACCGACTCTCTGGGCACGCTGATGAGAAGCACCGTCGAGGCTGACCTCTCGCGTCGCCGGGTGACGCTCGAGGCGCTGGGTGCCCGTCGTTGCCTCGTCGACCCGCTCGCCCCCCTCCATGATCGTCAGTCCGACCTCGCTCAGACGGAGGAGCGCCTGCATGAGGCGATTCCCCGCTCCCTCGCTCGGGAGTCACTGACCGCAGATCGTCTCGCCTCGCGGCTCCATGAGCTCTCGTCGCGCCTCACCCGTCCCGCCGAGGCAACGCTCGGGCGCCTTGCCGCGTCCCTTGACGCCCTCTCTCCGCTCTCCGTGCTCGCGCGCGGCTATGCCATCGCCCGCGACGGAGACGGTCACGTTCTCAAGAGCGCCTCCTCTCTTGCGCCGGGAGACGAGGTTCGAGTTCATCTTGGCGCGGGCTCCTTTGGGGCAACGGTGACCAACGTTTCAGAAGACTAGGGCCTTGGGTCCGGAAAGGTATGAACATGGCAGAGACAACCTATCGTCCCATCAATGAGATGACGTTTAAGGAGGCATCCGTTGAGCTCGAGCAGATCGTGCGCGCCCTCGAGTCCGGCGATCTCGAGCTCGAGGAGTCTCTGGAGCGCTACGGGCGCGGCGTGGAGCTTCTGAAGAGCCTGCGCGAGCGCCTCTCCTCGGCAGAGCAGAAGGTGCGCGTCCTTCTCGACGCCACCGACGAAAACGCCCCCGTAACCGATACGTCATCAGCCCCGAGCACGGCATATATCAACGAGTAGCGCATAGTATTATTTCCAGAGGAAGATTTTGCGGCGTCTCGCTAAAAGGGATGCTTCGAGTGTGCGAGAGGTACGTGTGAAAGCGAGGAGTAAGGTGCCCTACGAGTCATCCAACTTTGTCGAGCATCATGAGGTGAGGCTTCCCTTACTTGACGCGCTCGTCTCGCTCGGCTGGAATCGCGATCAGATTCAGTGCCCCTCGCCTGACTCCGATGATAGGGAGTGGCGAGTGCCGAGGAACCCGTCTTCGGCTGCTAGGCGCGAGAAGGGCCAACGTTTTGACGGTTTTCCTGTCGACGTTGCCATTTTCGACTCTGCCAGCGATAAGGGGGACTACCGCCACGTTTCGATTATCGTTGAGTGCAAGGCCCCCAATGAGACGGCGGGGGTGAGCGAGCTCGAGACCTATCTGAGCCTTGAGCCTCGCGCACGTTTGGGCATTTGGACAAACGGCTCGCTGGTGACGCGCGTGTACAAGCTGCCGAGCGGCGAGTTCAGGACAGTGAGAAACGCGTCTCTGCCCGCGCCGGGAGACAACTTGCTCCTTGAGGAGAACGTGGGGTTCGATAGCCTGAGCGTTCCGTCACTCGCTCAGCTCACTCACGTGTTCGAGGATCTTCTCGATCTTATCGTGGCAGGTGACGGGCGCACGACGCGCGCCGATGCGCGTCTGAATCAGATTTGCAACCTGCTGCTTCTTAAGCTCAACTCCGACGTCCTTGCGCGGTCCGCGCGCGAGCGTTCCGTGCGCTTTCAGATTAAAGGGACTCCACAGGAGACCGCAGAGGCTATCGATCAGCAGTTTGCTGTGTACAAGAGGGATCGTCGAGACCTCTTTAGCGATGATGAGCAAGATGCGATTCTCTTCGATCCGGCAACGATACACGCAGCTGTGGCGGAGCTTCAGAGATTTGACCTCGTTGACGTTAAGCCTGATAGCCTTTCACTGGCCTTCCAGGTCTTCAGGAGCAGAAACCTCAAGATCGGGGACGGTCAGTATTTCACGCCGTCACGCGTTGTGTCTGTCGCGACGCAGATGATGGGCATTGACATCGATAACAAAGTCATCGATCCCGCCTGTGGCACGGGTGGTTTTCTGAGCCAGGCCTATCTCCAGGTTCTCGAGTGTGCGGGCGAGGCGGATGCTGTGAGGTGGGCTGGTTCGCACCTCTTTGGCGTTGACCGAGATGACATTAACGTCAAACTGGCACGTGCGCTAATGGTTGGACTTGGAGACGGTTCCACCAACGTGAAGCTCGGTGACTCGATACGAGAGTCGCGGTGGCCGTCCTATGGTCACGGCCTTGCCGATGCGCTGAGGGATGACAGCTATGACATCGTGTTGACAAACCCTCCCTTCGGGCAGAATCTCAAGATTACGAAGAGCGATGCCAGCTCTGGAGCATTCTCTGTTTGCCGGCATACTCCACAGGGGCGTGACGCGCAGAGCTATGCACCGACGGAGCTCGGCATTGTGTTCGTGGAGCGGGCCTACCGTTTGCTTCATGTTGGAGGGCTTCTCGGCATCGTACTCCCCGAGACGTATTTCTTCTCCAGTACCTATTCTTGGTTTAGGGAGTGGGTTGACGAGCGCTTTGAGCTCAAGGCCGTTCTGAACATTCCCATGGAGGCGTTCCAGGGTTTCTGCCGTGCAAAAACAAACTTCTATGTCTTTGTCAAAAAGGACCCTCTAACGGGCGAATATCCTGCCGATCGGCTTCCTGTGTGGCTCGACGGTTCCCGTACCTGGGTTTCCTATGCCCCGACCATCGGTATCAATAAGGATGGCAACGAGCTCTTTTGTATTGACGCGGTTACGCACCGAAGGACCGGAGAGATAAATGATGTTGCCCTGCGAGATGTGACAAATCTGATAAGCGGTTCGGGTGAGACTGAGACTTCTGGCTTTGTTGAGACCGTCCCTGTCAGTTCATCATGTATCGGCGTTCCGCGCTACTGTGACAGGTCCTCTGTTGAAGAGTTCGAGAACTGGGTTATGAGCTCATTGGAAGGGTGCGAGTATGACACCCTTGGGCACCTCTGTGACGTGGGGAAACTGAGCGTCCGAGTTGGCCACGGAAGTCCCTCTGCGGACTTCAGAACGGGGGACGTTCCCTACATTAAAGTTTCCGACCTGAGAAACCGTCAGGTGAACATCAACAAAACCAATATGGTGCCACGCGTCGTTGCCGAGAAGTTCTGGAAGGGGCCTGCGAGCGGAATTAGGGCCTGGGATGTGATCACCCCCTCGCGCGCCTCGAAGAATATCGGAGAGCCCGTGGTGGTTCTCCCTGGGCAGGAGGATGTCGTCCTTACTAAGGAGGTCCTTGTCCTTAGGGCAGAAGACGACTCCGCGTTTGATGGCTTCTACCTTGCCTGGGCGCTCATGCTTCCTAAGGTCCAGTCCCAGTGGGAGCGTGTCATTTTCATGCAGACCAACCGTGAAGATTTGGGAGACCGCTGGCGTGAGATAGAGATACCTCTCCCTGAGAGTCGAGAGATTGCGGACAGTCTCTCAAAGACGGCTCGTGCCTACTTCACCGGACTTGCGAGACTCCAGTCACTTCTCGTTAATGATTTGGAGTCTTGGAGCTAGCAATACGCCCGTCTATCTTGTCCAAGACCAATGTGAGAAGAAAGGATTGTCCATGTCCGACTGCATCTTCTGCAAGATCGCCAATGGCGAGATTCCGAGTGAGTTTCTCTATGAGGACGAAAACGTTGTCGCTTTCAACGACCTGAACCCTCAGGCGCCGGTTCACGTTCTCGTTGTTCCCAAGGCGCACCACGACAACTTTATTGACAGCGTGCCCGCCGAGACCCTTGCCTCCATGGAGGCGGCGGTGCGCGCCGTTGTCGAGAAGACCGGCGTCGCCGAGTCGGGCTTCCGCTGCATCATGAACACGGGTGCCGCTGCGGGTCAGACGGTCATGCACCTCCATATGCACGTTCTCGGCGGCAAGCCCCTCGGCGAGGGCCTCATTCCCGCCTAGGCCAGCTGTCCGGCGGTCGGGTCCTCCTACGGATTGTGCGCTTCGCGAAACAATCCTTTGGAGGACCCGACCGCCTGTCGTTGTCCACGCCCGGCCCGTTCAGCGACGTGATGCGAACTTCGCCCTTCGTCGGGCGTATCATGTGAGTGTTGTGTTACAGAGCCGAGTGGGGGAGACCCCGCGGGAGGAGAGTCATGAACGTCCTTGTTATCAACGCCGGCAGCTCGTCGCTCAAGTACCAGCTTCTTGACGTCGACACGCGCGAGGTCTACGCGAAGGGCAACTGCGAGCGCATCGGCATCGATGGCTCCTTCGTCGGGCACGAGGAGATGGGCGGGGAGAAGCAGAAGCTCGAGGTCGCGCTTCCTGACCACAAGACCGCCATCAAGTACGTCTTTGACATCCTCAAGACCATTGACAAGCCCATCGGCGGCATCGGCCACCGCGTGGTCCAGGGCGGCTGGTACTTCCCCGAGTCCGCAATCGTGACCGACGAGACGCTCGCCCAGGTTCGCGAGGTCGCCCCGCTGGCGCCGCTGCACAACTACGCCGAGGCCGACGTCATCGAGATCTGCCGCGATATGTTCCCCGAGATCGGAAACGTCATCGTTCCCGATACCGCGTTCCACTATCACATGCCCGAGCATGCGTGGCGCTACGCTCTTCCGCGTGACGTGGTGGACGCCTACCATGTTCGCAAGTACGGCGCCCACGGCACGAGCCACCGCTTCATCTGGCGCACCGTGCACGAGATGATGGGCGACAAGACCCACAAGCTCGTGAGCTGCCACCTTGGCTCCGGCGCGTCCCTCTGCGCCATTCAGGACGGCAAGTGCATGGACACTACGATGGGCCTCACCCCGCTTGACGGCCTCATCATGGGTACGCGCTGCGGCACGCTCGACCCGGCCACGGTCTTCTACCTCAGCCGTGAGGCGCACATGAGCGTCGACGAGATCGACACCATGATGAACAAGAAGTCCGGCCTTCTCGCCGTCTCCGAGGTCTCCTCTGACTCCCGTGACATCGAGGCCGGCGCCGCCAACGGTGACGAGAAGTGCCAGATGGCCCTCGACATGTTCAACTATCGCGTCTCCCAGCTCTTTGCCGAGATGGCAGCCTCCATGCAGGGTGTGGACACGATGGTCTTCACCGCGGGCATCGGCGAGAACGCGCCCGAGATTCGTGCCGGCATCTGCGAGCTGCTCGGCTGGATGGGCGTCAAGATCGACGCCGAGAAGAACGCGCCGCGCTCCGACGAGCCGCGCGTCATCTCCGCGCCGGACTCCGCCATCACCGTTATGGTGGTTCCCACCAACGAGGAGTACATGATCGCCCTCGATGTCGAGGAGCTGCTGGGTTAGCGACTCAAGGGTTTCCCTCCGCATGTGCTTTCGAGAGGCCCGG
>CASEVE010000044.1 GCA_949291295.1 uncultured Olsenella sp.
ACCTCGGAGGCCCAGCGGGTGGTCGTGGCGTCGCCGTCGAAGGCCTTGTCGGCGGTGAGGTCGGCGGTCTCGGTGGAGCTCGCGGTCGCGGGCTTGCCCTGGGCAATGTTGTCGCCGGTGATCTCGGGCTGCTCGGGCTCGGAGACGGTCACGGTGAACGTGGCGGTCTTGCCCTCGTAGGTGACGGTCACGGTCTGCTCGCCGGCCTCGGAGAGGGTCGTCGGGTCGAGCGTGATCTCGTCGGCCGCGTCGGCGTAGGCGACCTCGACCTTGGAGCCGTCGGAGTAGGTGAGCGTGAGCACGAGGCCGGAGGCGTCGAGCGTATCGCCCACGGTGTACTCGGTCTTGCTCGGGGCGGTCTTGACCGCAATGGAATCGAGCGTGGGCTCAACGGGCTCGGTGGGCTCGGCCAGGGTGATCGTGAGCTTGTCAAGGCGCGGGGCCTTACCGGCGTCGCGCGCACCAAAGACGAGCGTGGACTCACCAGCCCTGCTCGCGGTCATCGTGAACGTGACCGTGTGGAGCGCGCCAGCACCGTCATCAGCGCCGGCGTCGATGTTGCCCGCAGCGAAGATGCCCGCGTCATCGGACCACGCAAGGGCGTTGGTGGTGGAGCCGCTGGAGTACTGGAGCGTCACGCTGTACGTGCCGGCCGTCTTGACGGAGAAGGGCACGTGAATCTCGTCGCCAAGGTTGACGGCGTCGACGGCGGTCACGTCAAGCGTATCGAGCTTGACCATCGGCCACCCGTTGTCGTTCGTGTGATCGTCAACAAACTGGCCGTACTCGAACTCGAGCGTGGCGGTCTCGCCCTCGGCGGGGAACACGAACGGGTTAGCCTCGGTGTACGTACCGTCCGCAGGCGCCGCACCAACGAGCGCGTTGATGGCGGCCTCAAGATCGGCGGCCGCGGTGTCGATCGCGGTCTGGTTGAAGGAGGTCTGCGCACCCTTTGCGGCGGTCAGGGCCTCCTGAAGGGCGGCCCAGGACGCCTCGGTGTAGTCGGCGGCGTTGAGCGCCTCCGCCTTGGCAATGGCGGCCTCGAGGTCGGTGAGGTCAACCTCAGGCGCGGAGAGCAGGCGAATCTCGGCGCAGCTCATGCCGGTGTCGTACTTCGCCTCGCCGCCGGCCATGAAGGTGTGGACGGCCTGCAGGCGGAAGTACTTGGCCGTGACCGGCGTGTCAAACGCGGCGGTGCGCCAGCTCTTGTCGGTGTAGTCGGACCAGCTGCCCGCTGCGGCCTCCTGCCAGTCGGTGCCGTCGTTGCTGTAGAGCACCTTGTACTCGGTCACGGTGCCGTTGCAGGAGCCGCTGTTCTCAGCGTCTCCCGTGGTCTGGCGCGGCAGGTAGCGAAGGGCCGAGACGGACGTGGGCTCGTCAAAGGCAATCTGCAGCCAGAGGTTGTCAATCTCGTCGCCGTCCCACTCGGAGCTCCAGAAGGTGGCCTCGTTCTTGTCGGCGGCAAAGCTCGCGGGGCCCTCGGAGGTGTTTCCGGGGAGCTCCTCGCTGCCGGCGGTGACGGTCATGTCCTCAGCCGGAATCTCGCTCGTGGCATAGACGAGGTTGGTGGCGGCGGTGCGCAGGGACTCGAGCGTGGGCTCAACGTACTCGTGACCCGCCCTAGCCTCGTAGTCGGTGCTGAGCTGGTTGTAGGTGTAGGTCTTGCTCTGGTCGTACATCGCGTCGGCAGTCTCGAGCTTCTCGGCGGCGGCGCCGTCGTAGTCGAGTGCGGCCTCGATGACGTCGAGGTAGAGCAGCGAGGCCTGGGCCTTGTCGCGCAGTGCCTTGATGAACGGGGAGATCTGAGACCACATGGTCTCGTTGATGTGAGACTTCTCGTAGGTGTCAGCAGCATCGACGATGCTCTGATAGGTCGGGCGCGCGTCCTCAATGTCCTCGGCGGTCACGCTGCCGTTCTCGACGGCCTCCTTGATGGCGGTCATCGCACCGGCGGGGTCGGTCTCGCTGCTGAAGTCCTTGGACTCGTCGTTCACCCAGAAGCCAAACGCCCTATCCTGCCCCGGAACGCTTGCGCTGTAATCTGCGCTGGGGTTACCGCTGCTCGTGCTCGTTGTACCCGAAGTGCTCATACGCATGTGCGATGAGAGCTCGCGGAGAGCATCAGAAGCCTCGGTCGCATTGGGCGAGTTGTTCTCAAGGTAGCTGAAGGAGTCCTGCCAGACCTGGTCGGCATGATCCTCGGTCTCCCAGATGTTCCAAGCGTACTCAGATACCATAAAGATGGCCTGCTTTGAGGGCTGAGACTGCTGCATCGGATTGAGCATGATGCCGTCAACCGAACCAGGCTCAACGCCAGCCTCGAGAAAGGTGTTGTGACCACCCATCGTAAGGTAGTTGGGCAGTGGGTCAGTACAGGGCCAGTTGATCCACATGAAGGGGTTGCGACCGGTGTTTGCCTGAACCTTACCGATGAAGCTAGAGCTCACAGCACCAAAGGTCTGGTTGCCCGTGAGAACAAACTGGATGTTGTCAGGCGCCTGCTGGTACCAAGACTCACCGGTGCCGGTGTAGGTCCACTGCGCACCCACGTACGGGATGGTGGTCTTGAGGCCGGGGTACTTGGGAGAGCCGTCCGGGTTCTTTAGCTGCTGGAGTTCTTCGAGCCACGTGGTGAGATCCTTGAGCAGGCGCAGGTAGTTCTCACCACCCTGGTTCCAAGCATCGTCAGCAAGAAGGGCAATCTGACGTACGCCGGCGTCAATGACCTGCAGGTAGCGAGCCTTCAGGACCTCGAGATCAGCATCATAGTTGTTGACGAGGTCAAACTTGGCATCAACCTTGGTGCCCAGGCTCTCCTCGGTGTTGCCGTCCATGCCGTTCTCTCCCGGCTTGTAGAACGGCAGCAGCGCATAGACGAAGCGGCACTTGGACTCGTTGCCTGCCTCGGCAAGCGCGGCGATCTTCTTGATCTCCTCGTCCGTGTACTTCTGACGCCAGTGCAGGCGGTGCTTGAGGTCGTCCTTGGGCGCGTACACGTACACGTTGAGCTTGTGGTAGCCGCCCCAGCGCATGAGCTCCTCGCGGTCCTCCTGGCTCCAGGGGTTGCCGTAGTAGCCCTCGATGAAGCCACGGGAGACAACGTCGGCCCAGTCGGAGACCGTGAAGGCGCGGACGGTGTTGCCGTCGACCTGCTGGAAGAGCTGGTAGACGGTCGTGAGGCCGTAGAACGCGGAGTCGGTGTCCTTGCCCAGGACCACGATGCGCGCATCGTTGCCCTCTCTCGCGGGGGTCAGCGCCAGCAGGTAGGCGTCGGTCTTCTCAAAGAGGCCGTTCTCGATGGTGAGGCCCGCCGTGTCAACGTACTGGTCAACAACGCCATCCGAGCCCTCGATGCCCACGAGGACGTCAACCTGACCGTCTGCGTCGGGGGCGGTTGCCTCCTCAGACGAGATGTCCTTGAGATCGAGCGCCTCATCCAGACGCGCGACGGTATCATCGTCGATGCCGTCCTCGACAACCACGTCGACGGTGTCACCAAGCGTGATGGTGCCGTCTCCGTAGGTCATCACCTGCGGCGTGGGATAGAGCGTGTAGGTCGTTGTCGCGTCATCTGCAAGCGCGGGCTGGGCTATTGCCCCAACCACCGCCGCGCCCGCAGCAAGAGCGACAAGGCCAAGAAGGCCCTGACCCTTGACATGCTTCATGTTTCCTCCTTTTTCTCCCTATTGGGCCATATCATTCAGACTCTACCAAGGTTTGCCGAGCGAACCTTAAGGGACTCGGCAAGCGGTCCGATCGATGCTGGCCAACGCAAAAACGGCGGCACGACCAAAGCCGCGCCGCCGCTCGCAACCAAAGGGCTGGCGAGAAGAATCGTGCTGCCTACGCCTTGCCGAGGCAGGCGGCACCCGTCTGACGGATGTTGGTGAGGTAGACGTTCTCGCGTCCGAAGTAGCCGGCCATATAGTCAACGTAGCCCGCGGTCTCGGCCTTAGGCGTTACGCACATGATGACGCCCGCAAAGCCGCCGCCGTGCAGGCGGAACGCGCCGGCGCCGATCTTGCGCAGGTAGAGCTCGGTGAGGGCGAGCGCCATCGGGATGGGCTCCTCCTCGGGCATGCCGGGGACAACGGCGTTTTGCAGCCACTCCCAGGAGGAGCGACCGGAAGCCGTGATGATGTCGAGCACCTTGGCCTTGTCGCCGGCGTTGATGGCGGCCTCGGCGGCCTCGACGCGCTTAACCTCCTCGAAGTAGTGCAGGGCGCGCATCACCGCGCGGTCGCCGCACTTCTCGCGCAGCTCGGCGAGGTTGGCGAGAACCGCGTCCTCGCTCGTGTCGCAGAGGTTCTTGACGCCGAGAGCGGCGGCAACGTCGTGCATCTCGTTGGGAACGGAGGAGTACTCGGCGGAGAGGTCGGCATGGCCCTTGCCGGTGTTGACGATCACGAGGTCGTGGCCCAGCTCGTCAAAGCCGAAGTCGACCTTCTCGTACTTCACGCCGTCCGAGAAGTCCAAGAGGATCGTGCCGCCCACGGCGCACGCCATCTGGTCCATGAGGCCGGAGGCCTTGTCCCACCAGACGTTCTCGGCGTACTGGCCGATGCGGGCGTAGTCGGCGCGCTCGATGGCGTCGTCGTTGTAGAGGTGGTTGATCATCTCGCAGACGAGCATCTCAAAGGAGGCCGAGGAGCTCACGCCGGCGGACGGGATGACCTCGGAGGAGCACACGGCGTTGAAGCCGCCGATCTTGAAGCCGCGCTTGGCCGTGGCCTCGAGCATACCGGCGACGAGCGTGGTGGAGCCGCCGCCGTGCGCGATCTTGTCGATGGCATTGGTGTCGACGACGATGGCCTCGGGGTAGCCCTCGCTCCAGATGGTGACGACACCGTCGTCCGTGCGCTGGGCGGCGCCGATGCTGTCCATCGTGATGGAGGCGCAGAGGATCTTGCCGCCGTTGTGGTCGGTGTGGTTGCCGATGATCTCCGTGCGGCCGGAGGCCGTGAAGAACTCGGGGTCGCCGGCGCCGAAGGTCTCGTCGTAGCGGGCAGCGAGCGCGGAGAGGCGTGCTTGCGCGCGCTCGGCGTCCTCGCCGTAGACCTTGTTCAGAACGTCCTGGCTGGGAATACCCATGATGAATCTCCTCTCTTAGCAGACGCTCGCAACGAAGCGCGCAAACGCCGCCCTACCCTCTTCGTCGTCGGCAAAGACCGCGCAGCACTCGAGCACCTGCGCAAAGACCTGGCCGATCTCGTCCTCGATGACAGCGTGCAGCGCCGCCGGGTCCGCGCTCGCCACGTTCTCCGGGGCAAACTCCGGGTGACGCGCAAGAACCTGAGCAGCCCACGGCGCGTGGCTCGCGATCTCGGGCACGGAGGCCGGGTCCTCGCCCGCGAGGATGACCTTCTCGAGCTGGTCCATCTCGCCGAGCAGGCGCGCCGGGAGCACCGCGAGGCCCATGACCTCAATGAGGCCGATGTTCTCCTTCTTGATGTGGTGCAGCTCCTGGTGCGGGTGGAAGATGCCGAGCGGGTACTCGTCCGTGGTGCGGTTGTTGCGCAGGACGAGGTCGAGCTCATAGTCCTCGCCGCGGCGGCGGGCGATCGGGGTGATGGTGTTGTGCGGGGTGCCGTCGGTCTCGGCGAGCACGCCCACGGCCTCGTCGGTATAGCCGCGCCACGCGGAGAGGATCTTGTCGGCAAGCTCGACGATGCGCGCCGGGTCAGAGCCGTCGAGGCGGATCACGGACATCGGCCAGTCCACGATCTGCGCACGGACGTCCTCGTAGCCGGCAAAGGAGATCTGCTCGCGGGCGCCGGCGCGGGCCATGGCAAACTCGTAGCGGCCGCCCTGATAGTGCTCGTGCGTGAGGATGGAGCCGCCCACGATGGGCAAGTCGGCGTTGGAGCCCACCGTGTAGTGCGGGAACTTGCCCACAAACTCAAACAGACGCTGGAACGTGGTGCGGCTGATCTGCATGGGGACGTGCTTCTCGGAGAGCACGATGCAGTGCTCGTTGTAGTAGACGTAGGGGCTGTACTGCATGTACCACTGCTCGCCTGCCAGCGTGAGCGGGATGAGGCGGATGGTCTCGCGGGCGGGGTGGTCGAGACGCCCGGCGTAGCCCAGGTTCTCGGGGCAGAGCTGGCAGCGCGGGTAGGGCTCGGCTCCGCCGGCCTTCTGCTTCTCCAGCGCTGCGGCGATGGCCTTGGGGTCCTTCTCGGGCTTGGAGAGGTTGATCGTGACGTCAAGGTCGCCGTAGCGCGTGGAGGTGACCCACTTGCGGTCGCGGGCGATGCGATAGGTGCGGATGTAGTCAGAGTCAAGCGCAAGGTGGTAGAAGTAGTTGGTGGCGTGCTCGGGGGACTCCTCGTAGCGCTGCCAGAAGGTGCGGACGACCTCGCTCGGGCGCGGGGTCACGCAGCCCATGAGGCGCGTGTCCAGAAGGTCGCGACTCGCGATGCCAGGGTCGCACACGCCGCGGGCAACGGCATCGTCAAGCAGGCCGGCAAGAATGGCCTCAAGCTCGGGGCGCTCGGCGGCGGCGCGGGCCTCCGCGACGGCATCCTTGGGGACGAAGGCACCCGTGGGCTCGTAGCTGAGCGCATCGAGCATGAGGTTGGCCGCGTAGGTCACGTCCTCCTCGCCAATAAGGCCCTTGTCAAGGGCATATGCCACGAGCTCGGCAATGCCCCTCTCGGCGGCGCTAGACTGCGTATCTGCCATTGAACGCTCCCTTCCTCGGGGTCCCGGAGTCCCCCATGGTTGTCCATTCGAAGTTACGATAGCGCATGGCAAGCCTAACGAGCGAGCGGTTGCGGCAAACGGCGTCGTCTCGTGCGCAGGCGAGAAATGCCTTGAGTTTGATTGTTGCGCGGGTCGCGCGCCTCCTCGCCCCGCCGAGAACATGCCTCCGCTAAAGACGGCGAGCGGTTACCTTTTGAGCGCCAACGGTTTTTCTTAATTCTCAGCCCCATTCGGATGCGTTCGTGGTATATCTGTCTCAGCAAGTTGGAAACGTTTCCAATCACAGCCGGACGACAGAGCAAGAGCCCCCTTCTCCGCTTTTCCCCTGAATGGAGCCTATGGTTGGAACGCCGACTGGAAACGTTACCAACAAGCTCCGAGCCGCCGGCGCCAAAGGCGCCCGTCAAACACGAGGAGGCCCCATGGATATCAGGGACATCGCCGCGCAGGCCGGGTACGGCGTGGGCACGGTCTCCCGCGTCATCAACGGCCAGCCCAATGTGAGCGAAAAGGCGCGCAAGCGCATCCTCGAGGTCATGGCGGAGTGCGGCTACGAGCCCAACTCCAACGCCCGCTATCTCAAGATGCGCTCGCAGACCCCCGTGGCCGTCTTCGTGATGGGCGTGGGCAACCGGCTCTTTGACGACATCCTCGGCCCCCTCCAGGCCTGTCTCGCCGCAGAGGACGAGGACATCGTCGTCACCTATCTCGACGACGACGCCACCGAGGTCAGCTCCGCCATAGAGTACCAGCAGGCTCGCCACCCCAAGGCCATGGCGTTTCTTGGCGGTGAGCCCCGCTACTTTGCCGAGTCGTTCCATGAGATCGACGCCCCCTGCGTGCTCGTCACCAACTCCGCCGCAGGGCTCGGCTTTGCCAATCTCTCGAGCGTGACCATAGACAACAAGGCCGCGGCGGCGCGCGCCGTAGAGCACCTCTGGGAGCGCGGCCACCGTCGCATCGGCATCATCGGCGGGAGCAGGACCGAGAACAACGTGAGCGCCCAGCGCCTGAGCGGTGCCGAGGCGGCCCTGCGCGAGCGCGGCGTTACCTTTGACTACGAACGGGACTACGAGCCCTGCAACTTCCTCGAGAGAGACGGCTACGACGCCGCGCAGCGCCTGCTCGACCGCACGGATGACCTCACCGCCGTCTTTGCCCTCGGCGACGTCATCGCCTTCGGCGCCCTTCGGGCCATCACCGACCGCGGTCTGAGCGTGCCCGGCGACATCTCGCTCGTGGGCTTTGACGACACGTCCTTCTCGCAGTTCTCGGTACCGCGCATCACCACGATTCGCCAGAGCTCCGCGCTTCTTGCCGAGCGCGCGGCGAAGGCGCTTCTTGCCGGAATACGCGGGGCTGCCGAGGCCACGCATGAGCTTGTCCCCTTTGAGCTCGTAGAGCGCGAGAGCGTTCGCATCGTGTGATATAAGGTCGGATTCACTTTTTATGCAAATTGGGAGCGGCCCATTTTGCAGAAGATCTTTATGTTGTCAGGTCAATTGGCTCGCAGCGCGAGCCGAGGACAGTCTTGGAGATGAGACACGTGAGAAGAGCCGGTGTTCTTATGCCCATCACCTCGCTCCCCTCCCCGTGGGGCGTGGGCACCCTGGGTGCGGAGGCGCGCGCCTTCGTGGACTTTCTTGCCAAGTCGGGCACCGCCGTCTGGCAGGTCCTGCCCGTGGTTCCCACGAGCTACGGGGACTCGCCCTATCAGTCCTTCTCCACCTTTGCGGGCAACCCTTATCTCATAGACCTGGACGACCTTGCCGAGGAGGGGCTCCTGAGCAGGTGCGAGTACGCCGGGCGCCCCTGGGGAGAGGACCCGGGACGCGTGGACTACGGCGCCCTCTACCGCGAGCGCTTCAGCGTGCTGGCACACGCCACCGGCCGCCTCGTTCGCGACCATGCCGCAGACTATGACGCCTTCTGCGAGCGCGAGGCGTCATGGCTCAACGACTACGCCCTCTTCATGGCAATCAAGGACGCCCACGGCGGGGCGTCGTGGATCACGTGGGAGACTCCTCTGCGACACAGAGAGGATGCCGCGCTTGACGCGGCACGCGACCAGCTTGCCAACCAGATCGTCTTCTGGAAGGCCGTGCAGTGCCTCTTCTTCCGCCAATGGGAGCGGCTGCACGAGTATGCCACGGCAGCAGGCGTGAGCATCATGGGCGACCTGCCCTTCTACGTTGCGCTGGACAGCGCCGACGTGTGGTCGCGCCCCGAGCAGTTCCAGCTGGACGAGAACCTCATGCCCCGCGAGATCGCAGGCGTTCCGCCCGACGGGTTCTCCGCCATCGGACAGCTCTGGGGAAACCCGCTCTTTGCCTGGGACCGCATGAAGGCCGACGACTACGAGTGGTGGGGAGATCGCATATCCGCCCAGCTGAGGCTGTACGACATCCTGCGCATTGACCACTTCCGCGGCTTTGACTCGTACTTCGCGATCCCCGCCGGGGCGGTGACGGCCGCCGATGGGCGCTGGCGCAACGGCCCCGGAATCGAGGTGTTCCGCACTCTGGAGAGTCGGCTCGGCCCGTGCGAGATCGTTGCGGAGGACCTGGGGTATCTCACCGACTCGGTGCGTCAGATGCTCGCGGACTCGGGCTTTCCTGGGATGAAGGTCCTGGAGTTTGCCTTTGACACGCGCGACTCCGAGGCCGGGGACGACACCTACCTTCCCTATGCCTATCCCGCAAACAGCGTTGCCTACGTGGGGACCCACGACAACGACACCGCGCTCGGGTGGCTCGAGACGGCACCCGAGAAGGACGCCGAGGTCGCGCGCGAGTATCTCCATCTCGACCCGCGAGAGGGCGAGAACTGGGGCATGATGCGCGGCATCTGGGCAAGCGCGTCCGACCTGGCGGTCGTGCAGATGCAGGACCTTCTTGGCCTTGGAAGCGAGGCGCGCATGAACACGCCCTCGACCCTTGGCAGCAACTGGTGTTGGCGAGCGCCCCGGGGCTTTACGAGCGACGAGCTTGCCGCGCGCATCCACCGGCAGATGGCCCTCTACCACAGGCTTGCCCCCAGTATGGGAGAAGGCCCCCAGGCCGACACCAAGAAGAGCGAGGAGAACTGAGATGGACATCGAGAAGAGCCTTAACCAGACGCTCGCCGACATGGGAGCCACGCTCGACGACGCCACGAACACGCAGATCTTCTGCGCCCTGCTGCGCACGGTTCGCGACCTGGAAACGGGCATGCGACCGGCAACGGGAGAGCGTAAGCTCTACTACTTCTCCGCCGAGTTTTTAGTGGGGCGGCTCCTGCGTGCCAACCTCGTGAATCTTGGCCTGGCAGACGAGGTCGAGCGCGTCCTTGTCGCCCACGGCACCTCACTCGGCGCGGTGGAGGACTGCGAGCCCGAGCCCTCGCTCGGCAACGGCGGCCTGGGGCGCCTCGCCGCGTGCTTCCTCGACTCCATCGCCTCGCTAGGACTTCCCGGAGACGGCGTGGGCATCAACTACCACTATGGCCTCTTCCGACAGGACCTCTCCGAGGGCGTGCAGCGCGAGGAGCCCAACCCCTGGATTGCGCCCGAGTCCTGGCTCATCGACACCGGCACGTCCTTCTCGGTGCCCTTTGGCTTTGGACCGCTCACGGCGCGCATGTACGACATCGAGGTTCCCGGCTACGAGAACGGCGTGGTCAACCGGTTGCACCTCTTTGATGTGGAGGAGCCGGCACCGGCGCCCGAGAGTGGCATCGCCTTTGACAAGGGCGACGTACGCCATGGCCTCACGAGCTTCCTCTACCCGGACGATTCCGACGAGGCGGGCAGGCTCCTTCGGGTCTATCAGCAGTACTTCATGGTGTCCGCAGGGGCGCAGCTTATCCTCGCCGAGCTCGAGGAGCGCGGCTTTGCGCCCGAGGAGCTCGATTGCCACGTAGCCGTCCACATCAACGACACCCATCCCTCGATGGTGATCCCCGAGCTCGTGCGCCTGCTCATGGAGCGTGGCGTTGCCTTCGAGGAAGCCGCGGGCATCGTGGAGCGCACGTGTGGCTACACCAACCACACGATTCTCGCCGAGGCGCTCGAGACCTGGCCAATGGCCTACCTCGAGCAGGTGGCACCCGGCATCGTGCCCGTGATCCGGCGGCTGGACGATCTTGCCCGACAGCGCACGGATGACGAGCGTGTGACCGTGATCGACAGCAACGACGTGGTGCACATGGCCAACATGGACGTGCACTTCTCGCATGCCGTAAACGGGGTGGCCGCGCTCCACACGCAGATTCTCGTGGAGTCCGAGATGCGTCCCTTCGCCGAGCTCTACCCCGAGAAGTTCTCCAACAAGACCAACGGCATCACGTTCCGCCGCTGGCTCATGGGCTGCAACCCGGCGCTGGCCACGCTCTTGACCGACGCCATCGGCGACGGCTGGAAGCGCGACGCCGCGCGGCTCGAGGACCTTCTCAGCCTCCGCGGGGACGCCGGCTTTGTCCAGCGGCTCCTGGAGGTCAAGGAGGGCAACAAGGAGCGCCTCGCCGCGTGGCTGCATGCCGAGAAGAACATAGAGGTTGACCCGCACTCGATCTTTGACATTCAGGTCAAGCGCATGCACCAGTACAAGCGCCAGCAGATGAACGCTCTCTACGCCATCTGGAAGTATCTGCAGATCAAGCGTGGAAACGTTCCCAATAGACCGCTGACGATGGTCTTTGGTGCGAAGGCCGCGCCGGCCTACACCCTGGCCAAGGACACGATCGCGCTGCTCCTGGCCCTTGGGCGCCTCATCGCAGAGGACCCGGAGGTTTCGCCGTGGCTGCGCCTCGTCTTTGTGGAGAACTACAACGTCACGGCGGCCGAGCACCTCATCCCTGCCGCGGACGTCTCCGAGCAGATCTCGCTTGCGTCCAAGGAGGCGAGCGGCACCTCCAACATGAAGTTCATGGCAAACGGTGCCCTCACGCTGGGAACGCTCGACGGTGCCAACGTGGAGATCGCGGAGCTCGTGGGGCGCGAGAACATCTACCTCTTCGGTCGCTCCTCCGAGGACGTCATCGGCCTCTACGACCGGGGCGACTACCGACCGTGGGACGTCTGGCAGGCGGATGGCGAGCTCGCCGAGGTTCTCGACTTCATCTGCTCTCCCGAGCTGCTCGCGCGCGGCAACGCGGACTGCATCACCCACGTCTACCGGGACTTTGTTGCCAAGGACTACTTCATGGCGCTTCTCGACGCGCGCGACTACGTGGCCGTGAAGGAGCGCTGCCTCGCGGACTTTGAGGACCGCGCGTCATGGGGCGAGAAGGTCCTCGTGAACGTGGCAAGGTCCGGGTACTTCTCGTCCGACCGCACCATCCGCGAGTACGACCACGACATCTGGCACCTCTCGTAATGATACGAAGGGACAGTCCCTTCATCACATAATTATTGCAATGTTACGAAGGGACTGTCCCTTCGTAACATGGAAAGGAGAAAGACATGACGGTTATCAACGGTAACGAGGAGTGGTGGAAGCAGGCGGTGGTCTACCAGGTGTACCCGCGCAGCTTCTACGACGCCAACGGCGACGGCCTCGGCGACATCAAGGGCATCACCGCCCACATGGACTACCTGCGCGCCCTGGGCATCAACGCGATCTGGCTCTCCCCGTTCTACCCCTCCCCGCTTGCCGACGGTGGCTACGACGTGGCGGACTACCGCAACGTAGACCCGCGCCTGGGAACGCTCGAGGACTTTGACGAGATGGCCGCCGCCGCGCACGCCGCGGGCATCAAGGTGATCGTGGACATTGTCCCCAACCATACCTCCACCGAGCACGAGTGGTTCAAGGCGGCGCTGGCGGCAGGCCCCGGCTCCCCGGAGCGCGACCGCTACATCTTCCGCCCCGGCCGCGGAAAGAACGGCGAGCTGCCCCCCAACGGCTGGAAGTCCACCTTTGGCGGGCCCGGCTGGGAGCCGGTGGGCGACGGCGAGTGGTACCTGCACCTCTTTGCCGTGGAGCAGGCCGACCTCAACTGGAAGAACCCCGAGGTGCGCGAGGACTTCAAGAAGACGCTGCGCTTCTGGAGCGACCGCGGCGCCGACGGCTTCCGAATCGACGTTGCCCACGCACTGGCCAAGGACCTCGAGAGCCGTCCGCTCGACGAGTGGCCCGATGACCTGGACGAGGGCAAGCCCGGAGACGAGAACCCCCTGTGGGACCGCCCCGAGGTCCACGAGATCTACCGCGAGTGGCGCCAGGTCTTCAACGAGTACGAGCCGGCGCGCTTTGCCGTGGCGGAGGCGTGGGTCGTCCCCGAGCACCAGTGGATGTACGCCTCGACCGAGGAGCTTGGCCAGGTCTTCAACTTCGAGCTCTCCAAGGCGGGCTGGTTTGCCGAAGAGCTGCGCCTGGCCATCGAGGAGGGTCTTGCCGCGGCCGAGCGCTCCGGCTCCACCACCACCTGGGTCCTCTCCAACCACGACATGGCACGACACCCCACGCGCTACGGTCTGCCGCAGGTCCGCTCCGCGGTGCACCACCAGCTCGTGAACGACTGGCTGCTCCGCGACGGCAAGACCTACTACGAGGACCGCGACCTCGGCACCCGACGCGCCCGCGCCGCGCTTCTCATGGAGCTGGGCCTTCCCGGCTCGGTCTACCTCTACCAGGGCGAGGAGCTTGGCCTCTTTGAGGTGGCGGACATCCCCTGGAGCGCGCTCGAGGACCCCGAGGCTGCCATGACCACGCACGGCGACGCCATCAAGGGCCGCGACGGCTGCCGCGTGCCGCTGCCCTGGAAGGCCGTCGACGAGTCCGGCGACTTTGGCTTCTCCGCGCCCGCGGAGCACAAGCCGGCGCACCTCCCCCAGCCCGCGTGGTTTGCCCAGCACGCCGTGGACGTTGAGGAGACCGAGAAGGACTCCATGCTCAAGTTCTACCGCCGCGCGCTCGCCGCGCGCGCGGAGCTGCTCACGGCCACCGGCGACACGTCGCTCACGTGGGCGGACGGCTACGACGACCAGGTCATCGCCTACAGCCGCCCCACCGCTGACGGCCGCACCCTCACGAGCGTGACCAACTTCGGCGCCGCCGCCGTGGCGCTGCCCGCCGGCGAGGTCCTTCTCGCCAGCGCCGCCCTCGTTGAAGGCAAGCTCCCCACCGACGCCACCGCTTGGGTGGTTGCCTAGCCTACGCACCGAGAAAAACGGGCGGG
>CASEVE010000045.1 GCA_949291295.1 uncultured Olsenella sp.
ACCTTCGTGGGCCTGGACTGCGAGATCAACTTCGACACCGGCGCCTACGCGTCGCTCTGCGGCCCGGTCCTCGAGCGCGCCTGCACGCACTCCGTGGGCCCGTACTGCTACCAGAACACCGACATTCGTGGCTATGGCTGGTACACCAACAACCCGCCCGCCGGCGCGTTCCGTGGCTTCGGCGTCTGCCAGAGCGAGTTTGCGCTGGAGAGCCTCATCGACCTTCTCGCCGACGAGGTGGGCATCTCCCCGTGGGAGATTCGGTACCGGAACGCCATCGAGCCGGGCAAGGTCCTGCCCAACGGCCAGATCGCCGACCGCTCCACCGCCCTCAAGGAGACCCTGCTCGCGGTGCGCGACGTCTACGAGGCGCACCCCGGCCACGCCGGCATCGCCTGCGCGATGAAGAACGCGGGCGTGGGCGTGGGCCTGCCCGACGCCGGCCGCTGCAAGATCCGCGTGGAGGACGGCCGCGCCGTGGTCTACTCCGCCACCTCCGACATCGGCCAGGGCTGCAACACCGTCTTCCTGCAGGACGTTGCCGAGGCCACCGGCCTGCCGCTCGCAAACATCGTGAACGGCGAGTGCTCCACCGAGAACGCGCCCGACTCTGGTACCACCTCGGGCTCGCGCCAGACCCTCATCACCGGCGAGGCCGTGCGCGGTGCGGCGTTCCTGCTGCGTGACGCCATGCTCGCGGTGGAGGAGGGGACCGAGACCGGCACCGATCCCGTGGTCGCCCACGGCGACGGCTTCACGGTCGAGTACGCCGACGGCACGCCCTACGTGGGCCCGGGCGCCGGCTACCACGCGACCGACCCCGTGGCTGCGCTCGCCAAGCTCGAGGGCCGCGAGTTCTCCTACGAGTACCTCGAGAAGACCGACAAGCTCGGCGCGGACGTGCCCAACCCCAAGAGCCACGTGGCCTACGGCTACGCCACGCACGTCGTGATCCTGGACGACGACGGCCGCGTGACCGAGGTCCACGCCGCGCACGACTCCGGCAAGGTGGTGAACCCCATCGCCATCCAGGGCCAGATCGAGGGCGGCGTGCTCATGGGCATGGGCTACGCGCTCACCGAGCGCTTTGACCTCGAGGACTGCGTCCCGCAGGTGAAGTTTGGCACGCTGGGGCTCTTCAGGGCGCCGGACATCCCCTACATCAACGCCATCTATGTCGAGAAGGACGAGCTGCTCGACGTAGGCTACGGCGCCAAGGGCATCGGCGAGATCGCCACGATCCCCACCGCGCCCGCGGTCCAGAACGCCTACCGAGCGCTCACCGGCGAGCTCCAAACCGAGCTCCCTCTCCGCAACACCTACTACTCCCAAACCTGACAAAGGTGACAGGGTAGTTTGTCATCATCCCTCTGCGACCAGGCTCCCCCGAGTCGCACATCCCTTGCAGAGGGCCCGCCGGTTTGCCATGCCCGGCGGGCCCTCGTTTTGTGCGAGCTACCTCAATCTGCGAAGTCGAACGCTACGGTCGTGAAGTTGACCGATTCCTCATTTCGTGCGGCTACTTGCTGGTAGAGCTTAAAGTCGGCGGTGATGACTGGGATACCCTCCTCAGCGAGCTCCACGTACGATGCGTCGGTGAATCCCAGCCACATGAAGGGCTGTGCTTCGACTACCTTGACGGCGGGGACGTGCTTCTCGTTGAGCGCCTCTCCAGACTCGATGAGCTCCTTCAGTATCTGATGGCAGCGCGTGCGGGAACCCTTGTCCGAGTCTAGGAGATTGGTCGTCTCCGCGAGACATCCTGGCGTGACGACGATTTCGTCATAGCTCGCAAGAAGCCTACAGACCACGTCGTAGGAACCAGCATCGTAAGCGGCAAGACGCTTGTGACGGGTTATTGCCGTGCGGTCTGCGAGTCCAACAAGAAAGAGCAGGAAGACGTTGGTGTCGAGTGCAACCTTACGCCGGCTCATGGTAGGGCTCCATCCTCTTGAACTCGAGCGTAGTTCTGTCGAGGATGAGCGTCTTATAGGTGCGCAGTGACTTTGGGCTTGTAGTGAGTCCTGCAAGGGCCGTGGCCGGAAGATCGCTTCCGAGGACGTAGCCAACAACGACGCGCCAGCTAGTTTCGTCCTCGCTCAGATCGATGCCCTCGAGGGCCGCGTACTTGGCCTCCGGGATGAGCTCCACGAGGATCTCAACCGCTCTTTTTGCTGCGGCCCGCGCCGACGAGACGTCCATGACGAGTCCTCCAACCATGTTGTTCCTTTCGCATCAAGTATAGTGCACCTATGAGACCCAATGACATAAGCTAAGGCTCTGAGTGCCCGCTCCGTATTCTCTCGAGCATCTGCTCCCGTACTTCCTCTTGGCTCCATCCGTTGAGCCCCCAGAGTGGCAGCTCCCTATAGACCTGCTCTGTGGCGAGAAGAACGTTGGGGTCGGGCTCGTCACGAAAGGGGTCGTAGTCACGCGGACCAGGTGGGTAGGTGTAAATCATCAGGAACTGGGCGTCCTCGTAGGCACGGTAGCTGCTGACGTCAATCATGGTAGAGGCAAGTCGTGCGACTCTCTTGATCTCTTGGGCTATCCTGAATCGCTCAAGGTCCTTCTTGGCGCGATCCTTTCGGCTGACTCGAATGTTCAGTAGCTCGTCTGTGAGCCTCTTTACGCAGGGAGCCTCCTCAATGAGAACAGAACTGCCTTTAGCAAGCTCATCGATGGTCAGCTCCTTAATTGGGTGTGCACGGTGACGCTTGGCGAGCTCGGCGCGCAGTTCTCGCTCGTGCTCAAGTTCTTGAGGGAGTTCCTTCTTATAACGGTCCATGTGCTCCCAGTCGTTGTGCTTGATGTAGTAAAAGAACCATTCGGCATGTCCGGCGTCGGAGAAGGCTTCTGCGAGGGCGTACTCAACGCCGTCTTCGTCTGACCAAGTCTTGCAAGTCCCGTTCCACGAGGCGGATCGCTGTGCTGCCGCTTCGCGCATGGTTGCGTAGTCCATCGTAAGCGCGGGAAAGGTTTTTTGATACAGATTGACAAGGTCTTTAACTGGAACGATTCCGCATAGCTCGGCATACGCGTCTGCAAACGCCTCCGGGTCAGATGCAATCTCAAACGGAGTGTGCTTCTCGCGCTCGTTCATGATGTGGTGTTCCATGTTGCCTCCCTCATCTCCTGTGGGAGGAAGACCCTAGCACCGAGGTCATGAAGCTTGTCTTGCACGTATCTATCACCAATCTGCACTCACAGGTCAGAGCGGTCGAGAAGGGCATACAGTTCAAAAATATATCGGTGAACGGTTTGGTTTCACGCTTTACTGGTGGGCTGGTCACCTTGGGCGTCAAATGTTGTGTCTTGTTCTTTCCTGACAAAGGTGACAGGGTAGTTTGTCATCATCCCCTTGTGACCGGGTTTCCCCGAGTTACGTGTGGGCAGAGGGTCCGTTTTTGCTATGCCCGGTGGTCTCTCGCGAAGGCGACACTTATGAGTGTCGGCTCCAGCTGTGTCCCTATCCGACACTTCTGCGTAGAACCCGAGAAAAGGTCCGCACGCTTTTTCATAATCTGTCAACTAGGCCCGCACTCATAAGTGCGGGTACGCTTCGCTTACTTTTGGTTTTGAGCTTTTACCGCCAAATCTTTACCGCCAGTGGCGGTAAAACTCCTATCGGTGCGTGGAGGCCAAGATTATTCTGCCGAGAATAATTCCGCGGAGAATAACCCTGCATCCGAGAAGAACGTGTCGCTGGTAGATGGTTCGGAGTAAGCCCCTTACAATCAACGCTCCCGTCACGCTACGGAAACACAGGTAGGGCAAAGTTACCCTTTGTGTAGCTGAAACTGCCCGCGCCCCGTCGAGAGGCCCTCCATGTTTGACTTCTTCATGTCCGCCATCACCGCCCTGAACGACAACGTGCTGTGGGGCGTCCCCATGGTCGTGCTGATGCTAGGGACCGGCGTGTTCCTTCTCTTCGTCACCCGCGGCGTCGTGTTCACGCGCTTCAACGTGGTCATGCGCTACACCACCAAGACGCTCTTCCAGCGCGCCGATCCGTCGGAGGCGGGGGAGGGCACCATCTCGCCCTTCCAGGCGGTGTGCACCGCGCTCGCGGCCACGCTCGGCACCGGCAACATCGTGGGCGTGGCGCTCGCGGTGGCCACGGGCGGCCCGGGCTCGATCTTCTGGCTGTGGCTCTCCGCGCTGGCCGGCATGGTCATCAAGTTCTGCGAGGTTACGCTCTCGGTGGCGTACCGCACGCGCAACGAGCGGGGCGAGATCGTGGGCGGCCCCATGTACTATATCTCCCGCGGGCTGGGCAAGACTTGGCTCGCCATGCTGTTTGCCGCCTTCGGCTTCCTCGCGTCCTTCGGCATCGGCGCGAGCGTGCAGGCCAACTCGCTTGCCGGCAGCGTGAACGCCACCTTCGGGGTGCCGCTGCCCGTCATCGGTGCCGTCGTGGCGCTTCTCGCGGGACTGGTCCTCATCGGCGGCATCACCCGCATCGCTCAGATCACCGAGAAGCTCGTGCCTTTCGCGGCCATCTTCTACCTCCTCGGCGCCGTCGCGGTGCTCGTGGTCAACGCCGGCGAGATCCCTGCCGCGATCGCCCAGATCTTCCGTGACGCCTTCACCGGCACGGCCGCCACGGGCGGCTTTTTGGGCGCCACGGTCATGTACGCGTGCCGCGTGGGCATGTCGCGCGGCGTGTTCACGCATGAGGCGGGCATGGGCTCGGCACCCATCGCGCACGCCTCCGCCGACACCGACCACCCCGCCCGCCAGGGCCTGTGGGGGACGTTCGAGGTGTTCTTCGACAGCATCGTCATGTGCACGGTCACGGGTCTCGTGATCATCACCTCGGGGCTGTGGCACGCCAACCCCATGATGTCCGAGGGCGCCATGAGCTCGGCGGCCTTTGGGCAGAGCATCCCCGGCGGCCAGTACATCGTGACCGTGGGCCTCATGCTCTTTGCGTTTGCCACGCTGATCGCGTGGTACTACTACGGCGAGAAGTGCGTGGAGTACCTCTTCCGCAAGAGCCGCGCCCAGCGCGTGGCGGTGCGCGTCTACCAGGTTGCCTATGTGGCCATGGTGTTCGCGGGCTGCGTGACCAACCTCGACGTGGTCTGGGAGTTCGCCGACTGCTTCAACGGCCTCATGGCGATTCCTAACCTCATCGCACTGATCGCGCTCTCGCCCGTGATCCGCCGGCTTGCCGCGGACTTCTTCCGCGACCCCGACCGCCGGCGCCCGCGCGAGACGGACTACAGCGGGTTGCTGACGTTCAGGGACAAGTAGCGAGCCCCTGACGTTCGTTCTGCGACAATGGGGCTACAATCCCCCTCGCGTGGGAGGTGCCCCATGACGTTTGCCACCGCTCCGGTTTCGCGCCGCAAGCTCGCCCCGCTCGTTCTTCTCGCCATAGTGACCGTTCTTGCCCTTGTGGGTTGCGGCAACCTGGGGGAGTTCGACGAAGAGGGCGTTGCCAGGCAGGCGGAGCAGTATTACGCCGAGAAGTACGGTGACAACGCCCACGTGGTCGACGTCTGGGAGGACCGGTCGTACGCCCTGTTTGGCTACCAGTCGTCCGGTCGGGCGTTCTGCACCATGAGCGACGGTCAGACGGTGCTCGTGGACTTTGAGGACGGCGTCGTTGGCGACAACCGGCAGCAGGACGAGGTCACGGCAGCCTACGAGCAGCGCTTCCGCGAGGAGCTCGAGGGTTGCTGCGAGCGCTTGGGGGACGCGGGCTGCGACGTTGCATCCGTGACTGTGAACGGCGTCCCGCTCGAGGGGGACGGCTTCTTTGAGGAGTGCATCTCGATGTACTACTGGCCGGAGGATTCAGCTGGCGAGAAGAACGGCGAGGTCGAGACGACCGTGGAGCAGAGCGCCTCGTTCTTCTACGCGCGCTACACGGGCGACGACAGCTTCTTCGAGCAGGAGGCCTCGCGCGTCAGCCTGGGTGTGCCATACGTTAAGATCGAGCTCTCCGGTGCGGACGCGGACTACGCGGACGGCTTCCCGACAGACGTTCCCGAGACGCCCGCGTGGGTGGCGCCCATCGAGGGGGCGTGCCGCGCGCTGCTTCCTCTGACGGACGGGGACGCGGAGACGCGGGTGGTCGTCTACCAGGCCGGGTGTCGCGATGGGGTGCCCGAAGACACCGACGCCGCCGTTCTCAGCGACGCGGAGAACGGCAAGCTCGGCGAGCTCAGTCCCTTTGACGATAGTGATACGGGTGCCGATGACATTGGCAGCTGGCTCATCGTGGAGTGGTTCCCCGTGGGCAAGGGCGTTTACGTCACCTCCGACGAGTGCGGCGTGCGTCTGCGCACGGGTGATGTGGAGCTGGAGACCGTGGAGAGTCCCGTCTCGCTGGAGGAACTCCAGGAGAGTGGGAGCCTCGAGCGCTTTGACGAGCGCGAGTTCGCACCGGGGGCCTTTGAGGCCTATAGCCTAGCGGTGGCCCCAGACCTCTTTGCGCGTCTGCCGGAAAGCGTGCGGGACAAAGGTTGGTTTAACATCAGGTTGGCGTATGACAACCAGGACCCGCAGACGGGCCTTGCGGAGCTGGGCGTCACGCCGGGCGGCCTTGCGCCCACGCTCTATCGGGTCGAGAAGAACCCCGCCGCCGAGGACACGCCGCCCTACGAGGTGATCGCGATGCGCGCGGAGACGCTGACAAACGGCTTCCAGTACAGCGAGCCCGAGCTGTTTGCGGACGAGCCCCTGCTCTTCGTGCGGATGTAGATGGTGTATCTGGGCGAGGCGCTCTCCGCTGGCAACTGTACTGGCGGGACTCACGGATGACTAAACATATGGGATTCGGACGCAATATCCTTGGGTATACAATGTACGACAAAGTAGGAGGTTGTAGTAAGGAGTATCCATGGCCACCGCAACTGCGACCGAGTCCATCTCTGCGAAGCTTCGCAAGGACGAGAAGGACCGCTTCTCCATGATCTGCGACGAGATTGGCACCTCTCCGAGCAACGCAATCCGCATGTTCGTGTCTGCGTTCAACCGTCGCGGGGGCTTCCCGTTCGATCCGTCCAATCCCTACGGGTTTAGCCAGGAGACTCTTGCTGCGATGGATGATGCGGTGACGGGCAGGAACCTCTCCGGTCCCTATCACACCGTCAAGGAGGCAATGGCCGCGCTCGACGAGGAGTAGGTCATGCTGGAACTGAGGTTCACTGCCAAGTTCAAGAAGGACTACAAGCGCGTGAAACGGCAGGGCAAGGACCTCTCGAAGCTCGAGTGGACCCTTGAGACGCTTGTGTGGGAAGAGACTCTCCCTGATGCGATGCGCGACCATTCGCTCGGTGGGACATATCACGGTCACCGCGAGTGCCACATCGAGCCCGACTGGCTGCTCATCTATCGCGTGGATGAAGAGGGGCTTGTGCTCGTTGCTACGCGTACGGGAAGCCACAGCGAGTTGTTAGGGTTGTAGGGTCATTTGACGAACACGACTTGGGGAGATATGCATGTCAAGGCAGAACTTGATTGAGCGCGCGCTAGAGCAACTCGAAGGCGGAGCGTTTCAAAAACTTGCCGAGGCATATGTTTATCGCAAACTTCACCTTCAGTCCTTAACTACTCTTGGATCGCAGCTTGGGACGAATAAACCTACAAAGGGCGTTCCGGATGCGCATAGCCTTTCAGACTGCGATGCGATTCTCGTAGCATTTACCACTGCCCGGCACGACTCTTTCGGAAAACTCGAGGAAGACATTAAGGACTGTATTTCGTCTCAAGTTCCTAATGGCTACACCAAAAGGATCGTCTGCTGCCATCTTGTATGGAGGTTAACTCCAGAACAAGAAGGCAGACTCCGTGCGCTTGATTCTCGAGTCGAATTGATAGGGCCAAAGACAATCGCATTGGATCTATCGAATAAGTACCATGATCTAGCTGCGGACTATCTGCATGTCCGTATGGGAGCCGACGCAATTATTACTCCTGATGAATGGATAAGGCGAGAAGAGAGGAAAGGCTATGCGACCCCACAATCGGGAGAGTTGCGTCACAGAGCCAAAGAACTGGAAGAACTCAGAGATGCTCTTGAACGAGTCCAAATTGTTGTAATTCACGGTCCTTCTGGATGCGGCAAAACGAGGTTGGCTCTTGAGCTTGTTAACCGCTATGCTCAAGACAAACGAGTTGCATCATATGTTTTATCGATAGTGAGAGGGACTGGTGTTGCGGAGGATGTAAACGAGTTCCTTTCAGAGGGTGATGCCGTTCTCTTGGTTGATGACGCGCAGCAATCGGACGGACTCGACGAGCTTCTTGAGGTAGTTTTAAAGAACGAAGGCCTTCGAGCTGTACTTACCGTGCGGGATTACGCACATAAGTCATTGCTGACCGCCCTACGTCGTTCAGTACAATTCGAAGAATACTCTCTACAACCGCTGGATAATCAGGCTGTAGAAGAGCTGGTGAGAGACAATTTCGGAATTATCAGCCACTACCTCCTTGAGAAGATCGGGAAGGTTGCTCGCGGCAACTTAAGGCTTGCGATAATGGCGGCATTGTGCGCGGAAAAGGATGGTTATCCTGGCATTGAGAGTGCTCATGCTGTAATGGGCCTCTTCTACAAGGGTCTTATTGATGAGCTTGATCAAGACGACTTGATGTTGCTGTCATATCTGAGCGTATATTCTCCGTGCGACTTCAGAGAGGGAGATCCAGCTTATGAGAGCTTGCTAGCAGAGGGAATGCCACTGTCCGAAATGAAACGTAGGGCGAGGAAGCTCCATGACCGTAATATTCTCGATGTATTAGAGAGCCCTGAAAGAGTTATTTCGGTTAAGTTCGAGCAGCTGAATCTCCAAGACTACTGCACCTATAAGGCCATTTTTGAAGAGCACGTCGTTGACCTGTATGAGTTTATTTCAATGTTTGTCATTCGTGATAGGCGGAGAGTCGTCAGGGTTCTTAACGTGCTCATCTCCATATTCGGCGATGACGAGACCATTTCAAGAATCAAATATGACTGCAAAAGAGTTTGGATGAACTCAGGTTCATATAGTATTACAGAGCGCCGTGAAATCATGGACGTGCTCCATCCCATCATACCAGACAATGCCTACTGTTTCGCGTGCAATGAGATTAGCGGGATGTCGTCATCATGCGTTCCGATATCTGAGCAAGGAGATTATGGAAGACAGGCGACCGGTGAGATTCCAGTAAGCCTTGCCATTCTCTGTGAGCTGATGGACTCAAAACACTATCCCGATGCGATTTCTGTCCTACTTGATGGCATACAGAAAGGATGCTTCAAACTAGGGGATTACAAGTCTGTCATTGAGGAGTCTCTGGCAATAACTATGCACTCTGCAGAGACTGGGTTTCTGCGCGAGCGCAGGTTCCTCAATGAGCTGAGCCAGAGGATGAACAAAGAGTCTGACTCTCGAAACTTGCAGTTTTTTGGCCTAAAGCTTTGCGAGCAATACCTGGCCTTTTCCCACGTATCGACCGAAGCTGAGGAAGGGGGAGCGATTCGTTTTCTCACCATCAGAATGCCGGAAACGGAAGACGCTCTTGAGCTTAGAAGCAGCGCAATAGCATTCCTCTGCAGCTTGCTAGAGCTGTCAAGTTATCAATCCGATGCGGCTCGGGTTCTTTGCTCGCATGTCGGGATAGTCGAAAAAGAACCGGTCAAGGAGGGTGTCCGTTTCTTTCTAGAGAATGGTATTCGGTCGTTTGTATCGCATATTCCGGCAGGATTAGTGCCCACTGCTAGGGATGAGCTAGAACTCGTTTACCATTGCTCTCTTGCTTGTGAGGCGCTTTCGCTGCAAGAGCAAGAGACGATGTCGAACCTTCTACCCTTGGCGTATTCCGACCGCGAGAAGTTGATGGAAAGCTTTGATCCAGATGGGGGAGAAATACTCTCTGCAGTTAACGGCTGGAGTTCCCAGAGATATGAGGATGTACTCAAGATTAACCAAGAGATGTGGGGGAAAGGAGAGCTAGACCCATACAGTGCTGGCTCTCTTGTTGACAGAGTCTTTATTGCCCTGCTTTCAGAGAACGAATCTGCTGTCAGCATCGAAGGAGTATTCGATTATTTCTGCAGTCTTCATAATGCTGACTGGCAAATTGCTCTTGGTCCCAGGATAGTCGAGAGGCTCGCCCAAAGAATTGGCTGGCGTCCACTTCTCGATACGATGATTGCTCATGAGCTTGCGACTTTGGTTGTCGATAGCATTGTGACAGCTCCGGCTGATGTCGTGTCGAGCGACGATATAGACTTCCTTATTTCTGCTGCGGAATCAGAGCAGGCTTTGATGCGTATAGATGGAATTATATGCATCGAAACAAAGATTCCTGGCTTCGCAAGCAGGTACTGCATGGCAGTCAAATCATTTTTGCTCAAGAAGCCGGAATACGCGCGTCTATTCTTTTTGCCTCTCTCCAATTCAAGAGAGCCAATCGCCGATCTTGACGTGTGCTTCGGGGCAGAATTGAATGATTTGCTCGAGATATATGCGAGCAATATCCAGAATCCTCATTTCGATTACTCGGGCGTGGTGTTTAGATACCTCGATGAGCGAGGGGCAGACCCAATTGAGCAGCTATTTCAGTTGCTGGAGGCTACCGACGACTATGACTCACGCCGAGCTCTTATTCGTCGACTGGGGATGGCGTCAAGACTGAGCAACCCGATGAGAAGGATGCGCGAAGTCGTTCACCGTCTCGCCGATGTTGCTAAGTATCCAATCAGTGACGTTTACTTCCTACTTGTTCACAACGACTATCTTGCTGGTGAGTTCGATGTTCCATCTTTTGTATTTGAAGAGCTGAGCCGAGGGCTGGAGAAGGGCGACATTCCGAATTGCTACGTCAATGTTCTCTCGGATATCCCGTTTAAGAGGCGGGTGGAGCCATATGTTGCGCTGCTGAGCAGCGATTCGGAAGGCAAGCTGTTTGGCGTCCTTCCATTTGGATCGTCTTCCTATGTTGGGTCGGACGAACAGGGATTTGCGCCAGCTATTCGTGCTGAGATTGAGATTATTGAAACAATTTCTGATTTGCTTCCACACGATGGTTGTTTCAGGTATCACAGGGAGGCATTGAGCGTAATCATCTGCAGAAAAGAGCGGGAAATCGATGCAGAGAGGTGGCGGAGCTTCCGCGAGGCATTTTAATCTGTTGTTTCAATATGATCTGGAGGGGATGGGCACGGTCCTCGTGCGTTGTATCTCCGCTCGAACGTAGCGACTCTCACGCGCACTGCTCAAAGACGCAGTCTTGGTGGTGGCGGATGAACTCGAGGCTCGGCCAAGTTGACTCGTCGCTGGCCGGCAGGGCGATTTTCTTTCCGTCGAAGGCGTAGAGCCACTGGTCGTTCGTGGGCGTGTGCGGTACGCGCGAGGAGACCACGACGCGATAGTGGTCGTCGAGTGTGATGAGGCCGCGGTCAAAGGCGCGGTCGTGAAGCGCGTTGAGCAGCAGGCCGTTCGACGACATGAGGCGCTCGCTCGGCGTGGCCGCCGCTCACGGCTTGATGTGGCTTACCGCGAGCAGGGAGGGAATGTCGATGTCCGTGAGACAGCAGGCACCGCCGTAGTTGGCAAGAAGCACGCTGCGAAAGTAGTCCTGGTTGACGCGCGTGCGAACCTGCTCAATGCGTTCTAGCCCAAGCCGCTGCGGCTGGTCGGGGTGAGAAGAACCTGACGCCTCGATCTCTCCGTCGTAGGAGATTCGAATCCCGATCTGCTCGAGCTCCCATATCGCCTCGGACATGGTCGCGTCTGGGTCAGCAAGGTACTCGCTTATGACCTGTCGGTCCATTCCGGCGGCATTGGTGAAGCCGAGGCCGGTCCGGTTTGGGTCGCACGCCTTGAGGTCGGCGATTTTGAAGCAGACGGCAGACTCAGTGCGTCCGATCTCTCCGGCAAGAAGCTGGATCTCGGCACCGCTGTCGTCCCAGTTCTTCCTGGGAAGGGGAGGGCACAGATAGAAGGCGAGCGCCATGAGGGTCTCTTGACGTGACCAGTTCCTGCGGGACATCGCTCCTCCTCCTATATTGAAGTTGCCACTTCTCGCGCAGTGGCCGCGCTTCTTTACCCGTAGACGCGAATATGGGATAAAGGGCGCGAACGGGGCGGAGGGCGCGCGCTCCTCCTTGGGGTACGGCCCCTGTCGAGAGAATCGCGCCTCCGGCCCGCGGGTGGACGCGGATTAGGCAGAATGGCGTTCGGCGCCGGATCTCCCAGGAGGTTGGGCCCGCGGATCCCGAAGGAGGACCTTCGTCCCGCCGAGAGGACGGAGGGGAAAGATGCTCTACATCGGGATCGACGTCGCGAAGAGGTCGCACGTGGCGGCCGCGATGGGCGACGGCGGGGAGGTCGCCGTCGAGCCGTTCGAGTTCAGAAACACGCAGAAGGGGTTCGAGCGTCTGCTCGAGCGCCTCGCCAGACGGGGCGTCTCTGCCGAGGGGTCGCTGGTCGGCATGGAGGCCACGGGGCACTACTGGGTGGCGCTCTTCGACTTCCTCGCCGCCAACGGCTTCGAGGTCGCCGTCATCAACCCCATCCAGACCGACGCGTGGCGCAGGGTCGACACCGTGCGGCCGGCGAAGACCGACGGCATCGACGCCCTGCTCATCGCGGACCTCCTGCGTTGCAAGCGCTTCGAACCCTCGGCGCTCGGGGACGAGGCGACCGAGGAGCTCAGGCAGCTCGCCCGGTACCGCTTCGAGCTCGTGCAGGAGCTCACCGCCCTCAAGAACCGGGCGACGGCGATTCTCGACCGGGTGTTCCCGGAGTACGAGCGGCTCTTCGCGGACAAGTTCGGCCCGACGTCGTCGGCGCTGCTCAGGGAGTGCGCCACGCCCGCCGACGTGCTGGCGGCGGACCCCGAGGCGCTCGCCGAGCTGCTCGCCGAGGCCAGCCGCGGCAGGCTCGGGCGCGAGAGGGCCGACGAGGTCGTCGAGGCCGCCCGCTCCTCGGTCGGCGTGTCCTTCGGCTCCCGGGCGCTCGCCTTCGAGCTCAGGGTGCTCGTCGAGCGCATGGAGTTCACCCGCGGGCAGATCTCGGAGCTGGAGGCGGAGATCGCCCGCGCGCTGTCCGAGACCGCCGGCAGGCACCTGACGAGCATACCGGGCGTCGGGCCCGCGCTCGCGGCGCTCATCGCCGGCGAGGTCGGCGACGCCGCGCGCTTCGGGACGCCCTCCAAGCTCGTCGCGTACGCGGGCATGGACGCGTCAAGGCGCGTCTCGGGAGAGAGCCTCGACAGCCCCGGGCACCTCTCCAAGCGCGGCTCGTCGCACCTCAGGTGGGCGCTCATGCGGGGCGCCGACCGGGCAAGGAGGTTCGACCCGTACTTCGGGGAGTGCTACGCGCGCAAGATCTCGCAGGGCAAGCACCACTACGTGGCCCTCACGACGGTCGCCCGCAAGCTCGCCGCCGTCTGCCTCGCCCTCATGAAGGAGGACAGGGATTGGTCGCCCGACCCGCCGGCCGGGCATCTCCCCGGTCACCTCTCGCAGAAGAGGTGACCGTTCGCGCCCTTTATCCCATATCCGGTTCTCAAGGTTCCTATCAAAAGTCTCCGGAATTACCCTTGACTCCTAATAGCAGGTCTCTCGTAGCTGTCCGATATGACCTGGCACAGGAGCCTCGCCCCGTCCACGTCGAAGGGCGCGTAGCCGAACTCGTCCAGGACCAGGAGCCTCGCCTTGGCCACGTCGGCGAGCAGCCGGTCGAGCGTCCCCTCCCGCTTGGCCTTGCCGAGCCGCGGCA
>CASEVE010000046.1 GCA_949291295.1 uncultured Olsenella sp.
GGTCCAGCCGCTCCTGCGCAGGCTGTCGCGCTCGGTGGCGGAGGCGGTGTAGAAGTGCTCGCCCGTGTACCTGTTGTAGAGGCGGTACATCGTGCGGGTGGCCGTTGACGCATTCTGCACGGTGAGGCTGTAGCGATAGCCGTAGTCACCCAACTGCTGATAATACGTCTTCACCCGCACGTAGTACGTACCGGCCGTGAGCTCGACAACATCGCTCGAATGCGAGCCAGACGCTGCTTCAAAATTATAGGACTTGATGCTCTGCCCGATTTTATCGGCAAACCGAACCGTCCAGCCACCACTGCTGTGAGTCGTATTTGTCATTTGAATGCGAACGCGCGTCTTCTTTGTGAGGGAGAACCTATACCAATCCTCGTCCCCACCTTCGTACGTCGAAGAGCCGTTCACGGTTTTGCCCACAGAAATAGCATCGGCGTTCTCAAAGAGGTTGTTGGGCTCGGTCTCCCAGGCCGACGACTTGGTGAAGCCAACCTTAAGCTGGTACGTATATCCATTCGCATTGTTGGGATTGACCTTGACATAGTATGTGCCCGCCGTAAGGCCTATGCGGTTGCCGGAATGCGTAGCCTCGTTAGCGTTGAACGTGTAGTAGTCGAAGCACTTGCCAAGATCGTTCGCATTTCCGGACGCATCGGTGACGCGCACGTCCCACACGCCCTTAGTGTGCTGAGCGTTCTTAAAGCTCACCTAAATATATCCGCTACTGGGCAAAACGATTTTAAACCAGTCGTCATCATAATCATCGATGGTGGAGCCGTTGATGGTAGTGTTGAGCGAGAGCGGGTTTGCGTGCACAAAGTCATCGTTGAACTCTTGCTCCCAGTTGCTTGAGGCGGTGAAGTTCACCCTCATGGTGTAGTGAAGGTTGCTGACCGCCCAAGGAGAGACTTGAACATAATACGTTCCCGCAGGGAGGCCAACCTTGGGGCTCGTATGGGACGACTCGTCCGCCTTGAACTCATACCTGTCAAACAGGCTCTGGCCGCTGTACGACAACCCCTGATGGTCCAAGAGCTCTACGGACCAGGAGCAATGGATGCCCGCACCCAGGTCGTTGGTAAAGCTAATCTGAACGTAGCCCGGCTTGCTCAGCGTAAAGCGATACCAATCGGAATCATTGCCGTCCTTGGAAAGGGCGCTGATCGTCTGCCCAACAGAAATCGAGCGCGCCGTCTCCTTGGTCTCGTAGTAGCCCGCATCCGCGTGCGCCGGAGTAACGGCAACACATGAGGCAACGATCGCTATCACGGCGACAAACACCGACCCCAAGACCTTTCGCCTTAATCCACGCCACATCATGAAGACTCCCTTCTCCTGAAACAAAACCAAAACCCAGCAGCAGTTATATCGAGAAGGGCGCAAGAGCATCCTGGTGATGCCCAGAGAGCTAACAGACTGATAACTATATTAACGGCTGTTAATCTCTTATCGGTTATTGCTCAATGCGTAATCACAGCTAGTTGCCATAGTCCATTCTCAATTTGAGTAAAAGGAAATAGGTCCACGAGTACATTACGTGTAGACGGATATCAATACGACGCCAAGAGCGGACGCGCGCCTGCGACAAGGCAACAGCGACGCTCAATGCTCGCCGAAAAGATATTGCAGACCGGGGCCCTTCCGGTCACCATAGACATAAACTCCCGAAGGGACACGCCATGTCAGACCAAAGCCTCTCCCCCACAGACCGCAAGTACCTCGAGCTTCTCTCCGAGAAGTTCCCCTCCGCGCAGTCGGCCTATACCGAGATCATAAACCTCGAGGCCATCCTCAACCTGCCCAAGGGCACCGAGCACTTTGTCTCGGATGTCCACGGCGAGTATGACGCCTTCAAGCACATCCTCAACAACTGCTCCGGCGTCATCCGAGAGCGCGTGGCGGACACCTTCCGCTTTGAGCTCACGGCCAGCGAGCAGGCCGACCTCTGCACGCTCATCTACTACCCCCACCGCAAGCTTCGCCGCCTGCGCGCGGAGGGAGTCGCAACCGAGGAGTGGTACGCCATCACCCTCATGCGGCTCGTGCGCCTTGCGCGCTACCTCTCGGACTCCTACACGCGCTCCAAGGTGCGCAAGGCCATGCCAGTTGAGTACGCCTACATCATCGACGAGCTCCTCCATGCCGCGCCCGGTGAGGGCGAGCAGCGCCGCAGCTACCACCGGCGCATCATCGACTCGATCGTTGACACGGGCTCTGCCGATGACTTCATCGTGAGCCTCGCCTCGCTCATCAAGCGCCTCGCCGTGGACCACCTCCACCTCGTGGGCGATGTCTTTGACCGCGGGGCACACGCCGACAAGATCATCGACCGCCTCATGGAGTACCACTCCGTGGACCTTCAGTGGGGAAACCACGACATCGTCTGGATGGGCGCCGCGGCGGGATCTGCCACGTGCCTTGCTGCTGTGATCCGCAACAACATCCGCTACGACTCCCTCAAGATCCTCGAGGGCGCCTACGGAATATCCCTTCGTGAGCTCGCGCTCTTCGCAGAGGCCACCTACCGCGCGGATGACGAGATGACGCCGCTCGAGAAGGCCATCTCGGTCATCCTCTTCAAGCTAGAGGGCCAAACCATTGCCCGCCACCCCAACTGGCACATGGAGGACCGCCTGCTGCTCGAGCACGTGGACCCCGCCCGCGGCGTGGCTCGCGTGGGCGACAAGGACTATGAGCTCGTAACCAACGACTTCCCAACCCTCGACCCCACGGACCCCTACGCCCTCTCCGATGACGAGCTGCGCGTGATGGACAACCTCCTCGAGGCCGTCCGCACCTCCTACAAGCTCCGCAAGCACGTGAACTTTCTCTACGAGCACGGCAGCGCCTACCTTGTCCACAACGGGGACGTCCTCTACCACGCCTGCGTGCCCATGAACGAGGACGGAACCTTCCACCCCGTGAACCACCAGGGGCAGATGCTCTCCGGCAAGGCCTACTACGACTACGCCGACCGTCTCGCCCGCCGCGCCTGGCACGAGCATGACGAGGTCTCGCTCGACTGGATGTGGTATCTCTGGTGCGGGCGCTACTCCCCGCTCTCCGGGCGCGTGGTCAAGACCTTCGAGCGAACCTACTTCAATGACCGCTCAACGTGGTCCGAGCCCCGAGACCCCTACTACGCGCTCACGGACAACGCGGAGGTCTGTCGCCGAATCCTCGAGGAGTTTGGCGCAGACCCCGAGCGCGGGCACATCATCAACGGACACACCCCCGTCCACGCGGCGGACGGCGAGAAGGCCGTGCGCGCCGGGGGCAGCCTCATCGTCATTGACGGCGGCTTCTGCCAGGCCTACCACAAGACGACGGGAATCGCGGGCTACACCCTGATCTCTGACCCGCGCGGCATGCGAATAAAGGCGCACCGCCCCTTCGGCTCAATCGCAGACGTGCTCGACCTCAATGCCGACATCATGAGCGATGACGACCGCTTCGAGACGCAGCCCCGCCCGCTCACGATCGACGACACGGACACCGGCGCAGACATCCGCGAGCAGATCTCTGATCTGCGGGCACTTCTCGACGCGTACCGAACAGGCGAGCTCCCGGAGCGCACGCACCCCTAGGGCGCAGGCCAAAGCAACCCCGCACTGCGCACCAACGTCAGAGGACCACGCCGACCCATCCGGCCCCGAGCGCCGTGGAGACAAAAAACCACACGCACGAGCCGATGAGCAGGGCCATCAACACGGCGAGGCCAACAAGCTGGGACCTCGTTGGCCCGTCGGCAAGGGAGGACACCCCGAGCGAGGCGGAGACGACGAGGGGAACCAGGCAGTAGATGACGTATCTACCCTGCGCCTGCAGGTCGACGCGCGTAGAGTAGTAGAGCGAGAGGTAGATGCAAAGGACACACGCCAGAAGCGACCCAACAAAGATGAGGCGAGACCCCTTCGTGGCTAGAAACTCCCTTCGGTGCGAGAAGAACGCGCCAAGCCCAACGCCTGCCGTCCCCAGGTAGAGCAGGCAGAAGATAAACGGCATCGGAACGGCCATGTAGCCAAGAAAGCCAACGAAGGAGCGCGTTGTGGAGAGCACCCAGTCGGTGTCCAGAAGCAGGCTGCGAATGCCCTGCTCATAGGGGTGCTGAAGAACCTCTCCGCCATCGGCGAGCCAGCGGCTGTATGCCTCCCTGAAGGCACTCATGCCCAGAAGGTCGTGGTAGCGCACGAGATTGACCACAAAGAACGGCAGCACGCAAACGGCGGGGATACCCGCGGCAACGGCGACGAGGCGCCCCCGCGTTGCCTCCAGAGGTCGCTGCGTGAGGCAGGAATAGAGGTAGAGGGCAATTCCCATGAGAACAAAGCCGTAGGAGTTCCAGTAGCCCAGGGCGCTTACCGTCACGCCCGCACCGAGCAGGGCGGAGCGACGATAGTCCCAGCCCTCCCCCATGCCCAGCGCGAGTGCGCACACGATCATGGATACGCCACAGAGCGCCACGATGTCGTTGTTCATGTAGCTGCTCAAAAAGGCAAACTGAGGCCAGAAGGCAAGCATCGCCGTTGCAATGCAGCCGGCAAGGCGAGCCCTCGCCTCGCTTCCCGTTGCCCTTCTCGACACAAAGCAGACCGCCTTCTCGCAGCAGATAACAGCAATGAGACCAAATAGGACGCTTGCGAATCTGCCGCTCGTAAAGACGAGGCTCTCCGAGCCGCCGAGAAGCTGCGCGACCTTCATGAAAAACGCGCTCGCGTATGCGCCGAGCATCTGTGGGTAAAACGCGTAGGACCAGTTGCCGAGCGAGTAGATGACCTCTTGGTCGTATCCGGAGGGAAGAAGGTTTCCGTTGACCATCGCCTGCGGAAGCAGTGCCCGCATGGCCTCGTCTGGCCCTCCGTCCATGACGCCAAGGCCAATGTGAAAGACGTTCCAGAGGCACAGCGTCACAAAACCAACAAGAAGCGCAACGCGCACCACGGTCAAAGCACGACAGAGGCCAACGCGAGCATCTGCCTTGACCACGGCCTCCTTCAGGTGCTCCGCTCCCATACCCCATGCTCCTCTCGCCAACGACACGAAGGGACACTCACCCCGCACCATCCTAACGCTCGTATCAATGTTAGATAATGTGGGTATGAGAAATGCCAGTTACCCCTACTCTCGAAGGGCACGGCACAACGATGGATATGAACGAGAACAAGCGTCGTCGCTCGATGCTGCTCTACATCCTGATCGCGATTATCGCGTACCTCGCGATCAGCCAGGCGCTCGGAAGCGGCCTCACGGCAAGCCGGGTGCAGAGCGTAACCTACACCGAGTTCCTCAACATGGTCGACGATAACAAGGTCACCAATGTTGACCTCAACACTGGGGATAACACGCTGACCTTTACGACAGGAGAAGGCGACAGCCAGAAGATCTACGAGACCACCATGTGGCCGACAGATGACACCCTCATCCAACGGCTTGACGAGCACGGGGTCAACGCCGACGCAAACATCCCAGACACCTCGGGTGACCTCTGGCTCATGCTGCTCGTCTCCTACGGCCTGCCCATTCTCTTCTTCCTGGGCATCGGATGGTGGCTCAACCGGCGTATGAAGAAGGCCATGGGCGACGACGGACCGTCCATGAACTTTGGCGGCGGATTTGGCGGAGGCGGTCTTGGCAAGTCCAACGCCAAGGAGATCAAGGGCGAGGACACCGGCGTCACCTTCAAGGACGTTGCCGGTCAGGACGAGGCCAAGGAGTCGCTCCAGGAGATTGTGAGCTTCCTCAAGAACCCCGAGAAGTACAACGAGATCGGCGCGCGCTGCCCGCGCGGCGCGCTGCTCGTGGGCCCTCCGGGTACCGGCAAGACGCTCTTGGCCAAGGCCGTCGCCGGCGAGGCGGGCGTCACGTTCTTCCAGATTGCCGGCTCGGCCTTCGTGGAGATGTTCGTGGGCCGCGGCGCCGCCAAGGTACGCGACCTCTTCAAGCAGGCCAACGAGAAGGCCCCCTGCATCATCTTCATCGACGAGATCGACGCCGTGGGCAAGCGTCGCGACAGCTCCCTCTCCTCCAACGACGAGCGCGAGCAGACGCTGAACCAGCTCCTCTCCGAGATGGACGGCTTCGACAACCACAAGGGCATCGTGGTTCTCGCCGCCACCAACCGTCCCGAGACGCTTGACCAGGCACTCCTGCGACCCGGACGCTTTGACCGCCGCATTCCCGTCGAGCTTCCCGACCTTGCGGGACGCGAGGCCATCCTCCAGATTCACGCGAGCGACGTCAAGATGGAGCCCGGCATCGACCTTGGCATCGTGGCACGCTCGACGCCCGGCGCGTCTGGCGCCGACCTGGCAAACATCATCAACGAGGCGGCCCTGCGCGCCGTCCGCTTTGGTCGCAAGAAGGTGACGCAGGAGGACCTGCTCGAGTCCGTTGACGTGGTTATCGCGGGCGAGAAGAAAAAGTCCACGGTCCTCTCGCCGCACGAGAAGGAAGTTGTCTCCTACCACGAGACCGGCCATGCCATCGTGGCGGCCATGCAGAAGGGCTCGGCGCCCGTCTCCAAGATCACGATCGTCCCGCGCACCTCGGGCGCGCTCGGCTTCACGATGCAGGTCGAGGAGGACGAGCACTTCCTCACCACGCGCCAGGAGGCCAAGGACAAGATCGCCGTGCTCTGCGGCGGCCGCGCGGCCGAGAGATGACCACCGGCGCCTCAAACGACATCGAAAAGGCAACGCAGCTCGCGCGCGCCATGGTCACCCAGTACGGCATGTCCGAGCGCTTTGGCATGGTTCAGCTCGGCCAGCCCGCAAGCCGCTATCTGGGCGGCGGACAGCAGCTCACCTGCTCTGAGGGCACGGCCCAGGAGATTGACGCTGAGGTGCAGGCCCTCGTTGAGGAGGGGCACCAGACGGCACTCAACACCCTGCGCGAGAACCGCTTCAAGCTTCATGAGATCGCCCATTACCTCCAGAAGAAGGAGACCATCACGGGCGACGAGTTCATGAACATCCTCACGCGCGACGATGGATTTGCCCCCAAGATGCCAACGCCGGCACAGTAGGCAACAAACCCACAGACAAAAATACGACCCCCACCGCTAGTGCTGCAAAGCAGCGAGCGGCGGGGGTCGGTTCCCATCTGGGGACTAATCCCTCATAAGGTTATTTTGAAACTGCGTACCAGCCCACACCCTCGGCCTTCCATCCCAGTTGCACGAGGGCGTCGTTCTCTTTCTCGTCCGTTGTGTAGTTGTGCGTACCGGTTGTGGCGTATGGATTGTACTGTCGATAGACCTTGGTGAAACCGCCTGAGTACCACCCCGTTCCCTCGGCCCTCCAGCCCAGCCCAACCAGCTGGTCACGCTCGCTGGCGCTCAGGGTGTAGTGATGGTCCCCGCCCACCACGTAGGGGTTATACAGTCGATAGACGGGGTCTCCGGAGGTCGGCACTAGCGAAATAGCTGCCAGAAGGCGACGGCGGAGCTTGCAGCCACATTGAGAGAATCAACGCCGTTTGCCATGGGGATGATGACGCTGCGATCACAGGCGGCGAGCGCTGCGGGCGTGAGCCCGGGCCCCTCGCTGCCAAAGACGAGCGCCCTTCGCTCGCCAGCCCTCAGGGACGCATCGTCAATGGGAATCGCATCAGGCACGAGTGCCATGGCAAGAACCGAGAATCCCTTCTCGCGCAGCAACTCAAAGGTCCTTGCGGGCCACTCCCCCGCCTCGGCGCGCGCCCAGGCAACGCGTAGCACCGTACCCATGGAAACCCTTACGGAGCGCCTGCACAGCGGGTCGGCACAACGCGGCGAGAGCACCACGGCGTCTGCGCCCAGCGCAGCGGCAGAGCGGAAGAGGGCGCCCACGTTTGAGACGTCAACAAGGTCCTCGACAACCGCAACGTGGCGCGCTCCCTCTACGACCTCCTCAACGCTTTTCTCGGGAGGACGCCTGAGCGCACAGAGCAAACCGCGCGTCAGGCGAAAGCCCGTGAGGTGCTCCATCTCCTCGTGGGGCAGGACAAACGCGGGAACTTCCTCGCCACCCAAGGAGATGAGGTCGAGACTGGACTCGAGGTCCCTCTCGTCAACGAGAAAGGCAAGGGGCTCAGCGCCACTTGAGAGTGCCACCTCAACCACAAGTCGAGACTCAGCGATGAAGATGCCCCGTTCGGCATCACGCGCATTTTTCAGCTGATGCTCGGTGAGCCGCGCGAAGACGTCGAGCCTCTCGTCAGAGAGCGCATTGAGTCGCAAGATTGTGGACATGACCCCTACCACCCACCCTTCGGTGTATCATTGCTCATATCTCTAGAGTACGACAGCCGCAGGCGCTGGTTGCACGCGGACGGAATAAGAAGGCAGGGAAGCTTACATGCCGAGTCACATGTACCCCGACGATCAGGATGGGCGCGAGCGCGGGGGACACAAGCTCCTCCTAGCCGTGCTCATCGTTGTTGTTGTCCTTGTTGGCGGAGCCTACGTGGGAGGCGCCATCGCCTTTGGCGAATACTTCTATCTCCCCGGAACAACGCTTGATGGCGAGGACGTCTCCCTTGAGAAGGTCTCTGACGTGGCGGCAAAGAAGTCGGCCTCCTATGACGGCTTTGAGACGCACGTCACCGGAAACGGGATTGACCTCACCATCAAAGCAACCGACATCGATTTGGGCTGTGACGGAAACATCTACGCCCAGTCTGCGCTCGAACAGATCAACCAGTGGGCATGGCCCTATGAGATTACCCAGAGCCGCGAGCTCACGGTGGAGTCCGACCCAACGTTTGACCGCGACAAGCTCGTGGCGCTCATCGAGCCCTTTGTTACCAAGGGCGAGGAGGCCGCGACAAACGCCGGCGGGACCGGAATCTCCTACGACGCCGAGCGGGGCGTGTTCACCCTGGCAGACGGCGTCATCTCCAAGCACATCAACATTGACGCTGTGGTCGACCGCATCACCGAGGGGATCGCCGAGCGCCAGGACACCATCAAGCTCGGCGTTGAGTGCCTCGACGTGGGAGACAGCCTTGACAAGGCCCTCTCCACCGCCAACTCCTATGTTGCGGCCACGCCCAAGCTCACGCTCTCGGGCACCGAGATCGACCTTCTCACCCCCGAGAAGGTGGCAAGCTGGATCAAGATCGGCGAGGACCTGAGCGTCACGCTCGACGAGAACGCGATCACCGAATGGTGCAAGGGCGAGCTCTCCGCAGCCACGGATACCGCTGGCACCGAGCGAACCTACACGAGGCCGGACGGCAAGACCTTCACCGTGAGCGACGACATGGTCGCCGTCTATGGACGCAGCAGCTACGGCTGGATCATCGATGGCACGGAAACGGCGAAGCAAATCATAGCGGCACTCAAGTCCGGCGAGGCCACGACCATTGAGATGCCCACCATCCAGACAGCAGCCAAGATCAATCCCGGAGGACAGGACTGGGGAGATCGCTACATCGACGTCAACCTCTCCGAGCAGCATGCCACCTTCTTTGACGGTGATACCGTCATCTGGGAGGCCGACATTACCTCCGGCATGCCCGGGCAGGGCACGGGCGGAGAGACGCCCACGGGCGTGTGGGTCGTCGACAGCGTCAAGTCTGCTGCCACCGACGGCGACATCAACCTCAAGGGCCCCGTCGACCCCGCCACCGGTCAGCCCGAATGGGACAGCCACGTTGACTTCTGGGTGGGCTTTGTCGGAAACGGAAGCAGCCGCAACGGCAACCTCATCGGCTTCCACAACGCTCCCTGGCAGTACAATCCCTTCGGCGGCGACACCTACCTCTACGACGGAAGCCATGGATGCGTACGCCTGAGCTACGAATCAGGAGAGTCACTCTACAACGTGGTCCAGAAGGGCGACGTTGTGGTGGTTCACAAGTAACCGCTTACCTTAAACGATAACGACCGCGGCCCCAAAGCGAAAAGGCTTTGGGGCCGCGGTCGTTATCGTGCAAAAAACGAAGCGTTGCGCCGTCGTGGAAACTAGAACGGGAGGTTGCCGCCGCCCATGTTGCGCATCATCTGCTGCATGGCACGCCGGCCCTTCTTGCCGCCGCCTTGGTTCATCATGCCCTTCATCTTGCTCATCATCTTGTTCATCTCATCCCACTGCTTGATGAGCTGATTGACCTCCTGGATGCTGCGACCCGAGCCAACGGCGATGCGCTTGCGGCGCTGACCGTTGATGATCTTGGGCCTCATGCGCTCCTCACGCGTCATGGAGTGGATGATGGCTTCGATGCGCGTGAGCTGGGAGTCATCCATGGCACCACTCGGCATCTGCCCCATGGCGCGCTCCATGCCGGGAATCATCCCCATGATCTTGGCAAGGCCGCCCATCTTGCGAATCTGCTGCATCTGGGAGAGCAGGTCATCCATCGTGAAGCCCTCGCGCAGCATGCGCTCGGCATCCTGGATCTGCTGCTCGTCCGCAACCTTCTGGGCCTGTTCGATGATGCCGACGACGTCGCCCATGCCGAGGATGCGCTTGGCCATGCGATCGGGGTGAAAGACCTCAAGGGACTCGGGCTTCTCGCCCATCGAGACAAACTTGATGGGCTTGCCGGTAACCTCACGAACGGAGAGGGCACCGCCGCCACGTGCGTCACCATCGAGCTTGGACATGATGACGCCGTCAAAGTCAACGCGGTTGGCAAACTCGGTGACAACGTTGACGATGTCCTGACCAGTCATGGCGTCGACGACCATGAGGATCTGGTCGGGGCGGACCGCGCGCTTGATCGCAACGGCCTCCTCCATCATCTCCTCGTCGATCTGAAGGCGGCCGGCAGTATCCACGATGACGATGTCGTTGAGATGGTCGACGGCCTCCTGAATCGAGCCGGTTGCCACGGCAACAGCATCGCGACCGTCACCGCGATACACCGAGACCCCGATCTCTCCGCCCAGGGTGGCGAGCTGGTCTGCTGCGGCAGGACGATGCGTGTCGCAGGCGGCAAGAAGCGGGCTGTGCCCCTGACTCTTGAGGAGATAGGCGAGCTTTGCGGCCGCCGTGGTCTTGCCGGAGCCCTGAAGGCCAACGAGCATGATCACGTTAGGCGTGCGGTTCTGTGCAAGCGTAAGCTTGGAGTCCGTGGAGCCGAGCAGCGTGGTGAGCTCGTCCAGAACAATGCGGACGACGTTTTGCGCGGGGGTGAGCGAGTCAAGCACCTCGGAGTCAAGGCACTTCTCCTTGCAGCGCGCCACGAAGTTCTTGACCACGCGGAAGTTGACATCGGCCTCAAGCAGGGCGAGACGAATCTCTCGCATGGCGACGTTGATGTCATCCTCAGTGAGACGACCCTTGCCGCGAAGCTTGTCAAAGGTGTCCTGGAGACGGTCGGAAAGAGAGTTGAACATAGCTACATCCCTTCACCCACGAGCGCCCGACAGAAGTCGAGGGCGTCGAAGGTCTGGAGGTCGTCAAGGGTCTCCCCAACGCCAATGCGGTAGATGGGAAGCCCCAGCTGGCTGGAGATGGCGAGCGCGATGCCGCCCTTGGCGGTTCCGTCGAGTTTGGTGACGATAAGCCCGTCAAGCTCGAGGGCATCGTTGAACTCGTGCGCCTGGTTGAGGCCGTTTTGGCCGGTGGTGGCATCAATGACGAGAACGACGCTCACGGGGATGCCGGAACGCTTGCGCGTCACGTTCACGACCTTGGCAAGCTCTCGCATGAGGTCCGAGGAGGTGTGAAGGCGGCCGGCGGTGTCGATGAGAACGAGACGGCTCCCGCGCTTCTCGGCCTCCTCAACAACCTCGTAGCAGACGCTGGCCGGGTCGGCGCCGCGATCGCGCGTGATGACGTCAACGCCCGCTCGCCTGCCCCAAACCTCAAGCTGCTCGATGGCCGCGGCCCTAAAGGTGTCGGCGCCGCCAATGAGGCAGGACACACCGGCGTCACGAGCGCGCCCGGCGAGCTTGCCAACAGTCGTGGTCTTTCCCGCACCGTTGATACCGACAAAAAGGACGCAGCTCGGAAGGTCCGTGAAGGGGTCGCGCTCGGCCGTGGGAAACTCCTCGGCAAGGCGCTCGGCAAGGGCGTCGCGGAGCTGGTTCGCACGCGTGAGGTTCTCGCGGGCGGCCTGCTCGCGAAGGTCATCGGTGACGCGCATGGCTACCTCGGCGCCCATGTCACCCATGACGAGCGTGTCCTCGAGGTCCTCCCAGAACTGCTCGTCAACCTCGCCGCCCATGTAGAAGATCTCGTTGATGGCCTCACGGGAGCGCTTGAGGCCCTGCTTCAGGCTGTCAAAGAAGCCCATCTATGCATCAACCACCTTTCCTGTGGCACGATCGAGTCTCTGCGACACCACGCGGCTCACGCCATCGGCCTGCATGGACACGCCATACAGAACGTCTGCCTGCTCCATCGTACGCCTCTGGTGAGAGATGACGATGAGCTGGGTGCTCTCCTTGAGACGCTCGATGGCATCGAGCAGCTTGGAGAGGTTGGAGTCGTCAAGAGCCGCCTCGACCTCGTCAAAGACGTAGAACGGCACCGTGCGAACCTTATAGACGGCAAAGAGCAGCGCAAGAGCCGTGAGCGACTTCTCGCCGCCGCTCATGAGCATCATCTTGGCGATGCGCTTGCCTCGCGGCTGGGCCACGATCTCAATGCCGGTCTCTGAGGGATTATCGGGATCGGTCATCTCGATATGCGCCTGACCACCCGGGAAGAGCAGCGAGAAGATCTCTGAGAAGTTGCGGCTGACCTTCTCGAAGACCGCCAGGAAGCGGTTGCGCATCTTGCGGTCAATCGCGGCGGTGATCTTCTTGAGCGAGGAGCGCGCGCTCTCGAGGTCGCTCACCTGCTCGTTGATGTAATCGGCGCGTTGCTTGAGGCGCAGGTACTCGTCCATGGCCACCGCGTTAACAGGTCCGATGGACTCGATCTGTCGCTTGAGCGAGGAGGCGCGGCGCTCCGCGGCGTCTCGATCCTCGGGAGCGGGAAGCGTGAGCGCCTCCTCCAGAACGGCCCCCGTGGCCACGATGGCGTTGATGGCAGTCTCCACCTGGACCTCGAGCTTACCGAGGTCGACCTTGATCGCGGAAGAGGTCGTGCGAGCTCGCTCGAGCTCCGTCGAGGCCGAGCTCACGGCCTCGCGTGCGTCGCCAATCGTCTGCTTGAGCGACTCCGAGTCTGCCTCGGCAAGCGACGCGCGGTCCTTCAGGCGAGCCGCCCACTCGAGCGCACGCTCGCGAACGGCATCGTAGAGGTCGTGGAGCGGGTCAACGCGCAAACGGACGACCTCAAGAGCGCGTGAGGAGCGCTCCGTGGCGGAGATGCGCTGCTCGAGGTCGCTCACGCGACGCGCGAGCTCCTTCTCGCGGGTCTTAAGGTTCGCACGGCGCTCGCTCGTCATGGCTAGCTCGAGACGGCCGTCAGAGAGCGCGCGGCTGGCCTTGCCCTGGGCGGCGATGGCCTCCTGATGCTCGTCGTTTTTCTCGGAGAGCAAGGAGGCGAGCTCATCGGAGCGCTCGCGCGCGGCACGGGCGGCCGACCGGTGGCTCTCGATCTGCTCGCGTGCCTCGGCGGCCTTGGCGGTTGCCGCCTCGCGGCGCTTGGTCACCTGGGCGCGCTCGGAGGAGGCGGCTGCAATCTGCGCCTCAAGGCGGCCGCGCTCAGAGGTCGCGGATGAGAGCTCGGCGGAAAGGCGGGCGACCTCGCCCTTGGTGGAGGCCTCCTCCTCGCGCGCCGCGGCAAGCTCGGCCTCGGCGGTTGAGACGGCATCAGAGGCGTCCTCAAGGGAGGCGACGAGCGCATCCATCCCCTCGACGAGCTTTCTGATCCTGCGCTTTCTCTCGAGCGCGCCCGTCTCATTGGTGGGAAGCGACCCAACGCGCACGCGGCCGTCAGGAAGAACAACGGCGCCGTCAGCCGTCACAAACGTGAGGCCCGGATGCTTCTCGTGAGCAGAAACGGCCTCGGTGACCGAGTCCACGAGCCTCATGCCGCCAAGAAGCCCCTCCAGAAGCTCTCGGGAGCCATCCGAGAGCCTCAGGCGCTGGGCAAGCGCGATACCGGGCGCGTCGTCAGGAGCGCTCGGCAGCGCCGACGAACGGGAGAGAATCGTTGCACGGCCCTCCGTGCCCTCGAGGGAAAGAGCGGAGCTTGCAACGTCGGCGGCAGTCGCAGGATCGGCAACGACAAGGGCGGCGAGGTCGTCTCCGAGCAGCTGCTCAAGAAGGGGCTCAATGTCCTCGTCGGCATCGATGAGGTCGGCGAGGCGGCACTCGACGCGCTCCCCCACCTGCTCCGCAAGTGCTGCCACGAGGGGGCTTGCCTTTTCCACTTCGGCATCCACGGACCTCAGGGCGTCAAGGGTCGCCTGGGAGGACGAGAGCGCCGTGCGAGCCTCGGTCTCGGCCTGACGCGCCGCCACGAGTTCCGAGCTCCTCCTGGAGATGCTGCCGGCGAGCTCGTCCGCACGAAGGCGAGCGTCAGCGAGCTCCGCCTCGATTCGCTCGGCGCGCTCTGAGCGCTCGGCGAGCGCCTCCTCGGCCGTGCGGACCGTCTCCTCGAGCTGCTCGAGACGTGATGCAAACATCTCGTCCTCAACCTGAGCGTTAGAGATCTGGTCCTCGAGCTTGGCGTAGGCAAGCGTCTCACGGTCGGCCTCGGAGCGCGCGGCACGCTCGTCGGAGGTGATTCGGGAGAGCTCGGCGTCAAGGGCGCGTCTGCGCTCCACGGCCTCGTGCGAGGCCTGGGAGAGCTCGTCAAGAGAGCTTCTGAGGTCATCCTCGCGCACCAGCATGTCGGAGAGCTCGGCGAGAATCCTCTCATGCTCAGAGACCGCGTCACCGCGCTGCTTCTCCATCGATGAGAGCTGCATGCGCATGTCCGAGAGCCTCGAGACCATGTTCTTGCCCTTCTCCTCGAGAAGGCGCATGTCGGAGTCCATGCGACCGAGGATGTCCTGCATCCTGCGGCGCTGCTCGCCAAGGTCGCCGACAAAGAGGCCCTTCTGCTCGAGCAGGGACTGAAGCTTCTCGAGCTCGCGGCTCTTCTCGTCAAAGCGATACTGCGCGAGCTCGATGGCCGCATCGGCCTCCTTGTCACGAGCTGAGAGCAGGTTGTAGCTCTCCTGAAGGCGACGGAGGTCGTCCACGGCGAGCTGGGCCTCGAGCTCCTTGAGCTCGGCCTCGAGCGCACGGGCGCGCTGCGCCTTGTCGACCTGCTTCTCGAGGGGCTTCAGCTGGCGCATGAGCTCGCGAGAGACGACCTTGGCGCGCGCGAGGTTCTCGTCCATCGAGGCGAGCTTGCGGAGGCTCCGCTCCTTGCGACGGCGATGCTTTGAGATGTCGGCCGCCTCCTCGATGAGGGCGCGGCGCTCCTCGGGACGGCTCGAGAGGATGGAGTCGAGCTTGCCCTGGGAGATGATGGAGTGGGTGTCCTTTCCAAGGCCCGAGTCATGAAGGATGTCCTGGACGTCCATGAGTCGGCTCGGAGCGCCGTTGATGAGGTACTCGGACTCTCCCGAGCGATACATTCGGCGCGTTATGCCCACCTCGTTGAAGTCAATGGGCAGGGTGTGGTCGGAGTTGTCGAGCACGAGTGTGACCTCCGCCACGCCCACGGCGCCGCGGGCGGACGATCCGGAGAAGATGACGTCCTCCATGGCCTGGCCACGCAGCTGCTTGGCGCTCTGCTCTCCAAGAACCCAGAGGATGGCGTCAGAGACGTTGGACTTGCCGGACCCGTTGGGTCCCACGACCACGGTGAGTCCGGGGTCAAAGGCCATCTGGGTCCTATCGGCAAACGACTTGAAACCCTTGAGTGTGAGCGACTTGAGGTACACGCGGCGCTTCTCCTTGCGTCTAGTTTGTGGTTCCAGCGCCCTCAAAGTCGCCCGACTCGGCGTACCCGAGGCTGACGAGGGCGTCAATGGCGGCTGCGCTCTCGGAGGACTTCTTGGACGACCCGCTCCCGCGGCCAACGCGACGCCCCTCGACCATCACGACGGACGTGAAGGTGGGGTCATGCGCCGGACCCTCTTCCGAGACGAGCTTGTACTCGGGCCCACAGTGCATGTCGCGCTGAGCGACCTCCTGAAGGCGCGACTTGGGGCTGATGGGCTTTCTTGCCAATGCGGGCGAGATCTCGGGGCCGAGCGTCGCCATGACGAACTCATGCGTGGCGCGGTATCCGGCGTCAAGGTAGAGCGCCCCAACCAGCGCCTCGTAGACGTTCTCAAGCGCGGAGTGCATGCCCCGGGCGCCCGTGCCCTTCTCGGACTCCCCCATCACGATGAGCGGAGCCACGCCGAGCCTCTCGGCAACGCTGGAGAGCATCTTGCCGGAGACGAGGCTGATCTTTGCCTGTGTGAGCGCACCCTCGTCCATGTCCGGGAAGCGCTCGAAAAGGTCCGTGGCAACAATGGCCCCCAGGATGGAATCGCCGAGAAACTCAAGACGCTCGTAGGACGCCGAGACGGGACGTCCTTCGGCTGCCGACGGGTGCGTGAGCGCGGACTCTATGAGCTCCTGTCTCTCGAAGTGGTGGGCGCAGATCCTCTCCGCCTCGACCACTCTCTGGTGCATCTTCAACGATCGGGCCCCCTGCTTACTGAGCGGCCGCGATGGCGTCAACGACTTCGCCGACGGTGGCAATGGAGGCCACGGCGTCATCGGCAAAGGTCATAGAAAACTCGTCCTCGAGCGAGGTGACGAGCTCGAGCAGGTCAAAGGAGTCGGCACCGAGCTCCTTGAGATTTGTTCCCTCGTTCAGCTGAACGTTGTCGCCAAGGGAGAGCGTCTCATCAACGATCTCGATGACCTTGGCAAGAATAGCGTCACGATCCATGGTTCCTCCTATGGTTTGTACACTCCGTACAATTCTACCCGCTGAGCGGAAAAGGGACAGTCCCTTTTCCTTACTTGAGCTCGCAGGCGGCGGCAATCTTCTCCGAGAGGCCGGCACGGGCGGCGCGGGCGGCGGCGAGCGTTCCCATGCGGACCGCCTGGGCGCTCGTGGCTCCGTGACCCTTCACCACGGGAGCACGAAGGCCGAGCAGGATGGCGCCACCGTACTCGTCACCAGACATCTCGGCGGCAAGCGACTTGAGGGACTTGGCAAGAAGCGCCATGCCAATCTTGTTGGTAACCGAGGCCTCCATGGCCGCCTTGAGCCGCTTGATGACAAACTTGCCAGTGCCCTCGATGGACTTGAGGGCAACGTTTCCGGTAAAGCCATCGGCAACGATGACGTCAAAGGTGCCCGCAAGCAGGTCCGTGCCCTCGGCGTTTCCTGCAAAGCCGCAGTTGCCCTTCTCGAGGGCGGCGTGATAGGCCAGGGCCATCTCGGAGCCCTTGGTGTCCTCCGAGCCGTTGCAGAGAAGACCGACGCGCGGGTTCTCGACACCAAGAACGGCACGGCTGTAGGCGCGTCCCATATGCGCAAACTGAACGAGGACGTCAGGCTTGACATCCGCGTTTGCGCCCATGTCCAGAAAGACCGTGGGTTTGCTCGAGATGCCCGGAAACGGCAGCGAGAGTGCGGGGCGCTTGATGCCCTTGATGCGGCCCACGCCAAAGGTGGCAGCGGTAAGGACGGCGCCGGTGGAGCCAGCGGAGAAGAGGCCATCTGCCTCGCCGGCGTGCACCGCCGCGGCGGCGCGGACAATGCTCGCGTCCTTCTTGGAACGCACCGCCTGCGCTGGGTGCTCCGACATGGTAATGACCTCGGTCGTCACAAGCGCGCGGGCACGGTCATGGCTCGCGCAAAAGGGCTCGACAACGGCAGCGTCGCCGGCGACAAGCACCGAGAGGTCGGCATCGTCCGCAAGAGCCTGGGCCACGCCCTCAAGAAGAACGGCGGGCTCCTTGTCGGCGCCCATGACATCAACGCAGATGGTGGTCATGCTTCCTCCTTCGTGGGGCGCACGGCTCACAGTGAGTACGGCCCCGTCACATGCCCTTCTATTATGACGCAACAAACGGGCACGCGCGCCCCTCGCCACCGGCGTCCTATAACGGGATGCAAGCCCACAAAAAAGGCCAGCCCGTTGGGCCGGCCTGACAAGCCAATTTGTTCCGGGCGTCTACTCGGTAACGATGACCTCGCGATCCTTGTAGTGACCGCAGTTGGGGCACACGTGGTGCGGAAGCTTGGGGGCACCACACTGCGGGCAGACGGAGCGAGCCGGAGCCGCGAGCTTGCTGTTAGCCGAACGACGAGTGTGGGTGGCGCCGCGGCCCTTCTTTTGCTTGGGTACTGCCATGTCAAAACCTCTCTTGTTCCGTACCTACGCCCGCCGTATGCGCACGGCGGTACATAATCACCTGAGTCATGCAAGCCGATACTATAGCACGTCTGCAAGAATTGCGCACGAGAACAGCAATTCTTCACGCTGCGTTAGAGTGACGTAGCAGATTAGTCCTCGGAGAAGTCAAGGTCAGCGAGCGCTGAGAAGGGAGACGCCTTGAGACGCTCCTCCTCTCGCTCAGCCTCGATCTGCGCAGCATGCCCGCAGTCCTCATCATTGAGGTTGGCACCGCAGACAGGGCAAAGTCCACGGCAATCCTCGCGACAGAGAACGACAAACGGGGTCTCCATCACAAGGGCGGTGACCAGCGCACCGGAAAGATCTATGGTGCGATCGGCCGAGACCAGCTCGTAGTCCGCCTCATCCTCATCCTCGCCAAGCTCCTCGGGCTCCTCAAAGAGGTAGTACTCGTCCACCTCGGCGGCAACGTCAAACTCGGCCGCACCGAGGCAGCGGTCACACGTCCCCACCACGTGAGCCCTAAGAAGACCCGTGACGAGAATGCCCTCACCCGCATTGGTGAGCACGACATCATAGTCAATGCCGTCGGGCAACGTGAAGTCATGGTCTCCGAGCGAGTAGCCGGACTCGTCGAGATGAGCGGCAACCGACCACGTATCGCCAGGATTGGCGAGGCGGTCATCAACGCAGATGATGATTGGGTCCATGGCTACCAGGGAACGTTATTGGTGGTGTTGCGCGGACCGGAGTTCTCGTCGAGGGTCTGACGCACGCGCGAGACGGAGCTCGTGAGGCTCTTGAGGTTCTCCTCGAGGTGGGCCAGAACGGTGTCGGCATACTCCTCGGCGTTGTAACGCGTGTCGCGCTCGTACTGAGCCGCCTGATCGCGAATGCCGTCAGCCTGCTGCTGGGCGAGGCGGACGATCTCCTGATCACCGGCAAGAATCATGGCCTGCTGCTGAGCGTCGGCAATGATGGAGTTTGCCTGCTGCTGAGCACGGTCGAGCGTCTCCTGCTCCTCCTTGAGGATGCGGCGCGCATCCTGGAACTCCTGCGGAAAGACGCGGCGAATCTCATCGAGAATCTCATACACGTCCTGTGCGTCGACGATCTTCTTCTGACCATTGTCCATGAGGGGGGACTTGGCCTCGTTAACGATCTGCTCGAGCTCGTCGACCAAGCTCTCGATTTCCTCACCTGGCTGCATCTACGGTTCCTTTCGCGTGACTCACCGGTGGCCGGGTTTCCCCGGCCCACTCTTACAGCATGTTAGCAGATTGTTCGTAAATATAGAAAACGCAGTGACATCTTAACGAGAAGGTCACGCCCCTTTGTGTCTTCGCGCTGCAGGTCGGCATATTTTGTTCGGCTGACAGAAGGACAAGCTCTTACCGCCTTGTGCAAAATCCTCGCTCGTGCCACAAACGAGCAAAGGGACTGCGGACAAAAAGTTGGACCGCGGGGCGGTCCGGACGGGAGGTCCGCATGCACAGCAGGGAGGACGTTGAGCTGGCGCTGATGGCGCTCGAGG
>CASEVE010000047.1 GCA_949291295.1 uncultured Olsenella sp.
CCGGCACCGACGAGCCCGGCACCGACGAGCCCGGCACGGACGAGCCCGGCACCGACGAGCCCGGCACGGACGAGCCCGGCACCGACGAGCCCGGCACCGACGAGCCCGGCACGGACGAGCCCGGCACGGACACCCCTGGCACCGACGAGCCTGGTACGGATGAGCCCGGTACCGACACCCCCGGCACCGATGAGCCTGGCGACGACCAGAAGCCCGGCGACGACCAGAAGCCCGGCGACGACGTGACCCCCGGCTCCGACGACGACCAGGAGCCCGGCTCCGACGACCAGAAGCCGTCCGGCGACGCCAAGCCCGGCACCTCCGGCGACTCCGCCAAGCCCGGCACCTCCGGAAGCTCCACCAAGCTCCCGAGCGCCGGCGACCCGACGTCGCTCGTCGCGGCCGTCTCCGCCGCCGTCGCGGGCGCGGGCGCCATCGCGGTCTCCCGCAGGCGCCGCTAGCGCGACCGAGCTCCACAGCACCACCCAGGAGGGGGGCGTCCCACGCGGGGCGCCCCCTCCCTTGCGTATAGCCGACGCCCTTCTCGCCGTCCTTGGGCCCTTTTGCTCGGCCGAGTGGATGCGTCGTAGACACATCTGTGCAGGTTATGTGGGAAAAAATCCCGTTCTATCAGCTTCCGACATGCGCTATACTCTTTAGGCTTTCCACAGAGCCCCGTAATCTCTGACAAAAGCAAAGCTGTCGGCTAGTCCAGGAGCCGTCAACAGGTAAGTTTGTAGGAGGAGTCAAGTGAAGAAGTCGACTCAGTTCGCCAAGAACGGCGAAGTCGAGCGCAAGTGGGTGCTCATCGACGCCGAGGGCGCCACGCTCGGTCGTCTTGCCACCACCGCTGCCATGATTCTTCGTGGCAAGAACAAGCCCCAGTTCACCCCCAACGCCGACACCGGTGACTTTGTCGTTGTCATCAACGCCGACAAGGTCGTTCTCACCGGCGTCAAGGCCGATCACAAGCAGTACTGGCGCTACTCCGGCTACCTCGGCGGCCTCAAGCTCGAGAGCTTCCGTGAGGCTATGGAGAAGCACCCCGAGCGTGTTGTCGAGCACGCCATCAAGGGCATGCTGCCGAAGACCACCCTCGGCCGCAAGCAGGGCATGAAGCTCAAGGTCTACGCTGGCCCCGAGCACCCGCACACTGCCCAGAACCCCGTCCAGATTGATTGGAGGGCCTAACGATGGCTGAGAACACCGTTGTTTACACCGGCACCGGCCGCCGCAAGGAGGCTGTCGCCCGCGTCCGCCTCGTCCCCGGCACCGGCAAGGTTGTCGTGAACGGCCGCGAGGCCATCAACTACTTTGGCCGTCAGCAGCTCGTGGACAACGCCGTTGCCCCGCTGCGCCTCACCGAGACCGCTGAGCGCTTTGACGTCCTCGCCAACTGCGACGGCGGCGGCATCACCGGCCAGGCCGGCGCTCTTCGCCTCGGTATCGCCCGCGCACTTCTCGACGCTGGCGAGTACCGTGACGAGCTCAAGAAGGCTGGCTTCCTCACCCGTGACGCCCGTTCCGTCGAGCGTAAGAAGTACGGTCTCAAGAAGGCCCGCAAGCGCCCGCAGTTCTCCAAGCGCTAGTGCCTCTTGCCCATACGTTGCACTTTGGACCCGTCGAGTTTCTCGGCGGGTCTTTTGCATGCGCGTTTCTGTATTTACGCAACTGTCACACCATGGTTACGCAGAGGCGAGTAGGATGTTATGGGACTGGATTGTGATACCTCTCGAAAGGGGATCTTATGAAGTACTTTGGCACCGACGGCTTCCGCGGCCGCGCCAATGAGGGGCTCGACGTCGAGCACGCCTTTAAGATCGGCCGCTTTGTGGGCTGGTACTACGGTGCTCGTCAGGAGAAGAAGGCACGCGTCGTGGTGGGCAAGGACACCCGCCGCTCCAGCTACATGTTTGAGTCCGCGCTTGTGGCCGGCCTGGTTGCCTCTGGCGCAGATGCCTACATGCTGCACGTGATTCCCACGCCCGGCGTTGCCTACGAGACCGTGGACGGTCGCTTTGACTGCGGCATCATCATCTCCGCGAGCCACAACCCCTACACCGACAACGGCATCAAGCTCGTTAACGGCGAGGGCTACAAGATGGACGAGGACGTCCTCGAGGAGATTGAGGCCTACATCGACGGCAAGCTTGATGTGCCGCTGGCAACTGCCGACGCCATCGGCTGCACCGTTGACTACATGCAGGGGCGCAACCGCTATATTGCGCACCTCATTGCAAGCGCGAACTTCTCGCTGCAGGGCGTCAAGGTTGGCCTGGACTGCGCAAACGGCGCGGCCTCCTCTGTGGCCAAGCCCGTCTTTGACGCCCTTGGCGCCGACGTCCGCGTGATTAACAACGCGCCGGACGGCTTCAACATCAACGTTGACTGCGGCTCCACGCATATTGACCGCCTGCGTCGCCACGTGGTGGAGCAGGGTCTTGACGTTGGCTTTGCCTACGACGGAGACGCGGACCGCTGCATTGCCGTGGACGAGTGCGGCAACGTGGTGGACGGCGACTTGATCCTCTACATCTGCGGCGTCTACCTCAACAAGCACGGTCGCCTTACGGCGGGAACCGTGGTTCCCACGGTCATGAGCAACTACGGCCTGTTCAAGGCCTTTGACGAGGCGAGCCTCTCCTACGAGACCACCGCGGTGGGCGACAAGAACGTCTACGCATGCATGCGTGAGAACGGCTACAGCCTGGGCGGCGAGCAGTCGGGCCACATCATCTTTGGCGACATCGAGTGCACGGGCGACGGCATCATGACGTCGCTGCGCGTGATGGAGGTCATCCGTGCCGAGCGCGAGACCCTCTCTCAGCTCTGCGCGCCGGTGAAGCTCTATCCGCAGGAGCTCGTCAACGTGCGCGTCGCCGACAAGGACGCCGCGATGAGCGACGAGGGCGTGCTTGCGGCGGTAAAGCAGGCCGAGGAGTTTCTCGCTGGTCAGGGTCGCGTGCTCGTGCGCGCCTCGGGTACCGAGCCGCTGGTCCGCACGCTTGCCGAGGCTCCCACCGACGAGCTCTGCAAGCAGGCCAACGCCTTTGTTCTCAAGGCCCTGGAGCCCTTCAAGGCGTAGCGTTTGACTCATTTGCGGCGGGCGGCGCGGGCACGGTTTTCTCGGCTTCTTGCTTGTCGAGGCCGGCTGCCCGCGCCGCCCGTTCTTTCTGCCGAGAAAAACCGCGGAGTGTGCCGACCTCTGGCCGGCCGGCCGAGAAATGCGGCTTGCTGTACCACAACGCCCCGCCCGACGCCGAGAGAAGCCGGCCAGTGTACCGCAGAGGGCGGATTGGTGCCGAGAAATGCTGCCAAGTGTACCGCTCGGGTCCGTCCGACGTCGAGGAAGTCAGCCGAGCGTGCCGCAGTGGGTGGATTGGTGTCGAGAAAAGCCGTCGAGTGTGCCGTGCCAGGCCGATTGGTGCCGAGAAATGCCTCGGGCTGTACCGCGGAGCGAGGTCACCCTCGATGTCGGTGGTCACGCCGTGGTACACCCGCCGGCTTTACTCGGCACGCATAATACGTATCCGGTACACTGGCTAGCTTTTGTCGGCTCTCGTCTCCAGCGCTTGGTACACCGGGCGGCATTTTGCGGCGCCAGCCGGGCGAAGTTGGTACACCAAACCGCATTCCGCGACGTAGGTTGACCGAAGTTGGTACACTGGGCGGCTTTTCTTGGCATTGCCCGGTTTGCCGTGGTACGCCGGACGGCATTCCGCGGAACTACTCGGGCAGGGGCGGCGCGCCAAGCGGCGTTTCTCGGTGCCGGCAAGGTTTCTCCTCAAGTTGTACGTGAGAAATGCGACCACTTGCTACAATCGAGGGCGCACACAACGCGCTCAGACGGGGAGGGTCGCATTGGCAACAGCTGGCATCGGCGTGGACATGCTTGAGATCTCGCGCATGGAGCGCGTGCTCGCGCGCACGCCAAACTTCACCCGACGCGTCTTCACCGAGGAGGAGCGCGCCTACTGCGACAGGTGCGCCCGTCCGGCCGAGCACTATGCCGCGCGCTTTGCCGCGCGCGAGGCCGTGGTCAAGGCGCTGGGAACCGGCTTTGCCGACGGTGTTGGCTTTCGCGACGTCTCGGTGGGCAGGGATGATTCCGGGCGCCCGCGAGCCATCCTGACCGGTCGCGCCGAGGAGCTGGCCCGCGAGAAGGGCATCCGGGAGATTGCCCTTTCCATCTCGCACACGCATGACGTTGCCGTGGCAAACGCCATTGCCGTGACCGATGATGTGAGGCCGGAGCCCAGCTCGCGCCAGGACGCGGCGCGTGCCCTCGCAAGCTCGTTCAAGGAGGCGCGCTCGGTTCTCGACGAGCTTGAGCGCGTGCAGGAGGAAGAGCTCTCCGACCTGGAGAACACCGCAAGCACAGAAAACGAAGCCACATCTACGGAGGAGTAGAACATGCAGCCCGTGCTTAACATTGAGGACGTGAAGTGCGTCGAGGTGGCCCTCACCCGCGAGGGCGTGAGCGTCTCGGAGCTTATGCATCGCGCCGGGTACGCCGCGGCCCAGGAGGTGGCCGAGCTCGACGACGTTGAGAGCGTGGTGGTGCTCACAGGCCTGGGCAACAACGGCGGAGACGGCTGGGTGGCCGCCGAGGCCCTAAAGAGCCGCGGCATGAGCGTGCAGGTTGTCTGCCCCATCGACCCCGACGAGCTCTCGGGTGACCTTGCCCGTCAGGTGGCGCAGAGCGCCGTGCGCGCCGGTGTGCCCATCGTCGTGGGGCCGTCGCGCGACGAGCTGGAGAGCCTCCTGCTCACCGCCGACGTGGTTCTCGACTGCATGCTGGGAACGGGCTTCCACGGTGACGTCCGGGCTCCCTTTGACATTTGGATCGACTGCGTCAACTCGTGCGGCGCGCGCGTGGTCTCGGTTGATGTTCCGAGCGGTCTCTCCGCGCAGACCGGCCATGCGTCTCAGGCCTGCGTGATCGCCGACATGACGGTGACGATGCTCTCTCTCAAGCCCGGTCTTCTCGCCGATGACGGACGAGACGTGTGCGGCGCCATTGTGGTTGCGCCCCTGGCGGAGCAGACCGAGCGTCTTGTGGTGGACGCCGACCCCGTGGCGTGGCGCACCGACCTTGCGGACTACCTTGACGTCACGCCGCCGCGCTCCGCCGCAGTTGACAAGTTCACCCGCGGATCCGTTCTTGTTGTGGGGGGATCCCGCCGCTTCCCGGGTGCGGCCATCATGGCCGCCCGCGCGGCGGCGCGCATGGGCGCGGGCTACGTGACGCTTGCCATGCCGGCTTCCGCGGCGGGCGTGGCCCAGGCACACCTGCTCGAGATTCCCGTGGTGGCGCTGCCCGAGGACATGGACGGCGTTCTCACGTCCGAGGCGCGCGACGTTGTCCTCAAGCTGGCCGAGCGCTCCTCCGCGGTGCTCGTTGGCCCCGGCATGCGCGTGAGCGGCGGAACCTGCGCGCTTGTCTCCGCGCTTCTCAGCGTTCCCGTGCCGCTGGTGATCGACGCCGACGGCCTCAACAGCCTTTCTCGCCTCACCAACGGGGGGCTTCCCGAGTTTCCCGAGGTCATTCGTCGCACCGCGCCGCTCATCCTCACGCCGCATCGCGGCGAGCTTGGCCGACTGGTCTCGGACGGCAAGGACCGTCCGGACTCTCTGGTGGCGCAGCTCGACGACTCCCGCAAGATCGTGTGGTCGGACGGCGGCTCGGAGCTTGTTGTGGTGAGCAAGGGCAACGCGACCGCCTGCGTGGGCGTTGAGCGCGCCGTGCTGCCCAAGCCCGGTCCGGCCGCTCTTGCCACGGCGGGTGCCGGAGACGTGCTCTCGGGCATGTTGGTCTCCGCACTTGCCCAGCATCATGGCGAGGACGTTGACCTGACGCTCCTTGCCGCATACGTGTGCGAGGTCCACGGCTATGCCGGCACCATTGCGGCGGAGCGCGTGGGGTCCCACGCCGTCATGGCAACCGACCTCATCGAGGTTGTTGGGCTTGCTGCCGACGCCGTTGACGAGCACGCGACCTTCCCCGAGGAGCCCGACGAGGGGTAGACTCAAGGGGTCGAGAGAAGGGGGAGGCCGTGGAGAAGGTCGTGAGTCCCGACAGCAGGTGGTCGTGGGTTGAGGTGAACCTCGCGGCGCTCAGGCGCAACACCCAGGCGTTCAGGCGCATGCTGAGCCGAGACGTTCAGATGATGTGCGTGGTCAAGGCCGATGCCTACGGCCACGGTGCGGTTCCGTGCGCAAAGACGATGCACGCCGCTGGCGCCAACCAGTTTGCCGTGGCAACCGTGCGCGAGGGCGTGGCACTGCGCGAGGCGGGCATCGAGTGGCCCATCCTCATCCTCTCCGAGCCCCCCGTGGACTGTGTTGACACGCTCGTGGAGTACGACCTCATGCCGGCGGTCTACACGGCCGACTTTGCCCTTGCCCTGGGCGAGGCGGCGGCGAGCGCAAACCGCGTTGCCCGCTACCATCTGGCCATCGATACGGGCATGACGCGCATCGGCGTGAGCCGGGAGGACGTGATAGAGCTCCGCCGCACCATCGACTTCCACCGCGGCCTGGAGTGTGCCGGCACCTTCACCCACTTTGCCACCGCCGACGTCCTCGACGACTGGGACTTTGCGCTGCAGCTCAACCGCTTCCGCGAGGCTGTTGAGGCGCTGCGCGGAGCCGGGCTTGACACGGGCCTTGTGCACTGCGACAACACTCCCGGCACCGTCATGCACCCAGAGTGCCACTTCGACATGTGCCGCGTGGGCATTGGCCTCTACGGCCTGCATCCCGCCGACATCACGCGTCCGCGGATTGAGCTTGAGCCGGTGATGAGCGTGCGCGGCCGCGTTGTGCGCGTGGTCTACCCCAACGTGGGCGACGGCGTGGGCTACGGTCTTACCTGGCGCGTGCCCAAGAAGAACATCCAGGTGGCCACGGTGCCCATCGGCTACGCCGACGGCCTGGCGCGCGAGCTCTCCAACCAGATGGACGTGCTCGTGGACGGCACGCGCTGCCGCCAGGTGGGCAACATCTGCATGGACCAGTTCATGTTTGCCGTGGACGTCAACAGCGCCCGCGCCTATCGTCCTTCTCGCCCCGTTGAATACGGTGACGTGGTCACGATCCTTGGTGCCGACAGCGATGAGCGCATTTCGGCCGAGGAGATGGCGGGGCTGAGAAACACCATCAACTACGAGGTCGTCTGCGACTTTGGGATGAGACTTGAGAAGATCTACACGTAAGGGGACGGCCACGGGCGGCACCGCCGCCGAGAGAAGGGGGCTCGACCTCATGTCCGTCATGCACATACCCGGTCACGAGCACCAGGGGCCGCGCGAGGTCTCGCTGCAGGAGATTCGCGACCTCATGGGCAACTGCCAGCTCTGCCCGCTGGGCGCCACGCGCACGAACCTCGTCTTTGGCGTGGGCAACCCGCACGCGCGCGTGATGTTTGTGGGCGAGGGCCCCGGCCGCAACGAGGACCTCCAGGGCGAGCCGTTTGTGGGCGCGGCGGGCCACAAGCTCGACGCGCTTCTTGGCCTGGCGGGGCTCACGCGCGAGGAGATCTACATCGCCAACGTGGTGAAGTGCCGACCGCCCGGAAACCGCAACCCCAAGCCGGACGAGATCGAGGCGTGCGCTCCGTTTCTGCGCGAGCAGATCCGCTCGATCTGGCCGGACGTCATTGTGTGCCTGGGCAACTTTGCGTCCCAGTTTGTGCTGAGGACCAACAAGGGCGTGACGTCGCTGCGCGGCCAGCTCTACCAGACGGGCCACTTTGTGGTGTGCCCTACGTTCCATCCGGCGGCGTGCATCTATCACTCCGACTGGCAGCCGCTGCTGGAGGCGGACCTGCGCATGGTGGGAGCGTGGCTGGCCGAGCATCCCGCCGGCGTTGATGCCACCCAGGGAGGTGCGCAGTGAGCGAGAAGAGCTTTGTGACCGGCTCGCGCGAGGAGACGATTGCGCTGGGCGAGCGGCTGGGCCGCGCCCTTGCCGCCGGAGACGTGCTGGTGCTGACGGGCGACCTTGGGGCGGGCAAGACCCAGCTCACCAAGGGGATTGCCGCAGGCATGGGCGTGACCGACGATGTTACGAGTCCCACGTTCACCATCGAGATGGTCTACGAGGGCGCGGAGATGCCGCTCTACCACTTTGACCTCTATCGCCTGGATGACCCTGACCAGCTGGAGGACACGGGCATCTTCGACGTGCTCGGCGCCGACGGCGTGTGCTCGATCGAGTGGGGCGAGCAGTTTGCCGAGGAGATTGGCGACGCGCGCGTGGACGTCTTTGTGACCCGCCTGGACTCCGAGGCCGCGCCCGGCGAGGAGCCCCCACGCGAGGTGCGCCTGGTTGCGCACGACGCCCGCGGCGAGGCCCTTCTCGCCACCCTCTGATGATGACAAAGGTGACAGGGTAGTTTGTCATCATCATCACGGCGCCGAGGTTCTTCTCGCAAAATGAGAAAAAATCTCACTTGAGAATAGTTCTCAATATGGTATGCTGTCTTCAGACACGGAGGAGGTGGAACATGCCAGCGAGAAACACCGTTCAGCGCGCGATTATCGACGATGCCCTGCGGCGCCTGGCTAACCATCCCACCGCCGACGAGGTCTACGAGGCCGTCCGCGCCGAGCACCCCAGCATCGGCAAGGCAACGGTATATCGTACGCTCAAGCGTCTTTCCGACGAGGGCGAGATCGGCCGCGTTCGCATCAACAACGGCGCGGACCACTTTGATCACCAGTCCTTCTCCCACTACCACGTGCGCTGCGAGCGCTGCGGCAGGGTGGATGACGTGATGATCCCGCTTTTGGGGGAGGGCGTTAACGAGGCCGCGGCCAAGGCGTCCGGATACCGGATCTTGGGCCACGTGCTTCAGTTTGACGGCGTCTGCCCCGCGTGCCAGACGGCCGAGAAGAACGACGAGGCATCTACGGCGTAGCGCAAGCGCGCCGCGTGCATAGGAGAGGACGGCGGGGCCGAGGGGGCCTCGCCACCTACGAGTCAACAAGGAGGTTCACCATGGACAAGTGGGTTTGCAAGGTCTGCGGTTACATCTACGAGGGCGCCGAGCCGCCGGCGGAGTGCCCGGTCTGCCACGCTCCGGCCAGCCAGTTTGAGAAGGTCGAGGGTGAGCTCAAGCTCGCCGCCGAGCACGAGTACGGCATCTACGGCAAGACCGTGAAGGACAACCCCGACATCTCCGACGAGGACAAGGCCTACATCCTCGAGCAGCTCAAGGCCAACTTCACCGGCGAGTGCTCCGAGGTCGGCATGTACCTCTGCATGGCGCGCATCGCGCACCGCGAGGGCTACCCCGAGATCGGCCTCTACTGGGAGAAGGCCGCCTACGAGGAGGCCGAGCACGCCTCCAAGTTTGCCGAGCTGCTCGGTGAGGAGCTCGAGCCCAACATGAAGGCCTCCACCAAGGAGAACCTCGCCTGGCGCGTTGACTGCGAGTTTGGTGCCACCGCCGGCAAGGTTGAGCTCGCCACCTGCGCCAAGAAGAACAACCTCGACGCCATTCACGATACCGTCCACGAGATGGCGCGCGACGAGGCCCGTCACGGCAAGGCTCTCAAGGGCCTGCTCGAGCGCTACTTCGGCTAATGGCTGGCAGGCCTAAGAAGAAGGCCGCCGGATCGAAGAAGGTCAAGCCCTCGGGGTCCGCGCCGTGCGCGGTGCTCTGGGGGCTTGACCCGTCTGGCGAGAAGGGCGCGGCGGTGCGCGGCGTGCTGAAGGAGATGGACGTGGTGGCGCGCACGGCGCTGCCCGAGCGCTTGGGCGACCCTGCCGGCGCGTTCGCGCGGATGCCGGGGTTCCGTCCGGCGGTGGTGCCGTACACGGGTCCGGCGCCGACGGTGGAGGAGTTTGTGCTGCTGTGCGGCCTGAGTGATGCACAGGTGAACGAGTTTCTCGCCCGCTCGCGCGAGGCTGGGTGCGTGGTGGGCGCAAAGGCGCTGCTCACGCGCGTGAACCGAGCCTGGCCGCTCGCACAGCTCATCGAGGCCGTGGCTGCAGAGCACGCGGCCAACGCTGCCGATGCGACCGGTGCGGCCAACGTGCCCGATGCGCCGCAAGTTAGCACTATCTAACCTCACAGGTAGTCTTAGTTTTACTTTAATCCGCAGACGTTTCCGCAGGAAAGCCTTTTCAAAGAGAGACTACCTGTGAGGTTTTACGGTGCCTAAAAGGGTTGGGCAAGGCAGCAGGGCCTGCGCGCCCCGCATTGTCGAGAAAAGTCGCCGGCTGTACCACTTTTGGAAAAAGGTGGCGAGAAAACCCGTGGGCTGTACCAACGTCGCGCTCGCCCTGTCGAGAAAATCTCTCCCCTGTACCACGTTGTCGGGAATAATCCGTCCTCTGTACCATCTCGGGGCGGGGGAGGGCGCTCCGGAGCCGTCTTTGTGTACACCGCCATGCGATTCGCTGGTACAGAGGACTGCTTTTCTCGGCAAGTATTTCAGTTGGCGGTACAGCCCTCCGCTTTCCTCGGCGTTATGACGCTGACGCCAGAACCCAGTGTCACGTCTTTCTCTCGCCGCGTGAGCGCTACACTAAAAAGGTTGCATCACAAGCGAGAAGGGCCGTCATGAGCGCATCTGCCGAGAAGATCATCCTTGCTGTCGATACGTCCACGGACATGCTGGCCTGCGCCGTCGGGCGCGTGGGGGCGGACGGCTCTGTGACGGTGCTTTCCGCGCGCGACCATCTGTGCCGCCGCCAGGCTAACGTGGAGCTGGTGAGCACGGCGCAGGAGGCGCTCTCCGAGGCGGGCCTTTCGATGGGCGATCTTGACGCCGTGCTCGTGGGACGCGGTCCCGGCTCGTTCACGGGCGTGCGCATCGGCATTGCCACGGCCAAGGGCCTCGCGTGCGGGGCGGGGCTTCCGCTCTTTGGCACCTCGGCGCTCGACGCGATGGCGTGGTCGGCGCACGCCGCCGGCGCGCGTGGCACGCTCGCCGTGGCGGGAGACGCCATGCGCGGCGAGGTCTACCCCGGCATCTACGAGCTGGACGAGGCTGGCGCGCACCGCACCTTCCCGGCAGAGACCGTGCTCAAGGCCGATGCCTGTGTGGCCGCATGGGCGGAGCGCGCCGACGCCGCCGAGCTCACGCTCACGGGAAACGGCCTGGCCAAGTATCGCGCGCGCTTTGAGGCCGCGGGCCTCGCGTCCTTCTCGCCCGAGGAGGCGTGGTATCCCACGGGCGAGGGGCTGCTGCGCGCGGCGGTGGAGGCCGGGGTGTTTGACGGAGCGTGCGCCCAGCCCGGCGACCCGGCGCTGGTCCTTCCCATCTACACCCGCCTCTCGGACGCCGAGGAGGCCGAGCGCACGCGTCTGGGTCTCAAGAAGCCGGCGTCCGTGGAGCTCACCGGCGTCGACGACGCACTCGCAGGCATCCACCTGCAGCTGCGCCCCATGACGGTGAACGACACCGCCGCCGTGGCCGCGCTTGAGGGGGCCGCGTACGCGGACGCCGCGCACACCCCGTGGACGGAGCGCATGTTCTACGAGGAGCTCTCCCAACCCGGTCGCAGCTGGTGGGTCGCGCACGACCAGGGGACCGTCATTGGCTTTGCGGGCGGCGTGCTTGCCGGCGCCGACTTTGAGGTCGAGGAAGTCGTCGTGGACGCGGCGCGCCGGCGCGAGGGCATCGCCACGCGTCTCGTGGCCCGCGTTGCCTATGACGCGCAGATGCTTGGTGCTTCCACGATTTCGCTCGAGGTGGACGAGAAGAACGAGGACGCTCGTGCCCTCTACGGCGCGCTTGGCCTTGCGGAGGAGGGCCGTCGCCCGGGCTACTACCCGGCAGCTGCCGGCGAGCCCGCGCACGACGCCCTCATCCTGCGCGCCCCGCTGCCGCTTGCGGCGGGCGCCGTGATCGCGACCGGGCGTCCGGAGCCGGCGCCCTCGATTCGCCCGTGGCCCATCGTGCCCGGCGAGCGCACGCCCGAGGCGCGCGCCGCGCTTGTCGCGGCCGGTCCGCTCATTCTCACGATCGAGTCCTCCTGCGACGAGACCGCTATGGCCGTGACCGACTCCCACGGCGTCGTGTGCGCGAGCGTCGTGGCCACGCAGATCGACTTCCATGCGCGCTTTGGCGGCGTGGTGCCCGAGATCGCCTCCCGCAAGCACACCGAGGCCATCGTAGGCGTCTTCGAGGAGACGCTCGCGCGCGCCGGAGAGCACTTCGGCGTGGACACGCTCGCGCCGGCGGACCTCGCTGCCGTGGGCGTGACGGCGGGGCCGGGCCTGGTGGGCGCGCTCGTGGTGGGCGTGGCCTTTGCGAAAGGCCTCTGCGCGGCTGCCGACCTGCCGCTCATTGCCGTGCATCACCTCGAGGGCCACCTCATGGCCAACCTCTTCGAGACGCCGGACCTCGAGCCGCCCTTCGTGGCGAGCATTGTCTCCGGTGGCAACACCATGCTCGTCCATGTGCGCGCGTGGGGCGACTATGTCCTTCTCGGTGCCACGATTGACGACGCGGTGGGCGAGGCCTTTGACAAGGTGGCTAAGGCGCTCGGCCTGGGATACCCCGGTGGGCCGGTGATCTCCAAGCTCTCCGCGCAGGGCAACCCGCGTGCGATTCACTTCCCGCGCGCGATGATGCACAGTGGGGACTACAGCTTCAGCCTCTCCGGCCTCAAGACGGCCGTCATCACCTACATCGAGGGCGAGAACCGCGCCGGCCGTGCAATCAACCTGCCCGACCTTGCGGCGAGCTTCGAGGCTGCGGTCATCGACGTGCAGGTGGCCAAGGCCGTGACCGCCGTGGAGGAGACCGGCGTTGCCGACTTCTGCGTCGGCGGCGGCGTGGCGGCCAACCCGGGACTCCGCGCGGCGTACAAGGCGGCGCTGGAGAAGCGCGGCGTGCGCGTGACCGTGCCGCCCATGCGCGCCTGCGGCGACAACGCGGCGATGATCGGCATCGCG
>CASEVE010000048.1 GCA_949291295.1 uncultured Olsenella sp.
AAGAGCGCCGAAGCCCTCGAGCAGATGATGAGCGCCTATGCCGGAACGATAGTGTTCGTCTCCCACGATAAGAGGCTGGTCGAGAACGTCGCAGACATTATTTACGAAATAAAGGACACCAAGCTAGTCAAAATCTTTCAGCGCGAATAACCCTAAATGAGGCTCTTCGGGGGTTCGTGTGGGTCGACCCTCGGGTGAAAAGCAGCGTCCAGCAGCGACGGCGGCCACCGTGTATCGTTGTTTTCCGCCAAGAAAATTCATCGATGCGAGAGGTGGGCCGCCGCCGTGGACAGCAGTGTACTCAAGATCGCCCTCGGGCTCGGTGGCGCCGTCGTCGAGGGCGCCAGAATCGAGGGGGAATCCATAATCGTGTCCGCCAGGCCCCGCTGGCGGGCGCCCCGCTGCCCGGTCTGCGGGAGGCGCTGCGACGCCTACGACACGCTGTGAGTACAGATCAAGGCGGCGTTAGCCGCGCCAATTAATCTCTTGCCAAATTGAGGCAGATGATCCTCCGCTGCAATTGTCTGCTACTTCGCGAGAGAAGGTTTGATGTGCCGTAAAATATGGTCTTACAGATTTTTGAGAGGCTCATCGGCGGATCGAGCCGACTACGGCGTTTGGAGGACTTAGGGAATGATGTCGGCCTTGGAGTGCGCTGCTGCAGTTCGTATTGATTTAATCAACAATACGGATGAATGCAAGAGGAGCGCTTTTGCACAGCACCTTACCCCGCCTGAAACCGCCGAACTTGCCGTTTCCATGTTTTCCGATGGCCATGATGGCTCCCTTCGCTGCCTCGATCTCGGAGCAGGAAGTGGAATCTTGTCTGTTGCCGTATATGAGCGCTACGGTGAGTTAATTGATTATATCGACGTAGTCGAAAGTGATCCCGTGCTTGCTAGTGTCTGCCAAGATGAGCTTCGCCGATTAAATGTTACATTTAATCTTGTTGTCGGAGACGCTTTGCGTGCAACGCCCGCCAAACAGTATGACCGCGTTATCCTCAATCCACCTTACAAAAAGATGTCTGCCGGTGATCCACGCCAACAGTTTATGCCGTTTCGCTCCGCAAACCTCTATGTAGCTTTTGTTGCGATTGGGCTTACAAGGCTTTCCCCGGGGGGCGAGCTGATCGCCATTATTCCGAGATCCTGGATGAATGGGGGGTATTTCACCTCTTTCAGGCGTTTTATCCTGGAAGGCTACTCTATCGATTCGTTTCACATCTATGAATCGAGAACTAATGTCTTCGCTGAGACCGACGTTCTGCAAGAAACGATGATAGTCCGCATCTCCAACAATCGACAGCGTGAGACGGTGCACGTGGGCAGCTCGAACGGACGAGCCGATCAGGTGACCTGGAAGAGCTATCCAGCAAAAGACCTTATCGATTCGAATAGTCTGGTTATCAGGGTTGCTCCAGAATGCAATGGATCCGTGCAGTCCACAATATCCGCAGAAGGGCTCTGTCCTTCTACGGGTAAGGTCGTTGACTTTCGTAGCAGGGAAAGAATTTATTACGACCGTCCTAACGAAGAAGGTATCTATCCGCTGGTTTATGCGGGCAATTTTGCTGGCGGCGCAATCGAGCACCCACTAGATTTCGGAAAGCCTCAATGGTTCAGAGCCGATACGCAAACGACAATCAACCAACTTACACGCGAGGGTTTTTATGTTGTTGTGAAAAGATTTTCCTCTAAGGAGGAACGGAGAAGGGTCGTTGCGTATCCGCTGCATGTTCAAAGCCCGATTGGTATTGAGAACCACCTCAACTTTATCCATGCCGGAAAGCCGCGAAAAGTCGTCCCACTTTCCTCCATGGAGCTGGCTCAAGGTCTCGCGCTTTGGCTGAACTCAACTTTCATTGACAAATGGTTTCGGGATGTTAGTGGTTCAACCCAAGTGAACGCCGGCGATATAAAAGCGATGCCGTGCCCATCGCTTTCGGATTTGGAGCGAATAGGTGTTTACTGGCGTGCAGACCTCACTCAAGAAATGATTGACGCGATTTGCGAGGAGCTCAAATGAATCGAGATGCGATGATTGCGCAGGCGAGACAACTGCTTGAAGATTTGGGAATGGACTCGGAACGCTCCAATGAGCGGAGTGCCATTACCTTGCTTGCTCTCGCTCGGCTTGACGACACGATGTCATGGAGCGATGCTTCTGGGGAAATGTATACAACCAGGCAGCTCATGGATTGGATGCGAGATAAGCTCGGACAGAACTACGCGGCCAATACTCGGGAGACCATTAGGCGCTTTACCCTTCATCAGTTTATCGCGGGTGGGATTGTCCAAGAGAACGCTGATCGTCCCGACCGGCCGATTAACTCACCAAAATGGAATTACCGTCTCGTCCCCGATTTGGTGACGGTGATACGGGCTGTTGGGTCTGAAGGCTACCGCAACGCTCTCGAGGCTTTTCTGGAAGGCGTCAACACGTGGAAAGAGCAGCAAGAAGAGCTGCGGGAAATGAATAAAGTCCCGGTTATTCTACCTGGCGGAGTTGAGCTTACGTTATCTGCTGGGGGACAAAACATTCTTATCAAGTCGATGGTTGAAGAATTCTGCCCAAGATTTGCTCCCGGTGGCAGTGTCCTGTATATCGACGACACCGATCACACCCATAGAACAGAGCAGGAAAAGCTGATGAATTCCGTGGGCATCTCAATGCCAGAACGCGGGAAAGCCCCCGATCTGATTGTCTGGATGGAGGATAGAAAATGGCTTTTCCTCATGGAGGCTTGTTCCACTCATGGGCCCATCGACGTAATTCGAAAGCGTGAGTTGCTCGACTTGTTTGCCGAGAAACAGGGAGAGATAATCTTTGTCTCCTGCTTTCCCGATCGTGCTGTGATGAGGCAGTATCTCAAAGATCTTGCGTGGGAAACAGAGGCTTGGTGCGCATCCGATCCCGATCATATGATTCATCTCGATGGTGAGCGTTTTTTGGGGCCATACAAGCAAAGACAGTAGAGGAACTTGAGAGGGCTCTTGAAAGCGGACAATAAAAAGATTGGTGAGAGTGCGGTCAACCATCTCGAAATCCCCTTCAATGGGGTAACCAACGTGCTTACCCATTTTGCGAAAAACGATACGGGGGTATGCGTCGATGGGTTTATCGAGGTGTACAGCGGAACAGCCATGACAAAGGAATCTTTGCTCGGGGAAATCCCTGTACAGATTAAAGGGACAACCTCAAAGGTGGCTGGACGCGACGGCGTAAAACGAAAAGTGGACATCGTCGACTTAGAGAAGTATCTCGACGTTTATGCAGGAGTACTCTACTTCGTTGTCTTTATGGACAGCAAGCTCAGCCTCAAGGAAATCTATTACAAGCAGTATCTTCCGTTTGACATACGCAAAGCTTTGAAGGAAAGGAAGCACGCTGGGCAGAAGACCATTACGGACAAGTTCCGCCCTCTTCCCAAGGATCCCGTCCAGCTTCAAAGGCTTTGCATAGAGTTTGTGTCCGACTACCGCAAGCAGCGCGGCACCGACGTCGTGGGCTTTCTCACCCCCAGTGAAGCGAGAGACGAAGAAATTAAATTCGAGACCATCGAGTTCACCAAGACTCTCTACCCTGGAGAGATGCCCACATCCCTTAAACCCTTTGAAACCGGGGCGTATCTTTATGGCACGACATCTGCCGGAAAGCGATACGTTCTCGACAGAATCCCTCCCTTGGATTCAATCCAATCTAGCTCAACCCATGTAGTTAAAGCTGGAGACTTCGAATGCGAATGTCAGGTTGCGATCGGTGAAGACCGAAAGGGTGATTTTCTTAAGATTGGGGGGATTACCCTCAGGCTCGATGATGTCTGTACTTTCACTTACGACGATGTTGGCAGTTTTCGCGCCCGCCTGAGGGATGCGAAGCTATTCAAGGGTTTTGTTGAGTCTGGAGAAATCTATTTCGATGGGGAGTTTTTCGGTCGAAAAGATACGGTGAACAATGTAGATCACGACGAACTCGAGCGGCGTATTCACGCCTACGGGCGCATTGTTGGCCTCATGGAACGCCTAGGCGTTATCGCAGACTGGAACCCGGAAGATTTTGACCAGGCGGGAGAGCGTCGTCTCTCGCAGCTATACGCAGCCTTTGTTGAGGGCGTTCATGTTTCAGTGGGCGCTCAGAAAGAGAATCTGATCGTCTTTAATTGCGACATAGCCGGCACAAGAATCAAGGTTTTGGGGAAGCTCGACGAAAACGGAAGATACGAGCTTTATGACTTGACTTCTTCGTCGCTCATTTTCGCCACCTGTCTCGAAGGCCAAGAAAGGCTAGACGATGAGAACCCGATGCCGACGCTATTCAGCTTTACCGAGGAAGATTATCGGCTGCTTGCAAACATAACGAGAGGGAAACTCATTGAAAGCCTATCTCGCTCACCCATTAAGACGGGCAATGCTGACTTCATAAACAATAAACTACTTGAGATGCTGAACGCCTACGACAAGGGAGCGGTCTGCTCAGACGAGTTGCTGAGCTGCTGTGACACTGTTACAAAGACGCTGTTTGAACTTGATCCGCACTCTGAGGTGTATGCAATCAACAGGGCCCAAACGCTTTACAGAATGCACAAGCTCGATGCGGAGTGGCTGGGCCGAATCAGAGCGCTCGAGGCTTCGACATCCAGCATCGAAGCGCGGGCGTCATACCGAATACTGCTAGGCGAGGCAGTTTTAGCTCAGTCCTGCATCGAGCTTCTTGATGATGCTGCCCGAGCTAGATTCGCAACCTGGCCAATCTATAACCTTCTTCAGAAAGCATAGTGGCGGAACGCCTCCTTGTGACACCCAAATAGCCTGTACCCATCTGATGGGTGCGGGCTTTTTTGTTGCCCGCCTTATGGAAAGGACGGGTCATGGATGGCTTGCAGGACGAGGCGAGGCAGGTCGACGAGGGCGCGGCGCAGCAGGCGCAGGGCGCTTCGGCGCAGGTGAGCGGCGAGGGCGCTGCTGGCGGCGGCGCGGGCGGCGAGAAGGCTGCCGCCGCTGCGGACGAGGGCGTCGCCCGGGCGCGCACGGACTACGAGGCGGCGCTCGCGGAGCGCGACGCCAAGATAGCCGAGCTCGAGGGCGAGATCGCGGAGGCCGCGAAGACGGCCGAGGCGGCCGAGAGGCTGCGCGCGGAGATGGACGAGCTGCGTCGCAAGGGCGACGAGGAGCGCGTGGGCTTCGAGCTGCAGATCGCCGGGACGCGCAACGTCAAGGCGGCGCGGGCGCTTCTTTCTGATTACGACAACGACATAGAAAAGCTCAAGGCGGCTGAGCCGTGGCTCTTCGGCGCGGGGGTAGCCGCCCCGGCGCGGGCGGGCGCGACGGGGCTGCCGAACGCGGGCGCGGCCACCGACGAGGGCGCGCGGATGAGGCGCTGGCGCAGGATCGCCGGCATCGACGACGAGGAGGAATAGGACATGGCGAACTCCATCGCATCCACCAAGAACTACACGGCGCTGCTCGACGAGGTCTACCGGCGCGCGGCGTGCTCGACGTGCCTGAACTCGCCGCGCCGCATGGCGCGCGCCGGGCGCAACGCCAGGGAGATCATGGTCCCGAAGATCCAGGTCTCCGGACTCGGCGACTACACGCGCAACGTGGGCTACAAGACCGGCTCGATCACCTACGAGTTCGAGACCAAGACGTTCAACTACGACCGCGGCATCAAGCTGCTGGCCGACGTCATGGACGTGGAGGAGGCGGGCGTGCTCGACTGCTTCGTGGCGGCGGGCTCCGAGCTCCAGCGCACGCAGGTGGCGCCGGAGGCGGACGCCTTCACGTTCTCCGAGATCGCGGGGCACGAGGGCGTGACTCCCACCGAGGAGGACTTCGCCGACGCCGAGGCCGAGGACGTTCTGGCGAGCCTGCGCGCCGCGACGAACGCCATGGACGAGGCGGAGGTGACGACCGGGAGCCGCATCCTCTTCATCACGCCGACGCTCAAGGGCGTGCTGGACGACTTCTCGCTCGCGAACCCGGCGCGCAGCAACCGCGTGCTCGAGCGCTTCAGCCGCATCGTGGAGGTGCCGCAGACGCGCTTCTACAGCGCGATCGCGCTCAACTCCGGCGACGGGGACCAGTTCGGGTACTCGCGCGCCGAGGGGACCTACCAGCTCACCGAGGACACCTCCGTGGTCTCTGGCAAGACCTACTACACGAAGAGCGGCGAGCAGTACACGCCCGTCTCGAGCCCGGCATCGGGCAGCCTCTCGAGCTACTACGAGCTCGTGGGCGCGGGCGCGCCGATCAACTTCATGGTGGTGGAGCGCTCGGCGGTCATCAAGTTCGACAAGCACGTGGCCTCGAGGGTCTTCTCGCCCGACGAGCTGGAGAACCTGGACAGCTACATGATGAAGTACCGCAAGTACGGCATCGTGGAGCTGCTGGACAACAAGCTGGACGGCGTGCACGTCTCCTGCGCGCCGCTGGCCTAGTGGACGGGGCGACGGGCGCGGCCGGCTGCGGCCCCGCGCCCGTCTCCTATGAGTTCTACCAGGACGGCTACGGCGGGGCGCTCGCCGCCGAGGCGCTCGCGGAGGCGCTGCCGGCGGCGGTTCGCTGCGTGGGCTCGCTCACGGGGGCGCGCGACGTGCGCGATGAGTGGGACGGGGACGTCGCGGACGCGTGGCGGCGCGCCGTGTGCGCGGCGGCCGACGCCTACGCCGAGTACGGCGAGGGGCGCGTGGGCGGCTTCTCGATAGGGTCCTTCTCGGTGACGAACTACCGCGACGAGGGGACGACCGGCTCGGAGGTGGCGCGGGAGGCCGCGCTCGCGGAGCTTAGCTTCACAGGGCTCGTGTTCGCGGGGGTGAGGTAGATGCGCTACCTGCGGCCGATCCCGAGGCGGCTCCTCCCCGACGACATGCTGGTGTGGCCGGCTGCGGGCGACGGGTCGTTCGGCGAGGCCGTGCTGGTGCGCCACGTGCGCTTCGAGCGGCGCGAGAGCGCCGTGGCCGACGCGCATCGCAGCGCCGACGGCGGCGCGGGCCTCGTGGTCGTGGACGCGGTGAACTCGGAGGGGGCCTTCGAGATCCCTGCGGGTTCGCGCGTGCTCGTGGGCGCGGGGCCGAGCGCGTTCGTACGGTCGTGCAGGCGCTGCTGCGTCATTCGCGGGGTCGTGCACCACTGGGAACTGGAGGTGGGCTGATGACGAGGTTCGAGTTCGGCGTCTCCGGCAGCGCGGACAGGGCTGCCTGGGACGCGGCGGGCGGCGGCGCGGCGGACGTGGTGGCCGCGCTTCTGCGCTCTCTGGGCTACGGCAACGTCTTCACCGCGCCGCCTGCTGTGAGCCTCTGCGCCGAGCCGATCGTGCTGGCGGCGGGCGAGTTCGTTCGCGACGCGCGGCAGGTAGACGGAACGGAGCGCGGCACGCTCCCGGTGGGCGTGACGGTGTGCTGCGACGATCCGCGCGATGCCGAGGCGACGGCGCACGCGGTGGAGCGCAACCTGCGCCTCGCAGACTGGACGGGCGAGAACACCGGGTGGCACGCGCGCGTCGTCGCGGTGGACACTACGGCGCCGCGCCCGCTCGGGCGCGACGGTTCCGGGCGCTGGCTCTGGGGCCTTGCCGCCGTCCTGACGATTGCGAGGGATTTCGATGAGTGACAAGGTGCTCGCGGGACGCGGCATGGACGACCGCGACGTGGTGCGCAAGAGCAGCCCGCTGCAGCGCGGGGCGCGTGACGCCAACGCGGCACGCACGGGCTCGGCGGAGACCGACCGCATGGGGCGCGAGCAGCAGCGCCGCGCGACGGCCTACGGGCGGGCGCGGGGGCGGCTGTGAGCACGCTCACCTACAACGGGCACGACTTTTCTGAGTACGTGACAGCGGAGCTTGTGGAGCCGGCGGGCCACGCGCTCTCGCCGCGCTCGCTCGCGGTGCCGGGGCGGCCGGGCGCGGCGCTGCTGGGCTGCGAGCTGCCGCCGAGGGTGCTGCGGGTGCGGCTCTTCCTGGACGCGGGCGTGACGCTCACGGCGGAGGAGCGCAGCGCGATCCGGCACGAGATGTACGGGTGGCTCGCGGCACCCTCGGGCGCCGAGCTCGAGCTGCCCGGGGAGCCGGGGCTCTCGTGGCGCGACGCGGTGGTGACGGGGGCGTCCGACTGGGACTCGCTTTTCGAGGACGGTTCCTGCGAGGTCGAGTTCACGTGCTTCGACCCGGTGGCGTACGGCGACGGGAAGTCGAGCGCGGGGACGGCGCTCGCGGTCGGCGGCACGTGGGAGACGTGGCCCGTGGTGACGCTGACGGCGCTCGCGGGTTCCTCGGTGAAGGTGGCGGACGGGCTGGGGCGCTATGTGCTGGTGGAGCGCGAGTTCGCCGCCGGGGACGAGGTCGTGATGGACTTCGCCGCCGAGGCCGTGACGGTGGACGGGGTCGACGTCTCCGCCGACGTGGCCGTGGAGAGCACGTTCTTCTCGCTTGCCCCGGGATCTCATTCCCTGACCTTCTCTGGGTGCTCGGCGCACACGGTGGCGTGGACGGAGAGGTGGCTCTAGATGGTGCCGACGCTCTACCTCTTCGACCGCTTCGACGCGCGGCTGGGGATCCTGCCTACGGTGGGCGGGATCACGCACGTCGAGGAGGTCGGCGGCGAGGACACGATCGAGTTCGACTGCCTGGCCGCCCCCGAGAAGGGCGAGCGGCTGCTGTGGCGCGACCCGACCGACGGCGTGTGGCGCGAGCACGTGGTGGTGCGCACCGACGAGCCGCTGGGCGGGCCCGCGCACGTCTACGCGGAGTCCTCGCTCTGCGAGCTTCTGGGCGACTTCGTCGAGGAGGAGCAGCTGGTGGCCAAGACGGCCGCGCAGGCGCTCTCCTCCGTGCTGGGGGTGACGCGCTGGTCCGCGGGCGAGGTGGGCGTCGGAGACGTGACGCGCGGGTGCCTCCTCTACCACGTGAACGCGCTCGCGGCGCTGCGCCGCGTCGAGGAGGTCTGGGGCGGCGAGGCCGAGGCCGTGATCGCGGTTTCCGGCGGGCGCGTGAGCTCGCGGACGGTCAACCTGCCCGCGCGGCGCGGCGAGTGGCGCGGGGCGCGCTTCAGCCACGGCAAGTCGCTCGCGGCGTGCACGCGGACGGTCCTCGAGGACGAGGTCTTCACGGCGCTCTACGGCTACGGCAAGGGCCTGCCCATATACGACGAGACGGGCGCGCCCACGGGCGGCTTCACGCGAAGGCTCACGTTCGGTTCCGTGAACGGCGGCGCGAACTGGGTGGGCGACGACGCCGCGCGCCTGGTGTGGGGCCGCCCCGACGGCGCGGGCGGGAAGTCGCACCGCTTCGGGCACGTTGTGTTCCCGGACTGCGAGGACGCGGCGGAGCTGAAGGCGCTGACCGAGGCGGCGCTCGCGGCGGCGTGCGAGCCGCGCGTCTCCTACGAGGTGGACGTCGCGGCCGTGGACGGCGGCGCGGGCGTGCGGCTGGGCGACGACGTGGCGGTGATCGACTCGTCGCGCTCGCCCGAGTGGCACCTTCGCGCCCGCTGCGTGCGGCGCGTGCGCGAGCTCGGCGAGGGTGCGCCCTCGGTGCGGCTCACGCTTGGCACGGTCGAGCGAACGACGTGGGCGGCCTCGGCAGACGTGGCCGCGCGCGTGACGGCGGTCGAGGAGACGGCTGCGGCCGCCTCCGACACGGTGGCCTCTTATGAGGATCTTGGCAGCGAGGAGTTCTGACATGTCTGAGACGAGCACGTTCGCGCTCGCGGGCGACGGCCTGCGCGCGGTGACGTGGGACGAGTGCGATGCGCCGCTGGGCGGATGCTTCACGGCCTCGCCGGCCGACGCGGAGGGGCGCGGGCTCGCGCTCACGGTCACGCGCGGCGGCGAGGCGGTGGACCTGAGCGACGCCACGGTGTACCTGCTGTGGCGGCACCGGGAGCGGCGCGTGCGCGGATGCGAGCCCTTCGAGGCGGTGAACGCCTCGGCGGGCGCGTTTCGGGTGTTCTGGCCCGCCGCGATGGCATGCGCCGAGGGCGCGGTGGACGCACAGGTGATGGTGGCGAGCGACGGAGAGGCGATATCGACGCTTCCCTTCGTTGTGCGCGTGACGCAGGTGCTCACGGGCGCGGGCGAAGGGGGCGGCGACGGGTACTCGCTGTTCCTGGAGGCGATCGAGAAGTTCGAGGGCGCGGACGCCCTCATCTCCGACGCGGTGGCGAAGGCGCAGCAGGCGGCGAGCGTTGCCGCCGAGGCGCTGGAGGACGCGCAGGGAGCCTCCGGGGCGATCACCGCAGCAAACGCAGCCGCGACAGCGGCGACCCAGGCAAAGGAAGATCTCCTGGCAGCCGCCGCGCGCGGGGACTTCGACGGAGCGCCGGGTGCCCCGGGCGCGCCTGGAAAGGATGGAACGGACGGCGCCGACGGTGTGAGCCCGACCGCCAAGGTGGAACAGACCGAGGCGGGTGCGCTCGTCACCGTGACCGACGCCACGGGCACCACCACGGCAACCCTCACGCACGGTCCCAAGGGTGACAAGGGAGACGACGGCGAGAAGGGCGACAAGGGCGACCCGTTCACCTACGCCGACTTCACCGCCGAGCAGCTTGCGGCTCTCAAGGGCCAGAAGGGCGACCCCGGCGAAGACGGCTCCGACGGGGTCGACGGCCAGGACGGGGCTCCCGGTGCCGACGGGCAGGATGGTCAGGACGGCGTGAGCTGCACGCATTCGTGGGCGGGCACGGTGCTCACGGTGACGAGCGCGAGCGGCACGAGCTCCGCCGACCTCAAGGGAGAGCAGGGCGAGAAGGGCGACCCGTTCACCTACGCCGACTTCTCCGCTGAGCAGCTGGAGGCGCTGCGCGGCCCCCAGGGCATCCAGGGGCCGCCCGGCGCCGACGGCGAGGACGGCATCGATGGGCAGGACGGGGCACCGGGCGCGGACGGGCAGGACGGCGCGGACGCCGAGATCACGGGCGCGACCGCGACGGTGGACGCCTCCACGGGAACGCCGTCCGTGACCGTGACGCTCGGCGGCACGCCGGGGGCTCGCACGTTCGCGTTCGCCTTCTCCGGCCTCAAGGGCGAGGCCGGCGAGCAGGGGCCGCAGGGCGCGCCCGGCCAGGACGGCGAGGACGGGGCGCCGGGCGCGACGCCCGACCTCTCGGCCTACGCGACGAAGCAGTACGTCGACCAGGCGATTGCAGCCCTGGACGACCTGAGCGAGGTGGAGTTCTGATGGCCGTGGGGACGATACAGAGGTCGGTTCTCACCGACATCGCGAACGCCATCCGCGCGCAGAACGGCGGCGCGGGCACCTACCTTCCCTCCGAGATGGCGGCGGCGGTGCTCGCGCTCGACGGCACGAAGGCGGGGACGCCATTCCAGGCAGTTGCGGGGTCCGGCACGGGCGTGATCTCGGATGCCGTCTTCGACGGCATCGCGGACGCCATCCGCGCGCAGAACGGGCTCTCGGAGACCTACAAGCCCTCCGAGATGGCGCCGGCGATACTCGCGCTCGTTTGGGACGTGGGCGTGAAGATGCGCGCGATCCTGCTCGCGGACGGCACGCTCGAGTTCAACTACCGCGACGGGCGCTCCTCCGACGTGCCCGGCGCGGTGATCCTGGACGTGTGGGAGGTGGACCCCGCGGGCTACAGCTCGGCGAGCGCGCGGCCGTGGGACGACGTCAAACTCTCCGTGACGCGCGTCGTGTTCGACGGCGACTTCTCCGAGGGCGGGCTCGCCAACGCGAGCTACTTCTTCAACGGGTTCAGTAACCTCGTCGAGATCTCGGGATTCGAGGAGCTCTCGGGCGTGGCATCGTTCAACCAGGCTTTCTCGAGCTGCGATGCCCTTGAGACGATCTACGCGAGCGGCTTCGTCGCCGCCGAGGGGATGACGGGGAGCCTCTGCTTCTACGGGTGCAGCCGCCTCGTGGGCGGAGAGGGCTTCGTGCCCGGCTACTCCGACGGCGCCGACCATCTCGCCTACGGCGAGGAGGGCGTCCTCACAGACCCCGCCTCCGACGCCCGCGAGTGGCTCTCCTGCCACCTGTACGCGGACGGCGAGATCGTGTTCACCCTGGACGACGAGCCCGAGGCGGGACGCAGCCTCTGCATGAGCGGGAGGATGTGCGCCACGGCGCGCTACCAGGCGATCGACGCGCGCGCCTGGGAGGGCGCCGAGGTGGACGTGCTCAAGGCGACGTTCTCCGCCGACCTCTCCTCGCTCGACTTCGTGAACCTGAGCTACTGGTTCTACGGGGACGGCGAGCTCTCGGAGGTCGTCGGGCTCTCGAACCTGCCGGCGGTTCGCGAGATGCGCTACGCGTTCTGCAGCTGCGACTCGCTCGTGGAGATCGACCTGTCGGGCTTCCCGACCGGCGAGCTGGAGGACGTGTTCTACTGCTTCTCCGGATGCGGCTCGCTCACGACGATCTGGGCGGACGCCGACTGGGCGCTTCCCGCCGGGTGCACGGGGTCGGGCGCGTTCTACAACTGCACGTCGCTCGTGGGCGGCGCGGGGACGACGTACTCGAGCTCGCGGATCTCGGCGACGTACATGCGCATCGACGGCGTGGGCGGAGCGGGGTACCTCACGGCGAAGGGCTCTTAACAAGCACCTCTCCGGCGCGTGCGGCTCTTGCGCCGCATGTGCCGGAGGGGTGGACGCGCCGCCGCAGGGGGCTCGGGACGAACCCGCCATGCGGGCGGCGCGAGGGGCGGGGCGTTTTCTTGCCTACGACCTTTTTCCTACAGCGACCCCCGTCGTGAGAATCGCGACAGCGCAGAGCCAGAACTGCCAGCTTTTGAACATAGACCGGTTCGCCTGGTCGCACGTGGTCTGCCTTATCTCCCTGCGCTCTTTGCTAATGTGCGATAAAGAAGTAATAGAAGTGTAAAAAATTTTGCCGTTCCTATCCGGCACTTAGGGCTGTGTCGGATAGGTCAGGCGTTAGGCTT
>CASEVE010000049.1 GCA_949291295.1 uncultured Olsenella sp.
CGCCGCGAGTTCTTGCCGCGCGTTTTGCGGCAAGCTGTTTGAGCGCCGGGCTCTTATCGCCGCGCCTGCGCCGGAGGGGATGCTAGCACGCGCCGGACCCGCACATGAGCTCGATGATCGTGCGGTCCGTCTCGCGCATGCCCTGTGCCGCGAGCACGCCCACGTTGCGAATCGTGTTCTCCACGCCCTTGACCACGATGCCATCGCCGCCGTAGAACTGCTTGCCCTGCTGCTGCATCTGCATGCCCAGCAGACCGGCCTCCACCGCGCTCGCGATCTTTGCCGCGCAGCTGGCCTTAGCGCCGTCGCAGACCATGCCGGAGTCGATGGCGATGGCGTTGACCACCGTGTGTGCAATCTCGTCCGCACGTCCGCCGTAGAGATAGGTGATGCCGGCCGCTGCACCCGCGCCCGCGCTCGTGGCGCCGCAGTAGGCGGAGAGTCGGCCGATGCCGGTCTTGAGGTGGATGGTCACGAGGTTGGACACAACGAGCGCGCGGAGCAGCTCCTCATGGGAGACGCCCAGCTCCTGGGCGTAGACGATCACGGGGACGCTGGCCGTGAGGCCCTGGTTGCCGCTGCCGGAGTTGATGACCACGGGAAGCTCGCAGCCGCCCATGCGCGCGTCGGAGCCGGCGGCCGCCCACGCCTTGGCGCGGTTGGCCACGCCGTCGCCGTACGCGGAGAGCAGCACGCTGCCGATATTGGCGCCCCAGCTGCCGTGGATGCCCTCCTGCGAGATGGCCATGTTGCAGGCGATCTGGCGGCCCAGCAGCTGCTTGACGTCGTACATCTGCACCGTGCCGGCAAACTCGACGATCTTCTCGATGGAGAGGCAGCTGCGGTCCGTTCCGGCGTCCTTCTCGCCCGCGGCCTCCTCGAAGGGCTCGCTGAGAAGGACCTCGCCGTCGCGCTCCACGCGGATGACGTTGGTGTGCGAGCCGGCAATCTCGCAGAACGCCTCGTGGCCGTCGCCCGAGACGCGCACCTGGATGTCAAAGATCCACGGGCGCTCGCTCGGCGCCACGGTGACCTCGTGCGTGGCGAGAAAGTCGCGCATCTCGGCGATCTGCTCGCCGGTCACGCCGGCCAGGACCTCGAGCTTGGCGTCCGCGTCACCCGCGACCACACCCGCCGCCGCAGCGGCCTCGATGCCGCGCGCGCCGCCCGTGTTGGGCACGACGACGCTCTTCACGTTCTTGATGATGTTGGCGGAGGCCGCCACGTCAACGCGCTCCGGCAGCGTGCCGAGCGTCTGGCGCGCGAGCGCGGCGCAATACGCCACGGCGATGGGCTCGGTGCAGCCCATCGCGCAGACGAGCTCCTCCTCGAGAATGGCGACGTAGGCGTCGTAGGTCTCCTGGTCCATGCGTCCTCCAGATGTTACGAAGGGACAGTCCCTTTGTCACGTTCCTGTTTTGATGTTACGAAGGGACCGGCCCTTCGTAACACCCGTTACGGCGGTGTTTCCAAAATGGTATCAGCTCGTGGAGGTTCTCGCCCCGCGGTATCCTGCCGACGTGCGCGTAACTTTCTCGCATCGGGTGCGCCCGCTTGCAAGGGGGAGGGGAATGGGTCCCCTCCGGTTGCGTCGCGCGGAAGGGGATTACTCAAAACAGGGAAAGGAACCACCATGAAGGCCACCCCGCACGTGTACGTATCTGAAAGAGTCTCTCGCCGCGACTTCCTCAAGCTCTCGAGCCTCGTGGCGGGCATGGGAGGCGTGATGGTCCTTTCCGGCTGCGGCCCCGCCGCGCAGGAGCCCACGGGCACCACCGACGACACCACCGATGAGACCGACGCCGACACCGCCGCCACGACCCTCGGCGACGGCAAGACCCTGCGCATTGGCATGGAGGCCGCTTACGCCCCCTACAACTGGCAGGCAACCGAGGCCTCCGATACCACCATCCCCATCGAGAACGTCGAGGGCGCCTACGCCGACGGCTACGACGTTCAGGTTGCCAAGCGCATCGCCGAGGAGCTGGGCATGGAGCCCGTCGCGGTGAAGATGGAGTTTGGCGCGCTCGTCGACAACCTGAGCAACGGCACCATCGACATCATCTGCGCCGGTATGTCCGTCACTCCGGAGCGCGCCGAGTCCGCGGACTTCACCGACTCCTACATCGACGACGAGGTCATCATCGTCGTGAAGAAGGACGGTCCCTACGCGGACGCCACCAAGCTCTCCGACTTCACCGGCGCCTCGGTCCTCGGCCAGAAGGACACCTTCTACGACGACCTCATTGACGAGATTCCCGAGGTCAACCACCTCACGCCCGTCGCCACGGTGCCGCTCGTGGTTGACGGTATCGAGAACGGCACCTGCGACGCCATCACGTTCTCCTCGATGTCGCTGCCCAACCTGCTCGAGAACTATCCCGACCTCATGAAGGTCGAGCTCGAGGAGGGCGAGGGCTTCTCCGACCCGAGCAACCCGGACAACGCGGCCATCGCCAAGGGCCAAGACGAGATGCTCGCCCGCCTGAACGAGATCATTGCCGGCATCACCGAGGAGGAGCGCCTCGAGATGTGGCAGGATTGCATGGACCGTCAGCCTGCGTAGTGTTACGAAGGGACAGTCCCTTTGTCTCATCCGAGCGGGGCGGGGGCCTTGGCCCTCGTCCCGTTCACGGCGATAGAACGACAAGAACCTCGAGGAGTCCTGATGTCAAAACTGCGTGACTTCGTGACGCGCGACCACCGCTACGTGCTGCTGGGCACGAGCGTCGTGGCGTTTCTCGGCATGCTGCTCTCAAGCTCGCCACGCCCCGAGCTCTCCTTCCTGGCAAGCGCCTTCACCGTCGAGCTGGTGATGTACTACGTCCTGGCGGCGTGGCTCGTGCTCTGTGCCGTGGCGCTGCTCTTCAAGCTCACGCACTGGCAGAACTACGCGGAGACGGCGCCGTTCACCAAGCCGGCCGTGACCCGCGCGCTGCGCGTGGGCTCCTACGTAATCTGGGCGATAACCGCCGTCCTTCTCGTTGACCGCTGGGTCATGGGTCTGGCGAGCGCCTGGCAGGTGGCTGCTGCCTCGGACAAGATGCCCGAAGACATGCTCGCCCAGGTGCTCTACATGTTCCAGCAGGGCCGCGACACCTACCTCACGGGCATCGTCACCACCATCGAGCTGGCCGTCTTTGGCACGCTGATCGCGTTTTTCCTGGCGCTGCTGCTCGTCTTTGCGCGCATCATGCAGATTGACCGCTCGGACAACGACTGCGTGCGCTTCTTCAAGAAGGTCGGCGTGTGGTTTGCCAAGATCTACAGCACCGTGGTGCGCGGCACGCCGATGCTCGTGCAGGGCGTCATCGTCTACTACGCCGGCTTTGCCGTGGTGAGCGGCTTTGGCCTCAGCGTCACCGAGACCAACGCCATCTGGTCGCGCTTCATCGCCGGTCTGGTGGTGGTCTCGCTCAACTCCACCGCCTACATGATGGAGGTGCTGCGCGGCGGCATCGAGTCGGTCGACAAGGGCCAGATGGAGGCCGCGCGCTCGCTCGGCCTTTCGCAGTGGCAGGCCATGGTGCGGGTCGTCTTCCCGCAGGGCATCAAGTTTGCCATCCCCGGCCTCTCCAACGAGCTCGTCATCAACATCAAGGATTCGTCGGTCCTTTCGGTCATTGGTGTGTTTGACCTGGCCTTTGCTGCGTCGACCGTGGCGGGCATCTACTACAGGCAGCTCAACGCCTACCTTGTGGCCGCCGTGTTCTACCTCATCATGACGGCAATCGCGTCGTGGCTGCTGGGCAAGTTCGCCAAGCGCTTCAACGTGAAGACCGAGACCATGGGCAGTACGTCCGACCAGCCCGTGAAGGTGGAGGAGTAAGCCATGAGCGAGAAGAACGTTCGCACCGCCGGCGTTGCCGGTTCTGTCGGTTCTGCGCCCGCCGCCGTTGAGCCCATGGTCCGCATCGAGGGCCTGCAGAAGAGCTTCGGCGACCTCGAGGTCCTGCGTGACATCAACCTCGACGTCATGCCCGGCCAGGTGGTCACGATCATCGGCGCCTCCGGCTCCGGCAAGTCGACGCTTCTGCGCTGCATCAACCTGCTCGAGACGCCCGACGCCGGCCACGTCTGGTTCCACGGCGCCGACCTCGCGGCCGAGCACGTGGACGTGAACCGCCTGCGCGAGAAGATCGGCATGGTCTTCCAGGGCTTCAACCTGTTCAACAACATGAACGTGCTCGACAACTGCACGCTCGCGCCCGTGACCCTCAAGAAGATGGGCAAGGCCGAGGCGCAGGAGGTCGCGATGCGCCACCTCGAGTCGGTGGGCCTCGCGGACTTTGCGCGCGCCGACGTCAACAACCTCTCCGGCGGCCAGAAGCAGCGCGTCGCCATCGCGCGCGCCCTCTGCATGCAGCCCGACCTCATGCTCTTCGACGAGCCCACCTCCGCGCTCGACCCCGAGATCGTGGGCGAGGTCCTCGAGGTCATGCGGCGCCTCGCCGCCGAGGGCATGACGATGGTCGTGGTCACGCACGAGATGGCCTTCGCCAAGAACGTCTCCGACGAGGTCGTCTTCATGGACAAGGGCGTCATTGCCGAGAAGGGCGCGCCCTCCAAGCTCTTCTCGTCCCCCGAGCACCCGCGCACCCGCGAATTCCTCGCCCGCTACCTTGAAGGGTGACAAAGGGACAGTCCCTTCGTAACATTTTCCTCTCAGCCTGATTTGGGTATAAGCCTCCTCACCTATGTCGCGGGTGGGGAGGTTGCTTATGCCAAGGTGTGCGCGCGTTAAGTCGGAGTCTGGTTTCTACCATGTGATCGCCAAGGGGAGTGGCGGACAGAACCTCTTTGAGGGCGTGTACGACTATCGGGCGTTTCTCGAGCTTCTCGCCAAAGCATGCGAGAAGGGCGACGTGCACGTCATCGCATACTGCCTGATGTCCAATCACGTTCACCTTTTGCTTGAGGATGCCGAAGGCCGTCTTGGCGAGGTAATGAAGTCGGTGCTCACCGGCTATGCCCAGCGTTTCAACAAGCTCGGCGACCGCGTTGGCCATGTATTCCAGCAGCGCTTCAAGAGCCAGCCCATCGAGGACGAGGGCTACCTGCTGCGGGCGATTCGCTACATTCACAACAACCCGGCGAAGGCGGGCATCTGCGCGGCGAGAGACTATCCGTGGAGCAGCTACCATGAGTACGTAGGGGTACCGGTTCTGGTTGACACCACGCTTGCCTTGGAGCTGTGCGGCGGAGTCGAGGGTTTTGTCGCATTCAGCGCGTCTGAGGACGGGGAGGGCTACCGCTTTTACGAGCGCACTCGCCTCTCCGACGCGGAGGCTCGACAGCTTGCGGTTCGGATTCTCGGCGAGATTGCCCTGACTGACTTGAAAGCCCTGGAGCGCGGCCGCCGCAATGCGCTACTCTTTGAACTAAAGGATGCCGGGCTCTCCATCTCCCAGATTCAGCGATTGACCGGCATCGGAAGGGGAGTAATCGCGCGGGCATAATGTTACGAAGGGACTGTCCCTTCGTAACATAAGGAGGACGCATGAGGGACGGGTTCGTTAAGGTTGCGGCGGTGACGCCGGAGGTTCGGGTTGCGGACGTTGCCTTCAACGTAGAGGCCTGCGTGGCCGCGGCGCGCGAGGCTGCCGAGAAGGACGGTGCCGCCGTCATCGTGCTGCCGGAGCTCGCGCTCACGGGCTACACCTGCGAGGACCTCTTCTGGCAGGACGCCCTCGTCCGCGCCGCCGACTCTGGCCTCGCCGACTTTGCCGCGGCCACGGCAGACCTCGATGCCCTCCTGCTCGTGGGCGTGCCCGTGCGCGCGGGCGCCAAGCTCTACAACTGCGCGGCGGTCGTCTCGCACGGCGCCATCCTCGGCCTTGTTCCCAAGACCCACATCCCCAACTACAACGAGTTCTACGAGGGCCGCCACTTCGTCCCCGGCCCGGCAGACCCCGTCACCGTCTCTGTGGGCGGCGAGAAGGACGTGCTCTTTGGCACCAACCTGCTCTTCTCGTGCCTGGAGCTCCCTGAGCTCGTGGTGGCAGCAGAGATCTGCGAGGACCTCTGGGTGGCCGCGCCGCCCTCGTTTGCGCACGCGCAGGCCGGGGCCACGCTGATCTGCAACCTCAGCGCCTCCAACGCCGTCGTCGGCAAGGCGGACTACCGCCGCGACCTCGTGCGCGGCCAGAGTGCGCGCCTCGTCTGCGGCTACGTCTACGCGAGTGCCGGCACGGGCGAGTCCACGCAGGACCTCGTCTTCTCCGGGCACGACCTCGTGGCCGAGAACGGCCGCCTGCTCGCGGAGGGCAAGCCCTTCGGCGACGGTCGCGCCGTCTCCGAGGTGGACGTTCGCTTCCTCGCGGCCGAGCGCACGCGCATGTCCACCTTCGAGTGCGCCGCGGCGGCCGAGGAGGCGGGCTACGTGAGCGTGCCCTTCTCGCTGGGCACTGACGCCGCCGCCCGCGAGACTCCGCTCACGCGCTGGGTGGACCCGCACCCCTTCGTTCCCTCCGACGCCGCCCGGCGCGCGGAGCGCTGCGAGGACGTCTTTGCCATCCAGGCGCACGGTCTCGCCAAGCGCCTCGCGCACACGCACTCCACGCGCGCGGTAATCGGCCTCTCGGGCGGCCTGGACTCCACGCTCGCCCTTCTCGTGACCGTGCGCGCCTTCGACCTGCTGGGACTTCCGCGCGACGGCGTCATCGCGGTGACCATGCCCGGCTTCGGCACCACGGACCGCACCTATAACAACGCCTGCGAGCTCGCCCGCACCGTGGGCGCCGAGCTGCGCGAGATCGGCATCGCCGCCTCCGTGCGCCAGCACTTCTCCGACATCGGGCACGACGAGTCCGTCCACGACGTCACCTACGAGAACTCCCAGGCCCGCGAGCGCACGCAGATCCTCATGGACGTGGCCAACCAGGAGGGCGGTCTCGTCATCGGCACCGGCGACCTCTCCGAGCTGGCCCTTGGCTGGGCCACCTACAACGGCGACCACATGTCCATGTACGCCGTCAACGCGAGCGTGCCCAAGACGCTGGTGCGCCACCTCGTGCGCTATGTGGCCGACACCTGCGGAGACGCCGCGGAGTCCGAGGTTCTTCTCGACGTGCTTGACACCCCGGTCTCGCCGGAGCTTCTGCCTGCCACGGGCGACGGCAAGATCGCGCAGAAGACCGAGGACCTCGTGGGTCCCTACGAGCTCCATGACTTCTTCCTCTACGAGGTGCTGCGCCGCGGCACCAACCCGGCCAAGGTCTACCGCCTTGCCCGCTACACCCTGGGCGAGAAGTACGACGACGCTACGATCCTCTCCTGGCTCAAGGTCTTCTATCGCCGCTACTTTGCGCAGCAGTTCAAGCGCAGCTGCCTGCCCGACGGCCCCAAGGTGGGCTCGGCTGCCATGAGCCCGCGCGGCGACCTGCGCATGCCGTCGGACGCCTGCTCAGCCCTCTGGCTCGCCGAGCTCGAGGCGCTGTAAGGGGCAGAAAGGGGGCGACCCCTTTCCAGGCTTTACACGGAGGGGACGGTGAAGGCGTAGGTGGCCTCGCCGGCGACAAACGCGACGCTGAGGGCGTAGCGGAAGCCCGGCTTGGCCTCAAACGAGACGGCGCCGTCTGCGACGGTCGCATCAACCTGGCGGCTTGCCACCCCGGCCGCGTCCACGCTGTGCGGTGAGCCCGAGAGCGCTGCGGCGGCGGCAATGTCCGCCTCGCTCCAGCGCTCGACGCTGACGTTTGCGGCGGGTGCGTCAAAGCTTACGGTTACGGTCTCCGGCCCCTCGAGCCGCACGGCGGGCATGCCCTCCGCGGCGTACTGCACGGGGTGCGGGGCGTCCGTGGTGACGGTCATGAGCTCGCCGTCCTGCATGAACGTCCACGTGGAGCCGCAGGCGAGGGGAGCCACGCTCTCACCGGCAAGCTCGATTCTCGCCTCGGGCGGGTTGGCGGAATCGTTCGCGCCGCTTTGCTGAGAGTCTGCTGCGGGGGAGTTCTCGCTGGCCTCGGGGCCCTTCTCGGTGTCCTCCGAGGCGGGCTCGTCCTTCTCGCCCTGGGCCTCAGGAGCCTCGCCCTGGGTGTTGTCGTCGTTGTCTGCGCTCTCCTCTTGGGAAACCCGGTCGACAACCTCGGTCTGCTGCTCGGCGCGCTCGCCGCCCCCGGACGCGCCGGGCTGCGACGCGCAGGCGGAGGCGCCCAGCAGCGTTGCGAGCGCAAGGGCCACAAACATGCAAAGCAGTGACGTCCTCTTTTTCATGAAGGCTCCTCCCTCGTCTTTGGGGCCATCTTACGCCGCGGTGGCGACAAAAACGTAGGACACCTCGCCAGCCTCAAACGTTGCGTTAACCACGTAGCGGTTGCCGGGCTCGATTGTGAGCGTGGCTGCGCCGCCGGCAAGCTCGACGGGCACGTCGGTGCGCGTGGAGGAGGCCTTGTCCTCGGAGTAGCTCGTCACGGTCACGCCTGTTGGCGTCACGTCAAAGCTCACGGTGGCCTCCGTCGGGCCGTCCAGGCGCGCGTCGGGCAGGTCGCTTGTGGCGTAGCTCAGGGGATCGGGCGCGTCCACGGTGTCCGTGAGGGACTCGCCGTCCTGCTCGTAGCTCCAGGAATAGCCACTCGCGGAGAGCATGACCGAGGTGGCAGTGAGCTCGGTGGTGTATTCGAGTGTGGCAAAGGCGGGCTCGGACGCGTCCTTCGGCTGCCAGAGCTGCGAGACGAGCTCTGCGTACTTCTCGGCGTCTTCGGGCGCGCCCTCCTCGAGCACCTCAACCTTGGTGATGCCGGGATATTGGGCGGGATAGCTCTGGAGCATGATGCCGTTGCCGGTTACGCGCACGACGTTGCCGGCCTTGAGCTCGGGCGCGCCCTCGGGCAGGGTGGGGTAGTAGGGCGACTCGGTGTCCTGGTCAATGAAGAGCGGCTCGCCGTTGCCCAGGAGCACGACCATGGCTGTGGAGACAAACTCATCGGTGTCGGCGGTTGCCTCCATGGGCTCCTCCTCGTTTCCGGTGGTAGATGCGGGGTCGGGCGAGCCCTGTGGTGTGCACGCCGTGGTGACAAAGAGGGCCGAGAGGGTGAGTGCGGAAAGCGCGAGACGGACGGCATGGCTCTTCATGGGTCGTTTCCTCCGGGTCGGGGTTCTCCTGAGTCAATCATACCCAAAGCTGTTGGCGCGCGGTGAAGGCTTCCTCGAACGGGTTGGGCCACGTGACCTCCTGAACCCAAAGCTGTTGGCGCGCGGCGAAGGGGCGGCGGCTTTGAGCATTTGGCGTCCATCCTGTTTCCCATGATTCGCTGGGCTTCTCGCCTGCGCGGGCATGCCTCAGAAAATCTAAGTGCGTCTTGTAAGATTTTTTCATCTGCGGTGGTATAAGTCCGCGTGGGTGGGTATTATTCTCAACGTTGGCTGAGGCGGCGCGAACAGCTTGGCGCCGCGAGAGCGCCCGTATGGGGCGCACACAGAAGGAGGTTCTTGAACATGACCCTTAAGCCGCTTGGTGATCGCGTTCTTGTGAAGCCCGCTCCCAAGGAGGAGAAGACCTCGACCGGTCTCTACATCTCCAGTGGCGCGCAGGAGAAGCCGCAGCGCGGCCAGGTCGTCGCCGTGGGCGCCGGCAAGGTCAACGACAAGGGCGAGCGCATCGCCATTGACGTCAAGGTTGGCGACGAGGTCTACTACGGCAAGTTCGGCGGCAACGAGGTGAAGATCGACGGCGAGGACTTCCTGCTGCTCCGCGCCGACGACATCTACGCCGTCATCGAGGACTAACGACGTTACGAAGGGACAGTCCCTTCGTAACGTCAAACGAGAAATGTTACGAAGGGACTGTCCCTTCGTAACATCGGAAAGGAACAAGAAATGGCTAAGGACATTCTTTTTGGCACCGACGCTCGTGCCAAGCTCGCCAAGGGCGTCAACACCCTCGCTGACGCCGTGACCACCACCATGGGCCCCAAGGGTCGCTACGTGGCCCTGCAGCGCTCCTACGGTGCTCCCACCATCACCAACGACGGCGTCTCCGTCGCCAAGGAGATCGAGCTCAAGGACCCCATCGAGAACATGGGCGCCCAGCTCGTGAAGGAGGTCGCCACCAAGACCAACGACGCCGTGGGTGACGGCACCACCACCGCCACGCTCCTCGCCCAGGTCATCGTCAACGAGGGCCTGCGCAACGTGGCCGCCGGCGCCAACCCCATCGCCATCCGTCGCGGCGTGGACAAGGCCGTGAACGCCGTCGTCGAGGAGATGCGCGCCAACGCCCAGGAGGTCTCCACCAAGAAGCAGATTGCCTCCGTCGGCACCATCTCCGCCTCCGACCCCGAGATCGGTAACAAGATCTCCGACGCCATGGAGGTCGTGGGCAAGGACGGCGTCATCACCGTCGAGGAGTCCCAGACCTTTGGCATCGACATCGACACCGTCGAGGGCATGCAGTTTGACAAGGGCTACATCTCCCCGTACTTCTCGACCAACAACGAGACTATGACGGCCGAGCTCGACTCCCCGTACATCCTCATGACCGACCAGAAGGTCTCCAACATCCAGGACATTCTGCCGATCCTCGAGGCCGTCCAGAAGCAGGGCGCGCCGCTGCTCATCATCGCCGAGGACGTGGACGGCGAGGCCCTGGCCACGCTGATCCTCAACAAGCTCCGCGGCGTCCTCAACGTCTGCGCCGTCAAGGCCCCCGGCTACGGCGACCGTCGCAAGCGCATGCTCGAGGACATCGCCATCCTCACGGGCGGCCAGGTTGCCATGAAGGAGCTCGGCGTCCAGCTCACCGACGTCACCGCCGAGATGCTCGGCCGCGCCAAGTCCGTCAAGATCTCCAAGGACGATACCACCATCGTCGGTGGCGCCGGCTCCAAGGAGGCCATCGACGAGCGCATCGCCCAGATCAAGGCCGAGTACGACGTGACCACCTCCGACTTTGACAAGGAGAAGCTCCAGGAGCGCCTTGCCAAGCTCGCCGGCGGCGTGGCCGTCATCAAGGTGGGCGCGGCCACCGAGGTCGAGCTCAAGGAGATCAAGCACCGCATCGAGGACGCCCTGCAGGCGACCCGCGCGGCCGTTGAGGAGGGCATCGTCGCCGGCGGCGGCGTGGCGTTCCTCGAGGCCTCCAAGGTCCTTGACGGCGTCGAGACCGTTGACTCCGACGAGAAGATCGGCGTGGAGATCGTCCGCAAGGCCCTCGAGGCGCCCGTGAAGACCATCGCCAACAACGCCGGCTTCGAGGGCTCCGTCGTGGCCGAGAAGATCAAGGGCCTGCCCGCTGGCCAGGGCCTCGACTCCGCCACCGGCGAGTACGGCGACATGATCGAGATGGGTGTGCTCGACCCGGTCAAGGTCTGCCGTGTCACGCTGCAGAACGCCGCCTCCGTGGCGTCGCTCATCCTCATCACCGAGGCCACCGTCTCCGACGAGCCCAAGAACACCACCATCGAGGAGGCCATCTCCGCGGCGGCTGCCCAGGGCGGCCAGGGCGGCATGTACTAGGCTCAAGGTCTAACACGCGCTTGACGGCGCCCCGACCTTCCTTCGAGAAGTGCACTTCGTGGAACTTCTCTACGGAAGGTCGGGGCGCCTTCTCGTGTTCAGACCTTGAAGGGCCTTGACCTCTTGGGGCGTTTGGTTGTGACGTTGGCATCAGGGCTGAGTGTCGTACCGCCGAGAAACCCCGGGGTCTGTACCACATCAATCAATCCAGTGCCGAGAAAACCCGGGGTCTGTACCGGCCTCGGCGAATCGCTGTCGAGAAAACCCACCGCCTGTACCGCGTCCGCGGGTCCCGTGCCGAGAAAACCCGGGGTCTGTACCACATCCGCGGTGGCGTCGCAAAAAGTGGTGTAAGAGCCCCCTCGTCGGATTGGCGGCCACCGCCGCCCTAGAATCGTCGGTGCCTTGGATTCGACGAGAGAGGGGCA
>CASEVE010000050.1 GCA_949291295.1 uncultured Olsenella sp.
GTGATGACAAAGGTGACAATTTACCCTGTCACCTTTGTCATCACCACCGGCCCCGTCGCCCTTGTCACCTCGCCTCCATCGCCAACTACCCCGTCGTCTCTGTCCCTTTGTCATCATGGTCAGCGCGTTGCGATAAAGCGCTGAAACTTGCTGCGCGGCTTTTCAGGGAGCGTCATAGACAGAGCGCCACTCTCGACCAGCGGCTTTAGATAGTTGTGCGCAACGTAGCTAGCCTGCGCCCCAAAATGCTCCGCAATCTCTGCGCGGCTCCTTGGGACCGCGCAAAAAGCAAGGAGCTCGTCCTCATCGACCTTTCTGGCGCCATCCCCAGAATTTGATTGCGTAACCTCTGGGTCGTTGAACAGGCGGACGGTAAACGTTCCCCTCTTGTCAATGAAAACGGGAGGGCGAAGTCCCGCTCTTCGCATCTCATCCCTGATAACGGGTATTCCGGAATGGCGATTCTCTGCCACCCCCTGTATCTCAAGAAGTGATACGAGAGTCGGGTTTCTCGTTTGAATGTTGGTGTACCCAAGGTCATCCACGCTCTGTCCGCCGTAGATGCCGCCCGGATTCCAGCACTCCAAGCGATTTGAGTAGATTACGATCCTAGTGGGTGTTCCGTTGTTGTACGGCCCGTAATCCCTGTGCATGAGCGCGTTGGTCACCACCTCACGCACGGCGTTCTCCGGATACTCAGGGACGTCATGTCGTTTGCCATCAACAATGACAACCTTTGACTTGGTATTGCGTCGAACAAAGGCCATCGTCGACTCAATCATCTCATCAATCGGACCCTCCAGGCGCTTGTTGTCGAGGAATCGATTTCCAAAATCGTCTTGGGCCATAGTGGTTCCCGCCACAGCAACGGCCGTAACGCAGAGATTGGGAAGTGCCTGCTGAGGATAGTCCGAGAGGGTCATCAAGCCGGCAAGCGTAGGCCTTCCGCCTCTGGTGGCGCCAGTTAAGCCGAGCACCTCATCCTCGGGTCGGTGGGCCATATGCGGGCGATTATCCTTCGCCTTAAGGACAAACTGATCAACTTTGTCAGCGCTGAGCATCGTGCGATCGGAAACGGCGGGAACATCTAGGTCATTCCGTAAGCCACCTTTGAACGCGTCAATCTCATAAAGCTCCGCCGGAGTCATGCGAAGATCTTGGTCTCCGCTTCGCACATAAGATCCTTTGGTCACCCCTGTCGTTGTTCGGTAGACGGGCCTGCGGCTCATTGGCACCGATGCAACGTAGGCAAGCACCAGAATCAGCCCGTCCCGCTCGCACACCTCAAAGGTGGGACGAACTTCCGGAGTCATCTCCTTGCCCTGCTCCACAATGTCCTTTTGGAGCTGCTGGGGATCGAAAACACCAACGAGCTTGTAGCCGTTGCTCTCGTCAACCCCAAAGACGATGACCCCACCATCCTGCTGGTTGGAAAAGCTCGAAAGCGTGTCATACACTTTCGGCGAGCCGTCATGGGCCGACTTGACCTCCATGGTCTGCCATTCGCACCGCCTGGCGAGAAGGTCGTCGATGATTCTGTCTGCGTCACCCATAATCCCCCTTAGTTATTTGTTGATTGTATTCTACATAATTTGGCAGAATCAACGAAATTTTTCGCTAATCAATAGTATTTTTGGTTAATCTACGATATTTTTCGTCAATTAAAAGAGCATTTTGATACGAAAGAGGTGGCGTGCAAAAGTTGGCGACAGAGGTGCTGACAAAGGCAACAGGGTTGACAAAGGTGACAATTTACCCTGTCACCTTTGTCAACCCTGTTGCCTTTGTCAGCACCTCTGCCAGCAACCTCGTCGGCCGGACTACTTGCTGGCTTTGTTGAATTCGTCCTTGAAGGAACCGAACATCTTGCCGAGCGACCCGAGCTGCTTTCCCGCAGTGCGGGCGACCTTGTCGCTCGTCGTGGGCGCGGACTTCTTGACAGCCGGCTTCTTCGTCGCAGCAGCCGGTTTCTTCGCAGCGGGAGCATACGTCTTGGGCGCGGCCTTTTTGGCCTCGGACGCCTTTGCGTCAGACGCGCTCTTCTCGGCAATCCGCTCGACGAGCTTCTCAACGCGGACGTCGGCAGCGGCAATCGCGGGCGCCTTGGGGGCCTCTTCCTCGGGAGCCGCCGCGTCCTTAATGGCGCGCTTAGCCTTGCCCAAGGCGCGACCCAGGGCAAACGAGCCCTTGTCCACGGCCTCGCCTGCCACCGCTCCGACCTTCTTTCCCACCTCGGCACCCTTGGCCTTGGCGCGCGCATAGCCCTCGCCGGCCGCTCCGGCAATGCCGCCGTCAAGCTCCACGGCCTTCTCGCCGGGGTCAATCACCATGCAGCCACCTGCGTAGCCGCGCACCATGTCCGGCGTGATCACAAAGGAGCCGATAAGCGCGCGGGCCACCCCGCCATCAGCGGTGAGGAAGCGCGCCACGCTGCCGGTCTTCTCGTCATACTCCGCGTCGGAAACGTAGCCGAGGTTCTTGCCGCCCACGGTTCGGGCGTCCATGCCCGTCCACATGATGCAGCTGTCCCAGTCCAGGCCAAGGCGCTTGCGCGCGGGAACGTCCAGGCCGTCCTCGGGGCGCGTCACAACGAGAGTCTTCTCGTCACTTTGCTTGAAGGAGTCCCAGGCCAGGAAGCAATCCTCGCGCTTAATCATCCCCGCCACGTCGGGACGCTTGACCATAAAGCCAACGACCCTCGAGCCATCGGGGGAAAAAACAGCATTGTGCACCTTGCCGAGCTTCTGGTAAACGTCGGTGGTGGTGCCGTCCTTGGCTGTCTTTGTCTTCTTGTGGAGAAGAACGCGCAGGCCGGTAAGGGAGCCTACCTTGAGCACGTCCTAGGCCTCCGTGTCCTCAACGTCATCGGCGTCGACAACCTCAACGTGAACAGCCTCGGCCTCTGTCTCGCCGACGGGCATGTCCGTCATCGCGGAAACGCGGTCGGCGACGGAGGTCACGGCGTCCTGCACCTGGGTAGACGCGGTGGAGACAGCCTCGGAGAGCGAGTCGCGGAGCTGGTCCATGCGCTCGCGGGCAAGGTCAACCTTGGCGCGAAGCTCGTCGGTCTTGGCGTCGACGACGGGGCGCACGTTGCTGAACTTGTCGTTGACGACGTTTGCGCCACGCTCGTAGGTGTCAACCGCAGAGTCCCACGCGTCGTTCATGGCGTCGGCGGCCATGGCGCGGCTCTCGGCACCGGAGCGCGGGGCAAGCATGATGCCTGCAACGACACCGGCGGCGGCGCCAACGATGCTGCCAAAGATGAAGCCAACCGTCCTCTTGTTCATGAGTACCTCCTGTCAGTGCGGACAAATACGTGGCGCGGGGCGCCGGCTATCGAACAAAGCGCGGGCGAGGAACGTTCTCCGGCCAGGAGCCGGAGCGGGGGTCGTCCTGAGAGGGCTCGTCATCCTGATTGGCCTCGGCGTCGGGATCTTCGACGAGCTCTTCCTCGGGGTCCTGGTCCTCAAAGTCCTCGGCGTCCTCAAGCTCCTCAAAGGCCTCGGGGTCCTCCCCGGCCAGATCGGCGGCCTCGGCGGACTCGGGATCCAAATAGGCCCCTTCCTCGGCCTCATCAGAAAACTCGAGCTCCTCCTCGGCCCCCTCGCTCTGGTCGGCGTCCCCGCCGTCAAGGCTCTCCACAAGGCCAACGAGGCCAGAGGCGATGGCGTCTACGTCGGGCTGCGGGTCCCCTCCACCGGAGTATGCCCACTGGAGAATCCACACGGCACTCGAAAGGGCTGCCGCCACAAGAACGTCATCCGGGCACGCAAAAGTGATCTCATAGAGGCGGTCCCCCACCTCGATGGTCCGGCCGCTGGAGATGTCTCCGGCAAGGTCGGTGCGAGCGAGAAGCTCCACGGTTACGTGCTCGAGCAGGTGCGCGAGCTCGGTGTTCTCGATGACGCCGCCAAAGTGCGACGAGGCGTCGCCAAGGCAGATGTGGTCGGCGAGCTCGGGGATAAGGTCAAGGACGAGGCTGGTTCCCTCGGCATCGTCGCTGGTCATGAGCGGTGCGCTCGGTGCCACCTCAACGATCGCCTCGAGGTTCTTGGGGCCGATCGTCACCTTCCTGATGTCGAACATCTGAGCCATCACGGGGCTCCTTCTCACTCCAGGCCCGCTTGGCGGGCAACTGCTGCAACCGCTATCCAACACATTGTAGGTTATGTTGGCGCGTCGGTCCTACTCCTTTGTCGAGTCGGCGCTCTTCTCGCCGTCAGCGTCGGATTCTTCCTCCTCGACGGGCTTCTCGGGTGCAATCACGCGCAGCATAGAGAGCCTGCGGCCGCGCATGGACTGAACTCGGAACTGATAGCCGTCCTTCTCGATGATGTCGCCGGGGTGCGGGACCTTGTCGGCGAGCTCAAAGACAAAGCCGGCGACGGTCTCGTACTCCTCGCTGTCCTCGATGGGCCAGCCGAGCTCGATTGCGTCATCAATGGAGAAGCGGCCGTCGACGAGCCACTCGCGGTCGGAGAGCTTGGTGAGGTACTTGTTGTCGGGGTCGAACTCGTCCTCAATCTCGCCGACGACCTCTTCGACAATGTCCTCGATCGTGATGACACCGGCGGTGCCGCCGTACTCGTCCACAACGATGACCATCTGATCGTGACTGGACTGCATCTCAGAGAGCAGCGGAATGATGTCCTTGGTGTCCGGCACAAAGTCTGCCGAGCGCACGTGGGCAGAGACGGGATCGTCGGCACGACCCTCGTCGAGGATGGGGCTGATGAGGTCCTTGATGTGCGCGATGCCCACGATGCGGTCCACGGAATCGTGGTAGATGGGGATGCGCGAGTAGCCGGTGCGGCGCATCACTGCGAGGACCTCGCTGAGCGTGGAGGTGTCCTCGAGGGCCGTCATGTCGACGCGCGGGACCATGACCTCGCGGGCGATGGTGTCGCCCATGTCGATGACCTCGTGGATCATCGACTTCTCCTGGTCGGAGAGCTCGTCGGCATCGGTCACCATGTACTTGATCTCTTCCTCGGAGACGCTGTCACGCTCATCTGCGGAGGCAATGCCCAGAAGCGCCGAAAGGCCGTTGGCAGACTTGGCCGTAAGCCAGACGAGCGGGCGGGCGATGTGCATGAAGCCGCGGATGGGGCCGGCGACGGACTTGGCCACGGCCTCGGCGTTGGAGAGGGCCATACGCTTGGGAACCAGCTCGCCGGCAACAATGGAAAGATAGGAGACCGCGAGCGTGATGAGCACGGGAGCCAGAGGACCAGCGATGCCCGCGGGCATGCCGAGGCTCACAAACCAAGACTCAAGCGGATCGGAGAGGCTGGTGCTTGCAAACGCCGAGGACGCAAAGCCCACGAGCGTGATGGCAACCTGAATGGTTGCGAGGAACTGCTCCGAATTGGATGCCAGATTGAGGGCGGCACGGGCTTTGCGGTCACCATCCTCAGCCTCAGGTTCAAGAACCGCCCTCTTGGCGCTCACCACCGCCAGCTCGGACATCGAAAAATAGCCGTTGGCCAGGGTGAGCAGGAAAGTGACCACAATGCTTATCGCTACGTCCATGCGCTCGTGCGCAACCTCCTCGGTCGGGGTTCAGATGCCTGTCGACGGCAGGGACGCTGGAGCCGTCGACACAGTAGACTGATTTTAGCAGGTCGCGCGCGAGGGTGTATTCGGCATCTGCCGTGCGCAAAACGCTCGCTCGTGCCACAAACGGCGACTTCGCTGTGCAAAAAGCGCTCTCGTGCCACATCTTTTTGCGGAAATCGATGGTTTTGATTCGAATTATTATGCTGTTATCTGCGGAAACGTTTCTTGGATACTCACGCCACCCATAAAAACACGTGGCACGAGCGGCCATTTTGCACAGCGTCTCGGCCGTTTGTGGCACGAGCGAGCGTTTTGCACATAATTGCCGTGGAAGCCGTGCTCAAGAATCGGCTTTCACCTCCTTGCCAAAGAGCCTCGCGCGCAGGAGCTTCCTGCTTTCCAGCATCCGATCGTTTGGCGCGCGGCGGCGCAGCCCCAAGCTCCGTTCGAGCTCCGCAAAGAACAGGTCAACCTCGTTGTTGTTGCGCAGGATACCCTTGGTCAGTGTGAGGCAATCCATCCCGACCGCCTGATACGCCCTTCGCTTGAGCTCGTCACGCGCCCGCTCCTCGGGAGAAAAATGCTCCCGTTTGCTGTCGTATTCCAGGATAGTTCCGTTTGGCCAGGTAAAATCCGGAATGATCACCTTCTTATTGAGCTTTTCCGCAAGCGAGGCAGGCAGCTTAATCGGGACGTTCATCTCGAATCCACGCAGGTCAACGCCGCCCTGTACCCTCGGTTGCATCATGAAAATCGATATGTCGGTCTCTCTAGGTGAATTGGAGTTTGGAAGCGCGAGGTCCAGCGCCCTGCAGGCACGCGCGGCACCGCGCACGTTCAGGGCGCGCGCGGACTCCGCATACCCCCTCAGCTCGGAAATGGTGACGAGCGGCGCAAGGTCTCCGACCATCCCCTCTTCCTCACCGAGGTCAATCACGTAGTTTCCCGCCATCTCGTCGGCAATCTGAGCAAGCGAAACCTCGTCAAGATCGGTTGCGAGCTGCGAAAACACCGCGGGCATACGACAGACCTCAATCCCGTTGCCAAGCGCAAGCGTCCGGTCGCGCGTCAGCGGGCCCTTCCACAAATGGTTGACCACGCGTTTGCTGTTGCGCCTGTCAGAACGAGTGGGGCACACAACGTCGAGGGGCTCCTCCGCACAGCACAGATTCATCGCACGCGCAACCTGTTCAGCCGAGCTAAGCGGCAAGGCGCCAATTACCTTGCTGCCAAACTCAGAATCGTCTTTATCGGGTGACGCAACTCGCGTGGCCCGCCAATAGTCAACCGCCGACTGGTACCCAACGATGAGCCGTCTCTCCATACTTTCCCTCCTAAAGCATAACTCCTTTCTGATTATATTTCATAAAGTATTATTTTGTTGGTGGTAAGTTATGTATTTTAGAAGGCCCGGCATGGGGAGGGCCGCATGGAAAATCGTTGTCGAGCGGGTTTCCGGTTACCGACAAGCGAGCATCGCGGACGAGAAGGACGAGCGTACCCAAAAGTGGGGCCGTGGCACGCGGGGAGGGGTTTCCGCGTGCCACGGCCTCACTTTTGGGAACATTCTGCGCCACAGCCCCACTTTTGGGAACGCGTCCCGCCCTTCTCGCCCGGCGTTCACGAAATCGAGGCCGTCGCACGGGATGAGGGTTTTTCTCGTGCCACGGCGCCCTTTCGGGGACATTCTGTGCCACAGCCCCACTTTTGGGAACGCCGGCGAGAAAAGCTGGCGAGAGGGGCCCGCGGCAGAGGGAGGGGCCGCCGGGCTTGCGCCCGACGGCCCCTGGGGGTCGGTCTGTCGGTCGGGGGTCGCCCCCGTCCGGGTCGCCTACTTCTCGGCGGGGGTCACGCCATACCAGGCGATTCCCTCGGCCACCCAGCCGAGCGACTCGAGCGTGTCGTTCTCGTTCTCGTCCGGCGTGTAGTTGTGCGTGCCGGTCTCGGCGTAGGGGTACTGGCGGTAGAGCGGCACCGCGCCCTCGGCGCCCTCGTCGGCGGAGTACCAGCCCAGGCCCTCGCCCTTCCAGCCGAGCTCCTGGAGCTCCTTGTACTCGTTGGCGTCAAGGGTGTAGTGGTGGTCGCCGCCGTCCACGTAGGGGTTGTAGAGGCGCATGACCTCGTCGCCCTCCTCGGGGGCGTACCAGCCGATGCCCTCGTAAATCCAGCCGACCGTCACCAAGACGTTGCGCTCCTCGAGGTAGGCGGTGTAGAAGTGCTCGCCGGTCCACTTGTTGTACAGGCGGTACATCTCGGTTGCCTTGGTCTCAGGCTCGGGCTCGGTGGCCTCCTCGAGAGACTCGATAGCCGCGTTCAGAGCAGCAAGGGCCTCGTCGACCTCAGCCTGCGTGGCGTCCTCGTCGGCGAGAACGGCCTGCGCAGCCTTAAGCGCCTCGGTGAGCGCCGCCCAGCTCTCGGCGGTGTAGTCGCCCGCCTCGAACTTGGACACGCTGTCCACCGCGTCCTTAAGAGCGTCGGTCACGACCTCGTCCTCAAGGCCGGCGATGGCGGCCTCGATCTTGGCAATCGCGTCAGCGACCTGCTCCTCCGTAGCCGCATCATCGGCCGCAACGGCCTTGGCGGCCTCGATGGCGGCGGTCAGCGCGGCAACGGACTCCTCGGTCTTGCCGGTGGTGTCAGTGGCCTCGGCCTTAGCGATAGCCTCGTTGAGGGCCGTCTTGTCGACAACCACGACAACCTCATCGGGGTTGTTGTCCGGGTTGGCAACCGTGTCGAGCATGCTCATCTCGGCGATGGACGGAAGATTGTTGTACCAGTCAACGCTTACGGACTCCACGCCGTAGAACTCGACGCCGGCCGCCTTGGCAGCAGCGGAGAACGAGTAGTCCATCACGGAGTGGGTCAGGACACCAAGCACGACATCCTGGGTGGTGGAGTAGTCGGCAGAGGTGTAGATCTTGGCCGTCACCGTTGCGCCAGACGGCTCGCCCCAAGAGATGATGCGAATGCCGTCACGCGGGGTGGTGCCGTTAAGCGGGGCGGAGACGAGGTAGCTGACGCTGCCCTTCTCAGTTGCGGGACGCCAGTACGTGGTGAGGTTGCCGTCGAGCATATCGGCAAGCTCGCAGCCCTCGGCTGCTTCAGACGAGCTCACAAAGTCACCCGCAACCGCGGTGAACGTGAACTTGATCGGAGCGTTAGTGAAGTCGAACTGGATGTCCGAGGCGCTCGCGTTAAGGATGCCCACGTAGCGAGCAGACTCCACCGTACCAGCCTCGATGGGGTTCCAGCCAAGGCCGTTGGAGGAGGAGACGAGCGTGAGGCCAGACTCGGCCAGGGCGTCGATGGTCTCCTGGCTGATGGTGATGCCAGTCTTGAGGCTTGCGAGATCAATCGCGGCGTACGAGCCGGCGGGGATCGTCACCTCGCCACCGGAGATGGTGGCGGAAGTCTCGTTGGCAACACCGGAGAGGCCGATGGACGCGTCGTCGGTCACGATGGCGCCGGCCGGGCTCTCCTCGCCCTCCTCGGCCGTGATCTCGTAGACCTTCCACCACTTGGCGGTGTTCTCGAGGTTGGTCACGCGAATGGCCTTGACGTTGACGTTGGAGAACTCAAAGGTCTGCGTGCCGGCGGTGTTGACGTCACCAATCTTGTACCACTCGCCGTCCTCGCCCTGATAGGAAATCTCGCCCTTGGCAATGCAGTCGCCGTTGCCATCCTGGACAAAGGTGACCTTGCCAACGCGCTTGGCGGGCTCAAAGGTCACGCCAACCCAGTCTCCCTCGCGGATGTTATTGCTCTCGATGTTCTTGAGGTGCGCGTAGGTGCTGGTGTTGCCGTCGACCATCTTGTCCTTGGTAAAGGACTGGTAATCCGACATCGTGGAGTTGATGACGGGCGTCACCGTGCTCGGAAGGCGCGAGGCAGTAAGCTCGTTCACCGTCCAGGAGCCCTCGCCCTCAACAACGAGGCGAATCCCGGTCACGGCAACGTGCTTGCCAAAGTTCACGGTCTGCTCGGCCGTAGCCTCAAAGTCGCCAAGCTCGGTCCACGTACCGGCGACAAGACCCTCAATGACGCCGGAGCGCGGGGTACCACCCTGGACGATGGCAAGCTGGCCAACCTCGGTGGTCTTGAGGTAGTTGATGCCAACGTTCATGCCCTCGGCAGGAACCGAGAAGGTCGCGCCGTTGTCGGTCTTGCCGTCCGTGAGAGCGGAGACCTTACCCTCGCTGGGCTCGACGCTCGCAAAGGGCTCGGACATCTTGGTGCCGGCGACGGCGGTGGAGATCTCGTTCACCATCCAGTAGCCGCTGTAGTACTGCTTGTTGGTGAAGCGGAGGCCCTTGAGCTGGACAGTCTCGGGGAACTCGAGGGTCTGCTCGGCAGTGCCGTCGATGTGACCGAGCTCAATCCAGGTGGAGCCGTCGGTCGTGTACTCAACGAGCGCGTCACGCATGACGTCCTGAGGACGGTTCGCCGGGACGGACTGCACGATCGTCATGGAGTCGGCCGTGACGAACGGGTCATACGTAATGGTGAGCGAGTCGCCCACGTTGACGTTGGTCGTGGCGTTGCTTCCGGAGAAGTGCACCGTGGTCCCGGTGTCGCCATCGGTGAGGTTGCCCAGGGAGTTGGTGGTGCCCAAGCCGCTGAGAGTGACCTTGGTCTTCACCTCAACGGTACCCGTGGCCTCGGAGACGATGGGCCTGAGGTACTCGCCCATGGCCTCGACAACCGGCCACACGGCACGGGTGCCGGCGCGAGCGTACTGGGTATCCTCGACGTACGGGAAGCTGTGCAGCAGCGAGGCATCAAAGGCGCCCTTGCCCTGCGTGTACTCAACGAGCAGGGTGTCGGTGTCATCGGACAGGTAGGCGCGGATGGCCTTGATGTAGCGCAGCGCCGCGTCCGTGCCATCCTCCCAGAAGCCGATCCACGGGTCAATCTGCTCGCGCATGGCCTCGTTGCCGGCGGACATCTTGTACGTCTCGGTGGCAGCCTGGATGCCCTGGAAGAATTCCTCGACCTCCGTGAGGTCGTCGACGGTAACCGTGCCGTTCTGGACCTTCTCGCGGAAGGCGTCCAGCATGGGCTTCACGGCCTCGGACTCACGGGACTCGAAGGTCACGCCGCCGCCCTGGTACCACTTCATGTGCTCGGAGAGCTCACGAAGGGCGTCGGAGGCATCGGTGGCGTTGGGCGAGCCGTTGTCCACGTAGGAGAAGGCGTCCTGCCACGTCTGGTCGGCGTGATCGTAGGAGGTCCAGTTGTTCCACGAGAAGTCCGCGTTCATGAAGATGCCGACCTTGGAGGGCTCGGACTGCTGCATCGGGTTGATGACGCAGCCCAGAAGCGTGCCCGGGGTCACATCCGCGCCGAGGGCGTTCTCGTAGCCACCCATGGAGAGGTGGTCACGGGTGTTGTCCGTGCAGGGCCAGTTGATCCACATGAAGGGCTCGGTGCTGGACTTGTTGATGAACTGGGTGATAGTGGAGTTGTCAGCCTTGCCCCAGACGCGCGTGCCGGTCATGATCGGGCGCACGTTTTCGGGAAGCTGGTTGTACCAGGACTCGCCGGCAGCGGCGTAGTTGGCCGCCACGAATGGAATGATGTCCTTCAGGCCCTCGTACTTGAGGGTACCGTCGTCGTTGGTCTCCTTTTGGAGCTCGTGGATCCAGTTCGTGAGATCGGTCAGGAGGCGAATGTAGCTCGCGGAGCCCGGGTCGCTCGCGTCATCTGCGGACACCATGATCTGGCGGCAGCCGGCCTCGATGACCTGGAGGTACTTGGCCTTGATGTCGGCGAGGTCATCCTCGTAGGTGCTGCCAAACTTGATCGGGTCGTTCATGAACGGGTGCAGCGCGTAGATGAAGCGGCACTTGGACGCGTTGCCCGCCTCGGCGAGCGCGGTGATGTCCTCAAGCTCCTCGTCCGTGTAGAGGGCGCGCCAGTCGGAGTTGTGCTTGGGGTCGTCCTTGGGCGCGTAGATGTACGCGTTCAGCTTGTAGTAGCCGCCCCAGCGCATGAGCTCGCAGCGATCCTCGGTGCTCCAGGGGTTCCCGTAGTAGCCCTCGATGAAGCCGCGGGACTCAACGTCGGCCCAGTCGTTCATGGTGAGGGCGGCAACGTCACCGTCGGTGTCCTGCTGGAGGATCTGGTAGAGGGTGGAGAGGCCGTAGAACGCGGAGTCGGTGTCCTTGCCCAGAACCACGATGCGGTCCGGCGCGTCACCGGAGGCAGGCACGACGGCCAGGTAGTAGGCGTCGGTCTTGGTGAAGAGGTCGGCAGAGGGATCCTCGGTCACATACGTGTCCGCGGCGTCTCCCGAGCCCTCAACACCCACGAGGATCTCGAGGCCCTCGCCGTCGTTGGAGGTGGCCTCGGCGGGCGTGGCCGTCACGCCGGCGAGCTCGAGCACCTCGTCCAGGCGGTCCTCGGTGTAGCCGTCGATGTCGTCGCCCACGATCGTGTTGACCGTGCCTTCAAAGTCGACGGTGCCGGTACCATACGTGATCTCGTGCGGCGTCGGATAGATCTTGTACTCGGAGCCCTCGGCGTTTGCGAGCGCGGGAACCCCGCAGGCAACCGCCAGAGCTGCGGCTGCAGCCACGCCGGCAAACACCGCGCGGCTCCTTCTAGGCGAACCAGATCGCATCCGTGCCTCCTTTCCGTCCTTTCGGACTCTGTCAGAAACGGCGCCCGCCATACGGCGGGCATCTTCCTTGCAGAAATGCTAGACGGCTGCCAGTGCGGGCGCGCCGTACTTTCGGCCAAGACGCCCATACGTCTGTAAGCGGCTGTGAGAACGATAACTCATGCCCCTTTGCCGTAACCAGTCTCTCGTGATATAAAAAACGAGATGAAATAACGCATCTGAGCTGCGTCACTCCATCTCGTTTTGCTTTTCTCGTCTGTGGCCTTGCTACGCCACGAGCTCCTTCACGGCATCCTTTGCGGCAGCAAGCTGCTCCTCGCTGGGAATCCAGTTGACGGCGAGCGTCTTCACCGGCATCTGGAAGCCAGCGGCCTCGAGCTCCTTGGCCACGTTGTTGGGCCCGAGCGGCGCCCAGCCGTAGGAGCCAAACGCCAGGCCCACGCGGTTCTCGTTCTTGGGCGAGAGGCCCTTCATGTACGTGAGGAAGCCGGCCACGGTGGGCAGCATTTGGCTGTTGAGCGTCGGCGAGCCCACGCACACGTACTTGCAGTCAAGGAACACGTCCATGACGTTGGAGATGTGGTTCTCCTTGAGGTCCATGAGCTGCGCGGGGACGCCGGCGGCCAGGAAACCGTCCACCAGCGCGCGAGCGATCTTCTCGGTGGAGTGCCACATGGAGTCGTAGACCACCACGGCGCGCTCGCGAACGGCACCGGAGACAAAGTCCTCCTCGTAGGCGCGCAGGATGTCCTCCACGTGGGAGCGCCAGATGACGCCGTGCGCCGGGCAGATCATGTCGAGCGCGTCCGGGCCAAGGCCGCGCACCGCCTTCACCGCCGCCGCGGCCTGCGCGCGGTAGGGCTGCACGATGTTGGCGTAGTACTTGCGCGCCTGGTGCATGACCTCGCACATGTCGTTCTCGTCGTCAAAGCGGGCGGAGCTGGCAAAGTGCTGGCCAAAGGCGTCGTTGGAGAAGAGGATCTTGTCGTAGGCGTCGTAGGTGACCATGTTGTCCGGCCAGTGGACCATCGGGGTCTGCACAAAGGCCAGCGTGCGCTTGCCAATGCAGAGCGTGTCACCGGTCTTGACGCCGTTGTAGCCGAGGTCGCCAAAGTGGGCGGTCATGTTCTTCACGCCCTGCGGCGCGGAGCAGTAGATCTGGCAGTTGGGGGCCAGGCGCTTGATCGTGGGGGTGTTGCCGGAGTGGTCCATCTCCACGTGGTTGGCGATGAGGACGTCGATCTTGGACGGGTCGATCACCGAGGAGATGCGCTCGAGCAGCTCGTCGGTGAAGGTGACCTTGGCGGTGTCGATGAGCGTGACCTTCTCGTCCAGGATGAGGTAGGCGTTGTAGGTGATGCCGGCCTCGGTGGTGTAGCCGTGGAACTCGCGCGCGTTCCAGTCGAGCGCGCCGACCCAGTAGACGTCCGGCTTGATCTGAACTGCGGAAAGCATGTGTCCTCCTTGGGATGCCATGGATGGAAGTGTTAGGCACTTAGGGGCATTTTACCCCGTTCGCGCCGAGAAGAACGGGCGGTTGGCCGTGAGACCAACCGCCCGCGTGGGGGGGCAATGATACGAAGGGACAGTCCCTTCGTATCATTTCTCGCCGGCGGCGCGGCGGGCGGCGTACTCAGACGCCAGGCGCTGCTGGATGTCATGCGGAACCTGCTCGTAGCCGCTGACCTCCATCTCAAACTCGCCGGTGCCGCGGGAGAGCGAGCGCAGGCGGGTTGCGTAGTCGGTAACCTCGGCGTACGGGATGGTGGCCACGACGGTGGTCTCGCCGGCCTGGGCGCCGGTGCCAGCCTCCATGCCCTCGACGCGGCCGCGAGAGGCGGAGACGTCGCCCATCACGGAGCCGGCGTAGCTCTCGGGCACGGTGATGCGCAGGTGCGCCATGGGCTCAAGAAGCACGGGCTCGGCCTGGTCGACGGCCTTCTGGAAGCCGATGCGCGCCGCGGTCTTGAACGCCATCTCGTTGGAGTCGACGGGGTGGTAGGAGCCCTCGTAGACGGCGACCTTGACGTCGATCATCGGGTAGCCGGCAAGCACGCCCTCGCGCATGGTCTCCTGGACGCCCTTGTCGATGGCCGGGATGAAGCCGCGCGGGATGTGGCCGCCCACGACCTCGTCCACAAACTCGTAGCCGGCACCCGGGTTGGGCTCAATACGCAGCCAGCAGTCGCCGTACTGGCCGGCACCGCCGGTCTGCTTCTTATGGCGGCCCTGGGCGGACGCCACGCGGCGAATGGTCTCGCGATACGGGATCTTGAGCGCCACGGTGTGAGCGGTGATGCCCGCGCGGTCCTCAAGACGGTCGAGAAGGACGCTGACCTGTGCCTCGCCGATGGCGGAGATGACGGTCTGGCCGGTGTCCTCGTCGCGCTCCACCTTGAGGGTAGGATCGGCATCCGCGCTCTTCTCGAGGAAGGCGTAGAGCTTGCCCTCAGTGCCGCGCGCGTCGGGCTCGATGGCAATACGGTAGAGCGAGTTGGGGAAGCGGAACTCGGCGGCCTCCACCTTGCCGGTCACGGAGAGCGTGTCGCCAGTCATGGCCTCGAGCTTGGGAACCACGACGATGTCGCCAGCGGCTGCGGGCTGGACGTCGGTGGTCTCCTTGCCGCACATCTGGTAGAGGTGGCCCAGGCGCTCGGTCTTGCGCGTGCGCGCGTTGGTGAGCTCGATGCCCGGCGTGATGGTGCCGGCGAGCACCTTGAGGAAGGAGAGGCGACCGTTCTGCGGGTCGTTCAGGGACTTGAAGGCAAAGACCACGGGGCGCTCGTCGTCCTCGGAGATGTCGAGCTGCTCGCCGTTGACCAGCGGGATGCGGCCAAAGTCAGCCATCGTGGGGAACCACGCCACAGCGGCGTCCATGAAGGAGATGACGCCCTCCTCGCGCACGCAACTGCCCGAGAAGACGGGGACAAAGACGCGCTCGCGGATGGCCTTGGCGAGAAGCCCCTCGAGCTCGTCCTGCGTGACCTCCTCGCCCTCGAGGTACTTCATCATAATCTCGTCATCGGCCTCCACGACAAGCTCGGTGAGCTGGGCGCGAGCGGCCTCGGCGGCGTCCTTGAACTCGGCGGGGACGTCCTCGACGACGGGCTTGCCGCCCTCGAGGTGGCGTGCCTTCATGTGGACGACGTCGATGATGCCGGAGAAGGCCTCGCCGGAGCCCATGGGGATGGTCACGGCGCCGAGGTTGGTGCCAAAGCGCTCCTGGAGCGCGGACATGGCAACGTCAAAGTCGGCGTCCGGGCGGTCGAGGCGGTTGACAAAGAGGGCGCGGGCGAGGCTGAGCTCCTCGGCCGCGTACCACAGGCGGGTGGTAATGGTGCCCGGGCCGGACGCGGCGTCGACCACGAAGACGGCCGTCTCACACGCGGACATGGCGGCGTAGGCGTCGCCGACAAAGTCCGGGTAGCACGGGGCGTCGAGCACGTTCAGGCGCGTACCCTCCCAGATGATCGGCGCGATGGAGGTGGAAATCGAGAAGCCGCGCTCGCCCTCCTCGCCGTCGTAGTCAAGCGTGGGCTTGGTGCCGGCGTGGCCGCCCAGACGGGTGGTACGACCCGTCAGGTGAAGCATGGCCTCGGCCAGCATGGTCTTGCCCACGCCGCCTTGGCCCACAAGGACCACGTTCTTGACCTTCTCCGTTCCCTTTGCAGCCATGATGCCTCCCTTTGTACGGGGTCTATGCACGATGTTTCACACCTTACCCACGTTTGGGCGCGGCGAGACGAACATATCGGGCAGCGGGCGAGAAGTGACAGGGGGACGGAAGGCCTGCCGACGGGGGCGGCGGGCCTCTTTAGGCTGGAATCATTGCTGGTCGTCGTTCTTGTCGGACTTCTTGGGCAGGCGGCCTGCGCGGCGCAGGGCGTCGCGCAGGATCCACTCGACCTGGCCGTTTGCTGAGCGCATCTCGTCGGCGGCCCAACGCTCCACCGCAGCCCAGACCTCTGGGTCTATACGCAGGGGATATTGCTTGCGGGCTGCCACGTCCTTCTCGCCTTACTGGTAGAGGGAGCCAGTGTTGAGGACGGGCTGGGCCTCGGACTCACCGCAGAGAACGACCATTAGGTTAGAGGCCATCACGGCCTTGCGGTCGTCGTCGAACTCCACGACGCCGCCGTCAGAGAGCTCCTTGAGCGCCATATCCACCATGGAGACCGCGCCCTCGACGATCTTCTTACGTGCGGCGATGATGGCCTCGGCCTGCTGGCGGCGCAGCATGGCCTGGGCAATCTCCGGCGCGTAGGCAAGGTGCGTGAGGCGGGCGTCGTCCACGGAGACACCGGCCGGGGCAAGGCGACGGTCAAGCTCCTCCTTGAGGGACTCGGACACCTCCTCGATGTTGGAGCGCAGCGTGATGGAGCTGTTGGAGGCGTCATCGTCCTCCATGTGGTCGTAGGCGTAGACACTGGCAACGTGGCGCAGCGCGGTCTCGGTCTGCATGGCAACGTAGCTGGGGTAGTGATCAACGTCGAAGAGGGCCTTGGCCGTATCGGCCACGTGCCAGACCACGACGGTGGCGATCTCGATGGGGTTGCCCATCTTGTCGTTGACCTTGAGGCGGTCGCCGTTGAGGGTGCGGGCGCGCAGGGAGACCTTGGTGGAGAGTGCCTTGGCGGCCGCGGCGGCCTTCACGGACGGGGTGCCCTCCTCCAGGCTGACGTCGATGGAGGCGGCGGTGCCGTCCGAGCCCAAGCTGTGGCTATAGAAGGGGTTCACCCAGTAGAAGCCGGACTCGCGGACGGTGCCCACGTAGTTGCCAAAGAGCACGAGCACGCGCGCCTGGCCCGGCTGCAGCGAGAAGAACCCACAGGTGACGATAATAGCCACGATGAGCAGCACGATGCCGCCGACGAGCAGCACCGGGCCCGTGACGGGCGCAGCCACACCGGCCTCCTCAGCGGCAGCGAGGATGATGATGCCCTGGACGATGCCCCAAATGGAGGCCGCATACGCGACGAGGGTGACGAAGAACATGGGCCAGCCAGACGCGGCGCGGGCCTGCTTCTCTACGGTCATTGCGGTTCCTTTCCTGGCTACGGGCACGCCCCGGGGTGGGCGTCCTCGACTGATGCCATTGTGATATCACATTGGTTTCTTTTCAAGAGGGCGCTGCAAGCGCGCGACGTTTGTCGGCAAACGGCAGGTATACTGGGTGCCATGGGATACAAGACCTACACCTGCCCGATTGCGCGCGACTGCGGAGGCTGCGAATGGCTCGCGGTCCCCTACCCCATACAGCTGCGACGCAAGCAGGCGCAGGTGGAAGGGCTTCTTGGCGATATGGCCGAGAAGGACGGTGCCGCAGTCAATCCCATTAGGGGAATGGACGAGCCCGTACGCTACCGTCATAAGGCGGCAACACCGTTTGCGCACGCGCGCGGTGGGCGCGTGCTCTGTGGGTTCTATGCCGCGGGGACGCATCGCATTGTGCCGTGCGAAAAGTGCCTGGTAGAAGACGAACGCGCGCGGCGCATCTTGAACGCCGTTGCGCGCGTTGCCGAGAAGCTGCACATCCCGCCCTATGACGAGGACCGAGGCGTGGGCGTGCTTCGCCATGCCGTTGTGCGCTGCGGGTGGAAGACGGATGACGTCATGCTCGTGCTGGTCACGCGCGTGAGCGAGCTTCGCGGGGTCGATCGGCTGGTGGCCGAACTGCGCGTGGCGTGTCCCGAGGTAACAACCATCGTGCAGAACGTCAACGATCGCCGCACCAACGCCATCCTGGGACGTCACTGCCAGACGCTCTTTGGACCCGGCGTCATGCACGACGAGCTGCTGGGATGCACCTTTGAGATTGGGCCTACGAGCTTCTATCAGACCAGCCCCGCCCAGACCGAAGTGCTCTACGAGCTGGCAATCGAGGGTGCAAGCGGAGCGCGACGCGTACTCGACGCGTACTGCGGAACGGGAACCATTGGCATCTGCGCGGCAGTCAAAGAGCCCGGCCTTCAGGTTGTTGGTGTTGAACAGGTAACGGGTGCCGTGGCATGTGCGCGTCGTAACGCCGGCGCCAACGGGGTGGCGGATAGCTGCAGCTTTGTTGCCGCGGACGCAACCGCATGGATGGCGGGAGAGGGGGCGCGCGAGCACTTCGATGCCGTCATCATGGATCCGCCGCGCGCCGGCAGCACGCCGGAGTTCCTTGCCGGCGTGGCCAGGCTCGCGCCGGAGCGCATTGCCTACGTGTCCTGCAACGTTGTCACGCAGGCACGCGACCTCGAGGTCCTCCACCAACAGGGCTATCGCCTCGAGCGCGTGGCGCCCGTGGACATGTTTCCGCACACCAAGCACGTGGAAAGCGTGGTCACGCTCACGCGACGCTAGCCCTGCCCAGCCCGAGATGGCTCGACGCAGCGCAGCGTGCGCAAAAACGTCGCTCGTGCTACAAATGACACGTGCGGGACTGCGGACGTTTTCCTGTACATCCTACACCGCGTAGCCGAGCAGCCTGCGGTTCTCGTCCGGCGTCCTCCAGCCCAGCGCCGCGCTCGCCCGCT
>CASEVE010000051.1 GCA_949291295.1 uncultured Olsenella sp.
GGCGGCCCTCGCCTTCGCCGCGGCGCAGGCCCGCGCGTGGCTGCGCGCGGCGGCCTCCGGCTTCGCCGATGCGCCCGCGCCTGCAGGCGCGCTCTAGCAATCAGACAGGAAGGGAAGTGCAGGATGGAACTGACGCTCGACCGGCTGACCCGGGAGTTCGGGCCCAAGATCGCCGTGGACCGCGTGAGCGCGACGCTCGCCCCCGGCGTCTACGGCCTGCTCGGCGCCAACGGCGCCGGCAAGACCACGCTCATGCGGATGGTGTGCGGGGTGCTGCGCCCCACCTCGGGCGAGGTGCGCTACGACGGCTCGCCCGTCGCTCGTATGGGCGACGAGTACCGCGCCCTCCTCGGCTACCTGCCGCAGGACTTCGGCTACTACCCCGAGTTCACGGCGCTCGACTTCATGGAGTACATGGCCGCCCTCAAGGGCCTCGGCCGCCGCGACGCCCGCGACCGCTCGCTCGCGCTGCTGGAGCGCGTGGGGCTCGCCGGCGAGGAGCGCCGCCGCATCCGCACGTTCTCCGGCGGCATGCGCCAGCGCCTCGGCATCGCGCAGGCCGTCCTCAACGACCCCGAGGTCCTCGTGCTCGACGAGCCCACGGCGGGCCTCGACCCCAAGGAGCGCGTGCGCTTCCGCAACCTCATCGCCGGCTTTGCGCGCGACAAGATCGTTCTGCTCTCCACCCACATCGTCTCGGACGTGGAGCACATCGCCGACGAGATCCTCGTGATGCGCGCGGGCTCCGTGGTGCTCTCCGGGCCGCCGGCAGAGCTTGTGGCGGAGGCCGAGGGCAAGGTCTGGGAGGCCGCCGTCCCCGCCGGGCGGGTCGAGGCGCTCGAGGCCGCGCTCACGGTGGGCAACGTCCGCCACCTCGAGGGCGGGCGGGCGCTCCTGCGCTACGTTGCCGACGAGCCCAGGGTGCCGGGCTCCGCCCCCGCCGAGCCCACGCTCGAGGACCTGTACCTGTACGTGTTCCGCGACGGCGCCGCCGGGGCGGGATCGCCCCGCGCCGCCCGCGGGTCCCACTTCGAGGAGGGACGCCATGCCTAGGCTCATCCTGTTCGAGCTCAAGAAGATGCTCTCCCGCCGCGTGGCGCTCGCGGCCAACGTAGGCGTCATCGTCTTCCTCGTCGCCATCATGGCGCTCAACGTGACGCAGAACCGGACGGTGAACTTCGCCGGAGAGGAGTTCAGCGGCATCGAGGCCATCGCATACAACCGCGAGGAGGCCGAGAAGCACGCGGGCGCCGTCACCGCCGAGCGCGCGGCGGCGGACATAGCCGCCTACCAGGAGGCGGTCTTCTCGCGGATCGACCGCGACGCGGTGGGCGAGATGACAGGCGCGGCTGTCTTCTCCCTCATCGAGCAGAGCTTCTCGTCCGCGGAGTTCGACGAGATTTACAACCCCTACTGGAACTGGCTGCTCCGGCCCTGGCGGGTCGCGGGCGAGGAGCCCGCGCAGACTGCCGCCCGCGTGACGCCCGAGATGGCGGCCGACTGGTACGGCGCGGCGGCCGAGCTCACCCAGCAGTCCCTCGACGACGGCCAGGGCGGCATGTGGGAGTACTCCGAGGCGGAGCGCGCGTACTGGACGGAGATGCGCGCCTCCGTGCCGGAGCCCATCACGTACGGCTACTCGGGCGGCTGGGACAACATCGTCAACTGTGCGTCATTTCTCGTCTTTGCGATTCTGGCGGTGTGTGTGACGCTGGCGCCCGCGTTCTCCTTCGAGTACAGTTCCGGCGCCGACGCGGTGGTGCTCGCCACCAGGCGCGGCCGCTCGACGCTCGTGGCCGCCAAGGTTGTGGCGGGGCTCGCCTACGCCACCATCTACTTCGCGCTCTGTGCGGCGCTGATCGTAGGCGTCTCGCTCGTCTTCTACGGGGCGGGCGGCTTCGGGCTCTCCATCCAGAGCATGGCGCTCACGTCACCGTACCCCCTCACGGCGGGTCAGGCCGCGCTCGCATGCGTAGGGCTCATGTACGCCGCGTGCCTGGGCTTCGTGTGTCTCACGCTCGCACTCTCTTCGCGCACGCCCTCGACGCTTGCGGTCTTCCTTACGAACGTGGCGCTCGTGTTGCTCACGGGGCTCGTGCCCTCTGCCGGCGTGGGTGCGCTCGAGCGCGCGCTCGCCCTCTTCCCGATCAACTTCTCCAACTTCACCATGCTCTTCTCGGCGCTCGAGTCCTACCCGCTCGGGCCGGCCGTGCTCGACCTCATCGGCATGGTGCTGCTCGCCTACGCCGCCCTTGCGCTCATCTCGGCCCCCGTGGCGGTGGTCTCGTTCAGGAGGCGCCAGGTGGCGTAGCAGTTTTGCTTCCGTAGTATGCGATTAGCGGAAGTGAATTTAAATTCACTTCCGCTAACCGAGGTTACGAGAAGTCTGAGCGAGTATGGGATGCTGCGTCCCCTGGGATCGCGGCGGCGCGGTGACTTCTACCAGAGCGACGAGCTCATTGACGTTCTTGAGGAGATATCGAGCATGTCGGGCATTCGTCGCATGCTCGCGCGGTGATTCATCGCCCGGCGGACGGGCGGAGCCGTCCGCCCTGCGTCCTTAAGCAAACGTTAGGAACTGCCGCGTTCTTCTCGCGTATCCTTGTGGCTGATACGAGGGGAGGGGCGCATGGGTGCACGCGTGCTGGTAGTGGACGACGAGCCGGAGATTTGCGAGCTCGTCCGCGTCTACCTTGAGGCGGAGGGCTTTGAGGTGGAGACGCTCGGCGACGGCGCGGCGGCGGTCGCGCGCGTGACGGACGATGGCGCGCCGGCGCTCGACCTTGCGATTCTCGACGTCATGTTGCCCGGCGCGAGCGGCCTCGAGGTCTGCCGTGCCATCCGCGCGCGCCACAGCTACCCGGTGATCATGCTCACAGCCCGCGGCGAGCAGGCGGACAAGATCGCCGGCCTCACCCTGGGCGCGGACGACTACGTGGTGAAGCCCTTTCTGCCGCTCGAGCTCGTGGCGCGCGTGAAGGCGCAGCTCAGGCGCTACACCACGTACAACGCGGCGGGCGGTGCGCACGGCGAGAAGGACGGCGTCATCGCGTGCCGCGGCCTCGTGCTCGACGTGCCCGCCCACGAGGCGACCCTGAACGAGCGCCCGCTCTCGCTCACGCCGACGGAGTTCTCCCTCTTGCGGATCCTGCTCGAGGCAGACGGTGCGGTCGTCTCGGCGCGCGAGCTCTACCAGCGCATCTTTGGCGACGAGTACTACGAGCGCGGCTCGGGCTCCATCACGGTGCACGTGCGGCACCTGCGCGAGAAGATGGGCGACTCCTTCGAGGACCCGCGCTACATCAAGACCGTCTGGGGATTGGGGTACAAGATTGAGCGCTAGCGAGAAGGTCGGCGGGGCTCGCCCGATTGTTCTGACCGTCGCGATGGTAGCGGGCGCGATTCTGGTTGCGTCCGCGGCGTTCAGCACGGTCTTCGGCTTTGTGGACAAGGCTTGGAACGGTTCGTTCATGGACTGGCTTGCCCCACAGATCCTGAACATCAACAACCTGAACGAATTTGGCATCTGGCCGGAGATAGTGCTGGACGTTTCCGGCATCAAGTACTTCTTCCTGCAGCTGGGCATCTGCGGCATCGTTCTTCTCGCCGTGGGTTGTGCGGTGGCCACCGTCCTGTCGGCCCGCCGCGCCCGTCTCAAGGAGCGCGCCCGCGCTGCCGAGCTGCTACGCGTCTTTCTCGCCCACGACCTTGAGGCTCACGAGGCGTTCCCGTCCGGCTGGGAGGAGCTAGCGCTCGTTGCCGCCGACGCCAAGCGCGCCGCAGCGGAGCGGGAGCGCCAGCTCGCCGACGAGTCCGCGCGCAGGAGCGACCTCGTGACCTACCTCGCGCACGACCTCAAGACGCCGCTGACCTCGGTGATCGGCTACCTCTCGCTCCTGGACGAGGTGCCGGACATGCCGGAGGCGCAGCGGGTTCGCTACACGGGCGTCGCGCTGGACAAGGCGTGTCGCCTCGAGCGCTTGGTGAACGAGTTCTTTGACATCACGCGCTACAGCCTCACGAACATCGAGCTCGAGCTTGCGCCCGTGGACCTCGCCGGGCTTCTCGTTCAGCTTGCCGACGAGTTCTACCCGGCGCTCGCCGCCCACGGCAACGTGGCTCAGGTGACGGTGGCGGGCACAGTGCGGACCGTCGAGCAGCCTGGTGAGCCGCTCATGGTCACGGCCGACGCGGCCCGCCTCGCGCGCGTCTTTGGCAACCTGCTGCGCAACGCGATTGCCTACAGCGACGAGGGGACGCCCGTGGAGATCGAGGCGGCGGCCGGGGAGGGGAGCGTCGTCATCGCCGTGGCCGACACGGGTGTGACCATCCCCTCGCACAAGCTCCGCGCGATCTTCGACCGCTTCTTCCGGCTGGACGAGTCCCGTGGGAGCGCCACCGGCGGCGCGGGACTGGGCCTTGCCATCGCACGCGAGATCGTGGAGCTGCACGGCGGAACCATCTCCGCCGCGAGCGAGAACGGCCGCACCACCTTCACCGTCGAGCTGCCGCTCTCACGCTGAGAAGGCCCACAGGTTCAGGCACTGGCCGAGTACGCGCTCGAGGTCCCAGGGATGCGAGCTGCGCTCGGCGCTGTTGGGGTCGTGCACGACGACCTTGCCGTCCTCGGTTAGGCCAGCCAGAACGATGAAGTGGCCCGTGGTGGTGAAGTCCCCCGGGCCAACGCTGCAGATGACGGGCTTTCCGGCGAGAAGCGTCTCGCGCACGGCGGCCGCGGTGGCGGGCAGCTCCTCGGAGGTGAGTCCCAGCTCAGTCGCCCCGTCGCTCATGAGCGCCCAAGCCGTCATCCCGTCGATCGTGTAGCCGCCGCGCTCTGAGAAGTCCGCCATCGCGGCGGGGTCGAGGTCGTCGCACCCGGTGAGCGCCACGTAGACCATCGAGAGGCACGTGGGGCCGCACCCGTTCTTCTCGACGGTGCCTCCGGCATAGAGGCGACTCGCCCACTGCGGATCGGTCTGATAGAGGAAGGGAACCTCGCCCTTCTGCCACTCCGAGCGGGGAGTGGAGTGGTATGCCATGGAACCGCTTGTATGTTCCATCCCGTTTGCTATCGAGGCCACAACAAGCCAGGCTACAACGGCGAGCGCGCCCATCATCCCAACAATCCCGAGTGTAAGTGGCGTGCGACGTGCCCTTCTGAGATTGATGCGCCTGCCCGGCGCCACACGAATCATGCTCATGTCTCCCCTTTCGACTTGACTCAGCCAAGCCTAGGGGCGCCCGCCATAACGTCGCATGAACCGGGCCCTAATTCTTTGCTAAGGCACCGCTTGGTGCGCTTCGCCGATGCCCCTCTGTTGGTGTGGAAGCGGAGTCTAGAAGAGGGGTCCCATAATTAACGGACATTGGTTTGCTGAAAAAAGCTCGTCAACTACGGAAATGTCACAAGTTGAGTGAATTTCAGCAAACCAATGTCCGTTAATTTTGGGACCCTCTGGCTATAAAAGCAGTTCTGGGCGTCTACGCGCCAGGAGTAGCTTCGGCAACCATCTCGAGCACGCCTGTGACAAAGCTGATCTTTCGCTCGTCCGTGGTGCCGCCGCCCGTGCGCACGGAGACCACGGCAACGGCGATCTGGTCGTTCTCGCTTGGCTCGGGGTTGCCCATGAGGGTGGTCCACTCCACGGAGACGTCATCGGCGGAGAGCTCGCCGTCGCACGCGACCTCATAGCTCACCAGCTCAAAGAACCCTGAGTTGGACTCGGCGGAGACCGTCGCCGTGCCCGGTGCGGCCTGCGTCACCCGCACGGTGTAGTAGACGACGTCTGCCTCCGAGCTCACGTACTGCTCGTTGGGTGAGACCGTCTCCTCAAAGATTACCGTGCCGTCGGAGGTGGTCCCACAGCCGAGAAGAAAGAGCGAGCACGCCAGGCACAGCACCGCAAGAACCGCCGCCATTCTTCTCATGTGAACCTCCTCGATGATACGAAGGGACAGTCCCTTCGTATCCTATAGTCTAGTCACTCATCGGCGAAGGAGACGCATGTCCTGTAACCGCACCCTCTACATCGACGCTGACGCGTGCCCGGTCACGCGCGAGGCGCTCGCCTGCGCGAGGCGGACGCGCGTACCTGTTGTGATTGCGGGCAACACCACGCAGAACCTCGAGCGCCACATCCGGCGCGACGACCCGCGCGACGCGAGCCACGCCCGCGGCCGCGACGCCACGCATGGCGGCTTCTGGGTGGACGTGCTTGACGTTTCGATCGGTGCGGACAGCGCAGACTTTGCCATCGTGGAGCGCCTGCAGCCGGACGACGTGGTGGTCACGCAGGACATCGGCCTTGCGAGCATGGCGCTGGGGCGCGGTGCGGCGGCCATTGGCGTGCGCGGGCGCGTCTACACCAAGGCTACGATCGACATGGACCTCTTCATCCGCCACGAGGAGAAGAAGGTGCGTCGTGCCGGCGGTCGCACGCGCGGGCCGGCAGCGTTTACCAGCGACGACCGCGAGTGCTTCACCCGCAACCTCACCGACCTTCTCACCAGATGATACGAAGGGACTGTCCCTTCGTATCATTTCACGATGACGCTCTTCTCGGCGCGGGGGACGGCGCGGCCGATGACGGCGGCAGGAAGGCCCTCGTCGCGCAGGGCGTCAACCAGGCGTTCTGCGTCCTTCTCGCCCAGCGCCAGGAGTAGGCCGCCGGAGGTCTGTGGGTCAAAGAGTACGTCGGTGAGGTCGAGCGGCAGCGCGTCGTCCAGCGCCACGCGCGGGCCAAAGAAGTCCCGGTTGCGGTAGGCGCCGGCGGGGATGAGGCCGAGCGCCGCCATCTCGCGGGCGCGTGCCATGACGGGCACAGCGGCGGCGTCGATCTCAAGCGTGACGCCGGAGGCCTCGGCCATCTCGCAGGCGTGCCCCATGAGCGAGAAGCCCGTGACGTCGGTGGCGGCGTGCGGCCAGAAGCCCAGCTCGCGCGCCAGGCGGATCGGCGCCTCGTTGAGCGTGGTCATGGAGTCCGTGGCCACGCGCACGCCGGCGTCGTCCAAGATGCCGCCCTTGTGCGCGGTGGTGAGGATGCCCGTGCCAAGCGCCTTTGTGAGCACGAGCGCATCGCCCACGCGCGCGCCGCCGTTCTCAAGCCGCTCGTCCAGCGCGACGAACCCCGTCACCGCGAGGCCGTACTTGGGCTCGTGGTCGTTGATCGAGTGGCCGCCCGCGACCACGCACCCGGCGCGTCGGCACGTTTCGGCGCCACCGGCCAGGATCTGCCCCGCAACCTCGATGCCCAGGCAGTTGGGGAAGCACAGGAGGTTGAGCGCGAGCGCGGGCCGGCCGCCCATGGCGTAGACGTCGGAGAGCGCGTTGGTGGCCGCGACCTGCCCAAACAGGAACGGGTCGTCCACCATGGGCGGGAAGAAGTCCGTGGTGGCGATGAGGCCGCGGCCGTCGCCGAGGTCCCACACGCACGCGTCGTCCGAGGCGTCAAAGCCCACCACCAGCTCCGGAGCGTCCAGGCGCGGCAGCCCCGCCAGCACGCCCGCGAGCTCGCCCGGCGCGATCTTGGCCGCGCACCCGGCGGCCTCTACGAGTTCCGTGAGCCTCACGCCCGTCATGTCCATTGCCGCTCCCGTCCGCCGCAAAACCCAATTCGCCGCAAAACCCAATCCGCCGCAAAACCTGTCCCAAAAACTCTGAGCGAAATAACCCGTCCCCAATTAACAGACGCCCCCGGAGTGCGGGACCCCGGGGGCGTGCCGAGTCAACGTGTTTCTCGCCAGCTGCCAGCTGCTAGTTCTCGTCAGCCGCGAGGGAGGAGTCGCACTCCGCGCGGGTTCGCTCGATGCGGCGAAGCAGGCTCTCCTTGTGCTCATAGGTGTGCGAGCGCGCAATGTCGCCGGCCTCGTGCGTGATGAAGCGGAAGAAGAAGTGGCCGTCAAAGTCCTCGTAGATGCGGAACTTAGGCGTGGACTCGCGGTCGAAGGCGTCAATCGTGCTGTCCTCGATCTCGGCATTGGCCGCGGAGGCGCGAACGCACTCGATGCCGTGCAGGCACTCGTCCTTGGACGGGAAGATAATCGACGACATGAGAATGTGCCCGTTGGAGGCGCAGAGGTTGAAGCAGTAGCGGCCCTCGTTCTCAACAACAACGTACTGTCCCATAGGAATCACCACCAAACTCGTTTTACCTACCGATTACAAAATGTTAGTTCGCAGAGGCTGGATTTTTGGCGGCGCATACGCGGGCGGTCGGATTTGGTCGGGGAGGCGACGGTGCGCCCGGCGAGAAGAGCGCGCGGCGTTTGGCGATAACGTACGAGCGCGCTCGCTCCTTGAGCTTGGCCTGCGCCAAAATGGGGTATCATGTCTTTACATCCCCCGAACAGACGGGTTGGCGTGGTCGGGGGACGCGCCAGCCCACCAGCTCATGATGGACCCCGGTCGCTGCTGCGCCGGGGTCCCAGTGTTTTTGAGCGCACGCTCTTCTCGGCGGATGAGCGATGTCCCTAAAAGTGGCGCTGTGGCACGACGGGTTTCTCGCTATCTGCGGTTTTGTTGATTTGCGTTCCCAAAAATGGAGCTGTGGCAGGCGGTTTGTGCCACAGCTCCATTTTTGGGAACGCATAACGCGGCTGTTCCAGCTCGCCTTCGGAACACAGCGAGAAGGACGGGGCGAGAAGGACGCGCCGCCGCGGATCTTTCTCCTAGCGCGCCTCTCCGCGCAGCGCGGCGTCGCGGCCGGCATCGAAGGCGGCGAGGTTGGCCTCCACCGTCGCGGGCGGCACGCAGGCGCGCACGGCATTGCGCCAGAGCTCGGCGTCGAAGGGCAGCGCCGTGGAGAGCGCGCCCACGAGCACCACGTTGGTGGAGCGGGGCGTGCCCAGCCTGCGTGCGATCACGCCGGCGTCCAGCAGGTGGGCGCCCATCTCGCGCAGGCGCTCGTCCACGCGCTCGGGCATTGTGAAGTTGCCGATGTTCACGGAGACGGGCGTGATCTCCTCGTCGTTGACGAACATCTTGCCGCCCTCGGCGAGGTAGTGCTGGGCGCGCAGGGCCTCCACGGCCTCAAAGGCGACCACCACGTCGGCGCAGCCGTCGTCGCAGACCATGGTGGAGACGTGCTCGCCCAGGCGAATGACGGTGCTCACCGAGCCGCCGCGCTGGCTCATGCCGTGGATCTCGGAGACCTTGACGTCAAGGCCCGCGCCGGCGGCGACCGTCGCCAGCAGCTTGCCCGCAAGGATCGTGCCCTGGCCGCCCACGCCCACGAGGAGGATGGTCTTGGTGCCGTCCACGACGGCGCCGTTCTTCTCGGTATCAGCCATTGCTTACTCCTTCGTGATGCAGCCGAACGGGCAGGACTGGACGCACTGGTCGCACCCGACGCACTGCGTGGGGTCGATGGCGGCGGTGCCGTCCTTGGCGCGCCCGAGGGCGGGGCAGCCGATCTTGATGCACTGACCGCACGCGCGGCAGTCGCGGATGGTGGGCTGCTTGCCGCGGCTGCGGTCGATGAGGCGGCACGGCGCCTTGAAGACGATGACGGAGAGCTGCTCGGTGTTGGCCACGGCGGCCTTGAGCGCGGCGCGCACGGCCTGGAGGTCCTGCGCGTCAACCTCGGCCACGTCCTCCACGCCCATGGCGCGGCACAGGGCGAGAAGATCGAGCGCCTTGCCGCTGGGGTTGTCCAGCGGACCGATCTTGTGCGAGCTGTCCGTGAGGGTGACGCCGTTCACGGGGTTGCCCTGCGTGCCGGTCATGGCCGTGGTGCGGTTGTCCAGGATGCAGAGGGTGCCGGTGCCGCCGTTGTAGATGGTGCCGAGCATGCTCGTGATGCCGGAGTGCGCGAAGGTGGAGTCGCCGATGACGCCCACGACGGGGCGCCCGGTGCGCTCGGGCGCGCCGGCGAGCTCCATGCCGTGCGCCATGGAGAGTGAGGCGCCCATGTCGATGACCGTGTGGCACGCGCCGTAGGGCGCGACGGCGCCGAGCGTGTAGCAGCCGATGTCGCCGGTGACGATGGCCTTGAGGCGGCGCAGCTCGCAGAAGACGAGGCGGTGCGGGCAGCCGGGGCAAAACGCCGGCGGGCGCGGCGGCAGGTCCGTGGCGGGCACGAGGTACGCGGGCAGCTCCATGCCGAAGGAGGTGCGGATGAGCTGCGGCTTGAGCTCACCGGCAACGGGGAGCGGTGCGGCGGGCGGCTCGGCGAGCTCGATGCCGAGGGCGCGGACGCGCGAGGAGAAGTAGTCGCTGGCCTCCTCGATGACGTAGCACGCGTCGACGGACGCGGCAAAGTCGGCGAGCGCGCGGGCGGGCAGCGGCCAGGCGAGGCCGAGCTTGAACGTGGAGGCCTCGGGCAGCGCCTCGCGGACGTGCTGGTAGACGGCGCCGGCGCAGATGGCGCCGATCTTCTCGTCACGCATCTCCACGTGGTTGAACGGGCAGGTCTCGGCGTAGGCCTCGAGCTCTGCCTGGCGCTCGTCCACCACCACGCGGCGCTTGACCGCGTTGGCGGGCATCATGACGTACTTGGGGATGTCGTCCGCGTAGTCGCGCGGGGCCACGGCCTCGCGCGCGCCGGACGCCGAGACGAGCGTGCGGGTGTGCGCGATGCGCATGGTCTCGTGCAGCATGACCGGCGTGTCAAAGCGCTCGGAGAGCTCGAAGGCGGCGCGGGCCATCTCGTAGCAGTCCTGCGAGTCGGCCACATCGAGGCAGGGGATGCGGCCAAAGGCGGCGTAGAAGCGCGAGTCCTGCTCGTTCTGGGACGAGTAGCAGGACGGGTCGTC
>CASEVE010000052.1 GCA_949291295.1 uncultured Olsenella sp.
CGGGCCGCACCGCTCATCGACGCCCTCCGCACGGAGTAGCTTCCCCCCGCGGGCGCCAGCGCGCGGCCCTGTTCGGATTTGGGTTCGCTGCAGGGGCCTCAAGAGTCTCCGCAGCAGAGCACTTTCAGCGTTTCCGCAGGCAGTACGCGTGCGGGCTCTTATCGCTCGCTCCTAGTGGACCTCACGACGAACCCAAATCCGTTGGGGGCTTGTCGGTTGAATGTAGGGTCTTCGGGAAGACAGGTCAGCGCTCGACGTTGACCACGATGCTTCCGCTTGACACCGCGCGAACTGCCAGCTTGAGCAGGTTGTCATAGCCCGTCTTCGCGAGCATCTCGGAAATGCGCCGCTTTACCGTGCCTTCGCTCATGTACAGCGCCGCCGCTATCTCCCTGCGGCTCTTCGCCTGACAGGTGAGATACAAGATCTTGAGCTCGAGCTCGTCCAACAGCTCGACTTCGGGGGCATCACCCTTCCGAGATGAGGGAAAGGTAGAGTACCCCTCTACGGTGGATCGAATCACCGACAGCAGGTCGTCCGTCCCGACGTTCTTATAGATAAAGCTGTCAACGCCCGCCTCACGCGCCTGGCGGACAAAGGTCACGTCCGACATGCCCGTCATGATGACCGTCTTCACCTGCGGGCGAGCCTCCCTGAGCTTCCTCGCGGCAATGATGCCGCTCGAATTGTTCTCCGTGCACACGTCGAGCAGCGCCACGTCAATCTCACGGCCAGCATCGAGGTCGAGCACGTCCGCCGCATCGGCGAGCGAGGCAACGACCTCCATGTCGAGCTCGCGATTGATGGCAGCAACCAAAGAGTCCCTCAGCATGGTCTGGTCTTCCACGACCACAACGCGAATCACCCTCACCGCTCTCCTTCCTCGACGGCCTGGCCCACGGCACCAAAAGCGTGGCGGGGCACGACCGCGCGTACCGTAAACGTGGGGGTCGGCTCCACGTACAGGACCCCGCCCACCTCCTCCACCGCCAGACGCATGCCCGGGATGCCCGACCCACACGCCTCGGCCGCTTTGAGCGGCGTCCCGTTGTCGCAAATCGACAGAGACCAGCATGCCCGACGCCCGTGCTGCCCGTCCCTCCCGCCCGAATCCGCACCCTCGTCCGTCGATTCGAGCCTCACCTCGACCGAAGTCGCGCGCGCGTGGCGCACGGCGTTCGTCACCGCCTCCCTCACGACGCGAACAAACGCATCCGCCACCTCGTCGCGGTCGGGAAGAGAGCCGGAAACGTCTATGCCGACACCAATCAGCTCGAACGCCTCGATGACCGACATCAGGTCCGCCTTGGGGTCGGCCTGCTCGCGCATGGCCAAGTCGGCCATGATGGTGTCAACCATCTCTCGGAGATTGCCCAGATGGCTACGAGAGAGGTCCCCGTCTTCGAGCGCGCGGTGAAGAATCGACAGACGCTGTCCGATGACGTCATGCACTCGCGCACGCATGCGGGCGAGCGCGTCGAGCTCCGCCGTCGCATCGACAACCGCAAGAGACGCGCGCAGGTGGTCCTCCACGAGCGCAAGCTCGGCGTTGGTCGCGTCAAGCTCCTCGTTGAGCTTCATGAGCTCCGTTACGTCCGTCGCGATCACGCGCCCGCAATGCCCCATCCCCAACCGGACCACATCGAACACGAGACGCCATCTGGTCGAGTTGGGGGCCGTTATCCACGCCTCGCCCACGTCACCATTTGCATCCAGCATGCACTCGTGAATCTCTCGCGCATCTGACAGCAATATCCGACGCACCTCGCACGCGTCGACGAGCACGCTCCGACACCCCAGCGTCTCGAGAAGGCCGCGCATGGCGTCGTTCATCACGAGAATCCTGCCATCCGCCTTGTAGCAGAGTATCCCCTCCTGAGCCGTGTTCACGACTTCGGCGAGCGAGAATCGCGTGACGAGCTCGCCACCACGTCGGTAGTCAAGCGCGACGCAGGCAAGCGAGCGAGACGTCATGAATGCCACGCCAATCGCCACGACCCAGGGCCATGCACTCCCGAGAAGCCATACGAAGGGAGGGAGCCAGCATGCCATGACCACAAGCTCCGCGACCATGATGGGGCGCCGCGCCACGAGCGCCAGAATCGTCCCCCAGAGAACGGGCGCGACGTTCACCCAGCTCGCATCGATCGCCGGCACGCAAAACGAGCGCGACCACAGCGACACGTAGACGTAGTTCGCGCAGGCCTCGCGAAGAATCACAGAGGCGAGCAGCAGGTGCACCATCAGCAGGGCCTCGTACACCAGCGTGCCGACGCGCATCGGGCTCTCTCGCCAGAGCGCCAGAACAAAGAGATGCGCCCCCTGCAAGGCCATTGCGGAGAGGCAGGCGGTACCCAGCAGCAGCAACGAGACGTCGTTGAGGTGAAACAGGACCTCCACGCTACCTCTCCTTCCTCACGACCACAACGAGCACAAGCGACCCCTCTTCCCCCGTGAGGCGATAGGCCACGTCCCTCCCATCGAGCAACACGCGCAGCTCCTGCATCTCCTCGGATTCGGCGAGGTTGCGAAGCTCCCCCGTGGAGAGCGCGAGCCGCATCTCTATCGCGCCGTCGCTGTAGTCGGAGAAGTACATCATGAGAACGGGGTCCACGCAGTACAGCGACGCGATCGAGAAGTCGTACAGGCAGTCGTACAGCACGCTCACGGCATCGACCGGGATCATCTCGCCGGTCTCGACGAGCGCTCCGCAGCTCACCCCCGCGGTCTGGAGGTCGGTAACGAGCTCACCCACGATGAGTTGGAGCTTCTCGCGCTCGAAGTCGCAGTCGCTTCGACGCGCGAGCACGATGCCGCCCTTGCGCTTGCAATACGAGATGAGCATCTTGGCAATCGTCAGCTTGAAGACCGCCTCGTCACCCGGCAGGCCCTCAACCTGGCACATGAGCTCCCGGGCCCTCTCAAGCGCCTCGGAGATGGACTGGTCAACCTCGTCGTAGAGCGCCCTTTCGCTCTCCTGCTTGCGGAGGCGCTCGCGCATCAGGCGCTCCTGCTCGAGCAGTGCACAGCTTGAGCGAAGGGCCGCGTGCCGTTGCTCGAGCACGCGTCGACGCGAGGAGATGGCCGAGATGTCCTCGGTGACCAGCGTGATGCCGCCCGAGACCCTCTGGGCGTGATACACGACATCGGGGGTCACGTCAGAGATGAGCCGTACGGGCCCCGTCGCGCACGCCTCGACGCAGGACCGCCCCTGGGGCGAGACGGGGCCGGCCTGAAACGTCGCGTAGATGGGACCATCCCCCCTCTCGGCAGAGAGGGAGAACACCTTCACGTCCATGGGGAGGGTCTGGAACAGGCGCCCGTAGTGAGCGAAGGCCGGAATGATGCCGAAGTCGAAGCACAGCTCGATTGCCACGCATACGAACCACGTATAGCTGAGAGAGAAGTTGCCCGAGAAGAAGAACGGGACGCGCAGCACGTAGGCCAATCCGTACACGACCGCCAGCGCGCAGACGAGCGACACGGTGACGATCGCACCCCTGAGCTGCCGATACGCGTTTGCAAAAAGCAAGGCAAAGAACGCGACGAACTGACCGACGGCCATCGCATACACCGCGTAGTACAGAGGCGCGTACTCGTAATTCTCAGACCAGTCGGGGTCTGTGGCATCAAAGGAGAAGACCGCGTGGTGGATCCCGTTGGTGAACACCACCACCAGAAGCAAGGCGTTGATCGCGAGGAGTGCCCTCCTGCACCTCACGACGGCAGGGCGGCCATCCACGCCGGCAGCCCGAAACGCCGTGAACACGCACAGCATGGGGACGAGCAGGATAGGAACGTAGAAGCAGTACCACAGGAGCTCGACGGCGGGGTCCCAAACCACGGCGTATTTAACGATGACGACGAGCATCCAGCCGGCAAACAACATGAAGCAGCCGGCCATGTACCTACGAACCAGAGGATCGAAGCACCGCCAGCACGAAAAGGGACCCCATATCGACAGGATGGCGACCGTCGCTGCCATGTGGGGCGTCGTGTTGTAGTGCCCAAGGGGATAGAACGCGTCCCGATCGGCCGAACGCCAGATATCGTGGTCGAGAAGACCCTCCGACAAGAGCAGCAGCACGATGATCGCAAGGGCACATGCGGCGCAGGCGACGAGGACCTGACGCCTGTCGGCAGCTCGCACGCGTGCGGCGGCCTTTCGAACCATCGACGCAATCCCTGACATCGCGACACCCCCGCTCGGCCCGATCCTAGTCCATTGTACGCTACACCGCCCCCCGAACATGGGACATCAGGCGCGCAATACCCGCCAAGCCTGGGCCGCAGGGGCATCGCCCGCAAACGCGACGCGCTCTATCGTAAGGCCAACGCCACAAAGGCGGCAAGCCGAAGCGCCAGCGCATCGGTGGCGCCCTAGGAGAAGGGATTGCCATGGGACTCTTTGGAAGCCTCTTCGAGAAGAAGTCATGTGACATCTGCGGCAAGGAGCTCGGCCTGCTGGGAAAGCGCAAGCTGGAGGACGGCTATCTCTGCAAGGACTGCGCCGGGAAGCTCTCCCCCTTCTTCAGCGAACGCCGCAGCTCCACGGTACAGGACATCAGGGAGCAGCTTGCCTATCGCGAGGAAAACAAGGCACGCGTCTCCTCCTTCACGCCCACGCGCACGCTCGGCCAGCGAACCCGCGTGCTCATCGATGATGACGCGCGCGCATTTGCCGTCGTGCCCGCTGGGTCCGGCTGGCGCGAGGCCAACCCCGACATCATCGACTTCAGCCAGGTCACAGGCTGCATCGTCGACGTACGAGAGACGCGCACCGAAATCGAGCGCGAACTCGAGGATGGGACGAGCGTGAGCTACGACCCGCCGCGCTACGACATCGACTACGACGTATACGCAATCGTTCAGGTCAACGCCCCGTATTTCGATGAGATCACCGTCAAGGCAAACACCTCTCGCATAGAGACCCAGGGCTCCCCCGACTACCGCGAGGCCGTGCGCATAGCCGAGGAGATTCGCGAGGCGCTCCTCGGCGCTCGTGACGCGGTTCGCGACGAGGCCGTTGCCGCCGCCGCTCCCAAGGAGGCGCGTACCTGCCCGTTCTGTGGAGCCACGACCTTCCCCGACGCCAATGGCCGCTGCGAGTACTGCGGAGGAGCCATGGGCTCGGCTTAGGGGCAGCCGAGACTCACCATCCTTCCTTCCGACACCGTCATTGGAGGCAACCATGGGACTTCTCAAGGCTGGCACCGGAGCCGTCGGCGGCGTTCTCGCCGATCAGTGGCGTGAGTTCTTCTACTGCGACTCGTTGGACGCCAACGTCCTCGCCGCGAAGGGCCAGAAGAGGACCTCAGCACACGGGCGCAGCTCAAATTCCAAGGGCGAGGACAACATCATCTCCGATGGGTCAATCGTCGCCGTCAATGAGGGCCAGTGCATGATCATCGTCGAGCAGGGTGCCGTGGTCGAGGTCTGCGCCGAGCCTGGCGAGTTCGTCTTCGAGAGCTCCAGCGAGCCGAGCGTATTTGCCGGCAACCTCGGCGACAGTATCAGGCGTTCGTTCGAGACGCTGGGCCGCCGCTTCACCTTTGGCGGAGACACAGGCCGTGACCAGCGCATCTATTTCTTCAACACCAAGGAGATCGTCGGCAACAAGTACGGTACGGCATCCCCGGTCCCCTTCCGCGTGGTCGACAGAAACATCGGCCTGGACGTGGACATCGCGGTGCGCTGCAACGGCGAGTACTCCTACCGCCTCGTCGACCCGCTGCTGTTCTACAAGAACGTGTGCGGCAACATCCAGGACGTCTACGCCCGCGACAGGATTGACTCCCAGCTCAAGAGCGAGCTGCTCACCGCCCTGCAGCCCGCCTTCGCGAAGATTTCGGAGATGGGCATCAGGTACAGCGCCGTGCCCGGACACACCATGGAGCTCTCTCGCGCCCTCAATGAGGTTCTGAGTGACAGCTGGGCGGAGACGCGCGGCATTCAGGTCGCGGCCTTCGGGGTAAACACCATCTCGGCGTCGCCCGAGGACGAGGCGATGATTAAGGAGCTGCAGAAGGCCGCGGTCATGCGCGATCCCACCATGGCAGCCGCGAACCTGGCAGCCGCGCAGTCCGATGCCATGCGTGCCGCCGCCTCCAACGAGGGAGGGGCCATGGCGGGATTCATGGGGCTGGGCCTCGCCGGCATGGCCGGCGGCATGGGAGCAGGCAACCTATTTCAGATGGGAGCCCAGCAGCAGGCGACCCCGCCCGCCCCTGACGCCGCACCTGCCTCACCAAACACCTGGGCCTGCGGCTGCGGCGCAGTCAACGTGGGCAAGTTCTGCATGGAGTGCGGAGCGCCCAAGCCGAGTCCCGCTGGCTCATGGACCTGTAGCTGCGGGTCCGTAAACACAGGCCGCTTCTGCCCCGAGTGCGGATCCCCGAGGCCGGAGACCGCCGAATGGACATGCAGCTGCGGGGCAGTCAACACGGGCAAGTTCTGCATGGAGTGCGGAAGGCCACGCTCTTGACGGTAGCGTACGAGCAAGGAGGGCATCATGAAGAGAAATCGGTTTGTCTTGGCGCTTGCCACCGTGGTAGCGGTTTGTCTTGCCTTGGTGGGCTGCAGCGGAAGCGGCGGGGGCGGAGACCCGACAAAGGCTTTCCTAGGTACCTGGGACTTGACCGAAGCCCCGGATCTTACCTCAGAAGACATCGACCTCATGAAGGCGTTAGGCATCTATTGCTACGTTGACCTGCAGGATGAGGGCAAGGCAGAGCTCAATCTCATGGGAGAGCCTCTCGAAGGCACGTGGGAGGCGAAGAGCGCGAGCGAGTGCGACATCACCTTCGAGGGCGAGACCGCCACAGCCACTCTGGAGGACGATCTTCTCAGTCTCGACATGGACGGTGAGGTGATGTCCTTCAAGAGACTCAGCGACGAAGACGCGACCAAGCTCAAGGAAGACGCCGCGAGTGCCCTCGATTCGCTCGCGGAGTCCGAGGAAGGAGAGGATGCCGGAAGCTCCTGGGGTGACGATGAGGAGATCGTCGAGGAGGTCAATCAGCAGATCGTGAACGATGACACCTGCACTATCGAGATCGTAAACAAGAAGACCGACTGGGCGGGCGACTCCGGCTACACCCTGAGGATTACCAACAACTCCGCCTCTGACATCTGTGTAGACGCCTCGTGGGGCACCTTCTCCGTAAACGGCACCATGGCCGACCCGGTGCTGAGCGAGACCATCAAGCCCGGCTGCAACGCCGAGACATTCATGTGGTTCGCACAGAGCGACGTCCCCGACCTCGCGTCCCTCGTTTCCGTTGAGGGCGAGCTTGAGGTCTATGACGCGAACACCTACGAGACCATCGCGACGTACCCGTTCGCCGCATAGGCGCTGGCATACGGCCTTCCATACGCGCGCCTGAAGCCCGCATCGGTCTGGGCGCCCTTCCGGTAGCAAGGCATCCGGAAGGGCGCCCGGTTCCATCTTCCAGTAATCCCTAGTCAGTTCGAGGCCGTCCCGCCCACCAACTCCTCCGGTGGCGGGACGGCCTCGCTCTGGCACCGACCGAGACGCCGCCCCTACTTGTCGGCCCCCTCGATCCTACGCCTCGTCACGCTCGTGGACGTGAAGACGTCGGCCTTGTCCGTCAGATCAAACGTCTCGCGCCTCATGAACCCATTCGCCCGCGTCGCCTCTCGGGCGGTTCTCATCTCGGAATAGAAATAGAGGCAGGTGACGATAGCCACTAGCGCGGGAACGCCAAATTGGGCTGCAAGCCTCAGCGTCCTGTCATCCTCGAACAAATCAAACACCGAGGTTGCGGCGATCATCATACCAAGCGCAACAGCGAAAATGCCCACGAACCACGCGACGACCTTACTCGCAGCAATCGGAAGGTCGCCGACGAGCTTCCCGGTCTGGCCGTTCATGGCAAAGAGGAACCCCCTGCCGCCCCATGTGGTGTATAGCATCCACACTGGCAGCAACGCATATTCAGCCTCCTGCCAAGACGCTTTCGCGTCGCAACTCTCCGTGCAAACCGAGTCGTATCCGGTCACAGTGTCCCGAAGAACGTCCTCCATGGTCGAGATGATGCGTCGCTCGGCTCGATCCCGGCACTCCTCCTGACCCAAGTCGAAGCGATTGGCAGCAAACCCAGGAAGATATGCCATGGAGAACGACACGAGCCCCTCGTAGTCAAAGGGCTCAATCGCATCCATATGGGCATCTGACATCTTGGCAGACCCGTCCACCGGAACACGCCTGAACGACATCGACCCGGCACGATACACATCGTAGTGATCCGTCTCCGTCACCTCCTCGTCTCCCGCCCGATACGTCCTGGAGCGGTTCGCGCTGAACCTCGCAGATGCGTCGACCTCAGCGTCATAGAGCCAAAACGGCACATAGACGCCTTGAATCTTATCGATGCGATTGTTCGCGGCAAATGCTCCGGGCAAGAATCTCTTCCCCTTGTAGTGGGCGGAAAGCGCTGAGACGGCCGCGGCCTTGTCTAGTTTGAAGGGGATGACGAGGTCGGGCCTGAACTCGTCCACGAGAACGCCTGGGACAACCGCCTGGTTGCCGCAGTACGGGCACTCCGTGATCGCGGTCGTGGCGTCACACACGAGCTCGGCGGCGCATGAGGCGCAGGTGTAGGTCCTCATGGGCGCGACGTCATGTGTCGGCCCCGTCGGGGGCGAAGTATCCGTCATCCGGGAATCGGCGCGCTCAAGGCGAGGCGCGAAGGCCGCCTCGACCTCCGCCACCGTAAAGCTCGAGTCGCAGTAGTCGCACCGCAGCTCTCCCGTCCCCGTGAAGTACCTCAGCACCCCTCCACATGACGGGCATTGATAGTTGGCGGACTCGACTGCCATGGCCCCTCCCTCGCATAGGAACGACGCTCCGCTTCGCTCGGGTTTGGTACCATGGTGCTTACTGTGTTTAGTCAAGCTTGACTTTCGGTTTTGAGCACAGATTTCTTTCGGGTTCTGGCACGCAACTTTTTCGGGTTTCGTCACGGGCGCGCCGCCGTCT
>CASEVE010000053.1 GCA_949291295.1 uncultured Olsenella sp.
TACTTCATGACCCCCAAGCAGCTCGCCGACGTGACCGGCGAGCACGAGGGATCCATCACCCGCGGCATACGCGAGGGGCGGATCCCCGCCGACAAGGTGAACGGTCGCTGGCGGATCTGCCGCGACGTGATCTTCAAGAACGCGAAGAAGGGGGCCTCGAATGACGGAGAGGGCCGCGAGTAGCCCACGCGGGGCGGGCTCCCTCGCCGACGCGCTGGCACGCGTCCCTGCGGAGCTCAAGGCCGAGCCGCGCTGGGTGTGCTGGCGGCGCGAGGAGCGGAACGGCAGGGCGACGAAGCTGCCCGTGGACGCCCATACCGGGCGCATGGCCAAGAGCACCGACCCCGCGACCTGGGCGGCCTTCGAGGAGGCCGTGGCGGCCGTGGGCCGCTGGCGCTGCGACGGCGTGGGGTTCGTCTTCGGGCCGGACCGCGCCTTCACGGGGCTCGACCTCGACCACGTGATTTCGGATGGCGCCCTCGACCCCGCGTACCGCTGGGTGGTCGAGGAGGCCGGGACCTACACGGAGGTCTCGCCCTCGGGCGACGGGCTGCACCTGATCTTCCGGGGCGCGAAGCCCGACTGGGCCCAGCGCTCGCGCAAGGGCCAGCCCGGCGGGCGCGTGGTGGAGATGTACGACCACGACCGCTACTTCACCGTGACGGGGGACGTCTTCGAGGGTCGCGGGGCGCTCGCGGAGAACCCCGGCGTCGTGGAGAGGGCGTACCGCACCTGGATCGAACCCGAGACGCGCTCTTCGCAGCCGCGCCTGGAAGACGCGGTGCGCGAGGCTTCCCCGGGCGATATGGGCGACGACGAGCTCGTCGAGCGCATGCTCGCGAGCAGGAGCGGCGGCGACATCCGCGCCCTTCTGGCGGGAGACTGCTCGGCGCAGGGCGGCGACCATTCCGCTGCCGACATGGCGCTCTGCAGCCACCTCGCCTTCTGGTGCGCGGGCGACGCCGCGCGCATGGACAGGATCTTCCGCGCAAGCGGCCTCATGCGCGACAAGTGGGACAGCAGGCGCGGCGGCACCACCTACGGCGCGCAGACGATAGAGCGGGCCATATCGGGAGCCACGGAGTTCTACAAGCCGAGGGCTGCGAGGCGTGATGGTTCTTCTCGCCCTCGTGCTAATAATAAGAACACTTGTTCGATGTCAACGCGGCGCGAACAGCAAGGGGTACCCGACGATGACGCCGCGCCGAGGGAGGCCACAGAGGGCGCGCCCTCGGTCGAAGGCTGGTACGTGGACGAGCGCGGCAGACTCTGGGCGGCGGACGCGGCCGGCGGGCTGCGCTACACCGTGACGGCGACCGCGCCCTGGATCGCGTGCGACCTGGTGGACGTGGACACGGGCGACGTCCGCGCGCTCGTGCGCGTGGCCGTGGCGGGCGGCGTGCGCGAGCGGGCGCTCGACCGCGACGTGCTGCTGAACCAGACGCGCATCATCGGCGCGCTGGCGCCGCTCGGCGCGAACGTGTCGAGCACGAACGCGAAGGACATCGTGCGCTACCTGACCGACTGCGAGCGCCGGTGCGCGGGCTCGCGCCCCCGCGCGCGCAGCGTGGTGCACCTGGGCTGGGCGGAGGGCGCCCTCTCCTCGTTCATGCCCTACGACGCGGGCGGCGAGGTGCGCTTCGACCCCTCGCCCGACGAGGCGGTGAAGGCGCGGCCGTTCATGGAGCCCGCGGGGACGCTCCCGGACTGGGTGGCGGGCATGGCGCCCGCGCGGGCGGCGTCGCCCGCGTTCCGGTGCGTGATGGCGGCGAGCTTTGCCTCCGTGCTGGTGGCGCTGCTCGGCGTGCAGACCTTCATCGTGTACCTGTGGGGCAGGAGCCGCAGCGGCAAGACGCCGACGCTCAAGGCGGCGGGCAGCGTCTGGGGCGACCCGACCGAGGGCTCGGACTCCTACTTCCGCACCTTCGCGGACACGCCCAAGAGCATCGTGCGCGCGGCGGCGCTCTTCCACGACATCCCCGTCATTATCGACGAGCTGCAGAGCAAGGGGGCGCCGGGCGGGCAGGCCTCCAAGCGCCAGATCGTGGAGGACCTGCTCTACTCGCTCTCGCTCGGGCACGAGCGCGGGGCGCTGAACTCCGACCGCTCCATGATGCGGGCGGGCTCTTGGCGCAGCCTCACGATAGCCACGGGCGAGATCCCCATCGTGGGCGAGTCCACCCAGCAGGGAGCCGCCAACCGAACGCTCGAGCTCAACGCCGAGCCCTTCTCCGACGTGAGGGCCGCGCAGGGAATGCACCATCTGGTCTCCGCGCAGCACGGCACGGCGGGGCGCGCCTTTGTCGAGGCGCTGCGGCGCAACCCCGCCGAGTTCTACGCCCGGCAGTTCGCGCAGGTGCGCGACTCGGTCGCCTCGATCGCGTGCGGACACCCGCAGGCGGACAACATCGCGCTGCTCGCCTTCGCGGACGCGCTCGCGGAGTTCTACGTGTTCTCGCCGGGAAGCGACTGGCAGGGCTGCCTGGACGCCTCGCTCGCGATGGCGGTGTGGGCGCTCGGCAACGCGACGGGTGCCGAGGGCGGCGACACCGACCTCAAGGCCATCCAGTTCGTGGCCGAGTGGCTTGTGGGCAACCGCATCCACTTCGACGACTACTGCGAGAACGACCGGCTGGAGCGCTGGGGCGCGATCGAGGACAAGACCTGCGCGACGGGCTACCTCTGGTATGTGTTTTCGAGCGTGCTCGACCGGGCGCTCGCGGGCGCGAACTACGACCGGGCGAAGACCCTTCGCCGCATGGAGGAGGAGGGGCTGCTCGTCTGCGACTCGGGGCACCGCTATACCAAGCAGAAGCGGTTCCGCAACGCGGGGCGCGTCTACTGCGTCTGCATCGACAACGAGGCGCTGGAGGCGTTCCTGGAGCGGGCTGCCACAGGCGCCGGTGCGGCCGTCATCGCGTCTCAAGGCGGTGCGCCATGTTGAGACGGGGCTTGAGACGGCCGTACCGGCTGGTAAGGATGGAGGTTTATGGCGGGCGTCTCAATGTCATGACGGGAACGAGGAACAAGGCCGCACCGCGCGCGGGCGCACGCGCGCGCACGGGCGCGAGGGGCTCTGGCGGCGGGGCGCTTGAGACGTTGAGACGGCTGGCGTTTTCGCTGGCAGGCGGGCTGCTTTCCGTCTCAAGGGCGCGGCGCGGGCGCGATGGCGCGCGGCGCTCGAGCATGAGACGCGACGGGAGGGGGCGCGGATGAGCTGGTGGACGGAGGAGCAGGACGACGTCCTGCGCGAGGTGAGCTTCAGGGGCGCCGCCTACGCGGCGGCCGAGATCGAGCGGCGCTGCGGCGTCGCCCACTCCGTGCGGGCCGTGGAGATGCGCGCGTCGCGGATTCACTGCTCGCTGGCGATCCAGACGGTGTGCCCGCAGTGCGGCGCGGTGGGCGTGAAGATCAACCGGCAGACCGGGATGTGCCCGCTCTGCACCGAGCGCTACCACCTGGAGCAGGAGCGCGCCTTCAACGAGCAGCTGGAGCGCGAGCGCGCCGCCTGCGAGCGGTCGGACGAGCTCGCCGACGTGCGGCGCGAGCGGGACAAGATGCGGCAGCGCAACAGCCGGCTGTGCAGGAAGTACGGGCTCAAGGGGAAGCGGGAGCGTCGCTAGGCGATAGAATACGGGGGAAGGCGGAGCACGCCCCGACGGAAAACGACGGGACACGGCTCCGCCTTTTCCATGCCTTTGTGACGTGACGTGAGAATCCACCGTGAGAGAACCAACGAGTTTCACGGGGGTGATACGCATGGCAAGGCGTCCGAAGCTGACGCAGGAGATGGTTGACGAGGCGATCCGCCTCAAGGCGGACGGCCTTTCCAACGGCGACATCGTCTGCGCCCTGGGGATCCACGAGTCCACCTTCTACCGCTGGATCGGCGAGCCCAAGACGAAGCTGCAGCGCGAGTTAAGCGAGGGACTAAAAAAGGAGGAGTCGGCGTTCAAGCGGACGCTGCTCACGACCATCCGCTCGGCGGCCCTGGCGAGGAACCAGTACTGGACGGCCGCGGCGTGGCTGCTCGAGCGCAAGTACCCCGACGAGTTCGGCAAGGCGGAGCGCCAGCGCGACGACGCGAGGGCCGACGCCGCGCCGAAGATCGTGCTCGGCGTGGTTGCGCAGCCGGTGCAGCAGACCCTGCCGCTGGACGGGCTCGGCGAGGGCGGCCCGAATGGTTGACGCCTCCTCGCTCGTCATCCCGCGCTTCCACGACGTGCTCGGCGACGTCATGGCGCACGGCCACACGCACTACTGGCTCCACGGCGGGCGCGGCTCCACGAAGTCGAGCTTCATCAGCGTGTGCATCGTCCTTCTCCTCCTGCTGAACCCCGAGGCGAACGCGGTGGTGGTGCGCAGGTTCTCGAACACGCTGCGCGACTCCGTGTTCTCGCAGATGACGTGGGCGATCGCGGCTCTGGGGCTCGACGCGTGGTTCCGCGCGCGCATCTCTCCGATGGAGCTGACCTATTTACCGACCGGGCAGCGCATCGTGTTCCGCGGAGCCGACGACCCGCTGAAGCTCAAGGGCGTGAAGTTCACGCGCGGCTACGCGGCGGTGATCTGGTTCGAGGAGCTCGACCAGTTCGACGGCATCGACGCGGTGCGGAGCATCCTGAACTCGCTTCGGCGCGGCGGCGACGACTTCTGGATCTTCTACAGCTACAACCCGCCGAGGACGCTGTGGTCCTGGGTGAACCGCGAGGAGCTGGAGCGGGAGCGCAGGGCTGACACGCTCGTGCGGCAGAGCTCGTACCTGGACGTCATCGAGAGCCACCCGGAGTGGCTGGGCGCTCCGTTCATCGAAGAAGCGGAGTACCTGCGCAGCGTCGACGAGCGGGCGTGGAGGAGCGAGTACCTGGGCGAGGTGACGGGCACGGGAGGCTCGGTGTTCAACAACGTCGTCTCGGTGCGTCTGTCCGACGCGCGGGTGCGGGGCTTCTCGCGCACGCGCTGCGGGGTGGACTGGGGCTGGTTCCCGGACCCGTGGCGCTTCGTTCGCTGCGGGTGGGAGCCCGGAGAGCGCAGGCTCACCATCTTCGGCGAGCTCTCGGCGAACAGGAAGACGCCCTCCGAGACGGCGGCGATGGTGACAGATGCGCTCACCTACGCGGACGCCCCAGGCGAGGATCCCTATCTCCACGACGAGCTCATCTGGTGCGACGACACGCCGGACGGCAAGCAGTCGATGGCCGTGTGGAGGCGCGAGGCAGGGCTTCGCGTGCGGCCGGCGAGGAAGTCGAACATGCGGCGGCTCTCCTACGAGTGGCTTGCGGGGCTGCGCGAGATCTGCATCGACCCGGAGCGGGCGCCGCTCGCCTACGAGGAGTTCCGGCTCAAGGAGTACGGCCGCGACCGCGACGGGACGTGGCTGGACGACATCCCGGATGGCAACGACCACAGCATCGACGCGGTGAGATACGCGATGATGGACGACGTGCTGAGGGGGTAGGCCCGCGGGCGTCCTTCTCGGCAGCTTAATTAGCGGAAGGGCGAGAGCAGCGATCTGCGTGAGCGCCGATTGGCGCCGTGTGGAACCTTCGGCATGAAAACGGGAAGGCCCGCCGCCCGCATGGCGTGTTTTCCACAGGGGCCTCTCGGCGCGTTCTTCTCCGCATGAAACGCTTTGAAACGGACGGCAACGAAACGCGCGGACGCGCCGGTTGGTTATCAACATATTCTCGAACGAATGTGCAAAAGCGCTGGCTGACGTGCATGGATGGTTCGTTCTTCTCGTTCTTCTCGCCCTGCGGAGCAAGACCCCGAAGGGGGCTTGCGGAGCCCGCGGAAAGACCGCGGAGGGAGCGCGAGCGACCGTAGCGGGCTTGGAGCGGTGCGGAGGGTGACTGCGTAGCAGGCACCCGTAGCTGCGGAGGCAGACCGCTTGCGGGCTGCCGGAGCTACGGAGTTAGACAGACCATGCCGCCGAGGGTCTGCGGCGGGTGCGGACATGCCTTGCGGCGGCGTGGGCTGGCTAACGGAGTGCGGAACGCGACGGCTTGCCGGCGCGTGGAGCTGGAGCGCCGACTTTGGCGGCGCGACGGACGAGCGACCTTGGGCGCGAGGAGCCTGCTTATGCAGCCCGCATAAGCAGGAACATGAGTGCCTTTACCTGCAATAGTAGAGGTAGCGGCCATACGACGGGGCTTTTGCGCGCGTGCATATGCACCTGTGGGAAGAGCGGTATAGGCGTGGACGCGGTAGACGGGAAGAGCAGAAGCATAAGCGCAGGCACGAATAGAGGCGCTGGCGGCAAAGATGGCATGGCAGAGAGCGGCGGCTATAGGGGCACGGCCTTCTCGCGTGTCCGCACGGACTGCGGTATGGGCGGGAGTTTGGGACGGGCGGGTAGGCTGGGGCGCATTGAACGGCATGATGCGGGAGGTGCGCTGTGGAGGGTCTGGATCGCGAGTACTGGGTGCCGGAGCACGTGAGGGAGTGGCTGAGGTCGCTGGGGTTCACGCTGCCGCTGGAGGACATGGAGCCGCACATCAGGGCTTGGGATGGCTGGATGCGGGCGCTCGGGGACTTCTACGACTACCGCGACACCGACGGCGTGGGGCGGGTGTACGAGGTGCACCGGCGCTCGATCCACCCGGCGATGCGGGTGTGCCGGGAGTGGGGATCGCTCCTCCTGAACGACAAGACGCAGGTGGCGTGCGAGGCGCAGGAGTGCACGAACTGGCTCGCCTCGTTCTTCTCGCGGACGGGTTTTCTCGCCAGCGCGCAGGAGTGCGTGGTGCGCGCCTTCGGCCTGGGGACGGGCGCGTGGGCGCTCTGGGTCGATGCGGGATCTCGCGAGGTGCGCGTGAGGCGCTACGACGCGCGCATGGTGATCCCGCTCACGTGGGACGAGGAGGGCGTGACGGAGTGCGCGTTCGTGACGCGGGCGTTCTGGCGGGGACGGGCTATCGACCAGGTGCAGCTGCATCTGAAGGGTTCGGACGGGGCGTCCTTCTCGCCTGCGAACTTCTCGCCCAGTGGAAGTGCGGCGTCGGGTTCTTATCGCCTATCGAATGATGGAGAGCAGGGTGGCTATCGGATCGTCACGGTGTGCTTCGATAAGGACGGGAACCGGGTGGAGCCCGAGGGCGTGTGCCCGGTGCACGAGACGGGCTCGGAGTGGCCAACCTTCTCGATAGTCAAGCCCGCCATCGACAACACGAGGGTGGACATGAGCCCCTACGGGCAGAGCGTGTTCGCGGACGCGGTGGACGCCATCCAGGCCGTGGACCTCTGCTACGACGCGATGATGAGCGAGATAGACAACGGGAAGATGAGGGTGTTCCTGTCGGACGTGATGTTCGACGTCGAGCGGGACGGCAAGGGCTCGCGCGTGGCCATCCCCTTCGGCAAGGCTGACTGTACGGTGTTCCGCAAGGTCATGAGCACGGAGGACACGATCCACGAGTTCGCGCCGACGCTCAGAACCGAGGCGCAGGAGCGGGCGCTGCGCGTCGCGCTGCAGACCCTCGGCGACCTGTGCGGGTTCGGGCTCAAGTACTTCGACATAGACGAGGGGTCGGGGTACGTGAAGACCGCCACGGAGGTGTCGGCCGACAACTCGGCGCTCATGCGCAACGTGCGCCGCCACGAGCACGCCCTGGAGGGCGCGATCGCGGGCATCTGCCGCGCGCTGCTCGCGGTGGAGCGGACGCTCGGTGCCGAGCTGCCCGACGAGGGCGGGATACGGGTGGCGTTCGACGACAGCATCATCTCGGACACGGCGAGCGACAAGCGGCAGGACATGGACGAGGTGGCAGCGGGGCTCATGCAGTCGTGGGAGTACCGGGCCAAGTGGTACGGCGAGGACGAGGAGACCGCCAGGGGCGTCGCGGGGGCGGGCGGCGCCCACTAGCGCGTGGCGCCTGCGGGCGCTGCGGCTGCGGCAGCGGCGCCGTATCGCCGGGAGGCCGGGCGAGTGCGCAC
>CASEVE010000054.1 GCA_949291295.1 uncultured Olsenella sp.
CGCAGCTGCGCCCCAGGCCTGTCCCAAAAACTCTGAGAGGAATAACCCGTCCCCTTTTACCTTTTTTGGTTGTAGGTCTTTTTGAACGAAAGTGCCAAGTATCGACGATTTTTCTGCGGAGTAGCCGCTGGTAGATAAATGGCACCAACGCGGTAGTACTTAGGCTTCCAACGCAAAACAACCTACAACTGGAACAGCACTAGATTCGCAGGGCAAAAAACCTCCGATAGAGCCCCAACTCCCCTGGCGTATCCAGGCTGGAGGCAAATTCAACGTGTCCCGTGCGCTCTCGAAGGGCAAGGAGGCCCTCTGCGTCCAGGCGCGCGCGTAGCTGGCGGGCCGTCCCGGCGCCGCCGTCGAAAAAGCGGACGTTGGAACCAAGCACTTTGGCAATCTGACTTCGCACGAAGGGATAGTGCGTGCAGCCCAGCACCACAGCGTCAACCGATCCTGCATACTCACCCACAAAGCCGCGAATCATCTCGGTAAGGTCGGGGGCATCCAACTCCCCCCGCTCGATGCGCGCAGCAAGCCCCGGGCACGGAACCGAGATGACCTCGCACTCCCCTCCCCAGGCGCGCGCGAGCTCATGGTACTTGTCCAGGCGCAGCGTCACCTCGGTGGCCATCACGAGGATGCGACCGTGGGGCAGCGCCCGCGCGGCGGGCTTGAGAGCGGGCTCGATGCCCACTATCGGCACGTCGGGATGCGCAGCTCGCAGGGTTGCCGCAGAGACCGAGGTTGCCGTGTTGCACGCGATCACAATCGCCTTGGCACCGTCTGCCAGAAAGCGCTCGACGATGGAACGTGAGAGGTCGAGCACCTGGGCCTCGGTCTTCTCGCCATACGGCGCGTTTGCCGAGTCGCCGAAGAAGCGGAAGTCCTCGTGCGGGAGCTCGGCCACAAGCGAGCGCAGCACGCTGATGCCGCCTACGCCCGAGTCGAAAACCCCCACAAAGCCGTCGCGCTTCTCGCCCATTGAACACCTCCCGCCGTGCATCTCTCGCCCCGCATCACACAGAAGCATACCGCATAGCGGGTGCCTGCCGCCCGCGCCCTAAACTATGCCACTCACAGTTACTTTTCTGAAATGGTATATCGACACACATAGTAATATCCAATACACTACTCTTAACGAGAAGGACTTCGAGGAGGTGACCCATGGCAACGAGAGACGCAGAGAGCGACCTCATCCGAGGCAACATCGACGCCATCGTGCTGTGCACGCTCTCAGACGGCGACTCCTACGGGTACGAGATCTTGAAGGACGTCGCGCAGACGAGCGAGGGCGCGTACGAGATGAAGGAGCCCTCGCTGTACACGAGCCTCAAGCGGCTTGAGGGACAGGGGCTCGTGGAGAGCTATTGGGGCAATGAGTCCCAGGGCGCGCGACGCAAGTACTACCACATCACGGACGGCGGGCGCACGGAGCTCATGGAGGCAACGGCGCGCTGGGTCCGGGCAAGAAACATCATCGACAGACTTCTGAGACAGGGCGGAGGCACCAAATGAGCGGCAAGGGCGACATCAGGATGTACGTCGAGCACCTCTTCGAGGGGCGCACGCTCGACGCCGAGACCATCGAACTCAAGGAGGAGATCTACGGCAACCTCGTCGCGCGCTTTGACGACTACGTGGCGCAGGGCATGAGCGAAGACGAGGCATATGCGCGCACCTGCGAGGCTGTGACCAGCGTGGATGACGTCATGGGCGAGAAGGACGCTGCCGAGAAGGACGATCCGTTCGACACCGCCGACGAAGCGCCCGCGGTCGAGCCCACGACCGTGATCGGTGCGCCCGTGGCGCCCGCGGCAGCGTCGCAGCCTGCGCCGGAAAGCTCGTCGGCTAGGTGGAAGGGAGGCCCAATCGTTGCCGCCGTCGTGGCAATCCTGCTGGTTGCTGGCATTGGAAGCTGTGTTGCGTTCAACATGCTGAATACGCAGAAAGGGCAGGAGGACTACCAGTCCCAGACCTCGCAGACGGTCCAGCCGGTGGATCAGCCCGACGACACGGTCTACGGTAACGAGACGGGCACGGGCGGGCCCACCGCAGACCAGACCACAGATAACGCCTCAACCGGGGAAACCTCCGGCGACGCCACGACCACCGACAACGCGACGAGCTCCTCTCCCAGCGCGACAAGCACCTCCCCCAGCAACGGAAGTGCTCCTCAGGACGGGACGGGCAACCGCTACGGGGCGCCCGCGCAGAGCGGTACGGGTCTTACCGCCGAGGTGCAGGCGCACTCCGTCGACGAGCTCTCGGGATACAAGGGCACCGTGGTCTCCGACGCGGCGCGCGTAGAGGAGCTCGTGCGGTCGCTGCCCGTGGGCGAGTACGTAACGGGCGTCACCTCCGACGCCGCCACGGGGACCGTCGAGATCACCTATACCTACCAGGACCGCGACCTTGTCGCCCGAGATGACGACCACGTGGACCGCGCCCTTGTCTACGACGCCGTGGCGCTCATGAGCACACTTGATGGCCTGAACACAGTCCGCATGGTCGAGATCGAGGACGACGGCTACGACTACGACCGCGACCAGCAGGTATTCGAGCGCACCATGCTCGAGCGGCTGCTTGGGGTCGCGCTTGATACGAGCCAGCTCACGGCAGACTCCTGGGAGGGCATCCGCGGGCAGGTCATGACCGAGTACGTCTACGAGGAGGCTTGGGACCGCGCTGAGCGCGATTAGGTCCTAAGGCGCAGGGGCAGCCTCGCGCAACGCAACTTTTTCTCTCCGGTTTTGGTGTGAAAACGTGCGTCGTGTGAGGTTGCCCTTTGTGGGCAACGCTCCTTCTGGCACAATCGGGGGTCGCAAGACACCAATACCGAAGGGAATCACATGAGCAACGACGGCAAGAAGGTCAAGGTCCACTACGTGGGCACGCTCGACGACGGCACCAAGTTCGACTCCTCGCGCGACCGCGGCGAGCCCCTGGCCTTCACCTGCATGGCTGGCCAGATGATCAAGGGGTTTGACGAGGCAGTTCGCGAGATGGAGGTCGGCCAGGTGGTGGACGTGCGCCTCGAGCCCGCCGAGGCCTACGGCGAGCGCGACGAGCACCTGGTCCAGACCGTACCTGTCTCGGCCATGCCCGGCGCCGAGAACCTCTCCGCAGGCGAGCGCGTGATGCTCGCCTCCCCCACCGGCCAGCCCTTCCCCGCCGTTGTTGCCGCCGTCGAGAATGGCAACATCACCTTTGACATGAACCACGAGATGGCCGGCAAGGCGCTCAACTTCAACATCGAGCTTCTCGAGGTCGAGGAGTAGCCGGCGAGAAAAACGAGCCGCCCGGGGCCCGTGGCGCCCAGTGCGCCGCGGGCCTTGTTTTTCTCGTTGACACGAACATATGTTTGTTGTAAGGTAGGCTCAACCAACGACGGAACGTTGGAGGCGCGCGACAAGTGCGTTGCGGCCAGAGCGAAAACAGCTTTTGATAGGTCGCCGAATCCGAACTCTAGGTAGCGACCCATCTCACACGAACAACGTCTTGCTTCTCCCCTCGCTCCCGGTAAGGGGTACAGGGTCTTCTCGACCTTGCTAAATATAGGAGAAAGATTATAGTATAAGATGGACGGTGCAGACAGAATTTATTCGAAGCTGGCTCGATTCGCTTGATGAGCCCCTTGCGCTGCGCGTCGCGGAGGCCCTGGAGGCCCTTGCCGCAGACGGCCCCGCACTCGGACGACCACTTGTAGACACGATTCAAGGGTCTTCGATTCACAACCTAAAGAAACTGAGACCACGATCAACCGGAAGAAGTGAGATAAGGATTCTCTTCGTCTTTGACGACGACAGAAGCGCCGTAACGCTATTGGCGGGAGATAAGGCCGGCTTTCTCACACGAGGGCCGAAATGGAACAAGTGGTATAGGAAGGCAATGCCGGAAGCAGAGCGACGTTACAGACGCTATCTCGATTGGAAGGATAACCGTGGACACACTTGATGACTTCATCACTCGCAGAGGCTTTGACCGAGAGGAGATTCACCAGGAGGCACTCAAACTCATAGCGGAGTGCCGCGCCTACGAGCTGCAGGAGGCGCGCAAGGCCGAGCATCTCACGCAGACAGATGTCGCCGAGCGCATGGGCATCAGCCAGGCCCGCGTCTCCGAGGTTGAGAGTGGGGACGTGAGTGCACTCAAAGTGAGCACCCTCATGCGCTATGCGGAGGCCTTGGGCGGTACCTTCGAGGCAATCATCCAGATTGGCGACAAGACCATCCGCCTCGCATGAGCGCCGCAGGCGAGATTATGACACTGGCATCAGAGCCGGTTGCCACGCAGACAGGCGAAGGGCGTGCCCTTCTCGTCCGCGCCTACTCCCAGGAGACGAGGTAGCGCAGGGCGTGGTCGTCCTTGCAGCTGAAGCGGTACTCCGATCGCGTGGCGGGGCCGCAGCTCCCGGTGCCGATGCCCATCTGAAAGGCCTGGAGGGTCACGTAGGTGCCGGTGCGAACCTCGTCCTCGCGGTGGCGCATGGCGCGCAGCTCCTCGTCTGAGTAGGGCTTGACCGCAAGCTCGAAGGGCTGGTCAACAGCTGTGAACCGCACGCTCTTCTCGCCGTTTGAGAGGGTGACGTACTGGCAGTCCATGCGGTTGCCGCTCTCCTGCGGGCGGATGTTGGGCTCGGTCATGTCCGCAACGTGGCAGCGCACGCGCTCGATCTGAGCCTGCGCGCACATGTCGCGATAGGACTCACCATTGCGGCCAAGATACTCCACATCGTCCCAGGACTCGTCAAACCGATAGCACACGCCAAAGCGGGGCAGGTCGCCGCGACCGCGCTCGCAGTGAAGCCGCGACGTCACGAGCACGCCCGCCCTAACCGCCTCGTACGTTGTCACGCAGCGGAAACGGTAGTGCGGAAAGACGAGCCGCTCCGTCACCTCGGCGCTTCCCTCCCCACGCACCACGGAGACGAGCTCGCGCCGGCAGTCATAGAAACGCTCCATGAGGCAGCGCCCGTTTAGCTGGCGATCGTTGTCCGTGGAAGCGCGGGAAAGGAGAATCGGCGTCGCCGCAGGGGCCATCGCACCGAGAAGCACGAGCCCGTCGTCTGCGATCTTGCAGCCCTCGGGAAACCTCGAGGCCCGCGCGAGCGCGGCCTCGGGAAGAGGCTCCATCTCCGAGAGCACGAACTGCTCGCGGGCAACCTCCTCGCCTGTCTCGCGTCGCGTCGTTGTAACCGTCACCCAGCGCGCTCGGTTGCGTTGCAGCCCATCGCTCTCCTCGGATGGCACCGCCTCGCTCGGCTGGACAAGGACCGTCGTGGCTCTCAGCGGGTCCACGTCCGGCACGAGCTCGGCCACGCGGCCGTCGCTCCACTCAAAGCGCAGCGAGAACGCCTCCCCGGAGGTGAAGCCGGTAGCGTTGAAGATGCGAAACCAGTCGCCGCCCACGTGACGCACGCGCAGGGGGCGGTAGCAGTGGCGCACGATGCGCGCGCCCGTGGAGGGCGTGCGGTCCGGGTAGAACAGGCCATCTACGCAGAAGTTGCCATCGTGCTCCCACTCGCCGTGGTCTCCGCCGTAGGTGTAGCTGCCGTTGGGGTGCAGAACCGCGTGATCGACCATCTCCCACACGCAGCCGCCCATGAGGGCCTCGTAGGAGTAGATCTGCTCCCAGTAGTCCTCGATGCCGCCGGGGCCCACGCCCATGGCGTGCGCGTACTCGCAGAGGAAGTAGGGGCGGTCGTTGAGCCGCCGCGTGGTTGAGGTGCCCTCGCCCACGTCGCGCACGCGCTCGACCGTGGCGTACATCTCACTTCCCACGTCATAGGCGCGCCGCAGCGAGTGGATGGCGCCCTCATAGTGGACGGGCAGGTCAGAGCGCGAGCGAATCAGCTCGTACATGGCATCGGCGTTGCAGCCACCGCCCGACTCGTTGCCCAGGCTCCACATGACCACGCAGGGATGCAGCTTGTCGCGCTCGAGGTGGCGCTCGGCGCGGTCAAGGTAGCGCGGCTGCCAGCGGGCATTGTTCGTGATGCGGTTGTGGTTCGCGGGAACCTTTCCAACAAGGGCGCCATGGGTCTCGAGGTCCGCCTCATCAACCACGTATATGCCCAGCTCGTCGCACATCTCCAGGAGATAGGGGTCGGGCGGGTAGTGCGACGTGCGAATGGTGTCGATGTTGTGCTCCTTGCAGAGGCGCACGTCTTGCTCGATCTCTTCGGGCGTCATCGTATAGCCGGCGGTGGGGCTCGTGTCGTGGTGGTTGACGCCGTGAAGCTTCACCGGGCGCCCGTTCACGAGGAAGCGTCGCCCGTCCACGCGCACCTCGCGAAAGCCCGTGCGGAGAAGGACGCACTCGGTGTCCGTCTCAACGTAGAGGTCATAGAGACGGGGCGTCTCCGCCGTCCACTCAAGAACGTCGAGGTCGTCAAGGGTAAGCTTCGCGCAAGCGCCCTTCGAGCGCGCGGATGCCTCGCGCTCGAGCCCGTGCCCGCGCAGCACGACGCGAACCTCGCCACCGCGGGCGAGCCGAACGCCCAGCTCCAATCGATAGCGGACGCAACCAGCACGCTCTTCTCGCCGCGTGCGCACATCAACGTCCCAGATGCCGCACGGGGTGACCTCGCGCAGCAGCACGTCGCGAAAGATTCCGTTGTTGCGGAACATATCCTGGCACTCAAGGTAGGAGCCCGTGCACCAGCGGCGCACCACCGCCAAGAGCTCGTTTTTGCCCTCGCGCTGGTAGGGCGTGAGGTCAAACTCGGCGGTATTGTGCGAGCCCTCCGAGTAGCCCACGCGCTTCCCGTTGAGATAGAGGTCGAGGCAGCTTGCCACGCCGAGGAAGGAGACGATGTGCCCGGCCGCGGCCTCGCGCTCGTCAAGGTCAAAGAGGCGGCGGTAAACGCCCACGTAGTTGTACTCGTCCTTGGGGTGCGCCACGTGCGGACCCTGGCCATTCTCGCCAATGAGCGAGAAGACCGGGCCAACCGGCGCCTCCTTGGGAACGTGCGGCGGGTCAAACGGAAACTGATAGCGCTCGTCAACGTAGAAGGGGTGGTCGTAGCCCTGAAACTGCCAGCAGCCGGGCACGGCCACGCGGTCCCAGGTCACGGCATCGGTGTCCAGCACAGCCGGCAGCTCCGCGGGACGCGGATAGAAGCGGAAGTCCCACTCCCCGCTCAGGCAGCGCACGAGCGGCGAGTCGTAGCGTCGACGTGCGGGCGTGACGGCGTTCGCCGAGGCGCGGTCCGGATACGGGGCGAAGTAGCTCCGCGCCGGGAGACGGTGCTCCTCGATGGTCGCGGCGTCGCAATACGCGCTCTTGTCGATCGCATACCTCATCGTCGTCCCCCATCATGACAAGCGTCAGAGTTGGCCGTTAGGCCTGATTCAATTGTCACACAACGTCACACGGCCTTGACCCCACGCTCGCCGGTCCGGATGCGAACGCACTCCTCGACCGGGTAGACGAAGATCTTGCCGTCGCCCACCTCGCCGGTGCGCGCCACCTCGCAAATCAGCTCAATGACGTTGTCAACCTGGGCATTGTTGACCACAAGCTCGACTTTGACCTTGGGGATCATGTTGAGCATGACCTCGTGACCCCGATAGAACTCCGTCCAGCCGTGCTGAGAGCCGCAGCCGAGGACCTCATACACGGTCATGCCGTGCAGTCCCCGATCGTTGAGCGCGTCCTTGAGG
>CASEVE010000055.1 GCA_949291295.1 uncultured Olsenella sp.
GACGCGGCCGTCCGCGAGGTCGGCGACGCGCCGCAGGCGGGCCGCTCCCGCGACGACGGGCCGGGTCTCTGATGGCCGCGCGGGGCGCCTCGAGGGCGCTGACGGCGCGCTGCCGGCATGGTCCGTAGTCCGGGAGGGTGCGCAAGAAAAACGGCCCGTCAGCGGGCCGTGAGGACGGTTTAACGCGTTTTACGAGCGCAAATGCTCGTAAGCGGATGCAAGGGAGTGATTGACATGGAGAAGCGGCCTGCCGCCTGCTCGGATGCGTCCGAGGGGCGGCGGGGGCTTTCTTCGCTTTGAAGACACGACTTGCCAAAGAACCGAATAATGGATATAATTCAGATATCTAAATTGCAGAATGAAAGGAGATTCGTGGCTGAGCTCGGAGATAAATCGATTAAAACGACCCGGCGTGGACCAAAGCCGCAGGCCCGGAAGAAAATGCTGCTTTCAATGACAGTAACCGAATACGACGAGTTCAGCGCTTGGGCAGACGATGACGGGGTAACGAAGGCCGCGCTGATGCACGACTTGATGGAACGCGAGCGCGCCCGGCGCGCCGCGCGAAAGCTGTTCGGATTGGAGCCATCTATGTATGCAGCGTACGAGGAGTCAACTCAGTGGGGCGGCGTCATTTGGCGAGGTGACAATTTAGCCGGTTCGGATGCGGGCCGCTCCCTCTTGGACAAGTTCATCAGCGAACACCCGCACGACGGTTGGACGCTCTCGATTTACAACACGCTTTCCGAGACTACGGCTGAGATCAATTGCCCGGTCGAGGAGATCCCGCAAATTGCTGCGTTCGTGTACAACCTCGAGCATGCTTCTCCCATGACGTTCATTGGTGAGAACCCGGTTAGCGAGTCGTACGTCGTGGGCATGTGCTGCACGCGTGGCAGGCTCGATTTTCCCGGAATCTACCGAGCGGAAGGCGGAAAGCTCAAGCCGGTCGCATTCGACGGGCTCGACGGTTAGGTTTTGGTGGTTGCGATGGGATTGCCGAGCATCAGCACCTCACCAGCCGACTACGTCGTGCTTGACGTTGAGACGAACGGTCTCAAGAGTAAGGAGGACGACCTTCTCTCCGTCTCGATCTACAAGCCTGATGACGGGCGGGAGTACAATCGTTTTCTTCCGCTCGATCTCAATCGCGACGTCTACACTACCGACATCAACGGAATCACGAAGCGCGACCTCAAGGGGAAGACGCATTTGGTGCAGGAGGACGTAGACGAGCTTTTTTCTGCGTTCGAGCTGGACCGCCGCACCATTCTTCACTACGGAGGGCTCGACGAGCGCTTCATCAGGGACTATTTCGCCCGCCGTAACCTTGCAGGGTATGAGCGGATGCATTTCTTCAATTTCAAGCGAATGATTTGCTCGACGAAGTTCTCTGATGGCAGCTTATCGAAGGATCGGCTCTGCGAAGCCTTCGGAATCGAGGGCGTCTCATCCGTGCATACGGGCATGAACGACTGCAAACTGGAGTGGCAGCTGTTCAAGGCGCTCGATGGCCGCTATTTGTTGGCAACTATGAGGGCCTTTAACTGGCAGTTCAGCGCGCTGGACCCGGGCTACATCGTTCCCGTCAGCTATCTCAACACGTTTCCAAACCTTTCACGCCTCTACGAGCGCCCGTACATCAGCCTCGAGCCAAAGGAGGTTTATCGCCTCAACGTCTCGGGCGACGATATTCGACGGTTCGAGACGAACTTTTCCGGCGTGACGGTCGAGCGTCTGATCGACGTCATGCTTGGCGTGAAAACGCAGGATAACCTTGACTTCTTGCGTGAGAACTATCGAAAGAACAAGCCGGTCGGGCGCATGAAGCACGACACGCGCCCCGTGTTCATGACCTTCAACCCGGATGGAACCGTGACCGCCAAGCGCGACGAGGACAAGCAGCGCGAGCGCGAACTCAACGCGACGCTCGGTGCAATGAGGGGGCAGATCGCGCCGCTCGTCGAGTTCATCCGCAGCACCATTTTTTGCGGAAAGGAAATCGTCGCCCAGGAGCTCACGGTGAACGAAGAGATGCGCATCATGGCGCTTTGCGACCTCTCCACCGATGATGCGGTTCTTGAGATCAAGACGTCGGCGCGGCACCCCGAGCAGTACGCTGAGCAGCTGTTTTACGAGGCAAGAGGCCGAAAGACGTATCTCATGACCATGGACTGGCGATTTGGCGAGGTCGACTTTGTCATCAGCGAGGTTGCCGTCGCCCCAGGCGAGAAACCCGACAAACGTCGCGAGAAGGCCGTCCAAACGCTTTCCACAGCGCTCGAGGGCGAGGAAATAGAGGTTGCTGCCTATGATAGCTCGACGTCCCCCGTGAAGGTACGCTGCAAGGAATGCGGTCACGAGTGGGAGGAGACGTATCCTCGCATCAAGGCTGGCAAGTGCGTGTGTCCTGTTTGCCACCCGGACCGCGTTTCCGCGCGCAGGACAAGACACGCAACAGGCACTCCGAGGCCGCCGCGTGAGAAGATGACGCCCGAGCAGGCGCTCGCGAAGAGGGCGCAGAGGTACGCAGGTAAGGTCTCTGACCGCAGCGGCGGCGCGCTCGCGGTTGACGCCACGAGCTACATCGGCGGCCGGGATCCCGTCAAAGTATGCTGCTCGAAATGTGGGTACACGTGGATGCCGAGAACGGATCACCTTCTGGCGCGGCCATTCTGTCCGAAGTGCGGCGCCGGTCGCCAAGACGTTCTCCGATAGAAAAAGAAACCCCTGATCAGCGCATTGCTGGGCAGGGGTTTCTGTATCACATCACTTGTTGCGGCAGACGATTCTCTTGATGCGGTGCGCCGCCTGGAAGCAGGCCCGCGCCTGCGTGTCCAGCCACTCCTCGCGGGCGTTCGGCCGGCGCTCGCCGCCTCTCGTGCGGCGCAGCTCGCTCGGGCAGCACAGGCGCTCGGCGATGTCCGCGTCGTAGATGAGGGCGCACCCGCCCCACGAGTAGTCGTGCCACGTGGGCGCGCCGTTGAGCAGGGTTTTCTCGACGGTCCTCGGGAACAGCTCCTCGACCTCGAGCCCTTCCAACATGTCGATGGCGTAGGCGGTGACGCCACGGTCCCAGGCGCTGCGGTCGCGGCGGGCCCCGAGGGCGGCGACGACGTCGCTGACCAGCATCCCCGTCATCCCCTCGCGATGAGCACGGGCGCGAGATGCGCCATGACCGCGAGCTGGCCGAACGACCCGTAGCGGGCGGCGCCGCCCATCTCGGCGAGACCCTGGCGCTCGAGCGCGCGCAGGTACTCGAGGTTTTCGGCGGGCACGAACGCCCAGTCGTCGCCGGGGAGCGCCTGCCCGGGCAGGTTGACCGTGAGGTCGCACCATAGGCCGTCGTCGCACTCGTCCTCGGGCTCGACCTCGTAGAGCAAGACCGCAGGACGGCCGTTCGTCTCGTAGCGGCCGAGCGCGGGCGTGAGCGCGGGGGCGCCCGGGACGTGGATCTGGATTGTGGTGAACGTGAGCATGGCTGGCTCCTCTCTCCGATTGCCGTCGAGGGGCCGTCCGTGGCCGCGCGGGCACGCGGGGCCCTCGTGGACATTGACGGGACGATTGAGAGCCGTTGAATGGACGCTGCGGCGACGCGGGGCGGGCGTCGCCGTTCAATGGTCGTTTGGCGGGCGCCCGAGGGGCCTTTGGGCGGACGCGAGGGGCGCAGGGCGGGGCGTGTCCTTTGATAGGCGCTTCGACGGACGCCCAACGGCGCTTTGGCGAGGGGTGGACGATGAAGGGTCGTTTGCGGGGCGTTTGACGGAACGCGCTGCACAAGACCTCGACAGGAGCTGGACATCCGACTAGCCAAAAACTATCCAGCAATTATACAATGACAAACAATAAACACGCAGGTAGATGTATAATTGTATCGACCATAACAAACGACAATCGAGGACGGTCGACATGAGCAGGGGGCACACGCCGACGATCGCCGTGGTGAACCAGAAGGGCGGCGTCGGGAAGACCTTCATCGCCGACGAGCTCGCGTTCTGGTGCGAGCGCCACGGCGTCGCCTACGCGTTCATCGACCTCGACGGGCAGGGAAGCGGCCTGCACGGCACGAGCGACGAGGGCGGTGACGACGCGGCCGAGGTCGCGATCGTCGACACGCCCGGCGCGATAACCGACCAGCTGAGGGTCGCGCTCACCGAGGCCGACGCCGTGGTCGTGCCGGTGCGCCCGAGCGTGGACGACGTCGGGCCGACCGAGCGCACGCTCGGCATCGTCGAGGAGGTCGCGCCCGACGTGGTGGGCGTCCTCGCCGTGAACGGGCGCACGCGGTTCCTCGAGACGCGCGAGTTCGAGCCCGAGGTCGAGCGCTGGGCGGCGCGCGGCTGGAACGTGTTCAGGCTCCCTCAGTCGGTGCTCGTGCCGAGGGCTCGCCGGCGGGGCGAGAGCGTCGTGGCGTTCGCGCCGCGTTCGAAGGCCGCAGAGGCGGTCGAGGAGCTGTGCGGGGCCGTCGTCGGGGAGGTGACCGGGCATGGGGCTGACGAGGCTTAGGAGCGCAGCAGGCGACCGCAGCGAGGGCGAGGCCGACCGCGAAGGCCGCGCGCGCGGCGAGAAGGGCTACACGACCTGGCAGGCCTCGATCCGCATCGAGGACAAGGAGAAGCTGCGCCGCTGGGCGCGCGAGGACAACGTCCGCATGGCGGAGCTCCTGCGCAAGATGATCGAGCGCGAGGAGCGCCGGCGCAGGCGGAAGGCTCGGGGGTGACCGCATGCCTGCCAAGATGACGAGCGAGCAGTTCATAGCAAAGGCGAAAGCGGGCAGCCCGAGTCTGACCGTGCTGGGTCAATACGTCAACAACAAGACCAAGATTCTGGTCAGATGCGAGAAGTGCGGTCAGGAATATGAAGTGGCGCCCTCGAGCGTGATGAGAGGCGTCGGGTGCCCGTATTGCTCCGGCCATATGGCGATAGCCGGGGTAAACGACCTCGCGACTCTTTATCCCGAGGTTGCGAAGCTGTGGCACCCGACGAGGAACGGCGACGTTAAGCCATCTGACGTGAAACCGCAGTCGAACAAGAAGTTTTGGTGGCTGTGCCCCAAGTGCGACGGAGAGTGGGAGGCTGTTCCAGGTTCGCTCACCGCTCGCGGAAACGGTTGCCCGTACTGCTCCGGGCACCGGGTGCTGGCGGGGTTCAACGATCTCGCGACCGTTGAACCCGATGTTGCTAGGCAGTGGCACCCGACGAGGAACGGCGAGCTTGCACCAACGCAGGTAACAGCCGGTTCAAATCGTAAGGTGTGGTGGCGATGCGACCACGGGCATGAGTGGGAGGCGACGATCGCGAGCCGCGTGCACGGGGCTGGCTGTCCGTACTGCGCAGGGCAACGGGTGATTCCCGGCGAAAACGACCTCGCGACCCTTTACCCCGAGGTCGCGCGGCTGTGGCACCCGACAAGGAATGGCAGTCTCACGCCGGCTGACGTGACGGCACATACGATCCAGAAGGCGTGGTGGCTCGGCGAGTGCGGACATGAGTGGGATGCGACTGTGGCGAACATGGTCAAGATGACCGGCTGTCCGATCTGCTCGGGAAAGCGCGTCCTCGTCGGGTTCAACGATCTAGCGACAGTAAGGCCGGAGCTCGCCGTCGAATGGCATCCGACGAGGAACGGAGGCCTCAAGCCGACGGACGTGACGGAGTTCTCCAACAAACGCGTCTGGTGGCGGTGCGCTCAGGGCCACGAGTGGAGGCAGACTGTCAACATCCGAAGTAGCAAGGGTAACGGGTGTCCGTATTGCAGCAACTCCAAGGTCCTCCCCGGTTACAACGACTTGGCGACCACGCACCCCGAGCTCGCCGAAGAGTGGGCCTACGACTTGAACGGCGAACTCAAGCCGACGGACCTCACGTATGGGTCGGAACGAAAGGTCTGGTGGCGATGCCGTGAGTGCGGCAACACGTGGCAGGCCTCGCTGAACGCGCGGACGTCGCAGGCCGGCCCGCGTGGGTGCCCCAGCTGCGCGGCGCCGAAGGGTACGTCGTTTCCCGAACAGGCGCTCCTGTTCTACCTGCGGCGCGACCTCGGCTGTGAGGTGCGATCGCGCGAGCAGGTGGAGATGGGCGGTGTCTCCAAAGAACTCGACGTCTGGATACCGTCGATGCGCACGGGCTACGAGTACGATGGCGAATACTCCCACTCGATCCGCCAGCGACACGACGATGAGAAGGACCGCCTCGCGCGCGAAGCCGGGATCCGCCTCATACGCGTCATTGAGGCAGGGCGATGGTCGGTGAACGGCGACCGCATCACGTTCGACGTGAGGCACATGAAGCAGCGCAACCAGCAGCGGGCCATTGAGGCCGCCGTCGCGCTCGTGGCGCCGAACCACGGTCCCGTAGACCTTGACGCCGACACGCCGGCGATCATGTCGCAGTACAAGGGCGAGGAGCGCGAGCGCAGCCTGGCGAGCCGTTACCCCGAAATCGCCGCCGAGTGGAACTGCGAGCGCAACGGCATGTTGACGCCCGAGAAGGTCTCGCACGGCTCCAACAGGAAGGTCTGGTGGCGCTGCCCGCTCGGGCACGAGTACCAAATGAGCATCACGAACCGAACGAAAGACGGAATCGGCTGCCCCATCTGCTCGGGACATCAGGTGCTCGCTGGGTTCAACGATCTCGCTACGGTCAGACCTGACGTTGCGGCGACATGGCACCCGACGAGGAACGGCGAGCTCAGACCAACCGATGTAACGTGCACGTCGCACAAGAAGGTTTGGTGGCTCGGCGAGTGCGGACATGAGTGGGAGGCCGTGATCTCGACCCGAGTACGCGGGTCCGGGTGCCCGATTTGTGCGGGAAAGGTCGTGCTTGCAGGATTCAATGACCTGGCGTCGGCAAACCCGCAGCTCGCCGCTGAATGGCATCCGACCAAGAACGGCGATTTCAAGCCGACCATGGTGACCGCGCACACGGGAAAAAAGGTCTGGTGGCTTGGGCCATGCGGACATGAGTGGGAGGCGGCCGTTTCCAGCCGCAGCGCCGGGCACGGATGCCCGTACTGCGGGCGCCTGAAGGTGCTTCGGGGATTCAACGACTTGCAGACGCTCTATCCGGAGGTGGCGCGCGAGTGGCACCCCACGAAGAACGGCGACCTGACGGCCGCCGACGTCATGCCGAAGTCGGGGAAGAAGCGCTGGTGGAAGTGCTCGAGGTGCGGCAACGAGTACGAGTGTGTGGTGCACAACGTGACTAACGGCCTTTCGGGATGCCGCAAATGCGGCTATAAACCGGGATTAAACGCAAAGCACCGTCACGAGCTAGGTGGGAGCACTCACGGCGAGTGACACAGCGCATGAGGACGTCGGCGGGGCGTCCGTTCCGGCACGGCCGGGGCGGGCGCCCTTTTCCGTGGCGTCGGCGCGGCGGTCGCGGCGGCCCGTCTCCGGGGGCTGCGGCCGCCGCCCGCCT
>CASEVE010000056.1 GCA_949291295.1 uncultured Olsenella sp.
GGAGGTAAGCGCCGGGCCACCCCTCACAGAAAGGTATGAATTATGAGCTGTAAGCTGAGTGCGATCGTGGCGGTGTGCGATGACTGGGGAATTGGGCTTGACGGTGGGATGGTGGTCGAGAACCGCGAGGACATGCGGCACTTTGTTGCCTGCACGACCGGGCACCCCGTCATCATGGGACGACGTACACTCGAGAGCTTTCCTGGGGGTCGACCCCTCAAGAACCGTCGAAACGTCGTTCTCACGCGTGACACGTCCTTCTCGCTAGAGGGAGTTGAGGTTGTTCACTCCGCCGAAGAGGCAATCGCTGCGGTTGCCGGGGAGAGCGAGGCATGGGTTATTGGCGGCGGGCAAGTCTACGAGCTGCTCCTCCCCCACTGTGAGCGTGCCGTCGTGACACGCAACCACTGTGTGTGTCCGTGCGACACGCACTTTCCCAACCTCGACGCCAATCCCGCTTGGGAGGCTGTCGAGGTGCGTGACGGCGGCATCACGCCTGAGGGCATATCCTTTGACTTCGTCACGTACCGACGCGTCGAGCCTCTCGCCTAGCGCATAACGTACCAGGCGTATACCCGGCTGCACACCCTACGAGGGACATTGTGTACACTCCCCTCTTCGTTGTGTACACGGTCAAGACGCCTTCTGCTTTTCTCGGCTTTAAGAGCTGCAGGTAGAAGGCTTATGGCATTCGTATCAAGAGTTTCATCTTGTACACAACATCGTCAGCGATGTACACAATGCCAGTGCCGTGAGAACAAAGCTCCAGATTTGGTCGCGCCTCGCGAGCGTCATAAACGCGCAACCAAAAAAGGACCCGCCAGCCGTGAGGCTGACGGGTCCGATTCGCGTATGCGAGAGAAGCGCTAGTCGATGTCGAGCGCGGCGTCGACCTGGCTGCGGAGGAACTCCTCGGCGTCCTTGCGGCCACGAGAAAGCTCGGCGGCGGCCATGACGGGCACCCAGTAGTGCACCTTCTGCTTGGCGATGTCGGCCTTCTTGGAGAAGACGTCAAGATACGCCTCGGCATGACCAGGGTGATACATCTTGAAGAGGATGTAGGTCATCGCGGCATCGGCCTCAGGAAGACCACGGGTGACGTGAGTCCAGTCGCAGGCGTAGAGCGTGCCGTCCTCGGCAACGATGACGTTGGACGGGTTGAAGTCGCAGTGGCAGATGCTGCGGCCCGGAGTCATGCGGTCGGCCCTCATCTGAAGGTCGTAGCGCACGGAGGGGTCGAGGCCGGGAGCCTTGCCAACCATGCCGGCGATCTTGGTCTTCTGATCCTTCATGAGATCAGAGGCGGTGGTGTTCTGAACCTCAATCTGGAAGTCGACAAACTGCTCGAGGAGCTTGTCGTACTCAGGGGTGCCCTCGACGGCATCCATGAGCGAGCGCATGGTGACGCCCTCGACGTACTCGGTGGCAAGAGCCCAGGAGCCGTCCTCAACCTGTGAGACCTCAAGGATCTTGGGCACGCGGACGCCGGCCTCGATGACGCGGGCGATGTTCAGCGCCTCGTTGAAGATGTCGGAAGCGGGCTTCTCGGACTTGAACACCTTGACGATGCGAGCCCCGTCGTGATAGACGGCCTTGTTGTGACGCTCGACGATGACCTGCTTGTTCTCAGAAAGTTCCATTGCTGCCTCCTTCAGGGCAACGAGAAGAACGTGTGCGGACTAGTCCTCGTAGGAGCTGGGCTCGCGGCCGTAGAAGGCGTCGAGGTAGAGCTCCTTGATCTCGGACACGAGCGGGTAGCGCGGGTTGGCACCGGTGCACTGATCGTTGAACGCGTTCTCGGACATCTCGTCGAGCGTGGCGAGGAAGTCCTCCTCGGTGACGCCAAAGCCGGCGATCGTCTCGGGCACGCCCACGTGAGCCTTGAGCTCCTCGATGCGAGCGATGAAGTTCTCGAAGACCTCACGGTCATCCTTGCCCTGGATGCCGCAGAAGCGGCCGGCCTCGGCGTAGCGAGCGAGGGTCTTGGGGTGATCGTACTGCGGGAAGGTGCCCATCTTGACCGGACGCTCAGCCGCGTTGTAGCGCATAACGCGGGTGAGGATGACGGCGTTGGCCATACCGTGGGCGATGTGGTGATAGGCGCCGAGCTTGTGAGCCATGGAGTGGTTCACGCCGAGGAAGGCGTTGGCGAAGGCCATGCCGGCGAGGCAGGACGCGTTGGCCATGTGGTCGCGAGCCTCAACGTCGGTGCCATCGTCATAGGCGCGCTCGAGGTAGTTGAGGACGAGCTTCATGGCGCGAAGGGCAATGCCGTCGGTGTAGTCGGAGGCCATGATGGAGACGTAGGCCTCGAGGGCGTGCGTGAGGACGTCGACGCCGGAGGCGGCGGTCAGGCCCTTGGGCTGGGTCATCATGTTGTCGGTGTCAACGATGGCCATGTTGGGCAGAAGCTGGTAGTCAGCGATCGGCCACTTGGTGCCGGTGTTGGCATCGGTGATGATCGAGAAGGGCGTGACCTCGGAGCCGGTACCGGAGGAGGTGGGGATGGCCACGAAGAAGGCCTTCTGACCCATCTCGGGGAAGGTGTAGACGCGCTTGCGGATGTCCATGAAGTCCATGGCCATGTCCTCGAACTTGGCCTCGGGGTGCTCGTACATCATCCACATGATCTTGCCGGCGTCCATCTCGAAGGCCTTGACCTGCTCGAGGCCGCGCTCGCAGTCCTGAAGCTTGGGGTCGGGCGAGATGGACCAGAAGCTGGAGTAGACAATGCCCTGCTCGTCAAGGGAGGCCTCGATCTTCTTGGTGAAGCCGCTCTTATAGAGGAAGGAGTCGGTGACGATGAAGGCGCGCTTCTTGTCGTAGACCTCGGAGAGCTCGCGAAGCGCAACGGGCATGCAGCCCTTCTTGAAGAAGACCTTCTCGGGGACACGGAACCAAAGCATGTTCTCACGCCTCTCTGCGACGGACTTGATGTTGAGCAGGTGCTGGGGACCAACGTTGCCGGAGACGGAGTTGCCGCCCCAGGAGCCGCAGCCAAGGGTGAGCGAAGGCGGCATCTTAAAGTTGTAGATGTCACCGATGCCGCCCTGAGCAGCCGGGGTGTTGATGAGGATGCGGCAGGTCTTCATGCGCTTGGCGTGCTCGGCCATCTTCTCGGTCTCGCGCGCGTCAATGAACAGCGAGCTCGTGTGACCATAGCCACCGTCGGCGATGAGGCGCTCGGCCTTGGAGAGGGCGTCCTCCCAATCGCTGGCGCGATACATGCCGAGGATGGTGGTAAGCTTCTCGTGTGCCCAGGGCTCGGAGGGCTCGACGGACTCGACCTCGCCGATGAGGACCTTGGTGCTGGCGGGAACGGTGACGCCAGCGGTCTCGGCGATCTTGGGTGCGGGCTGGCCGACCATCTTGGCGTTGACGCCGCCGTTGACGATAACGGTGTTGCCGACCTTGGCAATCTCGTCACCCTGGAGGAAGTAGCAGCCGCGCTTCTGGAACTCGGCCTTGACCTTGTCGTAGATCTTGTCGAGAACGATCACGTTCTGCTCGGTAGCGCAGATCATGCCGTTGTCGAAGGTCTTGGAGTGGATGATGGAGTTGACGGAGAGCTCGACGTCAGCGGTGTCGTCGATGATGGCGGGGTTGTTGCCGGGGCCGACGCCGAGGGCGGGCTTGCCGGAGGAGTAGGCGGCGTTGACCATGCCCGGGCCACCGGTGGCCAGGATGATGTCGGCGGAGCGCATGAGCTCGCTCGTCATGTCGAGGGACGGGACGTCAATCCAGTCGATGATGCCCTTGGGGCAGCCCGCGGCCTCAGCGGCGTCGCGCACGATGCGAGCGGCCTCGGCCGTGCAGTTCTTGGCGCGGGGGTGCGGGGAGATGAGGATGGCGTTTCTGGTCTTCAGGCAGATGAGCGTCTTGAAGATGGCCGTGGAAGTGGGGTTGGTCGTCGGGATGACGGCGGCAACCAGGCCGAGCGGCTCGGCGACCTGCTTGTAGCCAAAGGCGGGGTCATCAGAGATGACGTCGCAGGTCTTCATGTTCTTGTACTTGTTGTAGATGTACTCGGAGGCGTAGTGGTTCTTGATGACCTTGTCCTCCATGATGCCGTAGCCGGTCTCCTCGACGGCCATCTTGGCCAGCGGGATACGGGCCTTGTTGGCGGCCATGGCGGCCTCATAGAAGATCTTGTCCACCTGCTCCTGGGTGAACTTCGCGAACTCGGCCTGCGCCGCACGCATCTCCTTGATGCGAGCTTGCAGCGCCTCGACGCTGTCGATCGTGGTCGTAACGTTGTCTGCCATGCGTTCCTCCTATTTCTCGGACCGGACGGACGACGCATCGCCCCCGCGGTCGTACAAAGGACGAGATAGAGATGGTCTGTCGTGACGCAACGAGCCATTCCAGTGAAGTATAGCATGATGCCGCGCTCGGTCGATACATGCCTGCGAGCGCGGCGATTTGACTAGCGAGCGCCAGAGAGAACCCGCAGCACCCAGTCCTTGTCGTCCGTCGTCTTCATCTTCTCGAGAACCGCCTCGTCCTCGAGGATACGACAGATGTTTGCAAGAACCTCGAGATGCTCCTCTCCCCTTCCGGCGATGCCAAAGACGAGCTGGGCCCTCTCCCCGTCAAAGTCCACGCCCTCCGGGTACTGCTGGAGAACGACGCCGGTTTTCTCGACGGCCTCCTTGGCCTCGTTGGTGCCGTGCGGGATGGCGATGCCCATGCCAATATAGACGCTCGTCAGGCGGTCGCGCTCAACCATGGCGTCAACATAGGGCTCGCTCACGCATCCGCGCCTGACGAGAAAGGCTCCGGAGTCCCTGATGCAGCGCTCGCGATCAACCGGCTTGAGACCAAGCTGAATGTCAGCGGCCTCGATCTTGAGGCTCGGGCGATCCTCCTGGGCGGGCTCCGGCTGAGGGGCAGGCGTCGTCTCCATGAGCTCGGAGGCGTGGCCGATCTGGGTAAGGGCCTTGTAGAGGGAGTCGAGCGCCGGGTCATCGAGGAAGTTGTCAATGGTCACGATCTGGGCGCCCGGCGCGCTCTTGCGCGCACGCTCGGAAAGGACGCGCTGGCAAACGACGATGTTAGCGTCCGAGGGCACGGTATCGACACTCGAGTGCTCAACGGTGAGGTCGGGGCGCTCTGCCTTGATGCGGTTGCGGAAGCGCGTGGCGCCCATCGCAGAGGAGCCCATGCCAGCGTCGCAGGCAAAGACGATCTTGCCGCCCTCGGTGTCGGAGATCACGGCTGCCTCGGCGGTGCCCTTCATCTCTCGCATCTGCTCGCTCGCCTGGTCGATGTCTGCCGTAGCCATGGACCTCACGAGCGGAACAGCAATGGCAAAGGACACGCCAGCGGCGATGAGAACGCCGATCAGGTTGGTGACGATGCACTCTGACGGGGACATGGAGAGAAAGGCGATGATCGAGCCGGGCGACGCCGCCGAGGTAAGGCCCGCGCCCGTGACGCTAAACCACGCGATGGCAGCCATGTTGCCCACGATCGGGGCGATTATGACCTTGGGATTCATGAGCACGTAGGGGAAGTAGATCTCATGGATGCCGCCAAAGAAGTGGATGATGACGGCTCCAGGGGCAGACTGGCGCGTCTTCTTGTCGCGGCAGAAGAAGCAATACGCAAGGAGGACGCCCACGCCGGGGCCCGGGTTGGCTTCGAGCATGTACATGATCGAGCGGCCCGTCTCCTCCGCCTGAGCGATGCCGATCGGGGTAAAGATGCCGTGGTTGATGGCATTGTTGAGGAACAGGACCTTGGCGGGCTCGATGAAGATGGCGAGCAGAGGCATGAGGGCGTACTGCATGAGGATCTGCACGCCGCCCATGAGCACCGCGAGGATGGCGGTCATGATCGGGCCGATGGCGAGGTAGCCGAGCATGGCAAGAAGCATGCCGAGGATGCCCACGGAGAAGTTGTCGATCAGCATCTCAAAGCCAGCGGGCGTGTGACCCTCCATGAGGCGGTCAAAGGTCTTGACGACCCAGCCCGCAAACGGGCCCATTGCCATGGCGCCCATGAGCATCGTCGTGTCAGGGGCGCCGGCTATGCATCCTATGACGGCGATGGCGCCCGCGATCCTGCCACGGTCCCCGCCCGTGAGGTATCCGCCCTGCGCTGCGATGAGCACGGGGATCAGGTAGCTCAGCATGGGGCCCGTGATGCTGGCGAACCCCTCGTTGGGAAGCCAGCCGGTATCGATGAACAGAGCGGTCAGAAAGCCCCAGGCGATAAACGCGCCGATGTTGGGCATGACCATACCGCTGAGAAACTTGCCGAACTTAGAGAGACCGTCTCGCACTGACATGGGCCCCTCCTTTCCTCCAGGCCCGCGCACGGGCCGACGCGTTGAACAGAGTGGCTTTCGCCGTGACTTTTGTTTCAACGACACTGATTCTATACTTTTGTTTCGATAGTCTGAATGAAATCGAATCTTCGCCGTTAAACGGTAGATATTTACCGATTAACGGTGCTTTCTACTCTTTTTTGAGTTTTGAATTGACAACCCCTTGACTGTTGTTATGATGATACTTGACTTTTGTTTCAACAGTTCTAGTTGGAAAATCAACAGTGGAGGGGGTTTCGAATGATCTATACCGTCACGCTCAACCCCGCGCTCGACAAGACGGCTACGGTGCCAAGCTTCGCCCTGGACTCCGTCAACCGCATCACCGAGCTTCGCGAGGACCCAGGCGGAAAGGGCATCAACGTCTCCAAGGTAATCGCAAAGCTCGGTGGAGAGAGCCGCGCCCTCGCTCTTCTCGGCGGCTCGGTGGGAGAGAAGATCGAGAAGGGCCTTGCTGAGGAGGGAATCGACGTCTGGAGCTTTCCTGCCAACGGCGAGACGCGAACAAACCTGAAGGTCGTGGACCCGGAGCTGGACACCCACACGGACATCAACGAGCCAGGTCCCGAGGCAACGGTCACTCAGCTCGACGCCATGCTCGGCTCCCTGACCAAGACCATCTCCGAGGGAGACGTTGTCGTGCTCTCGGGAAGCCTGCCGAAGGGCGCCCCCGTTGCAACGTACGGCGCCTGGACGAGGGCGTGCTCCGAGGCGGGCGCGCGGGTCTTCCTCGACGCCGACGGTGACGCCCTCTCCCATGGCCTCAAGGCCCTCCCCCATCTCGCAAAGCCCAACGACGCCGAGCTCTCGAGGCTCTGCGGAAAGAGGCTGGAGGGGATTCCAGAGATTGCGAAGGTGGCCGGGGAGCTGGTGGCAAGCGGCATCAGCCGCGTGGTTGTCTCGATGGGCGGCGCGGGCGCGGTGATCGCCGAGGAAGGCAGGGTCCTTCTCGCCCGCTCGCCCAAGGTACGCGTTGGATCGACGGTCGGCGCGGGTGACTCGGTGGTCGCCGCGCTCGCCTTTGCCGCGGAGCGCGACATGGGCCTCGAGGAGACCGCGCGGCTCGCAATGGCAACGGGTGCGGCAAACGTCATGCAGTCGGGAACCCAGGCGGCCGAGCGCGAGCTCGTTGACTCGCTTCTGGACAAGGTAGTGCTCGAAGAGCTGTAAACGAGAAAGGAAACCATCATGAAAGCCAAAGCAGTACGTCTTCACGCGGCAAACGACCTCCGCATCGACGAGTTTGAGCTCCCCGCCATCAAAGACGACGAGGTTCTAGTCAAGGTGGTCTCCGACAGCATCTGCATGTCCACCTACAAGTGTGCCACGCTGGGCGTGGAGCACAAGCGCGTCCACGAGGACGTGGCCGAGCACCCCGCGATCATGGGCCACGAGTTTGCCGGCGACATCGTGGAGGTGGGAGCCAAGTGGGCAGACCGCTTCAAGCCCGGCATGAAGTTCACGATCCAGCCCGCCCTCAACTACAAGGGCACCATGTGGAGCCCCGGCTACTCTTACGAGTTCTGCGGCGGCGACGCCACCTACTGCATCCTGCCCGCCGAGGTCATGGAGTGCGACTGCCTGCTCGAGTACACCGGCGAGGCCTACTACCAGGCTTCTCTTGCCGAGCCCATGAGCTGCTCGATCGGCGCGTTCCACGCGGCGTATCACACCCAGATGGGCGTCTATACCCACGAGATGGGCATTCGCGAGGGCGGCAAGCTCGCCATCGTTGCCGGTGCGGGCCCCATGGGCCTGGGCGCGCTCACCTATGCCCTCCACTGCGACCGACGCCCCTCGCTCGTGATGGTGGCAGACATCAACCAGGACCGTCTGGACCGCGCCGAGGAGCTATTCCCGCCCGCGGAGGTCAAGGCCGAGACGGGCATCGACCTCGTCTTCATCAACAACGGCAACTTCGACGACCCCGTGGCTGCGCTGCGCGAGGTCTCCGGAGGCACCGGATTTGACGACGTGCTCTGCTACGCCCCCGTGGCACCTGTGGTGACGCTCTCCGACGCCATCCTCGGACGCGACGGATGCCTCAACTTCTTTGCCGGTCCCACCGACAAGAACTTCAAGGCCGAGATGAACTTCTACGAGGTGCACTACGGCTCCCACCACGTGATGGGAACCACGGGCGGCAACACCGACGACGAGATCGAGTCTCTTGAGCTCACCGCGGCCGGCCGCATCGACCCCGCCGTCATGGTGACGCACGTGGGCGGCCTTGACGCCGCCGCAGAGACCACGCTCAACCTGCCCAAGATTCCGGGCGGCAAGAAGCTCATCTACACGCACGTGAGCATGCCGCTCACCGCCCTCGAAGACCTGCGAACCGCTGCCGAGAAGGACGAGCGCTTTGCTGGCCTCGCAGACATCGTCGAGGCGAACAAGGGCCTCTGGTGCCCCGCCGCTGAGCGCTACCTGCTCGAGCACTGGGCAGAGAACTAGCTAGGCCACGGCCGTCGCGGCCGAGCCTATAGCGTCCGACCCCAAGGACCAAGGAGCCTATAGAGTTTCACCAGGGCAGGCTTCAAGGTTCGAGGGGTCGGATGCTCTTGTCGACCACATGGTGACGAAGGAGAGCCCAATTGGCTAAGATGCTGTAAGCAACGGAAAGGGGCCCAGATGAGCAGCACCATGATCGAGCGACGCGACGCGATAGCGAACCTCGTGACCTCCGAGGGAAGCATTACCTTCACTCAGCTCAAAAAGGCGTTTCCCGACGTCTCTGAGATGACGCTGCGCACCGACCTCAAGGCCCTCGACGAGGCTCGGCGCATCGTGAGGACCCACGGTGGCGCGCGCTCCGTCGAGTACGTCGTGGGGACAGATGACCTCCTGCTTAACCGCAACACGAGAAACGTTGAGGCCAAGGCGTGCATCGCCCGTAAGGCACGAGAGCTCGTTCGGCCGGACACCACGATCTTTCTCGACTCCGGCTCCACCACGACGGCGCTCGCGCGAGAGCTCGAGGACATGCGCACGCTTGTCTTTACGAACAGCCTCACCTGCGCAGCCGAGCTCGCGCGCCTTGAGAACGCTCGCACCATCATGATTGGTGGCAGCCTCAACCGCTACAGCCTGAGTCTCAACGGATCAAAGAGCCTTGAGGACGTGGCGTCACTGAGCTTTGACCTTCTTTTTCTCGGCGTGACGTCATTTCAGTCCTCGAGCGGCTTTGCCTGTGGCTCCGACGACGAGGCGGCCCTCAAGCGCGCCCTCATCGCCCACGCCGAGAAGACCGTCGTGCTCATGGACTCCTCCAAGCTTGGGAGGAAGAGCACGTTCAAGATCTGCGACCTCGCCGACGTCGACTACGTCATCTCCGATGGCAACCTCACCGAGCACTTCAAGAAGTACTGCGAGGAGGCTGAGGCCATCGTCCTCTAGCTGATGGCGGAGGCGACGGGGGTGATGACAAAGGTGATGACAAAGGTGACAG
>CASEVE010000057.1 GCA_949291295.1 uncultured Olsenella sp.
CCCGGCGCCGGGGGCGGGCGCCTCGGCCCTCGGCGCGGCCATCGCGTTCTTCACGCGCGTGTGGGTCGCGGCGCCGCCCAGCTCGTTGACGCGGGCGCACGCGGCCTCGAGCTCGGCTGCGCGGCCCCCGCGCGAGAGCGAGAGTATGTTGGCGCACGGGACGTATGTGTTTGGTCAAGTCCGTCTTTCTGAAATGATCACGGAAAACTTTCGGGTTTGGGCACGCAACTTTTTCGGGTTCGGTCACGGGCGCGCCGCTAGCTTCCCGACTTGCCCAGCATGAGCGACCCCTCGAGACGGTGGCTTGGGCCGCCGAACCCGACGAGCCTGCCGTGGTGGACGACGCGGTCCACGATCGCGGCGGCGAGCCTGTCGTCCGCGAAGACCGTGCCCCACCGGCCGGACTCGACGTTCGTGGCGGGCACCATGCTCCTCCTCTCGAAAGAGTCGGATATGACCTGGTAGAGCAGGCGCGCGCCGTCGACGTCGAAGGGGACGTGGCCGAACTCGTCGAGGATCACGGGCTCGGCCCTGCCGACGTCCGCCAGCAGCCTGTCGGGCGTCCCCTCGCGCTTCGCCTTGCCGAGCCGCAGCACCAGCGCCGCCGTCTGGAAGAAGCGCACGGGCACCCCGCGCCGGGTCGCCTCGATGCCGAGGGCCGTCGCCACGCGCGTCTTGCCGCGGCCGGTCGGGCCGTGGAAGACGAGGTCCTCGGCGCGCTCCACGAAGTCGAGCGAGAGCATCTCGTCTCGGCCCCAGCCCTCGGGGAAGCGCACGTTGGACCGGTCGAACCCCTCCACGGCCTTGGGCACGGGGAAGCGGGCCTGGCGCAGCAGCCGGGCGCGCTTCGACCGCTCGCGGGACTCGAGCTCGCGCGCGAGCATCCCCGAGCACGCGGCGAGCTGGCCCGGGGTCGCCGTCTCGGGGAACCATGCCACCGTCGCCTTCGATACGAGCAGCGACCTGGCGCGCGAGGAGAACCCCTCGCGCTCGGCGTCCGGGATCCCAGTGATACCGCTACCATAAAAATCGACAGTTAGGCTACCGCATCCCGTCAGTCGCGCTACCGCATTCTCGACATCGGCGCTACCGCACTTTCGCCAACCGCGCTACCGGAAATATGCTTGCCCCAACAATGGAACCGTTGGGAGGAGCACGGTTGGAGAGGAATGTTATGGGAGAGCTGAACGTGTACAGGCAGCTCGGCATCAAGCCGAACTTCACGCAGATCGGCAAGAAGTACGGGCTGCACAGGCAGACGGTCGCCAAGTACTGGCGCCGGGGAGAGGAGATCGAGGACCGCAGGCGCGACAAGGAGAGCGCGTTCGACGAGTTCAGGGACGTGATAGAGAGCAAGGCGGCGATGCCGGGGGTCACGAAGAAGGCCATACACGAGTTCCTGCTCGATCGGCACCCCGACGCGGCGCTGCCCAAGTACGGGGCTTTCACGAAGTACTGCCGGGAACGGGGGATCGAGTGCCCGCCCGCCGCCGCGCCGGAGCCCCACCCGCGGTTCGAGACGCCGCCGGGGCGCCAGCTGCAGTTCGATTGGAAGGAGGGTCTGCGGATGGTCGACGCCAACGGCGAGGTCTTCGAGTTCAACGTGTTCAGCGCGGTCCTCGGCTTCTCGCGCTCGCACCGCTTCGTCTACTCCAGGACCCGCACCGAGGACGACCTGCTCGCCTGCCTGCTCTCCACGTTCGTGCGGTTCGGCGGGGTGCCCGACGAGGCCATCACCGACAACATGGCCGCGCTCGTCACGTTCTCGGGCGGCAGGCGCGTCAGGTCCGAGCGCGCGTGGCGCTTCGCCAAGGAGGCCGGCTTCGAGCTGAAGCTCTGCAGGGCGTCGACCCCGCAGACCAAGGGCAAGGACGAGAGCCCGAACCGCTTCGTGAACAGGCTCCTGGCCTACGACCACGACTTCGAGGGCGAGCAGGGCCTGATCGACGCGATCGCGCGCATCGAGGCGAGAAGCAACGCCGAGCCCAACGAGACGACGGGGCTGCCGCCGGCGGTGCTGTTCATGAAGGAGAAGGAGCACCTGCGCCCCATCGGGAACCTGCGCGTGCTGCAGGGCATGATCGGCAGCGTCAGCGTGCAGAAGGTGCCCGCGACCATGCTCGTGCGCGCGGCCGGGAGGCAGTGGTCGGTGCCCCGCTCCTGCATCGGCAAGAAGGTCAACGTCGTCGCGATGCCCTCCGGGCAGGTGCGCGTGACGCTCGACGGGGAGGAGGTCGCCGTGCACGACACGGCGGCGCCCGGTCCTATCGTATACGCGGAGGAGCACTACGTCGAGGCGCTGTCGGGCAAGTCCTGGTTCGGCGACTCCGACATACGCGAGGCGGCCCGCGCGAACCTCGAGCTCCTCGACCGGCTGGGGGGCGAGTAGCATGGGGGCGCTGAGCGAATCGAGCCCCTACATGAGGGCGCGGGCCAACCTCTCCGAGCTCAGGCTCGACCGGATGTGCGCAGCCATGCCCGACTACGTGCGCATGGTCGCCGACGGCGAGCGAGACTTCGCGCAGGCCGTGGCCGAGATGACGCAGGCGGAGGTCGCCGCCAGGCGCGAGCGCATCATGCGCCAGCGCATACGCTCGTCGGGCTTCCCGTACGTGAAGACGATCGCCGACTTCGACTGGTCCTTCCAGCCGAGCGTGCCCAGAGCCAAGGTCGAGGAGCTGGCGACGCTGCGGTTCATGGACGGGGCGGAGAACGTCCTGCTGGTGGGGAGCCCGGGCGTGGGAAAGACCCACCTTGCGGTGGCGACCGGCATCGAGGCCGTCAAGGCGGGCCGCGAGGTGCGCTTCACCGACTGCGCCAGGCTGTTCGAGGACCTGAAGGACGCCTCGTCGCGCGGGATACTCAAGAACAGGCTGAAGTACTACGCGCACTCTAAGCTCCTCGTGGTCGACGAGCTGGGCTACCTCGACATCGACGAGCAGGGCGCCGACCTCATGTTCCAGCTGGTGTCGACGCGCTACGAGCAGCGCTCGACCATCATAACCACCAACGTCGGCATAGGCGGCTGGTCGAAGGTGTTCGGAGACGAGGTGACCGCGGGCGCCATCGCGGACAGGGTCTGCCACCACTGCACCCTGATAAAGATCACGGGCAGGTCCTACAGGCTCAAGGACCTGCCGGCCGACAAGAGGAGGGAGGGGTGATCGAATGCGGCGAAAGTGCGGTGCCGCCAATGACGGTTATGCAGTCGCGCCAGTGACGAAGGAACGGTGACGCGATCGTCGATTTTTATATTGACTTTATCACCAGGATGCGCAGGCGAGCCGACCGGGTCGGCCCGTCGTGCCGGGAGGTCGTCGACCGGATCTTCCAGCGGGTCGAGTTCGAGGAGCAGGGGTGCAGCGCGGCGCTGGCGGTGCTCAGGCTCTCGCACAAGTACTCCGCGCAGCGCCTCGAGCGCGCCTGCCGGATGGCGCTCGCCTCGGGCAGGCCGTCCCCGCGCTACCGCGACCTCGAGCCCGTCCTCGAGACCAACCAGGACGGGCTCGCCGACGCGCGCGCCGGGGACGACGACGGCGGGCCCGGCGAGGACGAGGCCGGATACGTGCGCGGCGCCGAGTTCTACGGGGAGGGGATGTAGGATGGAGCTCACGGCGGACACCAGGGACAAGCTCCGCGACATGGGGGCCTCCGACCTCCTCGACGCCCTCGAGGCGCAGGACGAGGCGCTGTGCATGGGCATGACCTGCGCCGAGCGGGTGCAGATGGCGGTCGACGAGGCGCGCTCGGCCTTCGTCACCTCCAAGGTGCGCAACCTCACCAAGCGCGCGGGCCTGCGCTACCCGGAGGCCGACGTCCGCTCCATAGACTTCTCCGAGGAGCGGGGCCTCGACCGGCTGCTGATCACCGAGCTGGCGACCTGCGGGTTCGCCGAGCGCGGGCAGAACGTCGTGATCCTGGGACCGGCCGGCACCGGGAAGACGTACCTGGCCTGCGCGCTCGCCAAGGCGGCGTGCCAGCGGCGGATGCGGGCGTGCTACGTGAGGGCGCCCGACCTCGAGGACCTCTGGCGCGAGAGCCGGGAGCGCCCCGGGGGCGAGAGGAAGCTCGTGCGCAAGTACGCCGCCTACCAGGTCCTCGTGCTCGACGAATGGCTGCTCGACCGGCCCGGCGAGCTCTTCCGCGGGTCCCTGCTCGAGCTGGCGGAAGCCCGTTACGGAAGCCGGTCCACCGTCCTCTGCACCCAGTTCCGCAAGAGGGACTGGCACGCCAGGCTCGGCGGCGGCGTCCACGCGGAGGCGATCATGGACCGGATCGTGCACGGGACGGCTTGGGTGGAGATGGGAGAGGCGAACATGCGGAGGAAGCCGAGCGCCGGCGGCGACGGGGAGATCTAGGCTGAAGCGGCATCCTCAGACGAGACCGGCGGTACCGCTTCGCGCTACCGCCGGTATTTGCTTGCAATAATGTCCGGTACCGACAAGAGCAAATACTCAGACAAGGGTGCCGCGCTAGCCTTTGAGTGCCGGACGTGCTTCTGATGGTCTTGTCAGCGTCTGTCTTTGCTCCGCCTGTCCTTCTTCTTATCCGGATGCTATTCAGTTGTCAAAGTGCGAATGAAATTGTAAGCAAGCAAGAGAGAGGGCATGTTGGTTTGCAAGCCCTAAATCAGACGACGAGGTCTCCGAGCGGTCTCCCGGAAATAACTTTTGCCGTTTAACCTGCTCGCTTGCGATTTCACCGAAGGCCTTCCGAGAGAGCGGTATATTTTCCAAAACGGATGTCGGCTTGAAGGGGTGTTGTGATGACTAATATGAGCAATGGCTTCTCTCCAGATGATGCCAATAGGCTTAGGGGCTGGCAATGTCTCTCGATTGTTGCCATCTCTATCATCTCGGTGATGATGATCGTTATTGGCTCGCTACCTACGTTTGCGCCGCCCGAGCGTGCGCCTTCATTTGCACAGGCCGTCCTGTGCGTTTTGCTAATGCTCTCTGGCGTATTCATTCTGTATTCTATTCTATTTAATATTTTTCGCATTATCGAGCGCAACCAGCGGAGAACGTACGAATGGGAGCGGGATAGGGCGACTGGACGCGTTGGTGTTTCCAAGGATGACGAGGATATGAGTCGGAGGTAGGGGATGCGCTCGGTCTTCCGCATGGCTCTAGCCAGGCTAAGGGGCGTCGAGAAGGAGCAGCCCTCCTGGCGCATCGCCTCGTATAACCTTGGCGACTTCATCACCTCTCGCTCACTGCCCTTTCTAAAATGGGTAATCATCTACCTTACGATTTCCTCGACAGTTTCCGCCATCTTCTCCGTGGCATACGTTGCAGTTGCGCTGGGTGTTCCCGCAGTTGCTTCCGCTGAGCTTCCTGGAATCGGTGTAACCTTCCGTGACAGCTTCCTGGTGTTCGAAAACCTCCCCATCTTCACGGAGGACGGTCGCCCAGAAATCGTAGCTGTGGTTGCCGCCGTCCTTGGAGAGTCACGTGCTCTCGAAATACTTTCCGGACTTATGCTCGCCGAGAGAGTGCTTGGGGTTCTTGTCAACGCGATATTGATAGCAACTGTTACCTCCATCGCCATGCGGCCGATTAATCCGCTGTGGATCGCACCTCGCTTCATCCTTAATGCTCAGAGAGCTGGCGGTGGATGCCTGGCGTTCAAGTATTGGATTAGGTATCCAGAGGACAAGTGGCTTCACAGGTTTGTTCTTACCGTTCGTATCCTTTCGGACAAGGCTGATCGCTCCATTGAGGATAAGAACGAGACGGAGTTTGAAGAGAAATTCGAGCGCATTATTCGTCGTGGTATGTGTGAGTACCAGATTCCTTTCAGGGAGGGGGCGATTACTGAGAGGGGGGAGCTGCTGCTGGACGTTCTTGGAAAAATCGCCGTTGCGAGTTATGGGATTTCTGGTAAGTCCTATCCCGTTTGGAGCTCAGGAGAGCATCGGATGGTGAAGAGGACGCCGGAGCTGCTCGATGGCTACGAGGACTATCAGATTAACTTTCGAATTGCGGGCACTACAGATGATGGTCATGAGGTTTCCGCGGAGATGAAGTACTCGATTGATGACTTACTCTACGACTATGAATTCATGCCGGCGGAGGTTCCCGCCGAGGACGCGGAATTGACGCATGCGCGTGTCGTAGGGCTTCCTTGGAGGGAGGACGAACGCTATCGTTTCTTCTACCGGAACATATGGAAGGTCGTTCCGGTCTCAGGGGGCCATGCGATAGCTCGCCATCCAGGTATAGACATGACCAAGATTGGGCATAGCTACAGGCACGGCGAAGATTTGCTCAAGTACCTCTCGGGACTCGTTGAGCGACTAGACCGCCAGTATAAAGAGCAACACAGGAGAGACATGGGCGCCACTTCGGAAGAGTTTGTCTTCAAATTTGCCACACCTGAAGATGCCGATGCGATTGCGGACTTGTCCAAACAGGTCCAGACCCTGCTACCTTGCACAGACTTCTTCGTAAGAAGTAGCCGAGCCAGGATTCGTTGGAAGCTCGAAAACAACTCGTTCGCGCTTCTCGCCTATGACAGAGACGTTTTGGCGGGATTCTACCTGTTTGAGATGCCTGGTTTCGACCCCAAGGAAAACCTCGGGTATGACATCAACCTCGACAAGTCTGAACTTGGGCAGGTTTTGTGCATGGGGTCCGTGGCGGTCTCTCCGGCATATCGTGGACATGGGTTGCAACGACGCATGGCGAAACTGGGGGAGGCCGAAGGGTTGCGTCGAGGCTACACAATCTATATGGCAACAGCCGACCCGAGAAACACCCCAAGCGTCAGAAACTTTCTCCTCGGGGGCTATGATATCGTATGCGTCAAGGAGGGGTATTACGAGCCAGGCGTTCCCCGGGCTGTGTTTATGAAGCGCGCTGACGGAAAAAAGGCCCAGTTCCCCTCGGTGTCAGATGGTCTTGTTCTCGACGCTATACCAAGTGCCGACTAAGGTGTCGTCGCACCATGCAACATTTTTCTCTCACAGACCGCGGCAACGCCGTCAACGAGGACTTTGCGTACGCGGGCACGCTGCCGGGCGGCGGGGCGTATGGGGCCGTGATCGACGGGGCGACGGGCCTCGTGGAGATGCCGCTCGTCTCGCCGGGCTTCTCGACGAACGCGCAGTGGTTCTCGCATACGGTGGGAGCGGCACTGTGCGGGGCGCTCGAGGGCGGCGCGCCTCCCGAGCAGGCGCTCGCTCGCGCCGTCGCCGCCACTCGCGCGGAGCTCGAGGCCTCGCCGGGGC
>CASEVE010000058.1 GCA_949291295.1 uncultured Olsenella sp.
GAGCCGCCAGACGATCAGCTCGTGGGAGAACGGCAAGACCTACCCCGACGTCCAGAGCCTGCTCCTGCTCTCCGAGATCTTCGGCGCGTCCGTGGACTCTCTCATAAAAGGAGACGTGGAGGCCATGAACGAGACCATCGAGAGGAGCGTCGTCATCATCAGGAGGCTGGGCGCGGCGATGATCGCCCTCGCGGCATGCACGGTCGCCGCCGCACTATGGGCGGTGACGCAGGTCGAGATCTGGGGGTGGAAGGGCGTCCAGGTGGTGCCCACCCTCCCGCTCACGCTCGTGCTCTGGGCGTGCCTCATGTTCTGCTCGCACTGGGCGGAGAGGATCAAGCGCGACCACGACCTCACGACCTTTTTAGGTCTCGTGTGGATGCGCGTGCCGCAGCCAGCGCGGTGCATTCTCTTCGGCGGGTGGAGCAACCTCGTGTTCACGATCATGTTCACTGCGATGCTCATCTGCCTGCTCGCCTAATCACCACCGGACCTATACTATATGTAGACCGTCACGATCGTCTGTGGAGCGCTTATCGGGGAGTCTCTTTGAAATCCACGCGAACGACCTGCAAATGCAGCGGCAGTCGACGAACCGGGCAAGAAGGCGGTGGACGGGCGGCACGCCCGGCACCTTGAGCTTCTGGTAGCCCTGCATGTACCCGCAACTGGAAACGGAGAGCAGCGGCAACCAGGGCTCCAACTACGCTTGCGCATCCCTCACGGAGAAGTACGCGCCGATGTCTGCGATGCCCGTCTGCTTCACCCAGGTCTTGAGCATCAGCTTGACGGCGGTTCTCCCTCGCCACATCGAACGCTAGCCGCCCGCCGGGAAAGCGCTCCGCCATGGATGCGACCAGCCGCCGCATTCTTTCGAATTCTTGGCGGCAAGTTCTTCCCAATTCACAAATCACACCACTCCTCTCCTCAAAGTGAACTACAGTTAACTTGAAATTGTTTACCAAGGCGTACTGTTGTGCGCAGAGAGGAGTTTTGCATGAGTACCCTGGGCTTTCTCAAGGGGACGCACGGCCTGCTTTTGGGCGCGGGCGTACTGATCGGGTCTGTTGGCGCCAAGGTGCTTACGAGCGACGGGGCGAAACGCGTCTACGTCGAAGCCGTCGCGGCTGGGCTGCGCGCGAAGCAGGCCTGTGAAGACACCGTCGAACGCGCACGCGCCGAGATGGACGACATCGTCGCCGAAGCCGCGTATCTCAATGAAACCGTCTACGGCGTCGAGGACGAAGAAGACAGCGCGTCGGATACCGCCGCAGAGACCGTCCCCGCTAAGGCGTAGGCGCGCCCGTGCGATACGTCATCGAACACGAGGTGCCGGGGCGGCTGCGCCTTACGTTTGCCGATCACCTTGACGCGTCCGACGCCCTCGCCCTCGAGGCCTCGCTCTCTTCGTGGACAGGCGTCGAGCGCGTGCGCTCCTACCCGCGCATTCGCTCGGTCGCCATCTGGTACCGCGACGCCCTTGCAAGAACCGCCCTGCTCGATCGGCTGAACGAGCTCAGCCGCGTCCAGCTCGATGCGGCGCGCGCCCAGGCGCCCACGGCGCTCGCGCCCGCGGTCCCGTCCGCCGCGCGCAGCATCATCCGCCTAGTGGGCAACCATCTCATCCGCCGCTGGCTCCTCCCGCCCGCACTGAGGGCGGTATGGGCCGGCCTTCACTACCTCGGGTTTCTGCGCGCCGGCCTCACCTCGCTCATGCGGCGCCGCCTCGATGTGCCGGTACTCGACGCCACGGCCATCGGCCTGTCGTTTGTCAAGCGCGACCCCAAAACCGCGGCGAGCACCATGTTCCTCCTCGACCTGGGAGAGGTCCTCGAGGACGCCACCCGTGAACGCTCAGAGCACGAACTCATTCGCTCCCTCATGGCCATCCCCCAAAGCGCGCGTCGCCTCGAGAACGGCGAGGAGGTCACCGTGCCCGCCCAGAGCCTCTGCACGGGCGACCTCGTCGTGGCGCGCACCGGTATGCCCGTGTGCGTCGACGGCGTGGTGGTGCGCGGGGAGGCCATGGTCAATCAGGCGGCGCTCACCGGCGAGCCGCTCGCCGTGGAGCGCATGGCCGGCGACGACGTCTTTGCCGGCACCGCGGTAGAAGAGGGCGAGATCGTCATCCGCGTGGGCGCCGAGCCCGCCTCGACCAAGCTCCGCTCCATCGTGAGCCTCGTCGAGGCAACAGAGCAGCTCAAGAGCGAGGTCCAGACGCGCCGCGAGCACCTCGCGGACCGCTTCGTTCCGTGGAACTTCCTGCTTGCGGGGCTTGTGGCGGCGACCACGAAAAGCCTCGCAAAGACGTCGGCCGCCCTCATGGTCGACTACTCCTGCGCCCTCAGGCTCACGTCGTCCATCAGCGTGCTCGCCGCCATGAGTCAGAGCGCTCACGAGGGCATGACCGTCAAGGGTGCCAAGCATTTCGAAGCCATCGCCGCCGCCGACACCATCGTGTTCGACAAGACGGGAACGCTCACCGAGGCGACGCCCCGGGTCGCGCGCGTACTCGCCCTCGCGCCCGATTGGACCGAGGACGAGGTCCTGCGCACCTCGGCCTGTCTGGAGGAGCACTTCCCCCACCCCGTGGCACGCGCCGTGGTGGCGGCGGCCGCCGCACGCGGTCTCGAGCATCGCGAGCGCCACGCCGAGGTCGCCTATATCGTGGCGCACGGCATCGCGTCGGCGCTCGATGGCAAGAGAATCGTCATCGGAAGCCGCCACTTCGTGATGGAGGACGAGCACGTCGAGGTCACCCCCGAGGCAGAGGCGCTCATCGACGGCGAGCTCGAAGGCCTCTCGCCGCTCTACCTCGCCCAAGACGGAAAGCTGGTGGGCGCGCTCGGCATCGAGGATCCCTTAAAGGCAGGAGTGCCCGAGGCAATTGCGGCGCTTCGCTCGCAGGGCATCGACCACATCATCATGCTCACCGGCGATAACGAGCGCACCGCCGCACGCATCGCCGCCGAGGCGGGCATCACCGAGTACCGCGCTGACATGCTCCCCGAGGACAAGCATGCCTACGTGGAGGCGCTCGTGGCCCGCGGACAACGCGTCGTCATGGTGGGCGACGGCGTCAACGACGCGCCGGCGCTCTCCGCTGCCGACGTGGGCATTGCCATGGGCACAGGTACCGCCATCGCGCAGGAGGTCGCCGACGTCACGCTTGCCGCGGGCGGGCTCGACGCCATCGTGCGCCTGCACGCGCTCAGCCGTTCTCTCATGGGGCGGCTAGACCGCTCGTTCGTCGCGGTCATGGGCATCAACTCGGCGCTTCTCGCCGCGGGAATCGCCGGCATCATCCAGCCCCAGGTCTCGGCGCTCCTGCACAACGGCACCACCATCGCGCTGGCAGCAGAAAGCGCCCGACGTCTCTAGGAGGCATCAACCAGTTCGCTGTGGGGCCTGTCGTTGGGAAGTGGAGACATGGAGCGGTTCACGGTCGAGAAGGACGGCCTCTTCGGATTCCTCCACCTTCCGGGGCGGCACGTCGAAGCGTACTCCGGCAAGGCGCTCATCGTGCTCGGCGGCAGCGAGGAAGCCTTCGCGCAGACGCTCGCGTTTCTCGCCCGGTGGTAGCGAACGCGCGTGCGGAGCCGACTCGGGAGCATTAATCGTCATGCTCGCCGGTAGGTCGAATGCCCCCACGGAACCTCATCGGGCACGCGCCCTCCACCCCAGAAGGAGCGCGGAGTTGACGATGACGAGCACCGACCCCGCATTGTGCACGAGCGCCCCCACCACGGGGTTCAGGACGCCCGAGATGGCAAGTGCGATCGCGATGAAGTTGAGGGTCATCGAGAACGTCAGGTTGATCCTGATGGTCGTCATCATGCGGCGCGCGAGGCGCAGGAGGTGCGGTAGCTCGGCGATGTCATCGTTCACGAGCGCGATGTCCGCCGCGTCGACGGCGATATCGCTGCCGACGCCTCCCATGGCGATGCCCACAAGCGCGCGCTTGAGCGCAGGCGCGTCGTTGACGCCGTCGCCGACCATACAAACGCCCTTGCCCGCGCGCTCCGAGTCATCGATGAAGGAGAGCTTGTCCTCGGGCAGGCATGCGGCCTTGTAGGTGGTGATGCCGAGTTCGGCAGCCACGTGGGCGGCCGCCGCCTCATGGTCCCCCGTGAGGAGCACCGGCTCCACGCCCGTCTCCCGCACTGCCGAAAGCGTAGCGGTGGCGTTCTCGCGCACGCGGTCGGCGAGCGCGATGAACCCCGCTGCCGCGTCGCCCCAGCCGAGATAGGTGATCGTTGCCCCCTCGGCGCGCGCAGCGTCCGCGCGCCTCCCCAGTGCGTCCGGTATAGCCAGACCGTGCTCCGCCACCAGCGCGGCGCTGCCGGCGTACACCGTGCGCCCGCCCACCTCTGCCACCACGCCGCGACCGGGCACCATGGCAAAGGACGTCGGGTCCTTCGGCGCCGCTCCGGCGCGCTCCGTGGCCGCGGCCACGATGGCGCGCCCGAGGGGGTGCTCGGATCGCTTCTCGGCCGCGCCGGCAACTGCGAGCAACGCGTCCTCGCTCACGTCCTTCTCGCCCGCGCACACGGCAACCACCTGCGGCTCCCCCGTGGTGAGCGTGCCCGTCTTGTCAAAGCACACGCGCCTGACCTGCGCCAAGCGCTCGAGCGCGTCCCCCTCGCGCACCAGAAAGCCGTGCCTGGTGGCGTTGCCGATCGCCGCCATGATGGCTGTGGGCGTGGCGAGCACGAGCGCGCACGGGCAGAAGACGACGAGGATGGTGACCGAGCGAATTATCTCGCCCGTCACGAGATAGGTGAGAACTGCTGCCACAAGGGCGATGACGACAATCCACACCGCCCAGCGGTCGGCGAGGTTCACGATCTTGGCCTTGCCGGCGTCGGCCGACTGCACGAGGCGAATCATCCGCTGGATGGACGAGTCCTCGCCCACGCGCGTCGCGACCATGTCGAACGAGCCGAACTGGTTGACCGTGCCGGACGACACCTCATCCCCCGGGCCCTTGTCCACCGGCAGGCTCTCGCCGGTCATGACCGCCTGGTTGACCGAGGTCTGACCGGAGACGATGACGCCGTCTACGGGCACGGCCTCCCCGGGCAGCACGCGCAGGATGTCGCCCACCTGAACGGCTTCCGCAGCGATGGTCTCCTCCGCCACGGGGCGCGGCTCGGCCCCCTCGGCGGACGCGCGGGCGATGCGCCGTGCCGTGCGCGGCGTCAGATGGACGAGCCGTTCGATGCCGGCGCGGGCGCGCGCCACGGTGAGCTCCTCGAGCAGCCCGCCGAGCTGCATGATGAAGGCGACCTCGCCCGCAGCGAAGTCCTCGCCGATGAAGACGCTCGCGATGAGGGCGAGCGAGACGAGCACGTCGGCCGTGACGTCGAACTCGGTCACAAGGCCGATGACGGCCTCTAGGATGATGGGCACGCCGCACAGGATGATGGCCATCCACGCGATCGAAAACGGGAACGGCTCGACGCCCGCGAGCGAGAGCACGAGTGCCACGCCCGAGACGGCGAGAAACGCGATGTTGCGCTTAGTGCCGCCCCACTCCAGCAGCTTCTCGAGACCTTCGATCATGGACTCCCCCGTCCTTCTCGCCGGCGCGTTTTGATACCTATACCCCTATGGGTATAACGCTTTGAGGAAGAGGGGTCAAGCCGAAGTTCTTTTTTCAGCTGGGGCACTAGATCATGTTGGCGAAGCGCTCGACGGCCTTGGTGAAGTCGGCGACGGTCTTGTCAGCGTCCCCGTGCTCGATGCCGTCGCGCACGCAGTGTTTGATGTGCCCCTCGAGCACAACCTGACCGCACCGATGCAGGGCGCTTTTCGCAGCGTTGATCTGCGAGAGGATGTCCTCGCACGGCACGTCCTCGTCTACCATGCGATCGATGGCCTGCACCTGGCCGATAATCTTGTGCAGACGCCTGTGAAGGTTCGCCGCATCCATGCACTGCCTCATCGCATCCCCTCTCCGCGCCGCGCGCGATTACCAAAACCTTTCCGCCATCATAGCGGGCCGGGCCGGACAGCGCATCGCAGATGGTCTTCGTCCTGTTACGGCCCCCTTTTTGACGACCCTGAACACACGCCATGTCCCGCCTATACCCGATAGGTGGAGCATTCACACTCGAGAATGCCCGGAAAGGCGTTGACAACGTAGAGCGGAACGTTTACCAGCCAATCCTGTTGCTTCAACCCGCGCAGCGGGAAGCGCACCGCCATCGTGGCAAGGTCCGCGACGAGCTCATCTGCGGCGATCGCTCAAAGTCTGATCCGATACTACCCGTTTCCCACATGTACTGATGCAGGCAACCCTAAAGACAGCCACGCAAGACGATCACGCGCACGCGCGGATCGCGTCGCGCAGGAACTGCGTGGCACCGGGCGCCACCTGCTCGTAGTAGGCGCGGAATCGCTCGTCTGAAATGTAGCCCTCCGCCAGACCCTTGTGCGCCTCGGGTGTGTAGGTACCCTCCGGCCAGTACATGCGCAGCCAGCGGGCGTGCATCGCCACGAGCTTGCGTGCCTCGGAGCCCGCCGGGTCGCCCGCCTCCATCGCACGGCGCAGCTGCTCGTTGATGGCGACCGCCAGCTCTTCTGCCTGCAGGTGCGCCGCCTCGCCCATCGCCAGGTACTTCTCGTTGACGGCATCTACCACTTCGTCGCCGTACGCCGCGCGAATCTCCTCGCCGTAGGCCTTCTCGTTCTCGGAGACATCGCGCCAGCGGCGAAGCGTCGGCAGTACCGCGCCCAAAAGCGACGCCGCCTCGTCGACGGTCCAGCCCATCGCCTCGGCCATGCGCGGCGCGCAGTCCTCGATAATCTCATCCATCGTGGTCTCGTAGGTGTAGGCGCCCTCGTCGTAGCACCATCGGCAGAGGTCCTCGGCCTCGGAGCCGTCGGCCTCGTGTCCGTGCTGGCCGGGGCCGGTGAACATCATGCCGCAGCTCTGGCAGTAGTGCTCGGGCATGTCGAGGAGGGCGGTCACGGGCACGTCCAGCTCGCGGGCGATGAGCTTGAGCATGTCGATGCCGGGCTCGGTCGCCCCGCATTCCCACCGGCTCACCGCCTGCCTCGTGATGTAGAGCCG
>CASEVE010000059.1 GCA_949291295.1 uncultured Olsenella sp.
CAACAGGTACACGGGCGAGCACTTCTACACCGCCTCCGCCACCGAGCGCGACAGCCTGCGCAGGAGCGGCTGGACCTACGAGGGCACCGGCTGGATCGCGCCGACCTCGGGCACGCCGGTCTACCGCCTCTACAACCCGTGGGTCGACGGCGGCGACCACCACTACACGACGAGCGTCAGCGAGTACGACGCGCTCGGGCGCCTCGGCTGGCGCAAGGAGGGCGTCGGCTGGTACTCGGGCGGCTCCGTGAGGGTCTACCGCCAGTACAACAAGTACGCCACCACCGGCACCCACAACTACACCACCAGCAGGGCCGAGAACGACGCGCTCGTGAGGCTCGGCTGGAAGGCCGAGGGCGTCGGCTGGTACGCCGTCCGCGCCAAGTAGCATCTCTTGGTTTCACGCTCGTGCCGTGGGGCCGTCGGGCTTCTCGCTCGGCGGCCCTATTGTGATTGTCTTTGCATCGCGTGGTGTCCGTTTAGTATTTCGCGTGAAGGGCGGGGCTGCACAGGTTCTAATTCCGATGTGCCGGGGTTTTACGCTCCGAACGTGCTATCATGCGACAGCAGGCGATGAAGGGGAGAGTACCCGGGGTCGCGCGGTCAAGAGAGAGCGGGGATGGTGGGAGCCCGCGGCCGCGTCCTGGCGAAGATCACCCCTGAGCCGCGGCCCGAAAGCGCGAGCGAGTAGGCGTCGCCGGAGTGGCCGCCGACACAGGCCAGCCGAGTAAGGCGGAAATCCGCTCGCTGGGTGGTTCACAAGCGAAGTCGCGTGCGCGCTTCGTCCCAGCAGGAGGGACGGGCGCGTTTTTTCGTGCCCGAGGCGATGTGACGAAGGGACAGTCCCTTTGTCACATCAGAAGAGAAATGTGACAAAGGGACTGTCCCTTCGTCACATCAGAAGGAGGAAGCGTGGCGAAAAACGAGTACAAGAAGACGACGAACCTGCCGAGCACGGGCTTTCCCATGCGCGCCAGTCTGGCCCAAAACGAGCCCAAGCGCCTGGCGATGTGGGAGGAGAACCACGTCTACGAGCAGATGATCGCCAAGAACGAAGGGCACGAGAAGTTCGTCCTGCACGACGGCCCCCCGTACGCCAACGGCCCCATCCACCTCGGCCACGCGCAGAACAAGATCTCCAAGGACATCATCAACCGCTACTGGTCCATGCGCGGCTACCAGACGCCCTACGTCCCCGGCTGGGACTGCCACGGCCAGCCCATCGAGCACAAGGTCGAGACCATGCTCGGCACCGAGAAGTTCAACCAGCTTCCCACCGAGAAGATCCGCGAGCTCTGCCGCAAGATGGCCGTCGAGCAGGTCGACACCCAGCGCCAGGGCTTCAAGCGCCTGGGCGTCCTCGGCGAGTGGGACAACCCCTACCTCACCTACGTGAACGACTACGACGCCACGGACGTGGAGATCTTCAAGGCCATCTTCGACGCCGGCGCCATCACGCAGGGCTCCAAGCCCGTGCACTGGTGCTCGCACTGCCACACGGCCCTCGCCGAGGCTGAGATCGAGTACGGCGACGAGGTCAGCCCCGCTATCTTCGTGCGCTTTGAGATGACCACGGTGCCGGAGGGCCTTGAGGCCTGGGCTGGCAAGCTCTTCGTGGACATCTGGACCACCACGCCGTGGACCCTTCCCGCCGACGACGCCGTGATCTGCCACCCCGAGGCCACTTACGTGGCGCTTGTGCACGACGGTCGCGCGGAGATCGTGGCCGAGGCGCTCGCCGAGCGCTGCGCCGCCAAGTTTGGCTACGGCGAGCTTGAGCTCGTGCGCGGTGAGGACGGGCAGGTCTGGCGCGCCACGGGCGAACAGCTTGCGCACAACCGCTACAAGCAGCCGATCTTTGGCAACCAGGGCGAGACGGGTGAGTTCATCTACGCCGACTACGTCACCTTGGACGACGGCACGGGCATCGTCCACTGCGCGCCCGGCCACGGCGTGGACGACTACCTCGCCGGTCAGAAGTTTGGCATCCCCACGGTCATGCCCGTCGATGACGATGGCCGCTTCTTCGTGGGCGACGGCATGGGCACCGGCGGCCCGTGGTCCGGCATGGAGGTCAATGAGGCCAACCCCAAGATCATCGAGTGGCTGCGCGAGCGCGGCACGCTGATTCTGCACGAGGACATCAACCACAGCTACCCGCACTGCTGGCGCTGCAAGGAGCCTGTCATCTTCCGCGCCACGAGCCAGTGGTTCGTCTCGATGGACAAGCCGCTGCGCGGCGGCAAGAGCCTTCGCGAGCAGGCGCTCGTGGAGCTCTCCCACGTGAAGTTCTATCCCGGCCACGCCATCAAGCGCATCGGCTCGATGGTTGAGGGCCGCCCGGACTGGTGCATCTCTCGCCAGCGCAACTGGGGCGTGCCCATCCCGGCCTTCACCTGCCAGGACTGCGGCGAGACCGTCATGAACGACGACACGCTCGACGCCGTGGTCGAGCTCTTCCGCACCAAGGGCTCCGACGCTTGGTTCACCGACGATCCCGCGAGCTACCTTGGTGACGCCTGCGTCTGCCCCAAGTGCGGCGGGCACCACCTCAAGGCCAACAAGGACATCCTCGACGTGTGGTGGGACTCTGGCGTCTCCCACACCGCCGTCTGCCGCCACCGCGACAACCTCACCTTCCCGGCCGACATGTACCTCGAAGGCTCCGACCAGCACCGCGGCTGGTTCATGAGCTCGCTCATGACCTCCGTGGGCGCCTACGGCGTGGCGCCGTACAAGTCCGTGGTCTCGCAGGGATTCACGCTCGACGGCCAGGGCCGCAAGATGTCCAAGTCGCTCGGCAACGTCATCGACCCCAACGCCGAGTGCGACACCCGCGGCGCCGACATCCTGCGCCTGTGGGTCACCTCCGTCGACACCTCCAACGACATCCCCTGCGACGGCACGATCCTCGACCACGTGGGCGAGGCCTACCGCCGCTTCCGCAACACGCTGCGCTTCCTGCTGGGAGAGATCGAGGGCCAGTTTGACCCGGCGACCGACGCCGTGCCCTACGAGGAGCTTCTCCCGTACGACAAGCTCACGCTCGCGCGCCTCTGCCAGGTCCACGACCAGGTGAGCGCCGCCTACGAGTCCTATCGCTTCAACGTGGTCTACCGCACGCTCTACGACTACGTGATCGGCGACCTCTCCAACGGCTACCTCAACGCCACCAAGGACCGCGTCTACTGCGGCGAGAAGAACGGCTTCGAGCGCAGGAGCGCCCTCACCGTCTGGGCGCAGATCCTCTCGATGCTGGTGCACGACCTGCAGCCCATTCTCGTCTACACCACCGACGAGGCCATGAGCTACCTCCCGGAGTCGCTGCGCGACGGCCAGCAGTTCGCCGCCCTTCTCGACTGGTACCAGGCGCCTTGGCCCGCCGAGGTCTACGAGCCATACCTCGCTGCCTACGACGCCGTCGTGGAGGCCCGCGCTGCCTTCACCAAGGCCTACGAGACCGCCATCGCCGACGGCACGCTCACCGAGAAGACCACGCAGGCCGCCCGCGCCTCGCTGACGGTGCCCGCGGAGCTGCACGCCCTTCTCGCTGGCGAGCTTGGCTGCGACCTTGCCGAGCCGTTCGTGTGCTCCGAGGTTGAGCTTGCGGCCGGCGACGAGCTCGCCTGCTCCGTGGAGCCCGCGCACGGCGAGAAGTGCCCGCGCTGCTGGAACTTCCGCGAGCTTGGCGAGGACGGCCTCTGCCCGCGCTGCTCGCACGCCGTGGCGGCCCTCGAGGAGTAGCGGGTGGCCACAGCTGCCGACAAAAACGGGCGAGTTCCGGACGGTTTCTGTCACGATTCCGTCCGGAACTCGCCCCAAACGGACAACGTAACCGCTACCAGGCAGGTTCCGGACGGTTTTCGAGCCGAGAACGACCACAACCCGCCCCTTCATAACGGGCTGGTTTCGGACGTTTGTAAACCCAAAACCGTCCATAGCTCGCCCAAACCAAACGCGACATCCTCGCCTGCGGCGCGGACCGCGCTCTTTGTGCTGGTTGCGGCCGCGGTCGTGGTCCTTGACCAGCTGAGCAAAGTTGCCGCGCGCGCGACACTCACGCCCGGCGAGCCCGTATCCTTTATCCCCGGCGTCATGGACCTGAGCCTCGTTTACAACACGGGCGCAGCCTTCTCGCTGGGGGAGGGCGCGGGCCCCTTCTTTGTGCTCATCGCGGCTGTTATCTGCTGCGTTGGCCTTTGGGTTGCGTGGCGGCGCCAGGATGTGCCGCTCTCGCTTCTTTTCACTGTAGCCTGCGTTGCGGGGGGTGGCATCGGAAACGCCATCGACCGCGTGACCCTGGGTGCCGTCACGGACTTCTTTGCCACGACGTTCATTGACTTTGCGGTCTTCAACGTTGCTGACATCTTTGTGACCTGCGGTGTATTTGTCGCCCTTGTACTCTGGTGGCGCTGGGATGTCGCACGCGAGCGCGGCGAGGCGGGGGAGCGGGCATGACGTCTCGCATCGTGAACCTTCTTGTGGGACCCGAGTCCGATGGCATGCGTCTCGATGCATTTCTGGCAACGGGGGAGGGCATGCCGAGCCGCTCCGTGTGCGCCCGTCTCGTCGAAGAAGGCTCCGTCACCATTAACGAGACCCTCGCAACGAGCAAGAGCGAGAAGGTCCTTCTCGGTGACCGTGTTCGTGCGGAGGTCCCCGAGCCCGAGGCCGCCTCGGGGCCGCTTCGTCCCAACCCGGAGATCCCGCTTGACATCCGCTTTGAGGACGAGCACCTCATCGTGCTCTCAAAGCAGCTCGGCCTCGTGTGTCACCCGAGTCCCGGTCACGTGGATGACACGCTTGCCAACGCGCTCGTGGCCCATTGCGGCTACGACCATCTTGGCATGTTGCAGGGAGAAGAGCGCCCGGGCATCGTTCATCGCCTTGACATGGACACGACGGGGCTCATGGTTGCCGCAAAGGACGACGTCACGCAGAAGGCGCTCCAGGACCTCATCCGCCTGCGCGTGCTCGACCGCCGCTACGTTACGCTCGTGCACGGCTACGTTGCCCACGACGAGGGCACCATCGAGACGGGGATCGCCCGCTCCACGCGCGACCGCATCCGGATGGCCGTCTCCGATGCCCCTGGTGCCCGTGAGGCCATCACGACCTTCCGCGTTCTCGAGCGATTTGAGGCGGGGCGGCGCGACGAGGGTTATACGCTCATGGAGTGCCACCTCTACACCGGTCGCACGCACCAGATTCGCGTCCACATGCGCCACATTGGCCACCCACTCGTGGGCGACCAACTCTATGGTCGCGGGGATGAGCGGGTGAATCGAGGTCTTTCTCGCCAGTTTTTGCACTCGTGGCACATTAGGTTTGACCACCCCGCAACCGGAGAGACGGTAGAGCTTGCGGACCGCCTGCCGAGCGACCTGCTCGATGTACTAGAATCACTGAAGGAAAGCTCGATGGGCCGCACCGCAGCGGGCGAGATGATCTGCCCGCAGCTCGGCTGCAGCGAGTAGGGCACTCGACATCAAGGGGTTACGAACATGCCCATGTTTGAGATCAACCGGTTGGGACTCACGCCGCTCGTTGTCTTCAACATGATCATCTGGCTGTTCTTCACGCTGGCGTACTTCTATCAGATCGTCTACGTTCTGCGCGTGATGCTCAAGGGCACCGTGAAGCTGCCCGAGGCCAAGAAGCAACATCGATACGCCTTCTTCATCTCAGCCCACAACGAGGAGGTCGTCATCGGCAACCTCGTGCGCTCCATCCTTGCGCAAGATTACCCGCGTGAGCTCATGGACGTCTTTGTGGTATGCGATGCTTGCACGGACAACACCCACGCCGAGGCGGAGAAGGCCGGCGCCATCGTTTGGGATAGAAACGACCTGGCCCGCCGCGGAAAGAGTTGGGCTCTTGACTACGGCTTCGACCGAATCTTGAACGAGTATGGTGACAAGTACGAGGCGTTCGTGGTGCTCGATGCCGACAACCTCGTTGCAAGGGACTTCATCTCCGTGATGAACCAGGCTTTTGACGCCGGCTACCTTGTGTGCACGGGCTACCGAAACTCCAAGAACTTCGACTCGAGCTGGGTGAGCGCCGCCTACGCCCTCTGGTTCATGCGTGAGGCAAAGTTTCTCAACAATGCCCGCATGATGATGGGTACGAGCTGCGCCATCTCCGGATCCGGCTGGATGGTCTCCGAGCGGATTGTGCGCGGCATGCACGGCTGGGACTTCCACACGCTGACCGAGGACATTCAGTTTTCCACGTTCTGCTGCGCGAACAACGTGCAGATCGGCTACGCGCCCGCTGAGTTCTTCGATGAGCAGCCCGTGACCTTCAAGGCGTCCTGGACGCAGCGCATGCGTTGGACCAAGGGCTTCTACCAGGTGTTCTTTAGTTACGGCCGCGATCTTATCAAGGGCATCTCCAAGGGACAGTTTGCAAGCTACGACATGCTCATGACCGTTGCCCCGGGCATGATCTTGACGCTGCTCTCGTTTTTTGTGAACGCCACGTACCTCATCGTGGGGTCGCTTTCTCATGGCTTTATTGCCACGCAGGCCGAGCTCACCATGTGCGTGGGGTCGCTCATCATGACGTTTGTGTCAATGTATGTGGTGTTTTTCATCCTTGCGATTATCACTACGATTTCCGAGCACAAGAAGATTCACGCCAAGAAAAAGTGGCGCGTGATCACCAACCTCTTCACGTTCCCGCTCTTCATGATGACCTATATCCCCATTACGGTGGCCGCGCTCTTCAAAAAGGTTGAGTGGGTGCCCACCAAGCACGACATTGCCGTCAACGTTGACGACGTCGTGGGTGGTTCCGGTGCGTAGGGCAAAAGGGGACGTGTTATTCCTCTCAGAGTTTTTGGGGCAGGCCGGCCCAAATTTGGGGGGGCAGGCCGGTCCCCAAAACTATGTGAGGAATAAAACGTACCCGGTTGCCCGAAGCACCGGTACCACCCACGACGGCGGCCACGGTG
>CASEVE010000060.1 GCA_949291295.1 uncultured Olsenella sp.
AGCGGGCGAGCGCGGCGCTGGGCTGGAGGACGCCGGACGAGAACCGCAGGCTGCTCGGCTACGCGGTGTAGGATGTACAGGAAAACGTCCGCAGTCCCGTTTGTGGCACGAGCGGCACTTTTGCACATTTGGAGACCTTTTGGGAAGCCGGGTACAATGTTGTCCCCTTTAGACACATCGAAAGGACCACCTTGGCCGGCATCAACTACCAGACCGCGCGCTTCGAAGCGTCATACGGCACCGTGGCGCAGCTTCCTGAGTCCACCACACCCGAGGTCGCCGTAGCCGGCCGCTCCAACGTTGGCAAATCATCCCTGCTCAACAAGCTCTTTGGTCGAAAGGGCCTCGTTAAGGTTTCGAGCACGCCCGGAAAAACCGCCAACATCAACTTCTTTGAGGTGGACGGCATTCGATTCGTGGACCTTCCGGGCTACGGCTTTGCCAAGGTCTCTCAGAAGGAGAAGCAGCGCTGGGCCAACCTCATCTCTGGCTACTTTGCCCAGGAGCGCAGCTTTAACCTGGTCATTGCCCTCGTGGACATTCGCCACGACGCCCAGAAGCTCGACCACGAGATGGTCGGGTTCCTACGCGAGAGCGAGCTGCCGTTTGTTGTTGCGCTCACCAAGGCGGACAAGCTCGGCCGCTCAAAGCAGATGCAGCAGGCATCAACCATCGCCCGTCAGCTCGGCATCGAGCAAGACCAGGCGGTCGTAACCTCCTCGGAGACCGGTCAGGGCATCGACGAGCTTCGTCGCATCATCGCCGAGGCCTGCCTCTGACGCGCATCGTCTAAAAGGGGACGGGTTTATGTGATTTGGGGACGGGTTATTTCTCTCAGAGTTTTTGGGACAGGTTTTCCCAGTCGGAAATCTGTCCCAAAAACTCTGAGAGAAATAACCCGTCCCCAAATCACAGAACGCCAAGGTGCTCGAGAAGCACCTTAAGGCCAATCAGGATAAGAACCACGCCGCCCACGATGCTTGCGGGCTTCTCGTAGCGCGCGCCAAAGAAATGCCCTACGGCAACGCCGGCAAACGAGAGGGCAAACGTAATCACCCCGATAAGCGCCACCGTTGGCACAATGTCCACGGCAAGCGCGGCAAACGAAATGCCCGCCGCAAGCGCGTCAATCGAGGTCGCAACGGCCAGCACGAGGAACTCGCGCAGGTCAATCGAGCTCGTGTCCTCGCAGTCGCAGCCCTCGTCCCCCTCGTGGAACGCCTCCCAGAGCATCTTGCCCCCAATGAAGGCGAGCAGAACAAAGGCGACCCAGTGGTCAACAGGCTCGATGAGCCACATAAACTGGCTACCAAGAGCCCAGCCGATAAGCGGCATCAGCGCCTGAAAACCACCAAAGAAAAGCGCCAGCACCGCTGCCGTGCGCATGTTGAGGCGTCGCATGCCAAGTCCGCGACAGATCGAAACCGCAAACGCGTCCATCGAAAGCCCGACGGCAATCAGCAGCAGCTCAACAATGCCCATGAAAGCCCCTCTCCTCATAACCCGACGAGCCCAAACAAAAAGACTCGCGACAAGAGCCCTCTCCTCTTGTCGCGAGTCTCGTTGATTAAGGCGCGCCAGGCGATTGTGCCAGCGTGTTGACGCACCGCACGCCATCTCCGGCGTGCCACTACTCCCTCGTGGGTGTGCATCATACCACAGCGTCTCTGTTTCCAGCATGAAAACCGCCTCGTCCGCTCCTTGCACTCCATCACGCTAAAGCGTATATTCAACCGTGCTTTAGCGAGATAAAGTCCACCTACCGAGAAGAACCTCGGACACCACGAAGGGAACCCTCATGCTCAGCAGAAGGTCGTTTGTCCTCTCCTCGCTCTCTGCCCTCTCCGTCGCAGCTCTCGCCGGCTGCAGCGGCGCTCCCGCCGCCACCGACGACTCCGCCGAGCCCGCGGCCGACGCCGCCGGCACCGGCGCCGTGGACACCGGCAAGCTCATCGTTGGCTTTGACTCCTCCTACCCGCCCTACGGCTATCAGGGCGATGACGGCGAGTACACGGGCTTTGACCTGGAGCTCGCCCAGGAGGTTGCCTCCCGCAACGACTGGGAGGTCCAGCTTGAGCCCATCAACTGGGACGCCAAGGACACCATGCTCGACAGCGGTGCCATCAACTGCATCTGGAACGGCTTCACGATGGAGGGTCGCGAGGAGGATTACACCTTCTCCGAGCCTTACATGATCAACGGCCAGGTCATCGTCGTGCGTGCCGACTCCGGCATCACGAGCTTTGACGACCTCGCGGGCAAGAACGTGATCACGCAGGTGGACTCGGCGGCCTACAACCTGTTTGAGGGCGAGGACGCCACCCAGGCGGAGCTTGGCGTCACCTTTGGCAACCTCGAGACCATCGGCGACTACAACACCGCCTTCACTCAGCTTGAGTCAGGCGCCTCGGACGCCGTCGCCTGCGACCTCTCCATCGCCGCCTACCAGCTCGCGGCGCGCCCCGACCTCTTCCTGCAGCTCGATGAGTTCCTCTCCGAGGAGCACTACGCCGTCGGCTTCAAGAAGGGCGACGACGCCACCGCCGACGTGGTCAACGAGACCCTGCGCGCAATGGACGAGGACGGCTTTGTCCAGGAGCTTTGCGACAAGTACGCCGAGGACGGCATCTCCTACGACAACTGGTGCCTGGAGTAGGCCACCCCGACAGGTCCTCCCAATGAGTCAAAAGGGGACTTTCCCCTTTTGACTCATTTCCATGAAAGGAGAGGCGTGGACACGCTCACGATGACTACGCTGCTGGGCGAGGGGTTTCTCGTCAGCCTTCAGATCTTTGCGCTCACGCTCGTGGGGTCGCTTCCGCTCGGCATGCTCGTGGCCTTTGCGCGCATGAGTCGCTTCAAGCCGCTGGCACTTCTCGCCCGCTTTTACATCTCCATCATGCGCGGCACCCCGCTCATGCTGCAGATGTTTGCCATCTACTTTGTGCCGTACTACGTCTTTGGCATCCGTCTCACCACGGACAGCAAGTGGTATGCCACGATCGTGGCCTTCATCATCAACTATGCGGCCTACTTCGCCGAGATCTACCGCTCCGGCATCCAGTCCATTCCGCGCGGCCAGCACGAGGCCGCCGAGGTCCTGGGCTACTCGCGCACGCAGACGTTTGTGCGCATCGTGCTGCCGCAGGTGGTCAAGCGCATCATGCCGGCCATGACCAATGAGGTCATTACCCTGGTCAAGGACACGTCGTTGGCCTTCTCCATCGGCGTCATCGAGATGTTCACCGTGGCAAAGCAGCTCGTGGCGAGCCAGGTATCCATGCTGCCCTTTGCCATCGCAGCTGCGTTCTACTGGATCTTCAACCTGCTCATCGACTTCATTGCCGGGCGCATCGAGAGAAAGCTGAGCTACTACCATGACTAGCGCAAGTACGAGCGCAGGCACCGTCGAGAAGAACGTGCGGCCCGTGGTCTCCCTTGAGCACGCGCGCAAGAGCTTTGGCGACGTGGAGGTCCTGCACGACATCTCGCTCTCCGTGGCCCCCGGCGAGGTCGTTGCCATCATCGGCCCGTCCGGCGGCGGCAAGTCAACGCTGCTGCGCTGCCTCACGCTGCTTGAGCGCCTGGACGGCGGCGACCTCTCCTACGAGGACGTCACGGTGGCACGCGGGGGCGCGTATGGCGACAAGAACGTCCTGGCCGCGGCGCGCGCCCGCTTTGGCCTGGTGTTCCAGAACTACAATCTGTTCCCGCACTTCTCGGTGCTGCGCAACGTGATGGACGCGCCCGTGTGCGTGCAGAAACGCAACAGCGCCGAGGCCGAGGCGGAGGCCCGGGCGCTTCTGGCCAAGATGGGGCTCGCCGGCAGCGAGGACAAGGTGCCCTGCCAGCTTTCTGGCGGGCAGCAGCAGCGTGCGAGCATCGCCCGGGCGCTGGCCATGCACCCTGACATCGTCTACTTCGACGAGCCCACGAGCGCCCTCGACCCCGAGCTCACAGCCGAGGTCCTGCGCGTCATCAAGCAGCTCGCGGCAGAGAACATGACGCTCGTGATCGTCACGCACGAGATGGGCTTCGCACGCGAGGTCGCGGACCGCGTGATCTTCATGGACGGCGGCGTGATTGTAGAAGAGGGCCCTGCCGAGCAGGTCATCAACCACCCGCGCGAGGCCCGAACCCAAGCGTTTCTCGCCCAGCGGGATTGACGACAAAGGCCGACGGGGGCCCTGTCGTCACTCCGCGGACTTAAGGGCACCCACCATGTCGATGCGGTCGAGGGCACGGTTGGTGATAAGGTTCACCACCAGCGTAAACACAAACGCCAGCACCGCGGAAATCACGTACGTAAGCGGGTCCACAACAACGTCGAAGTAGAGCGACGGCATGCGCAAGATCCACGTGAGCGAGCGGGCCAGGGCGTAGCCGACGGGCAGGCCAACCATCACACCAATCCCCGTGAGAATGAGCGTCTCCTTATTGATGTAGCGGTGTACCTCAGGACGCTTGAAGCCGAGCACCTTGATGGTGGCAAGCTCCCGCTCGCGCTCGGAGATGTTGGTGTTGGAAAGCGTGAACACCACCGTGAAGGCAAGCGCCGCAGCAAGAATGATGACCACGTAGACCACGGTATTGATAAGCGTAAAAGCGCTCGAGAAGTCATTTACGAGCTTCTGGGTAGAGACCACCGAGAGATAGCGCCCGTCCGCAGAGAGCCTCTCGGAGAGCGCAATCTGCTCGTCAGCGTCTCCCGCGAGATGCGCCAGCGCACCGTTGGGTTCGAGCTCCTGATCAAACGCCTCCTCGTAGGCGGCCTCGGTCATATAGAGCGTATTGCCGAGGTAGTTGTCAACAATGGCGCCCACGCGCACCTCGCCCTCGGCGAGCGTGGAGTCCTGCAGGTGGATCACGCTGCCCACAGAAAGCCCCATAACCTGCTCGGCATTCTTGGTGATAACAGCCCGCGCCTTGTCAAGCGAGACCGCGCCGGAGACGCCCTCTAGCTTGACGTAGTCCTCGATGCTGCTGCCCTCGGGCACCACAATGAGCTGAACGCTCTCCTTGTCCTCCCCAAAGCTCACCGTCAGGCTGTCGATGTATACCGGCACGAGGTCAGACACCTCGTCATCGGCAAGAAGGTCGTCCACGACGGCGTCCAGGTCATCCGTCGAGGTCACCGCCATAAGATCGTAGGCGATCACGCCGGCGTCTCCATACTGGCGCGGGGAGAGCGAAATGACGGTGTCGCGGATGCCAAAGCCCGTGACAAGAAGGGCCACGCAGCCCGCGATTCCAAAGACGGTCATAAAGAATCGGCGCTTGTAGCGGAAGAGGTTGCGCGCCGTCACTTTGTTCAGGAAGCCAAGTCGGCTCCACACGGGACCTATGTGCTCAAGGAAAATGCGGGACCCCGCCTTGGGCGCCTTGGGCAGCATGAGCGAGGCCGGAGACTCGCGCATTTCTCGCCAGCAGGTGATGAGCGTGGCACCCACGATGCCGGCGGCAAAGAGCGCAAACGCCGCAAGCGCCCACAGCGGGTCGATTCCGTAGAGGAAGTACGGAAGCGCGTACATGGTCGAGAAGATCGTGAAGATGATGGCAGGAAGCACCACATAGCCCAGCACGTTGCCCACAACGCCGCCAAAGAGGCACGCAGCCAGCGCGTAGAGCACGTACTTGGAGAGAATGCGCGCGCGACCGTATCCGAGCGCCTTGTAAAGGCCAACGAGACCGCGCTCCTCCTCGACCATGCGCGTCATGGTTGTAAGACTGATGAGCACGGCCACCACGAAGAATACGACGGGTATCACGGTGCCGATGGCCTCGATGGAGGAGGCGTCGGAGTCCACGCTCGCGTAGCTCGAGAGGCTTGAGCGGTCCTGCACGTACCAGGTTGCGTCCGGGATGTCCTCGATCTCCTCGCGCGCGTCGGCAATCTCGGCAAGGGCGTCGGAGCGCTCCTGCTCAAAGGTGGCGCGAGCGTCATCGAGTTCCGCCTGACCCTCGGCAATCTCCGCAAGGGCATCATCGAGCTGTTTCTGCGCGTCGGCAAGCTGCGCGAGCGCGTCCGCACGCTGCTCGTCAAGCTCCGCCTGACCACTCTCAAGCTCCGCGTAGCCTTCCGCAAGCTCACGCTCGCTCTGCTCTATTGTCTCCTGCGCGGAGACGAGCTGCTCGTAGGCGTTGCGAAGGTCCTGCCAGCCCTGGTCGATGAGCGCCTGCTGCTTGGGAAACTCCGCCTCCGCCGTAGCCTTTGCCTGCTCGATGCCGCTCTCAAGCTGCGCTAAGCCGTCGCGCGCCTGAGCGAGGCCGTCTGCAGCCTGGATGCGTCCGCGCGCCATGGCGGCAGCGCTCTCGTCACTCTTGGGATCTGCGGTGCCCAGTGAAATGATCTGCTGCAGACCCTCCTGACTCTCCTCGAGGCTCTTCAGCTGCTCGGGGATGGTCTCTTGGGCAAGCACGGCCTGCTCGCGCGTTGCGCTGAGCTCCTCCCGTTGGGCGAGAAGTGCGTCAATCGTTGCCTGGAGCTCTGCGCGCTTGGCGAGAAGGGCCTCGACGAGCGGGTTGGCGGGGGTCTCGGGGGTCTCGGGGGTC
>CASEVE010000061.1 GCA_949291295.1 uncultured Olsenella sp.
CACGTCCAGCTCGCGGGCGATGAGCTTGAGCATGTCGATGCCGGGCTCGGTCGCCCCGCATTCCCACCGGCTCACCGCCTGCCTCGTGATGTAGAGCCGACGCGCCAGCTCCTCCTGGGTGAGCCCGCGCTCGCGGCGCAGGCGGGCGAGCGCGTCCTTGAGCATGATCATCGGGGGCTCCTCTCGTCTGGGTCCTTCTCGCCCATTGTCCCGGAGGCCGGGCCGCCCGTCGAGCAACAGATCGTTGCACGGCTACCCGCCGGCGACCTCCCGTTGCACGCGCTTGGGCAGCCTAGCAAAGACGAGGTCGTAGCTCATGTCGCAGAGGTCGAGCACGAGCCCCTCGGGAAGGTTGGCGTCCAGGTCGACGGAGACCCACGTGCGCCCGTCGGAGTAGTAGCCGGGAAGAACCGCGCCCGGATGCTCCGCGCGCAGCTCCAGGATGCGGTCGGAGTCGCACTTGAGCGACAGCAGGTGCCGCCCCGCGTAGGGCGGCCTGGCGTCGGGAGAGGCGACGAACTCGCAGGCGAACTGCCTGCCGCCCACCCAGTACACCATCCAGCCCCACTTCTCGTGGAGGGCCTTGGTTACGCCGGGGTGCGAGAGCAGGCGGGCGTCTATGCGCGAGAGGTCCATGGTCGTCCCTAAGCGACCGGGTGCCGGATGACGGTCCTGAGGCTCTCGGGCTTCGTGCGCCTGGGGTCGCCCAGGTAGATCTCGTGGTGGAGGCGGACGGAGGGGACGCCGCCGTCGCAGTCGAGCGCGCCGAGGACGTCGCTCGGGCGCGAGCCTCCCGCCTCGCCGATGTCGAGGCGAAGGCCCTGCGCGCCGACGAAGGCGGCGAGCTTCGAGATCGTGGCACCCTCCTCGTCGTAGGGGCCCCTGTGCATGGACTGCGCGCAGCGCCCTTCCGAGAACCGCACGAGGCGGAGCTCGCCCGACTCGAGGGCGCCCGCCAGGTCGGGCTTCTTCTCGGCAGCCACCTCACGAATCGCGGGGAGGGCCTCGGGCGTCACGAAGTCGGGCTGGCGGATGAGCGACACCCACGAGAGGGCCGCCTTGTCAGCGACACCCGTTCCGTCGAACGCGCCCTCTCCGCCCCACCACAGGTCCTCGAGCGGCGGCACCACGTAGTCGAAGTAGCCCTCGGGCTGCCAGTCGCCCATCTTCGACATCTTGACCGTGTAGGAGAAGGCGTACAGGAGCCCGAGCGCGCGCTTGTAGGCGCCCCCCTCCACGTTGGGGTCCCCCGCGCCGGCGACGGCGGCGAAGGTCATCGCCGGCACGTCGACGAGCGCCGGGGCCGTCTTGGGCTGGTACAGATCGCGGAACTCCCTCTTGAAGTCGTACGCCATCGTGGCCTCCGTCCTCGCTTGTGGTAGCATCATGGTACAGGAACATACGTTCGTTAACAAGGGGGTCCTCATGAGGAGAGAGCTGGGAATCGCGCGGTGCGGGCTCGCCTGCTGCCTGTGCTCAGAGAACGACGGGTGCGACGGCTGCGAGTCCGAGTCCTGCCCGGACGCCGCCACCTGCGAGGTAAGGTCGTGCTCGACGGGGCTGGGGCTCGTCCACTGCTACGAGTGCCCGAGCGCCTGCGACGCCATGGCGGGCGCCCAGCTCAAGGCGCGCGCCTTCGGCGAGTTCGCGCGCAGGTTCGGCGAGGGGCGCCTCCTGGACTGCCTCGAGCGGAACGAGGCCGCGGGGGTCGTCTACCACCGCGAGGGCATCACGGGCGACTACGACGACTTCGACGACCTCGAGGAGCTGATCGCGTTCATCGAGACCGGGCGCCCTGTGTCCGCGCCCTAGCCGCCGTAACCTCGCCCAATGCCTCCCTTGGTTGACGGATTGCCAACCGTCGTTGGTGGCGTCAGGGCCCGCAGCGCGGTTCCATGGTCTCGCACCCGGGTGGTGCGGACCGCAGGACCGACCGAAAGGAACGACCATGAACTTCAACGACAGGCTCGCCGACCTCAGGAGGAAGAAGGGGCTCTCGCAGGAGCAGCTCGGCTACGAGCTCGGCGTCTCGAGGCAGACGGTGTCCAAGTGGGAGCTCGGCGTCAGGCAAAATGGCCTTACAGGGAAATACCCTACGATGATACATTGATGATACAGTGAGACGACATGCGATAGCAGCGAAAAGTTGAAAACTCGCTTGTTCGCCGACACAAACTGACCTAGAATGAAGACGTGCGACAAGGCGTCCGTGCAATCACGCACGCGCGGACGTAACACATTGCGGTGGACCCGGACATTAGGTTAACCGGGCACAGCGCACCCGGGCGCGGGTGCTGCCTCCAAGAAATCGCACGCATCGAGTCGAACTGCCCGCCCTCTCGAGAATCTGGCGAGTCCGCTCACGCGGACCTGATTCTCGAGGAGGGCGTTTTTCATGGCCATTCCCATCACACCGACCGAAGACGTCGAGTACGTTTCGCCGACCGAGGCGAGCGAGCGTGGCTACGGTTCGCGCGCGTCCATCCACCGCTGGGCACAGGAAGGTTCGATCCGCTCGATCACAGTGGCAGGTCGCCTCAGGGTCTGCGCCGAGGACTGCGAGGCCCGCATGCGCGAGAACCGCGTGATCCAGCCTCGCCGAGCCTACAACGCCGTCGCACAGCGCCTGGCGAAGGTGGCGCCCGCGTTCACCCCCGAGCAGAAAGAGCAGCTGGTCAAGCTGCTCTCGAACTAGGGGGCGGGTGATTCGAATGCCTGACGAGAAGCTTTCGACGGCGCAGAGGCCGCCCGAAATGGAAGAGGCCGCCCCCGCGCCTGCCAGCGCCCTCGGGACGGCCACAACTTCCAACGATGTCACCTCTGATATTACCATGCAGCATGGTGACTCGCAACCCATAACTGAGACGAATACCGGAGAAAGTCCCGCTGAGAACGCCGTGGCGGGCGTTCCCGCAGGCGACCGCGTCGACCCCGGGTTCTACGCGGTCCTCGAGGCCGCCTGCGGCGACTTCATGCTCGCCGACGGCGCCCATATCACTGAGACGCACTTCCTGTCGCCGGCGGCGTACCGCGCGGCGTACGTCGGCTACATCTGCTACGAGCTGGCGGCGGGCGTGATCTCGTCGCTTTGGGACCTCACCCCGGAGGGGAAAGAGCTCAAGTTCCAGCACCCGGAGATGGTCGAGGCCCATGAGGAGCCTCCGCTCACGCTCTCGGCCTTGGCGCAGCATGTCCTCAAAGTCCTGATACATCGGGTGAGCAGCCGCCCCAGCGTGCTCGTCAGGTTCATCGACTCGAAAGCCGAGCGCGAAGCCATGAGGTGGCCCGCGCCGAAGGAGCTCACCCCCTTCGAGGCGGCGCTCATCGCGATAGCCTATCATCATCGCCCCGAGCACGGCGTCGTCTGGTCGGTCTACGCCGACGTCCGCAAGCCCGGCGGCGGCAACCTCAGGTGGCGCGACCCGAAGACGGGCGCGTGGGGGGACTTCGTCATCAACCTCGGCGAGGGCGAGTTCGGGGGTCCCATGTACGCCGACTTCATCGCGCTTCTGCCCGGCGGCGACGCCAGAGCGTTCAGGGAGTTCAGAGCGCACTTCACGCGCTTCGTTGAGATGTACCGCAAGTACGATATGACTATGGCGCGCGTCGAGCACGACCTCGCGAGCCAGTGGTCGCTCACCAACGGCGGCGCCAAGCGCCTGAACCGCTACACGAAGGAGTTCGTCGACGTGACCGACGACCCCGTCGAGCTCACGGCGAACGGGGCCGCGGTCGGGATCTACCTCGAGGACGACGGCACGGGGCACGCCAAGTTTCCCGAGAACTTCGTCCGCGAGACGCCCGACAACAACGACGTCATGCGTACGTTCGACGCCAACCGCGACTTCTTCGCCGCCTTCGCCAAGCCCGGCGAGGAGGAGGTCGTCAAGGACGCGATGCTCACCGTCTGCGGGTACTGGTACGGCTATGACTCGGGCTCGCGCGAGGCCGTCGCCCTCATCGGCGTGATAGGCGGCGCAAAGTCGACCCTCATCAAGGTCCTCGAGCGCTCCGGCTCGGGCAACCTCGCCACGGTGCCCTGGTCCGAACTCAAAGACCGGAGCAAGCTGTTCAGCTTGAACGGCAAGGCGGCGATGCTCTCCGGCGAGATCGGCGAGAACATCCGGAGCACCACCCGCGTCAATTTCAACATGATCACCGCGCACGACACCGTCAGCGTTCACCAGCTCTTTGTTGGCGACACGCAGATCGACTTCTGCGGGCCGATCATCGGCGCGTCGAACATGATGCCCAAGACCGACGACCGTACGGGGGCCTTCGAGTCGCGCGTGGCTGTGTTCGATGCCGACCACTCGGTCTACGAAAACGAGTTCTACCTCCCCGAGGTGGGTAAGAAGTTCGTCTTCGAGAACGAGTTCCAGGCCTGGCTCCTCGGCCTCGTCTGCGCGAGCCATCCGAGCGTGCGCTCGGTCAAGGAGTCGAAGAACCCGAAGCTCCGGGCGTCGAACGCCAAGCTCGCCGACGAGATCGACTGGGCGCGCCAGTTCCTCGACGTCTACCTCGGCAACCTCGACGCCCAGGGCGTCGACGCGTTCTATGTCCAGACCGCCTTCGAGGCATATAAGGTCTGGTACGCGCGCGAGGTCGGCGGCAAGGTCGTCGGCTCGCTCAACCGTGAGTTCAAGCAGTCGTTCGTGCGCTACGTCCGTGAGCGCGGCTGGGTCGTCGACCTCGACGGGCGCGGCCAGTACGCGAAAAAGCGCATGCCCGACGGCTTCTACGAGCCTCGCCGCGTCCGCGCCGCCGTCTCCGAGTGGATCGCCCCGGCACGGTTCGACGCGGCCGGCCAGCCGGTCGCCTACGGCCCCGACGACCTCGTGAAATGGGTCGACTACGACTCGCTCGTCGGCCACCCGGGCAAGCGCGACGGCCTGCTCGACCGCCCCCAGCGCGGCGTCTGTCTCCGCGCGAGCGCCGTGGAGGACTACAACCAGCGCGGCTGGTCCCCCGCCGCACGGCACCATAACGAGTTCCTTCACGAGCAGAAGGCCCTCCTGGACAGGCTCACGCCCGACGAGCTCAAGGCCTACCAGGACTTTTGCCGCCAGGCCGACGAGCTCGCCGACAGGGGCTACCGCGACGCCGACGGCTTCCCCTACGAGGTCCCCGGCGTGCGCGAGTGGGACCGCATGGGCTGCCCGGTCGAGGTCGTCTACGAAGATCCGGCCAAGCCGGACGCCACCAAGAACCTCGACGTCTGCCTGCGCCTGCACCGCGTAGGCTCCAAGGTCCACGACGACGCCCTGCTCGTCAGGGTGCACGCCAAGAACGTCTACCCGACGCTCAACGACGACGTCTCGGATCTGACCGCCGCCGACGACCTGCGCGTCTACGCGCGCAAGCAGTTCATCTCGGACCCCGGGTTCTGCGACCGCGATGACGACGACGTCGTCTACGAGCCCGTTAGCCCCGTTCGATTCGACGGTGACGACGACCCGGATGACCCCGACGATGACCCGTCGGGCCCCGGTGCCGCGCCGACCTCGTCGGACGCCCCCGAGGGCGCGATAACGCCCGACGAAACCGCAGCTCAGGGCACGGCACACGCCTCAGCGGGCGCTGACGGCGCGCACGAGGCCCCCGCGCCCTCGGACAGGGCCCCGGACGCGAACGGGCCGTCAGCGCCCGCTGAGACGCCCGTTTCGGCCGCGCCTGCGGCCGTGGAGGGCGGTGATGCGGCCGAGGAGGCCCCGGGCGCGCCCGATCCGGGCTACGAGGCCTTCTGCGCCCACGCCGAGGGCGCCGTGGAGCACTCGGGCGGCTACGTGATCTACGACGGAGGCCCCGAGGGGACCATGGTATGCCGCGAGGTGATTCCCGAGGACGAGTGGGCCGCCTACGGTCGGCCGACGCGCCTTCGCGGCACGGTCGAGGTCGACGGCGAGCGCCTGCCGTTGATCGAGTGAGCGACGACCCCGCAGGTCGCGAGACCCGCGTGTCGATAGCCCGCTGCGGGGCCGGGCCGCGTCGCGCGGCCCCGCCGGCGGGCGGTGAGCGAGAACGAAACGACCTCAAGGAAGTGATCGAACGATGAGCGATGAGATGCACGAGGGCCCGTGGACCGCGTCACCGGACGCGGCGGCTGGCGTGCGCGAGAGCGCGGCAACCGTGAACGCGGAGGCTGCTGCCGACGGTCACGGAGACGCGCGCGCCGAGGCCGCGGACGCCGCCGACGGCGGCGCGTGGCGTGCCGAGGACGACGAGCGCGTCGTCGAGCTCGACGCGAGGATCGCAGAAGTCAAGCGCGCCCACCGCGCGCGGCTGAAGCGACTGAACGCCGAGCGGGACGCGCTCGTGAAGGCGGTCGAGGGCGAGCACATGCGCGCCGAGCTCGAGCGCCTGCGCGCGGAGAACGCGAGCCTCC
>CASEVE010000062.1 GCA_949291295.1 uncultured Olsenella sp.
CTCGAAGGCCCAGCCGACCCTCACGAGGACGTCGCGCTCCATGGCGGAGGCGGTGTAGAAGTGCTCGCCGGTCCAGCGGTTGTAGAGGCGGAACATCTCGGAGGCCTCGGCGGCGGGCTCGGGCTCGGGCTCGGGGTCGACGCCCGGGTCAGGATCGGGGTCGGGATCGGGGTCGGGGTCGGGGTCCGGGTCGGGCGTGGGCTCCTCGTCGAGCACGAGGTTGCCCTGGGCCGCCTTCAGCGCGGCGAGCGCCCCGTTGACCTCGTCCTGCGTGGCGTCCTCGTCGGCGAGGACGGCCTCGGCGTCAGCGAGCGCCGCAGCGAAGGGAGCCCAGCTCTCGGCGGTGTAGTCGCCCTCGGCAAGGCCCTTGGCCTCGTCGACGGCGGCCTGCAGCTCGGCCTTCTCGACCACGGGCGGCGCGTAGTTCTGAACGGCCTCGATGGCGGCGTTCAGTGCCTCGGTGACAGAGGTCGTATCCGTGGCACCTGAGACGTACGCCTCCTGCGCATCGAGCAGCGCAGACGCGAGCTGCTTCACCACGTCCGAGCCCTTGCCCTCAAGCGAGAGGTCCTCGGCCTTGGCGATGAGGTCGGCGAGCTCGGTGTCCTCCTCCATCGGGGAGGCAGCAAAGGTGACCTCGCTGATCTGGTACCAATTCTTCTTGTCGGCGGTGAGCAGGATGCGCACCTTGGAGACGGCCTGCTCCTCAAACTCAAAGATCCAGTCGAGCTTGCTCGAGTCCATGGAGCCCACGGTGACCCACTCGCCGTCGGCACCGGCAACCTGGACGTCCGCGCCATCGATGACATCCTCGCCCACGTCAGTGGGCTGCTGGATGCTCACGGCACTCATCATCACCTGCTCGGGGAAGGTGAAGACGACCTCCTTGCCCTCCTCCTGGTTCTGGTTGAACCAGCACTTGGTGTTGGGGTTGCCGTCGAGCATGTTGGTGTACGGGAAGCCACCGCCAAAGGTGTACCACTCGTCCGTCGCTGTGACGGTGGGCGTCGTGGAGGTCTGCTTGGTGAGGCCGTCCTTGGCGTCACGGATGGCAGCGAGCGCAGCGGCGCGCTCCTCGGCCGTGGGAGCACCGGCGTTGGCAATGAGCTCGCGCGCGGCGTCGAGCGCCTGCTCGTAGGCGTCGTAGCCAGAGACGTAGCCGGTCTCGGGCAGCGGGTGCGTCACCTCAGCGTAGAGCGCCAGGTTGTCGAGAAGCACCACGTTGGCGCGGGCGTCCTCGAGCGCGGCGAGCGCGTCATCGACCTCGCGCTGCGTGGCGTCATCCTTATCGGCAACCGCCTGGGCGGCCGCGAGGGCCTCGCCGTACGCGGCGTAGGTCTCGTCGATGGCGTCCTCGGCAGCAACGGCGCCGTCAAGCGCGGCGAGAAGGTCGGTCTTGTCGGTAAAGAGCTCATAGACAAAGGTGACCTCGGCGTCCTCCTTGGCAAAGGTGCCGCTCGCGGTGGCGTCCTCGCTCACGAGGCGATAGCCGTAGACGTCGATGGCGGCAACCTCGTAGGCGTCGCCGATCACGCCGTAGCTCACCGTGCTGTCCGCGACGGCGTTGCCAGCCTCGTCAACGTAGTTGACCGTGACCTTGCCCACGTTCTCGGCGGGCAGGATCTCACCGGGGTCGGCGAGCTTCTCGCCCTTGTCCCAGGCGGCGGCGTGGCCGAGGACCTCGGTCATGTCCATGAACTCGTCGAGCGTCATGTCCTCGTTGGAGTCCACGTTCCAGCTGCGAGTTGCCATGGCGCGCAGGCTGTCCGCGATGCCCTCCGTGATCTCGTCCTCGGTGGCGACGTCTGGGTAGTCGCACCAGATGGCAATCGCGGTGCCCTTGATGCGCGGGTCGTCGTCGGCGAGCACGCCGATGTTCTGGTTGTCCTGGAAGGTGCCGGGCGTCCAGTCGTTGAACCACATCTGGAGGTTGTTGTCGTAGTCGAACGAGGCGCCGCGGGAGTCGTTGCGCAGGACGAAGTAGCCGTAGTTGGCGTTGAAGTTATAGATGACCTCCATGCCGCGGTTCAGCAGGTCCTGAAGGTTGGCGATGCTGCGGTTCCAAGACATCTGGGACCAGAAGTCAACGCCGATCGTAGGGTCGATTTCCACCTTCTGCTGGACGGAGCTGCCCTCGCCGTAGTAGAGACCGTCGTTGAAGACGCGCGGCTCGAGGCCGTTCTCGCGGCAGTACTTCGCGAGGTTGTTGATGTAGGTGGCCAGCGTGTCGGTCCAGTTGTAGTTGGGGCCGAGGTTCTCGTGCGCCCAGTCGGTGAGGACGGACTGGTACATGGTGGTGAACGGCGCGCGATCGAACTCCATGTACTCGTCGCAGCCGATGGAGATGTCCGTGGTGGCGCCGCCCTGCTTGAAGAGGTCGATGTACTCCTTATAGATGGAGTACATGTACGCCACGGCCTCCTCGTTGGTGACGTCCAGGCCGGAGGCGTAGTGCGTCTCGCCGTCGTTGGCGATCTGGCCGTACTCAGGGTGGGCGCGCAGGATCTGGTCGACGTGGCCCGGTGAGTCGATGGACGGGATGACGTTGATGCCGTAGAGGCGAGCCTCCTCCAGGATCTCCAGCACCTCCTCCTTGGTGAGGTACTCGTCGGAGACGATGGCGGGGTCGGTGTCGCACTCGATGCGGAAGCCGAGGTTCTCGGAGAAGTGCATGTCGAGCGTGTTGAGCTTCATGTAGCTCATCTCGTGGATCTGGCGGATGAACCAGTCCTTGGAGATGTACTTGCGGCCGCAGTCAACAAAGAGGCGACGCTCCTCGAGGTCGGGCCAGTCGACGATGGTGCCGCAGGGCAGCGCGTTTTCGGTGGTCTGGGCAAGGCACTCGAGCGTGCGAAGCGCGTACATGGCGGCGTTCTCGCTCGCGGCGTACACGTGCACGCCGTCCGCGGAGATCTCGATCTTGTAGGCCTCGCTGCTCTCGGACTGGTCCGTGATCTCCGCCACAGGGACGATGTCCACCGTGACGTCGGAGGCCGCGGCGTCCTCGGAGAGGCCGTAGACCATGCCAAAGGGCGTGGCCGAGACGATGTTCTTGTCGGCAAACTCGGCGTTCACGAGCTTGACGACCTCGGCCAGGCGCTCGTTTACCACGTTAGCGTCCGAGGCCTCGATCATGAAGCGCGTTGCCGCGGAGAAGCTCCACGCCTCGCCGGCGGGGTCGACCTCATAGGACTGCACGACAGGGTTGACCAGCGTGCGAGCATCCTCCGTCGCAACCCTCACCTGTGCCGACGCGGCATCAGTGCTGGTTGCGATGGCAGGCCCGGCAATTCCGAGCATCGTTGCTCCCACGACGGAGCAGGCGATGAGAACGCCGCCTGCGCGCCGTACCCACTTACCATGAGTCTCCATACTGCCTCCTGTTTCAGAGTTCCCATACGCAGCTTCACTGTAGCTGAAACAGAAGGGCCGCCAGACAGGACACTCGCGGAAGGCCGCGTTGCATCCGTCGGCGGCAGGGTCGCGCGCGCCTTGCCCGGGTATGAAAAAAGGGACCCCGAAGGGTCCCTCAGTCAGTGCAATGGCGGGATGTAAGGGACTCGAACCCTCGACCTCCGACGTGACAGGCCGGCGCTCTAACCAGCTGAGCTAACACCCCGTTCGCCTTGCGCGAAGGCTATTCTTACATACCCTCGCGCCTATGGCAAGCCCCAATCTCAAAAAAGTTTTGGAGCCGCCCTATTTGCTAGGAAAGCGCGATGTCGGTGGTTTCTCCCGCAGCATCGGTAACGCGGAGCGAGGTCTCTTCGAGCTCCACCGAAGCGATGTCTCCAGAGCCGCCAGCAATGCCGCCGTCCTCGTCCACCACATAGCTCACGGGAGAGTGCCCGCCGATCACGTAGCAGACCACGTCCCAGCCGTCGTTGCGGTTCTCGGGAACAAGGATCGTCGTCTGGCGGCGCGCCAGGGCAACCGGGATTCCCTCGACCTTGAAGATCACCGAGGAGGTGCCATCGGCAGCCGTCTCGACTACGCCCCACAGCCCGTCGTCCTGCATCTGGAGCGAGTACGTTGACCCCTCGTACGAGACGGTTCCGTCGGCACCCGTTTGCTCGAAGGGCGCGTCAACGGGCCCCTCATCGGCGTTGAGCTGCTCGGCCGCCTCCTGCTCGGCAATAATCGCCTGCTCGGCGGGGCCGGGGGCAAAGATGGCCGTCACGCACCGGCCGAGGATGAACACCAGGCACAGCGCCAGCACCGCCAGGACAACGAGAAGGACGACGTTCCTCCCGCTCCTCTCGGGACCTCCCGCGCTCGCCTTTGCCTCGGGGTGGCGCTCGAAGTAGCGCTTCTCGGCATTCTTGCGCGCACCGCTCGCCGCCTGGGCAGCGTTCTTGCGCGTGGTCACGCGCGCCCCCTGCCCGGCGTGAATCGTCGAAATGCGGTCGTCGGTCGCGGCCTCGGCCTCGGAGCGACGCCCGATGCCCACCCGATTGTCTGCGTGCGCGGCACGCCCGTTCTTCTCGGCTCTCATGCCCAGCTCCCTTCTTGCAGCTACAGTGCCCGACGGTCCTCGATGGCCCTTCCGAGCGTGACCTCGTCGGCATACTCGAGGTCTCCGCCCACGGGAAGGCCGCTCGCCAGGCGCGAGACGCGCACGCCCAGCGGCAGGATCACCCGGGCGAGATAGGTGGCCGTGGTCTCTCCCTCAACGTCTGGGTTGGTGGCGAGAATAACCTCGCCCACCTCGCCGTCTGCGAGACGTGCCAGGAGCTCGCGGACGTGAAGCTGATCGGGCCCGATCTTGTCCATTGGGCTGATAACGCCCCCCAGGACGTGATAGAGGCCGTGGTAGCTTCCGGTACGCTCGATGGCGGTCACGTCGCGCGGCTCGGAGACCACGCAGATCGTGGCGCGGTCTCGAGAGGAGTCCGCGCAGACGTCGCAGGTGTCCCGCGTTGCGTAGCTAAAGCACACGGGACAGAAGTGCACCTGCTGCTTGACCTCGAGAATCGCCTCGGCGAGCCTGCGCGCCTGCTCGACGTCCGCCTCGAGCAGGTAGTACGCGATGCGCTGCGCGGACTTGGGGCCAATCCCCGGCAGCCTCCCGAGCTCGTCGAGGAGGCGCTGGAGCGCCCGGCCGTCGTTGATGGCAGAATCCATGCGCAAACGGCGCCTAGAAGAGGCCCGGAATGTTGAGGCCGCCGGTGATGGAGCTCATCTGCTGGCTGGCGGCCTGCTCGGCGGACTCGAGCGCGTCGTTGACAGCCGCCATGATCATGTCCTGCAGCATCTCCACGTCCTCGGGATCGAGGACCTCGGGGTCGATGGCGAGGGAGGTGAGGCGCATGTCGCCCTTGGCGGTCACCTTGACCGCACCGCCGCCGGCACTCGCGGAGACCTCGGTCTCGGCGACCTTCTGCTGCGCCGCAATGAGCTGCTCCTGCATCTTGCGGGCCTGCTGAATCATCTGGTTGCGGTTCATGCCGCCCATGTTGTATCCCCTGGCCATGTGCTGTCCTTTCGCTCGGGGCGCGCGTGGCGCCAGGCGTTAGTCGTCTTCTTCGTCTTCCTCGTCGTCAACGGGCTCGTCGATGTAGCCGGCGTCGACGTCCGGCTCCCCATCATAGGCGAGCTCGGCCGCGGCGTCCTCGTCGGACGTTGTGATCGCAGTCTCCACACTCACCGAGACGGGCTGGCCAAAGGCTGCCGTGAGCATGGAGGCGATGTCGGCAAACTCGGGCGAGAGCTCGACGGGCGCGGGGGCGGCGTCGGGCTCCTGGGTCGGCGTCGGCTGGAGCGCGGGCTCTGCGGCCGGAGCCGGCGCGACCTCCGGCTCCGCGGCCGGCGCGAGCGCGTCCTCGTAGGGTGCCGCGTCGGCATCGGTGTAGGGAACGGGGTCTTGCTCCGGGGCGTCCCTGGGATTGGGGTTGGGGGCCTGGGGGGGGGGGGCATGCGGGGGGGCGGTTGCCGGAGCTGGCTGGGGGACCGGCGCCGGGGCGGGCTCCAC
>CASEVE010000063.1 GCA_949291295.1 uncultured Olsenella sp.
GGATGGTCGGCGTGCCCATGCTCAAAGCCGAAAGAATTTCGTGCTCAGACCCGAAACTGTCCGACGCTCAAACCCGCAACTTCGAGGCTATCAAACACATGCGCGAGGGGCGCCTACGACCCGCCGGCCACGGGGCCGCTCGCCGGCCTGACGCCAGACCAGATCGAGAGCCTGCTGCTCAGGGCGGTGTTGGACGACCTAAAATGGGGAGGCTGCTCCCCGGCTTCGATCTCGAACAGGAGCAAGTGCGAGCTCGGCGAGAGATTGAGGCGGGCGACCGGCCCGCCCCTCCGCTCCGTCACCGGTTTCTTGAGGGTCTCGAGGAGCTCCTATGAGTACCACCGCGCCCGCCTCGGGCGCGACCGCGACGCCGGGCTGCGCCCGCTCGTGAGGGAGGCCTTCGAGGCGGGCCGGGGCCGCTACGGCTACCGGCGCGTGCACGCCGAGCTGCGCCGCCGCGGGGTCGTCGCCTCCGAGAAGCGCGTGAGGCGCGTGATGCGCGAGGAGGGGCTGGTCGCGAGGCGGCCGCGTCGCAAGAGGCACAGCTCCTATGAGGGCGAGCCGGACGCCAGGCCCGCGAACCTGCCCCGCGAGCGGGCCGAGGCCAGGCGCGCCGCCGGGGAGGACTTCCGCGCGGACCACGACTTCTCCGCCGCCACCCCCGGCGAGCTGCTCGTCACCGACGTCACCGAGTTCGCGATGGACGGCTACGGGTGCCACCTCTCGCCGGTGGTCGACTGCTTCGACGGGATGCCGCTGGCCTGGTCGCTGTCGCTCCGCCCGGACTCCGCCCTGTGCGACTCGTCGCTCGCGGCGGCCCTGGACGCCCTGCCGGGCGGCGCGCGCCCGACCGTGCACACCGACGGCGGCGGCCCGTACCGCGCGGCCAGCTGGAAGGGGCTGTGCGAGCGCCGCCACGTCGCCCGCTCGATGTCCAGGCCGGCCCGCAGCGGCGACAACGCGCCGGCCGAGGGCTTCTTCGGCACGCTCAAGACCGAGATGTTCGACGGGCGCGAGTGGGCCGGGGTGGGGCTCGAGGAGTTCCGCGGGGAGGTCGACGCCTACATGGCGTGGTACCGAGCCGAACGGCTCAAGCGCTTTGACGAGCCGGGCGGCGGCTGCTCCTACGAGACGATCGCGGGAAGGAGGCGCAGGCTCGGACTCGCGATGTAGGCTTGGTACAAGAAAATGTCCGCATCCCCTATTCAGGACATTTTTCTGGTCATGTTCTCACTGTTGTCCAGATTAACGTCCAGAATCGAGCCGCCCGTCCCGCAGCAACTCGACCCGAGAGGAAATCTCCTCCCGAACAGCGGCCGCAAGCTCCTCGCAGCGCCTCATCTCCTCGACAAGGCGCCTGTGCGCACCCCAGTACGCACTCCACAGATCCTCATCGACCGATGCCTCTAAGTCGATTCTCACCGGAGGAAATCTCCGCTCGTAGTCGGCTAGCCTTTCAGCCCTATCCTCGATATCCCCCACACCCCGCGACGCGGGCGACAGCGGCGACGGACCGAACATCCACTCCCTCCAGGGCTTGTTGCCCTTCGACTGGTTGCACTTCCCACACGCAGGAACGAGGTTGCGAATCTCCGAGATGTAGCCCGTTGGACGCTTACGTCGCACGATAGCGTTGAGATGGTCCCACTCCGTCGCGGGGTCGCCGCAGTAGGCGCAGCGCACGTCCGAGGCGTCCATGCCGAGAACCTCGAGCGCGAGGGCGATCTCCTCGTTGCTCGGCATGATTGCGGGAATGACCCCGTTCACGAATGAGTTCGTGATGCTCGACGTTCGACCGGTTATCTTTACCGGAGTCGGCATCCTGAACGCACTGGATAGAGCGCTCTTCGACATCAATCCCTCCAAGAGCAAAATGGGGCTGCAGAAATGCTGCAGCCCCATCTGCCTGCTATTATATTGCTGATACGAACATACGTTCGCTATTCCCACTCGATAATGCCGGCGCGGTTTTCGGTTTTTTGCATTTCGCCATCTCCGCAGGTCATGGTTGGTGTTTCTTATCGGGCGGATTTCATCTTTGACGCTCCTGCCACTAATCTGCCACAAATTATACCGCGGCGAATCCCTGCCACGTAAGGGCGGGCATTGCGGGCACTTCCGTCCATCACGCGAACGCCTTCGAGACGGCCGCCACGGCGTCGCGCTTGGCGTCCATGTTCACGTGCGTGTAGATGTCCATAGTAATCTGGGAGCTGTAGTGGCCGGCGAGCTCCTGCATCACCTTCGGGTGCACGCCCGAGAGGGCGAGCATGGTGAGGTAGGTGTGCCTAAGCTCGTGGAGGCACCAGCCCTCGAGGCCGTACTTCACGCGGTCCTCGGTCCACCAGCGGCTCAGACTGCTGGGCAGCACGCGGCTGCCGGTGTTGTCCGAGATAACGGGCGACTCGTCGGTCTGCTCGATATAACCCTCGTGCGGCTTGCGCCACTGGTTCGTGCGGTCGTAGCGCTCTTTCTGCGCCTTCTTGTGCTCCTTGAGCGCTTCCGCCACGTTCTCGGGCAGGGGCAACAGACGCATGCCCGCCTTAGTCTTGGTCTCCTTGAGGTTGCCCAGGGTGTCGTAGGAGTGGCTGATGTCGACGATGCCGCGCTCGAAGTCGATGTCGCCCCACGACAGCCCGCAGATCTCGCCACGGCGCAGCCCCATGGTGATGGCGAGCAGGTAGGCACACTCGCGGTCGTCCTTCTCGTCGAGCATGGCGATGAACACATGGGCGCGGTCGGGGTTGAGGGCGCGCTTCTCCTTGGTGTCCATCTTGGGCGGGTTGGCGGCGTCGCACGGGCTCTTCACGAGAATCCCCTCCTTCTTTGCCTGCTCGAACACGAGCGTTATGTTGTCGTGGATCTGGTTGACGTAGCTGCCGCTCGAGGGCTTGCCGGAAAGCGTGTCGCCCTTGAGCATGGCGATGTACATGTCGTCGAGCATCGCCGGGGTGATGGAGGCGAGGTTCGCCTTGCCGATGTGGCGGCATGCTGCCTTGAACTGCCACCTCTGGCGCTTCTGCGTGGTCTCGGCGACCTCCTTGCCGAGGGCGCGGCGCTCGAGGAAGCGCTCACAGTACTCCTCGAACGTGTAGGAGGTGCGCCCCTGAACCGAGTCGTGCTCGATCTCATCCACGAACTCCCGGAGCGCCTTCTTCGCCTCCGTGTAGGTACCGTTGAAGCGCCGCGACTTGGTCTTGTACTTTCCCGTCCTCGGGTCGAGCCCGGTGGGTACGCGGAGCTCCCACTTGCGGCACTTGCTCTTCGGCTTGCTCTTGTCGCGCTGGACGATGTAGCCGCCGCCTTCCACGTTCGCCATGCTCACTCACCATCCTCTACGACGACGTAGGGCGGGCGGTAGTGCCACTCGAGATCGCGGGCGAGCTCGCGCTGCCAGGGCTCGTCGAGGCGCAGGGCCTCGCCGGGAGCGGCGACGAGGGCGACGGCGGGAATCTCCGCGCCGGAGCCGTCCGTGAGGGAGAAGGAGACGACGCTGAGGTTCTTCTCTTCCTTGGCCATGGCGCTCACCGCCTTCCCTGGGAGCGGGCGGCGCGCTCGCCGAGCTCCACGTAGGAGAGGTAGCTGTCCACGAGGGCGCGGCCCTCGGGGCTGAGGGCGTCGTAGCGGGGCTGGATTCCCTCGGGCTCGGGCGCGTCGATGTCCTCGCGGCCGACCACGAGGTCGATGGAGCAGCCCAGCGCATCCGCGATCTGCCACGCCGCCGGGAGCGGGATGCCGCAGCCGGCGCCGTCGCCCGCGCGCTCGTAGCGGGCGTAGGTGGAGCCGGGGATGCCGAGCGCCTCGGCGAAGTCCTTCGCGGAGCGGTAGCCCGCCTGGCGGCGGAGCCTCTGGAGTGTTCTTTTGCCGCTTATGGCCTTGTAGGGGGTTTGGGAGGTTGCGGTTAGTGACATATACTTGTCACCGTCCCTTCTGGATTTGCCTCTGGACCGGACGCCGGGCCCGTGGGAGTGCCAGCTCCCGCGGGCCCACCTGTTTCGTTGTCTACGCCTTCGCGCCACCTCCCCTCTGCCCTGTGCCGGAGTCGAACTCGACCGCCACGCGGGCGTCGACGGAGCTCCACATGACCTGCATCCCCTCGTGCTCGAACTCGCCGTGGGTGCGGTCGTATGCCTCCATGATCCTCTCGATGGTCTTGTCGTCGGCAATTTCGAGCGCCTTGATGGGGAACCTGCCGCGCTTCTTGGCCGCGAGCTTCCGGAGGTAGGACTCGAAGGCCGAGCGGGCCTCATCGGCGCTCTCGAACGTGACGAGCTCGCCGAACGCGGCGCCCTCGCCCATCTCGGCGAGCATCTGGCGCTCGTACTGGTAGCAGAGCGCATCCCAGGGACGCTCCTCCTCACGGCGCTTGTGCTCCCGGATCTTGGCGTCCTTCATGAGCACGAACTCGCGCATCTCGTCCGCGAGCGCGCGGGCCTCGGGCGTGAGGCCGTCATACTCCAGCTGCACCTCGCCGCGCGCGGTGCCCGGCGCCGGGGTCTCGCGGCCGACGATTGCGTCGATGGTGGTGCCCAGGATGTCCGCGAGCTGCCAGGCCCGCTCCATGGGGATCTTGTCGGGGTTGGACTCGTAGCGCGCGTAGGTCGACGAGGGGATCTCGTGCGCCTCGGCGAAGTCGTTGGCGTTCTTGTAGCCCGCTGCCTTGCGGAGCTCTTGGAGGTTGCTCGCCATGGCGTCCGCCTTTCTCGAATGTGTTCGTCCTGTGGAGGGAGACTGCAGGCGCCCTCCGTTGACTTGTTACGCTTCGCAACAGATTCTATCACTCACTGACAAGCCATTCAATGCTCAAGAGCTATCTTACCTCAAATCTTGCAAGGAATCTCACTCTATGACATTTCCTGTGATATTCTACGGCTGCACGGCGACGGAAGGTGCCACTTCGTGACAGTCGGTTCGCCGGCGTGCGGTCCAGAGGCAGATCGGATGAGAGGGAGCGAGAGATGAGTTTCGAGGAGCTGCCGTACTTCATGACCCCCAAGCAGCTCGCCGACGTGACCGGCGAGCACGAGGGATCCATCACCCGCGGCATACGCGAGGGGCGGATCCCCGCCGACAAGGTG
>CASEVE010000064.1 GCA_949291295.1 uncultured Olsenella sp.
CCGTAACCCCGGCGAGGGGGTTTTTTTTATCCCATCATGGTTTCCCAAGTGGGTTTTATGTGTCCGTGGCCGGGCTCGTGGGGCGCGGCGCCTGTCGAAAGCACTTGCGGCGGGAAACCGTTGAGTCGCTACAAGACCCCCTGTCTCGAGGTTACCGGGAGGTGACGGGGTGGAGGGGCCAGGGGTTAATTCCTAGTAATCTGGGTACAATTAAGTGAATGTGAGCGGACCCCTACCGAAAGGATGCTCCCATGTCCCTTAACGATCTCATGCTCAGCCGTCGTCAGATTCTTGGTCTGGGCGCCACCGCGCTTGCCACCCTCGGACTTGCCGCTTGCGATGAGGCCCCCGCGCCCGCTCCTTCCGGCGATGATGACACCCCCGAGGAGGTGCAGCTTGACGCCGCTGCCTACGACGAGCTTATCGCCACCGGTCCCATCGCTTCTGATGACGAGGTGTCGGCATCCGAGTGGGCCTCCAAGATAAAGGACGCCGGAACGTTTCGTGTGGGTGGCGTTCAGACGTCGCTGCTCTTCAGCCTCCTTAACGAGAAAGACGGCTCCACGCGTGGCTTTGATGCTGGCCTCTTCCAGCTGCTTGCCCGCTACATCCTTGGCGACGAGAATGCCTACGAGCTCACGCAGGTTACCTCCAACACCCGTGAGTCCGTGCTCCAGAATGACACCGTTGACGCCGTCTTTGCCACCTACTCGATCAACGACGACCGCAAGAAGGTCATCTCCTTTGCCGGTCCCTACTACACCACGCAGCAGTCCATTCTCGTGATGGCTGACAACTCTGACATCAACTCCGTGGATGACCTTGCCGGCAAGAACGTTGCCGCCCAGTCCAGCTCCACGGGCCCGAGCATCCTCGAGGAGTTTGCGCCCGAGGCCGTCATCCAGGAGTTTGCCACGGACGAGGAGGCAAGAAGCGCTCTCGAGCAGGGACGCGTTGACGCCTACGTGATTGACACCGCCATGCAGATGGGCAACATGACCCGCAATCCCGGTCGCTACCGCCTTGCCGGCGAGGAGTTTGGTCCTGTTGACGCCTACGGAATCGGCCTTCCCCTCGATTCTGACGGCGTTGCCTTTGTGAACGCATGGCTCCAGCGCATCGAGGACGAGGGCCTTTGGGAGGATCTCTGGCAGCTCTGCATTGGTGACCGCGCCGGCATCGATACCGCTCCCAACCCGCCTGCCATCGAAGCGTAACGTGGAATAGGGGCTGTCCCTTTTCCTCACCCGAGGGAGGTTGGATGGGTTTTTCCGAGCTGCTCTCAACGTATGGCGAGAAGTACCTGCAGGGGCTTCTCGCCACCTGGTCGATGACAGCGGTGTCATTCGTCTTTGTGATGGTGCTCGCCGTCCTCGTGACGGTGGCGCGCGTCTCGCCGTATCGGCCGCTTCGCGTGGTGGGCGACCTCTACGTTCAGGTCTTTCGTAACATCCCTGGCGTGGCGTTGCTCATCATCATTGCCTACGCCTTACCTGAGCTGCGCATCGTTCTCGACTGGCGCACCTGCGTCATTGTGACAACCATCCTTTTGGGATCGGCCTTTGGCTCCGAGAACTTCATGAGCGGCATCAACACCATCGGCGTGGGGCAGATCGAGGCGGCGCGCTCGCTCGGTCTCTCCTTCACCCAGATTATCGGCAAGATCGTGATTCCCCAGGCGCTGAGGACAACGGTGCTCCCCATGACCAACCTGCTCATTGCGGTCATGCTCACCACCGCCCTCGGCTCTCAGGTTCCGCTCAACCCGCAGGAGCTCACGGGTGTGGTCTCATACATCAACACCCGTGAGACCGGGGGCATCCTGACGTTTCTCATCTCCGCCCTGTGCTATGTGGGAACCGCCTTTCTCATCTCGTTTGCAGGCAACCGCCTCGACAAGAGAGTGAGGATCCTCCGATGAGTGCCCCCCGCTCTGCGCTCTCGATACGCGACGCCCTCTACGAGGCCCCAGGCCCAAGGACGCGCCGTCGCGTTCTCATAGGCACCGTCATCACGGGAGCGCTCGTTCTGCTTGGTATTACTGCAGTTGTGAGGCAGTTCTACGTTACGGGCCAGCTTGCCCCGCGCTATTGGTCGCTCTTCCTTCAGTGGACCACATGGCGCTTTCTGGGGCAGGGCCTTCTGGGTACGATCTCGGTGGCGCTTGCCGCCGGGGCCATCGCCCTTGTTCTCGGCCTTCTTCTGATGTTGGGCCGCACGAGCGGCGTCCGCCCGCTCTCTGCGCTCTGCCGCGTGGTGACTGATTTCTTCCGCGGCGTCCCGAGCCTGCTGCTCATTTACTTCTTCTTCTTTGTGCCCGCGCAGCTTGGGCTCAAGATGCCGTCCTTCTGGATGCTCACGCTGCCCGTGGCGCTCGCGGCCTCGGGCGTGCTCGCAGAGGTCTTTCGCGCCGGCGTAAACGCCGTCCCCAAGGGTCAGGTTGAGGCGGCGCTCTCCATTGGCCTTTCGCCGGCCAAGACCATGCGCAGGATTGTCTTGCCCCAGGCGGTGCGCTACGTCATTCCATCCCTCATCGCGCAGCTCGTTGTCGTGGTGAAGGACACGACGGTGGCCTACGTGGTGAGCTTTCCCGACCTCATGCAGAACGCACGCGTGCTCATCACAAGCTATGACGCGCTCGTGTCGATGTACCTTGTCATCGCCGTCATCTACATCCTCATCAACTTTGCCATCAACAAGGCAGCCCTCTACGTCTCCCGTAAGACCGGGGCAAAGATCATTCGCTAGGAACGGAGCACCATGGCAGATATGAGCACCGGAAAAAGGAGCGCAGGCTCGGTTCCCGTCATTGAGCTCAGGCACGTGGACAAGCACTTTGGCGACCTTCATGTGCTGAGGGACATCAACCTGAGCGTCAGCAGGGGTGAGGTCGTGGTGGTTATCGGCCCCTCGGGATCGGGCAAGTCAACAATGTGCCGCACCATCAACCGCCTTGAGACCATTGACTCGGGAGAGATTCTCATCGAGGGCGAGCCCCTGCCGCAGGAAGGCCGCGAGCTCGTTCGCATGCGAGCCGAGCTTGGCATGGTCTTTCAGCAGTTCAACCTCTTCTCTCACATGACGATTCTCGACAACGTCACGCTCGGCCCGCGCGAGGTGCTCGGGGTTTCAAAGGACGAGGCCGAGAAGCGCGCTATGGAGCTTCTTTCCCGCGTGGGCGTGGCCGAGCAGGCGCACAAGGTTCCCGCCCAGCTCTCCGGCGGCCAGCAGCAGCGTGCCGCTATCGCGCGCTCGCTTGCCATGCGTCCCAAGGCGATGATGTTCGACGAGCCCACGAGCGCGCTCGACCCAGAGATGATCAACGAGGTCCTTGACGTCATGGTGGAGCTTGCGCGCGGGGGCATGACGATGGTCGTCGTTACGCATGAGATGAGCTTCGCGCGCCGCGTCGCAGACCGTGTGGTCTTCATGGCCGATGGCGCCATCGTCGAGGAGGGCTCGCCCGACGAGTTTTTCGACCGTCCGAGGACTCAGCGCGCGAGAGAGTTTCTCGATTCGATCAAGGGACACTAGCCATGGCGAGAAGACCGGTCATACTCATTGCTCCGCGCTGGATGCCGGAGACCATGCGCGGCGAGGAGCGCGTTGCCCCGCTCGAGGCCATTGCGGACTGCTTCGTTGACGCGATTCTCGCTGCCGGGGGCCTCCCCCTCACCATGTCGCTCACCACCGACGAGGAGGTCATGGACGACTACGTTGCCATGGCGGACGGCATCGCCGTTCCCGGTGGCCCCGACATAAACCCCGCCCGGTGGGGGAGCACGATGCCCTATGACGCGTCCCTTCTCTGCGAGCAGCGCGACGCTTTTGAGTTTCCCCTGGTAAGAAAGGCTCTTGATGCCGACGTTCCCATCCTCACCACCTGCCGCGGAACGCAGCTCCTCAACGTTGCCTTGGGCGGCGCGCTCTGCACGGACGTTCCGAGCCTCGGCGCTCCTGAGGGCATGGCGCAGTGGAGACATGTCGGAATCCTCAACGGTCCTGCCCATCCCATCGAGGTCGAGAAGGACTCACTGCTCTCGCGCGCCCTCGGCGGCGTCACAACGGCACAGGTCAACTCTGCTCATCACTGCTGCGTGAGCGCGCTCGGTGAGGGCGTGCGCCTCGTCGCTCAGGCGACCGACGGCGTTCCTGAGGCCATCGAGGTTCCAGAGAGGCGCTTCTGCATCGGCGTCCAGTGGCATCCCGAGTACACCTGGCGCATGCTCGAGACTGACTTCAACCTTTGGAAGAGCTTCATCGACTCCTGCCGCTGAGGCGAGGGTGCGGTCAGGCAGAGGGGGCCGGGCTATTTCGGTCAGGCAAAAGGGGACGGGTTATTTCGCTCAGAGATTTTGGGACAGGTTTTCCTTTAAAAAACCTG
>CASEVE010000065.1 GCA_949291295.1 uncultured Olsenella sp.
CGGGCGAGCGCGGCGCTGGGCTGGAGGACGCCGGACGAGAACCGCAGGCTGCTCGGCTACGCGGTGTAGGATGTACAGGAAAACGTCCGCAGTCCCAAAGCGGAGCCGTGGCACGAGAAACCCCCTAATCCGTGCCACAGCTTCGAATTTGCGAACGCCTGGCGAGAAGGGCGAGGCGCGTTCCCGAATGTGAGGCCGTGGCACAGAATGTTCCCGAATGTGAGGCCGTGGCACGAGAAAACCCCTCCTCGCGTGCCACGGCCTCGTATTTGGGAACGTGCCCCGCCGCACGTGCCACAGCCTCACATTCGGAGACGCCCCCACCGCCCGCGTCCCCGCCGCGCGCCCCCACGCGCCGCGCGTCCTTCTCGCCACGTCAATTGCACACTTCGGGGTATCATATCCTCGCTACGTAGTGACGAGGATGGGACGCCCATGAAGCCCGGCTCAGAGCAGCACATGCAGGGGGTTGCGGTCTTTGACTTTGACGGCACCTCCATCGACGGCCAGTCTGGCGCGCTCTTCACCAGGTACCTGTTCCGCAACGGCTTCATGTCGCCCGCCCGTCTGATTCGCCTGATCTGGTGGGGGATTCGCTACAAGACGCACCTTCCCTATCGTCAGGACGAGGCGCGCGAGCTGGTCTTTGGTGCGCTCGGCGGCAGAAGCGCCGCGGAGGTGGACGCCATCATGGAGCGCTTCCACAACGAGAAGCTCGCGCCGCTCTACCGCCCGGAGGCGCTCGAGGAGGTCGAGCGATGCCACCGGGACGGGCTCGTGGTCCTGCTTGTCTCGGCAACCTTTGAGCCAATCGCAAAGCTGGCCGCCCGCACCATGGGTGCCGACGGCTTTGCCGCAACGCGGATGGCCCGAGGCAAAGACGGCCTGTACACGGGGGAGGTCGACGGTCCCGTGGTTGCGGGGGCCGAGAAGTACCGCGCCGTCGAGCGCTGGTGCAACGCGCGCTTTGGCGTTGGCGGCTGGCGGCTCGAGCGCGCCTACGCCGACCACCACACCGACGCCGATCTTCTCGCCCGCGCTCAACACGCCTACGCCGTGTGTCCGGGCAAGACATTTATCGTCACGGCAAAGCGGGCGGGCTGGCCGATTCTTGATTGGGATCGATAGCGACCCGACAGGAAACCAATTCGACGAGGCGCCCTGGGAGGGCAGAACGTGGACATCTCAAAGAAGACCGACTACGCGCTGCGCATGCTTGCCGCGCTGGTAAAGGACCCCAGCGGCGTGCTTTCCGTGCGAACCGCCGCGCGCGAGAACGGCGTCCCGTACTCGTTTGCCCGCTCGATCCAGCACGACCTCGCCATTGCCGGCATTGTCGAGAACACGCGCGGCGCAACGGGCGGCATGCGCCTGGCCGTCAATCCGCGCGAGACCACGCTGCTCCAGCTTGTGGAGGCCGTTCAGGGCCCCGTGGTGCTGGCGGGCTGCCTTGACCCGGCGGGTGAGGGCGAGCCGTGCCCCAACCGCCCCTCGTGTCACTTCTCGCCAATATGGTGCAACGCGGAGCGCCTGCTTCGCGGGTTCTTCTCGTCGGTGACGCTCTATGACCTTGTCGAGAAGGGCCTCTCTCCGGTCTTTGATGGGTCGTTTCGCCTGGTTGACGAGGCCGCCGCGCGCGTTGCCGCCCAGGGGGAGGAGTAGGGGTGGCCCCCAGCGACGCCCTCTCGGCAACGGAAGGTCTCGCTCCAAGGGGCGAGAATAGCGCGGAGAAGGACCTCGCCGCCTTTAGGTCCCTTGTCCTCGAGCGTGGGCGCGAGCTCTATCGCGACCTCCCGTGGCGCCGCACGCGCGACCCCTACGAGATCTGGATTTCCGAGGTCATGCTCCAGCAGACCCAGACCACGCGTGTGGATGGCCGCTGGCAGCGCTGGCTCGAGCGCTTCCCCACGGTGGGCGCCCTCGCCGCGGCCCCGGCCGCAGACGTTCTGGACGAGTGGCAGGGCCTTGGCTACAACCGTCGCGCGCTCGCGCTGCACCGCGCCGCCGGCGTTCTTGCGGAGGCGGGCGGCGTCCTGCCGAGCGACACAGCCAAGCTCGTGGCGCTTCCGGGTGTTGGTCCGGCCACGGCAGCCGGCATCCGCGCCTTCGCCTTTGACCTGCACTCCGTTTACCTTGAGACCAACGTGCGCGCCGTCTTTCTCCACGAGCTCTTTGCGGGCGAGGAGCGCGTGCCCGACGGGCGGGTTGTGCCCCTGGTGAGCCAGACCTGCCCCGCGGACGCAAGCGACCCGAGCGACGACCCCCGTACCTGGTACTACGCGCTTCTCGACTACGGCGCCTACCTCAAGCGAACCATTCCCAACCCGTCCCGGCGCTCAAGTGGACATACGCGTCAGTCGCGCTTCGAGGGCTCGCATCGCCAGAAGCGCGCCGAGCTGCTGCGTGTTCTTCTCGCCCACAGGGAGGCGCCCGCCGGCGTGACGTTTGAGACCATTTGTGAGGAGCTTGCAAGCTTGGAGGGCAAAGCGGGTAGAAGCCCTCTAAGCGCCACCGATGTGCGCGTCCTTCTCGCCGAGCTTGAGCGCGAGGGGTTTTGCCGCAGCGCAGATGGCGCCTGGAGGGTCTAAGGACCTACGTCAAGGATCGGGCGGAGAGCCCGACGGAGATTCGTCCCCTCAGGGGAGGAGAGGAGCACCGATGGCCGTGGACTTTGAGAGCTCGCAGACAAAGAAGAACCTGGAGGCGGCCTTTGCCGGCGAGTCTCAGGCAACCAACAAGTACGCGTATTACGCCTCCAAGGCCAAGAAGGAGGGTTACGTCCAGATCTCCAACATCTTCACGGAGACCTCTGGCAACGAGAAGGAGCACGCCAAGCTCTGGTTCAAGTATCTGCACGGCGGCGAGGTGCCTGACACCCTGACCAACATCAAGGACGCCGCTGCGGGCGAGAACTACGAGTGGACCGACATGTACAAGGGCTTTGCCGAGACGGCCGAGGCCGAGGGCTTCACCGAGATCGCCGCCAAGTTCCGCATGGTCGGCGAGATCGAGAAGCACCACGAGGAGCGCTACCTCAAGCTTGCCGAGCGCGTCGAGAAGGGCGAGGTCTTTGCCCGCGAGGGCGTGAAGGTCTGGAAGTGCCTCAACTGCGGCCACCTGCACGTGGGCGCCGAGGCCCCCGAGGTCTGCCCGGTGTGCAACCACCCGAAGGCCTACTTCGAGGAGCTGGCGATCAACTACTAGGCACGCTGGTCGCCTGACCTGACGGTCATTGGCCCCGTCGACCTGCGCGGACGAGCACTTTGCCGCCGTTCGCCCAGCGGGTCGGCGGGGCTCTTTTTGTAACCGTGCCACGGCGCGCTCGTGCGATGCGGTGTCTAATGCCGAGAAATGCCGGCCGGCGTACCACCCGTCGCGTCATCATGCCGAGGAATGCGGCTGGGTGTACCGTGCCGCCCCGAATGGCGCCGAGAAAAGCCGCCCACTGTACCGCTTTGTCTCAGGCGGCGCCGAGAAAGCCTGCCTGGTGTACCACGCCGTTGTGAGCGAACGGTACACGGGGCGGCTTTTCTAATATGAGCTGAACATTGTCAAGCGCCAAGTTCGGCCCGCCCCCTCCCGGAGCTGCCGGAGGGGGCGGGCCCACCCATCTTCACCC
>CASEVE010000066.1 GCA_949291295.1 uncultured Olsenella sp.
CACCTTGTCGGCGGGGATCCGCCCCTCGCGTATGCCGCGGGTGATGGATCCCTCGTGCTCGCCGGTCACGTCGGCGAGCTGCTTGGGGGTCATGAAGTAAGGCAGTTCCTCGAACCTCATCTCTCGCTCCTTCTCGTCTGATTTGCCTCTGGACCGGACACGCGACCGCGCCGTCTGTCAGGAAGTGGCACGTTCCGTCGCCTTGCAGCGGTAGAATATCACAGGAATTGTCAGATAGTGAGATTGTCTGCAAGATTTGGTGTAGAATGACCTTAGAACGTTGAACAGCTTGTCAAGTAGTGATAGAATCTGTTGCGAAGCGTAAGAACGAGAGCAGGACGGCGGCAAGCGCCGCTCCACAAGTTGCACACATCTCGAGAAAGGCGGACGCCATGGCAAGCAACCTCTTGGAGCTCCGCAGGGCGGCGGGCTTCCGCAACGCCAACGACTTCGCGGAGGCGCACGGGATACCCTCGTCCACCTACGCGCGCTACGAGTCCAACCCCGACAAGATCCCCATGGAGCGCGCCTGGCAGCTCGCGGACATCTTGGGCACCACCATCGACGCCATCGTGGGGCGCGAGACGCCCGACCCCGCCGGCGCGCGCGGCGAGGTGCAGCTCGAGTACGACGGCCTCACGCCGGAGGGGCGGGCGCTCGCGGACGAGCTCCGCGAGTTCGTGCTCATGAAGGACGAGCGGATCCGCGCGCGCAAGCGCCGCGAGGAGGAGCGCCCCTTCGAGGCGCTCTGCTACCAGTACGAGCAGCAGATGCTCTCCCAGATGCGCGAGGGCGCCGGCTTCGGCGAGCTCGTGGCCTTCGAGAGCGCGGATGCCGCGCGCTCGGCCTTCGAGTCCTTCCTCCAGGAGCAGGCGGCGAGGAAGCGCGGCAGGTTCTCGACCAAGCTTCAAGAGCTCAACGACAACGCCACCATCAAGAAGATCATGGCGGCCTACGACCGCACGCACGGCGAGTACGACTTCGAAGGCATGCACGTGCTCTGGAGCACGGTCGACCTCGGCGCCGCCCTCGAGTACGACTCCTCGGCGAGCAGAAGGGACGGTGGTGCGAAGGCATAGGAAGCGAAACGAGTTGAGCCCGCGGGACTGGTCCTCCCGCGGGCTCGGTGTCCGGTCCAGAGGCAAATCCAGAAGGGACGGTGACAAGTATATGTCATCCCTCAACCCCGCTCATACCCCAACGTGCCGCATCGGCGGCAAAAGAACACTCCAGCGCCTCCGCCGCCAGGCGGGCTTCCGCTCCGCGAAGGACTTCGCCGAGGCGCTCGGCATCCCCAGCTCCACCTACGCCCGCTACGAGCGCGCCGGCGACGGCGCCGACTGCGGCATACCGCTGCCCGCCGCCTGGCAGATCGCCGACAGGCTCGGCTGCTCCATCGACCTCGTGGTCGGCCGCGAGGACATCGACGCGCCGGAGCCCGAGGGCATCCAGCCCCGCTACGACGCCCTCAGCGCCGACGGCCGCGCCCTCGTGGACAGCTACCTCGCCTACGTCGAGCTCGGCGAGCGCGCCGCCCGCTCCCAGGGGAGGAGGTGACCACCATGACCAAGGCAGAGAAGAACCTGCGCGTCGTGTCCTGCTTCGCCACGGACGCCGCCGGCAACGAGTTCCCCGTCGTCGTGCTCGCCGCAGCGGAGCCCGGCGCCCCGCTGCGCCTCGACGAGCCCTGGCAAAGGGAGCTCGCGTCCGACCTCGCCTGGCACTACCGCCCGCCCTACGTCCCCGCAAAGGACGGTGAGTAGCCATGGCGAACGTGGAAGGCGGCGGCTACATCGTCCAGCGCGACAAGAGCAAGCCCAAGAGCAAGTGCCGCAAGTGGGAGCTCCGCGTTCCCGTGGGGCTCGACCCGAGAACGGGAAAGTACAAGACAAAATCGCGCCGCTTCAACGGCACCTACACCGAGGCCAAGAAGGCGCTGCGCGAGTTCGTGGACGAGATCGAGCACGACAGGGTGCAGGGAAAGACGTCGTACACGTTCGAGGAATACTGCGAGCGCTTCCTCGAACGGCGCGCCCTGGGAAAGGAGGTCGCCGAGACGACGCAGAAGCGCCAGAGGTGGCAGTTCAAGGCGGCGAGCCGCCACATCGGCAAGGCGAACCTCGCCTCCATCACCCCGGCGATGCTCGACGACATGTACATCGCCATGCTCAAGGGCGACACGCTCTCGGGCAAGCCCTCCAGCGGCAGCTACGTAAACCAGATCCACGACAACATAACGCTCGTGTTCGAGCAGGCGATCAAGGAAGGGATCCTCGTCAAGAACCCCTGCGACGGCGCCAACCCGCCGAAGATGGACACCAAGGAGAAGCGCGCGCTCAACCCCGACCGCGCCCACGTGTTCATCGCCATGCTCGACGAGAAGAACGATCGCGAGTGCGCCTACCTGCTCGCCATCACCATGGGGCTGCGGCGCGGGGAGATCTGCGGCCTGTCATGGGGCGACATCGACTTCGAGCGCGGGATCGTGGACATCAGCCACTCCTACGACACCCTGGGCAACCTCAAGGAGACCAAGACCAAGGCGGGCATGCGCCTTTTGCCCCTGCCCGAAAACGTGGCGGAGGCGCTCAAGATCCACAAGGAGGCGCAGGCGGCGCGCTACGCCAAGACCAACTCGTACCGCAAGCCGTACGAGGGCTACATCGAGCAGACCGACGAGTCGCCCGTCGTGTCCGACAAGTACGGGACGCGCCTGCTGCCCAGCACGCTCAGCCGCTGGTGGACCGAGGACCGCACGAAGTACGGGCTCGAAGGATGGTGCCTCCACGAGCTTCGGCACACCTACCTCACCATGCTCGCCCTCTCCGGCGTCCACCCGAAGGTCATGCAGGAGCTCGCCGGGCACTACAGCTCCCAGATCACGATGGACATCTACACCCACGTGAACATGGACGCGAAGCGCGACGCCGTGGCGGCCGTCTCGAAGGCGTTCGCATGATGGCGGCGGCCACCCGCGAGACCCGCCCTTACGTGGCAGGGATTGGCCGCGGTATAATTTGTGGCAGATTTGTGGCAGGAGGGTCAGCGATGAACCCCACCCGATAAGAAACACCCACTCTGACCTGCGGAGATGATGATATGAAAAAACCCGAAAACCGCCCCGTCACTATCGAGTGGGAGTAAATCATCGTACAGATGTTCGTATTTTTGGACTGTCCGTATGATTAAAACTCGTACCATTCTGTATCATTCCGTCCACCGGTAACGAGCAAGCCACCGGCACATCGGAACTCAGAAAACCGCGGAGAAGGGCCTTCCATCAAGCGCGATGGAGGGCCCTTTGTCCTATATATGCACTGGTAGAGCGCCAAATCAGAAGAAAAC
>CASEVE010000067.1 GCA_949291295.1 uncultured Olsenella sp.
GTCCTGCGAGTCGGCCACATCGAGGCAGGGGATGCGGCCAAAGGCGGCGTAGAAGCGCGAGTCCTGCTCGTTCTGGGACGAGTAGCAGGACGGGTCGTCCGCGGCGAGAAGCACGAGGCCGGCGTTCACGCCGGTGGACGCGGCGGCCATGAAGGGGTCGGCGGCTACGTTGACGCCCACGTGCTTCATCGTGACGAGTGAGCGCACGCCGGCGATGGCGGCACCGAGGCCCACCTCGAAGGCGACCTTCTCGTTGGGGGACCACTCGCAGTAGACATTGTCCTTGCGCACGAGGGCCTCGAGCGTCTCGGTAGACGGCGTGCCGGGGTATCCCACACCCACTGCCACGCCGGCCTCCCAGGCGCCCTGGGCGATGGCCTCGTTTCCGGACATGAGGTTCTTCTCCATGTCTCTCCTCTCCTGTGAGACAAAGGGACAGTCCCTTTGTCTCATTTCACGCTTGATGATACGAAGGGACTGTCCCTTCGTATCATTAGTGGCGGGTCTCGCGGGCGACGAGGGCGTCGGCCCCGTACTTCGCGCGAAGCGCCGGCTTCTCTATCTTGCCCGTGGGGTTTCTCGGCACGGGTGCAAAGATGATCTTGCGGGGCCGCTTGTAGCGCGGCAGGCCCTTGCAGAAGCGGTCGACCTCGTCCTCCGTGAGGTCGGCGTGCTCGGGCTTGGTCTCGATGATGGCGCAGGCAATCTCGCCGAGACGCTCGTCCGGCAGACCGATTACAGCCACGTCGTGAATCGCGGGGTGCCCCATGAGGTAGTCCTCGATCTGCACGGGGTAGAGGTTCTCTCCGCCCGTGATGATGACGTCCTTCTTGCGGTCAACAAGCCAGTAGAAGCCGTCGGCATCGCGCCGCGCCATGTCGCCGGTGTGCAGCCAGCCGTCGATGAGCGTCTCCGCGGTGGCAACGGGGTCCTTGTAGTAGCACTCCATGAGGCCGGGCCCGCGCACGCAGAGCTCGCCGACCTCGTCGGTACCCACCTCGGCGCCGCGCTCGTCCACGATCTTGCACTCCCAGCGGTATCCCGGTACGCCGATGGCGCCCACGCGGTCGATGTTCTCGAGCCCCAGGTGAACGCAGCCCGGGCCCATAGACTCGGAGAGACCGTAGTTGGTGTCGTAGGCGTGGTGCGGGAAGACCTCGCGCCAGCGCTGGATGAGGCTCGTGGGCACTGGCTGGGCACCGATGTGCATGAGGCGCCACTGGTCAAGCCGGTAGTTTTCCAGGCGCACCGTGCCCTGCTCGATGGCAACGAGAATGTCCTGCGCCCACGGTACGAGCAGCCACACGATGGTGCAGTGCTCCGCGGAGACGGTCTCGAGCACCGTCTTGGGCGAGACGCCGCGCAAGAGCACGCCACGCCCGCCCACGAGCAGGCTTCCCAGCCAGTGCATGCACGCGCCCGTGTGATAGAGCGGCGGAATGCACAGGAAGGTGTCCTCGTGCGTCTGCCCGTGGTGCATCTGCTCCATCTCGGCGGCCTGCGTGAGGCTCTGGTGGTGGTGCAGGATCGCCTTGGGAAAGCCCGTGGTGCCGGAGGAGAAGTAAATTGCGGCGTCCTCATCCTCGGAAAGCGGGACGCGTGGGTCTGCCGAGGAGCACAGGCTTGCCAGCTCGCGATAGCTCTCTGCCCAGGTGGGGCAGTCGTCGCCCACGTAGAAGAGGAGGCGTCCCGCCTGGATGCGGTCAACGATCTCCTCCACGCGGCCGATGAACTCCGGGCCAAAGACAAGGATGTCAACGTCTGCCTTGTCCAGGCAGTACTCGATCTCGTCCGCGGAGTAGCGGAAGTTGAGCGGCACCACCGTGGCGCCGGACTTGAGGACGCCAAAGTAGAGCGGCAGCCACTCGATGCAGTTATAGAGCAGGATGGCAACCTTGTCGTCCTTGCGAACGCCACGGGAGAGCAGCAGGTTGGCAAAGCGGTTGGCCTTCTCGTCAAAGACCGACCAGGTCATCTCGCGACGGAACGGCTCGTCGTCGGTGGTCTCCACCAGGTCGTAGTCACGCCAGGTGATGTGGCGGTTCTCGCGCCGCTCGGGGTTGACCTCGACGAGGGCCACCTCGCTCGGGTACTTCTCGGCGTTGGCGCGCAGCATGTCAACGATGGTCATGGGTGTGCCTTTCGGTTCTATCACGCGTAGGTGTCATTCTAGACGCGTCCGCGTGCGAGCAGCGCAGGCGTAACGCACCCGTGACCTGACAATTGGGGGCAGAGGCGTTTTGTCAGGTTTGCCAGGGGAATGGCAGACCGTTTGCGCCGGGTGTACTTTGCCCGATACCTCATAACCCCACATTTTGGCTCTGGATTTGGACCAAAATGAGGGGTTATGAGGTATCGGGCAAAGTACCCAAGGGGGCTGTGCTATCCTCGGCGAGAAGAACCGCGGTCGGGGAGGTCACATGAGGCGTCTTTTGGTGGTTGAGGACGATACGCGCCTGCGCGACGAGCTCTGCGTGCTGCTCGGGCGCAACGGATACGAGGCTGTGGCGCTCACGGACTTTGAAGACGTTGCTCGCCAGATCCTTGACGCCTCGCCTGACCTGGTGCTTCTTGATCTCAACCTGCCGGGCGTGGACGGGTCTTACGTCTGCCGTGAGGTTCGCCGCGCCAGCTCCGTCCCAATCATTGTGGTCACCTCACGCGACAACGAGATGGACGAGCTGCTCACGCTCTCCCTGGGAGCGGACGACTTTGTGCCCAAGCCCTATAACGACCAGGTGCTTCTTGCGCACGTGGCGTCGGTTCTCAAGCGCAGCTACGGAGAGGGGGCCGCGGCGGCGGAAATCTCTCATGCGGGCGTCACGCTGGACACCGCGCGCTGCCGCGTAAGCCACGCCGGTCGCGTGGCGGAGCTCACCAAAAACGAGCTGCGCATCCTGGCGCTGCTCATGCGCAATGCCGGCGCGGTGGTGAGTCGCCAGCGCATCCAAGAGGAGCTCTGGGCCTCGGACGAGTTTGTGGACGACAACACGCTCACGGTGAACGTGAGCCACCTGCGCTCCACGCTCGCCAAGATTGGCGTTGAGGATTACGTGCTCACCAAGCGTGGCATGGGCTACCTGGTGGAATAGTTTGGCGACGGGGCCGGCGGGGGTGATGACAAAGGTGACAGGGTAAACTGTCATCATGGACTTTATGATGACATTT
>CASEVE010000068.1 GCA_949291295.1 uncultured Olsenella sp.
CCGGGAGACGGGCTCCGGCAAACGTGTCCCACAAAAGACTACTTGTCCCACCGTTGTCCCACTTTTCCAAACGGTTTGTGGGACAAACAAAACGCCTGCTCATAGGGGGTAAACGACCCCTCGTGACTACTTGTCCCACTTTTCTTGAATACCTTACGCGAGAAAAGAAATGAGGAAGGTTCGTACTATATAGGGGGTACCTGCCCGAAAAAGTGGGACAAGTAGTCACGGTCGTTTTCCGGTGTCGGGCCACGGACTTCTGACCTCGTGGTTTACCCTGTTTTCAGAACTCGTGTTCGTGTCCCACAACCGAGTTCAAAAAGTGGGACATTGATGGGACAACGGGAACGTTTGTGGGACACGGGCCATGGGATGCGGGAAACGGCTTCCCTCGGATCGCGTCCATCCGCTGCGTCACCCCTCTCGAGCGGCCCGAGGCGCGCAGCGCCTCGGCGGCCGCAGGACGGGAAAGGGCGCCCGCTCCCCGTCCCCGGGAAACGAGCGCCCTCGCGTGCCGCTGCCGCCGCGTCAGCCCTCTGCGGGCGCGGCGCCGGTCTTCCAGCGGAACTCGACCGTCATCGACGGGTCGAGTCCGGCGCCCCGCGCGTTTCTCCGCGCGTTCTCCGACCGGTCGGTCTTGGTAAGGTAGACGTCGCACAGGAGGTCGACGACGGCTCGCTTCGCGTCGAGGTCGGCCTCGCGGAACGCCTCGGCGGGCGCGACCTCGCGCACGATCGCCGGCGGCTCCGGCGCGTCGGCGAGCGCGCGCAGGCGCGCCTCCGCCTCGCGTATGGTCGCCTCGGCGACGTCGCGGGCGCGCTTCAGGTCCTCGGCGCGGATGAGGTCGCGGGCGTAGTCGGCCTCGGCTCGCTCGATGCGCCCGCGCTGCCGCGCGACCTCGGCCTCGATGTCCTTCACCTCGCCGGCGTCGCCCTCGCGGCGCACGCACACGAGGCTCGCGAGGTCCGGGCGGGCGAGCACGGCCTCGATGACGCTCTCGACGTAGGCGTCCACGAGGTCGGCCTTGCGCGTGACGTGGCCCGTGCAGGTGTAGCAGACCCCCTGCAGGTGCACGCGGCCGCCGCAGACGGGGCACCGGTAGAGGCCGCCGCCCAGGTGCGTGCGCGCCGCCGCCGGCCCCTTGCCCGAGATCTTCGGGCGCCGGTCGGGGTCGTCGAGCACCGCCTGCACGCGCTCCCAGTCCTCGGCGGGCACGATGGGCTCCCACTGCCCGCGCACCCACTCGCCGGTCCCCTCGTCGCGCACGCGCCGGTTGTGCCAGGGCGCGCTCTTGTCGCCGTTCTTGCCGACCTCGGTGGGAATGTAGGTGGCGAAGCCGGCGTAGCGCGGGTTCCTGAGCATCTTCAGCACGGCCGAGCTGTTCCAGGGCTGCTCGGCGGGCAGCTCGTGCGGCGGACGATTAGGGTGGCGCTCGTTCCACTCGACGGCAGCGCGGTAGCTCGGTCGCGGCAGCGTGGGCACGCCTGCGGTCAGCTCGTCCCTATCGCCCGAGAGCGCCCGGGCGATGGCCTTGAGCGACGCCCCCGCGAGGAAGGCGGCAAACACGGCGCGCACGGCCTCGGCCTCCTCCTCGATCACCTCGCCGGCGTGCGTGTATCCGGTCGGGCGGTTGCCGACGGGCACGCGCCCGATGCGCGCCCGCTGGCGGTTGGCCGCCCTCTGGCGCTCGCCCTTGTGCTGGGATTCGTTCTCGGCGACGGCGACGCGGATGCGGGCGACGAGCAGGTCGCCCGAGCGCGAGAGGTCGAGATCCATTCCGTGCGCCTCGACGACGTGGCAAAGACCTGCTTTGGCGAGCTTGACCCATTGGTCGAGCTGCCCGGGCTGGCGCGTGAGCCGGTCCAAATCCCACACGTAGACGCGCCCGACCTCGCCGGCGCACACGTCCGCGAGCAGCCGATCGTAGGCGGGGCGGCGCTTGCGGGCGTCGGCCGCCGAGATCGACAGGTCCGAGTAGACGCGCTCGGCGCTCACCTTGACGCCGTCTCTGGCCGCGCGGTCGCGGCACTCCTTCTCCTGGCGGTCGAGCGCGAGCTCGCCCATGCCCTGGTCGAGCGAGATGCGAACGTAGATCGCCGCGTCTCGGCTCGTTTGCTCAATTGTCTCGTTACTGGATTTTCGCCCCACGACTGCATCACCCCGATGGTCGAATCGGATACAAAGTCGCAGGGAATTGGCTATATTTTAGCTTTTCAGCCATGTAAGGTCAATTTGCCTACTGGGGCAGTCCTACCCCGACTTCCAGCGGCTCGTCCTCCTGTCCGACTACTACGAGATGAGCCTCGACGAGCTCGTGAGGGGCGTCGACGTGGGCGACGTGCGCGCCCTCAACGAGTCCGACAAGCAGATCTCGTCGATCTACTCCGACGTCGAGCGGGGCAAGGAGGCGGCGCTCATGGCCTGGCGGGCGTTCCTCGTCGTCGGCTGCGTCGTCCTGGCGCTCTTCGCGCTGGTGGTGGCCTACGGGGTTCTCAGCGGGGGCCTCTTCGTAAGGTAGGGCAACGTCGCTCCGCCAGTTCACAAACGAGACCAAGACGAGGTTTGTAGAGGTTGCCACAGAGACAGCCACCGGGTCTGTGCGCACCAATGACCGGACGCCGAGAGCATAGCCTCGGCCGAGCTTCCTTTACTTTCGTTTAGCTGGGCTCAGCCGACTATCGGTGAGCCCATGCTATCTACCTCTTACCATGCAGTTATAGGCTATATTCAGCCGATTATTGTATACTCATTACAAGAGAGGAGACAGCATGAAGCTCATGGAAGCTCAACGTCGCTTTGCCCAACTTGAGCACGTCAAGAATGCGTATCGCTCTCGCGACATCGGACTTCTGCTCGAAGAACGGGGAGAGAAGCTCAGGAGCACCATCAGACGTCTGACGGACGTCCGCATCATCGAGCGCGTGGCGCGTGACCTGTATTGGCACCGCACCACCGCATCGACTCGATACCGGCCTGTCGAAGAAATTGCAGCGCTGCTACGCATTGGCAGCACCTGCTATGTGGGGATGGAAAGCGCCGCAT
>CASEVE010000069.1 GCA_949291295.1 uncultured Olsenella sp.
GGCCTGTCCCAAAAACTCTGAGAGGAATAACACGTCCCCTTTTGCCTGCCAATCCGAAGATTCGGCGCACTCCGGCTGTGGGGGTGCGCCGAATCTTCGGGTGCTGAGTGACGCGGTTTCGGACGTGACGCTGTTCTGACCTGCGGCGTTCTTCTCGTCTCTACGATGGTTCCAGCATCGTGGAAGGAGAAGAACATGACAAGAAGAACCTCAGGTGGGAAGGCATACCCGCTCTTTAGGCCGAGCGTGCGCAACCTTATGCTGGCACTCGGCGTGGCTTCTGGGACCGTGCTCTCGGCGGGCGCGGCGTACCTGCTGGGCGCGATCGTGGACGGGCTTGCATCGGGCGGGCTCACGCTCGGTGAGATTGTGGCGCGTCTGACGGCGTTTCTCGGCGTGTCGCTCGCGGCCGCGCTCGCGAAGTTCGCCCTCGATGACTGGCTCCCGCTCAAGGCCAACCTCCGCGCGGAGGTGGAGGCCTCCGACGGGGCGATCGACCAGCTGCTCGCCATGCCGCAGCGCGCCTTCGAGCGCCACGACGCCGGCCACTTCCTGAACGTGGTGAACGCTGCGGCGTTTGGTTACGGTGCCATGGCGGTCTACCTGAACGTGAACGCGGTGGGGTACGCGATCGCGGTCGTGGCGCTGCTCATGTGTGCCGTGGTGATCGACCTTGTGCTCGTGCCCGTCTTTCTCTGCGGGCTGGTCGTGTACTTTGCGGTCAACTGGGTGCCCATGCACTCCGCCGGGCGCCTGCTCATGGAGATGATGCCCACGCGCGAGGCCTGGCAGGAGGAGGTCCGTCGCCTCGTGGAGGAGAAGCGCGCGGCTAACGCCGGCGCCGCCGAGGAGTTCTACCTGCAGCGTTTTGAGGGGAGCACGAACGAGTATCGCGCGTTCCTCCGCCGGCATCGCCTCGCTGACACCGTGCAGGCGACGCTTCCTGCCGCCATCTCGCCGGCACTTCAAGTCGCGGTGCTCGCCGTGTGCGTGGCGCTCTGGGCGGCGGGACAGGTGAGCCTCGGGTCGGTCGTCGCGGCGTGGCAGCTCTTATCGCTGCTACAGACCCCCATGGCAGGCATCTGCTCGTTCGTGAGCTTCTATGTTGCCAGCCGTCCGAACGTCGTTCTGCTGCACGAGCACGCGGAGGAAGCCGCAGAGTCCTCCGGCTTTGAGGCGCTCTCGACGGGCGAGAGGGACCTGGTGGCGCGCGTGGAGGGAACCCTCTGGGCGACGCCCGCGCGCGGGGAGGACGGCAAGCGGCTCTGGGCGGGGGAGTTCGAGGTGCGCCCCGGCGAGCTCGTGGTGGTGAAGGGCGCCAACGGCACGGGAAAGTCCCGCCTGCTCGACCTCGTGCGCGGGCTATCCGACCTCGCTGACCTCGACGGCGAGGCCGTGCTCGCGCCGGAGGCGCTCGACGCAGCTTACCTCACGTACCCGGTGCCCGTGGTAACAGGCTCGCTCGCGGAGAACCTGCTGGGCCGGGAGGCGGACCCGGAGGTGGCCTGCGTACTCGACCTGGGCGACCTGACCGAGCGCGCCATCACGGACCAGCCGCTCAACCTCTCGCTCGGCGAGCGTCAGAAGCTGGGGCTCCTCCGCGCGCTCTCGCGCCCGATCATGCACTCGGGCGAGCTCGACGCGGCGGCCGACCGCATCTACGAGGTCCGCGACGGCCGCCTGTCCCGCGTCTGTTAATTGTGGGCGGTCCCCATTTACAGGTTCTGGCTGGAGTCATCCCTAGGGCGCGAGCGCGCCAGATTGGTGGAATCATGATTAAGAAGAGCACATACCCGATTGTGGACATAAGCATTCGCAATGTCGCTCGCTCCGTGGGCGTCGCGGCGTCCACGCTGCTCGCCGCAGCGACGAGCATCGTCGTTGGGCGCGTCGTCGACGTGCTTGCGAGCGGGGCACCGGGCGTCGGGACGCCGCTCTCCCTCGCCCTCGTCCTCGCAGTGGCGTCCGTTGCCGCGACGGTTCTCCTCGGCGAGTGGGTGCCCACGTGGCTGGGGGTGCGCCGCTTCCTCGATAGCGCCGTGGCCTGCGCCAGGGACATCCTCGCGGCCCCGCAGCGCGCCTTCGCGCGCCGTGAGAAGGGCCACTTCGTGAACGTCCTCATGAACTCGACCGACACCTACGGCACGCTGCTCTACGCCGGGGCCAGCGTGCGCATCCCGGGGGCGGTGCTGGCGCTGGTGGGAACCGTGGCCATCACGGCGCTGATCGACCCGCTGATGGCGGCGCTTGTCGTCGTCTACGCGCCCGTCCTCTGGCTCGCGCTGCGGCTCCCCACGCGCTCGCTCGCCGAGCTCGAGCGCGACATCCTCCCCGTGCAGGACGCCTGGCTCAGCGAGTCCAAGCGCATCGTTGAGAACAAGCGCGCCGTCAACGCTGCCGGCGCCGAGGGGTACTTCTCGGCGCGCTATCGCGACCGCTCCGAGGCGTTTCTGTGCACCATAACGCGCTACCGCTTCCTCGAACTGCTCATCTCCAGCCTTCCCGCGCTGCTCTCCTGCGCGCTCGCGGCAGCGATGATGGGGGTCGCCGCGTGGCGCTGCGCTCTGGGCGCGGCGGGCGTGGGCCAGGTGCTCGTAGCGTACTCGCTCGCACAGCTCGTGCAGGCGCCGCTCACCGCCATCGCGCAGCGCGTGGCTCAGGTGCGCGGCAACCAGCCGCACGTCGAGCGCTTGCGTGAGGTTTCTGCCTCGGCCGAGGAGCCCTCCGGCTTCGAGGCGCTCGCGACAATGGGCTCCGGTGACCCCGTGGCGCGTGTCGACGGAACGCTCTGGGCGACGCCCGCACGCGACGAGGACGGCAAGCGCCTCTGGGCGGGGGAGTTCGAGGTGCGCCCCGGCGAGCTCGTGGTGGTGAAGGGCGCCAACGGCACGGGCAAGTCTCGCCTGCTGGACTTCCTGCGCGCCCTCTCCGACCCCGCGGACCTCGACGGGCAGGCCGCGCTTTCGACGGAGGCGCTCCATGCTGCCTACCTCACCTATCCCGTTCCCGTGTTTCCCGGGGATCTCGCCTACAATCTCCTCGGCGCCGCGGCGGACCCGAAGGTGGCCTGTGTGCTCGGCCTGGGCGACCTGACCGAGCGCGCCATCACGGACCAGCCGCTCAACCTCTCGCTCGGCGAGCGTCAGAAGCTGGGGCTCCTCCGCGCGCTCTCGCGCCCCGTCGTGGCGATCATGCACTCGGGCGAGCTCGACGCGGCGGCCGACCGCATCTACGAGGTCCGCGACGGCCGCCTGTCCCGCGTCAAGTGACGTCTGGTCGGGACGGCGAAAAATTAACGGACATTGGTTTCCTTAAAAAAGTTGCTCAACTGGGAAAACGCTTCTCTGCGAGCCGTTTTTAGGAAACCAATGTCCGTTATTGTTTGGCACCTGCTCGGTACTCGGCAGGGCCGCACCCAAAACGGGCTCTAAAAGTGCGGTAAAAGTTGCTTGTCCCCGAGTAGCCCACCTGCCTAGCCACCTCGCGCACCGGCAGACTCGTCGCGCGCAGCAGCATTGCCGCTCGATCCATGCGCTGCTCGGCCACGAGCTGGGTGAACGTCATGCCGCAGTGCTCATGGATGAGCTCGGAGAGGTACGTGGTGCTGTATGAGTAGCGCCGCGCCAGCGCAGAGAGGCTCACGGACTCCGGGTGCGCGGAGATTTCCTGCAGGATAACAGCGAGCACCTCGTCTGCACCCTTCGGCGCCTCTTCGGGGATGACAGGGGAGACCAAGGCAATGATGGCGACGCCGAGCGCCTCCACCAGCTGCTCCCAGCCGTCGTGGCGCTCCACGTAGGCCACCGCCGCGGCGGCAAAGAGGTCGATCATGAGCTCCTTGTTGGGGTCGGGCGTGCTGACGCGGCGCACGGGGTGGCGCTTTGCAGCGGTGGTCGTGAGCATGTGAAAGAGCGGTGAGTCCTCGTCCGCGATGGGCATGAGACTTTGAACAAAACGCTCGGTCATGAAGTACAGGGCGAGAAAAACCGTGCGGTCCGCGTCCGGATATGACGTGTCTGCGCAAAGCCCGCCAAGCGGCGCCGTCATCGAGATGATGTCGTAGTCGCCGGGGTTGCGCGGCAGCGCGCCCATCTCGTCCTCGAACCACGCCAGCATGAGGACGTTGCGCCCCGCCCGTGTCGCCCGACTTGCCGTCTCGTCCATGATCTGCCGCACCGCCGCGGCCACGCGCGCACTTTCCATGAGGCCCCCTCTCGACGCTTCGAGTATACGGCGCTTGCCTCCTGCGACCACCCTTCGCATGTCCTTCTCGTGAGCTGGCACTTCTCGGCAAACGGTGCCTGAAAAACCCGTGAGCGGATGTTACAATGACGTGAACTCAACCAACCAACCGCCGCGAGCGGGGAGAGGAGCCTACGCATGGCCACGTTCTTCGAGGGGGAGTCCCACACCTTTTCCGAGTACCTTCTTGTTCCCGGATACTCCTCGGCGGAGAACATCCCCGCCAACGTCTCGCTCAAGACGCCGCTCGTGAAGTTTCGTCGCGGTGAGGAGCCCGAGCTCAGCCTTAACATCCCGATGGTCTCGGCGATCATGCAGTCCGTTTCCGGCGTTGACATGGGTGTTGCGCTTGCCATCGAGGGCGGCCTCGCCTTCATCTACGGCAACCAGACGCCCGAGCAGGAGGCGGCCATGGTCAAGGCCGTCAAGGACCACAAGGCCGGCTTCGTGGAGTCTGACTCCACCCTCACGCCCGACATGACGATGGAGCAGGTCATGGAGCTCAAGGCTCGCACCGGTCACTCCACCATGCCCGTTACCGACGACGGCTCCTCCCGCGGCAAGCTCCTCGGCATTGTGACCAGCCGTGATTACCGTCCCACCCGCGACGACCACCAGAAGAAGGTCTCCGAGTTCATGACGCCGCGCGAGAAGCTCATCGTGGGCGACAAGGACATCACGCTCAAGCGCGCCAACGACGTCATCTGGGACAACAAGCTGAATGCCCTGCCTGTTGTGGACGACAACGACCACCTCATGGGCATCGTCTTCCGCAAGGACTACGACCAGCACAAGTCCAACCCCAACGAGCTGCTCGATGCCAACAAGCGCTACATGGTGGGCGCGGGCATCAACACGCGCGACTACGCCGAGCGCGTGCCTCTGCTTGTGGAGGCGGGTGCCGATTGCCTCTGCATCGACTCCTCCGAGGGCTTCTCCGAGTGGCAGAAGCGCACGATCGAGTGGATTCGCGCCAACTACGGCGACTCCGTCAAGGTGGGCGCTGGCAACGTCGTTGACGGCGACGGCTTCCGCTTCCTCGCGGAGTGCGGTGCCGACTTCGTTAAGGTGGGCATCGGCGGCGGCTCCATCTGCATCACGCGCGAGACCAAGGGCATTGGCCGCGGCCAGGCCTCCGCGGTTATCGACGTCTGCCGCGCGCGCGACGAGTACTTCGAGGAGACCGGCATCTACGTGCCCGTATGCTCCGACGGCGGCATCGTCTACGACTACCACATGACGCTCGCCCTGGCCATGGGCGCCGACTTCATGATGCTCGGCCGCTACTTCGCTCGCTTTGACGAGAGCCCCACCGAGCGCGTGAACGTCAACGGCCAGTACATGAAGGAGTACTGGGGCGAGGGCTCCGCGCGCGCCCGCAACTGGCAGCGCTACGACCAGGGCGGCGCCTCCAAGCTGGGCTTTGTCGAGGGCGTTGACTCCTACGTGCCCTACGCCGGCTCCCTCAAGGAGGGCGTGGGCCAGACGATCTACAAGATCAAGTCCACGATGTGCAACTGCGGCGCCAAGACCATCAAGGAGCTGCAGGAGAAGGCACGCCTGACGCTCGTCTCGTCCACCTCCATCGTCGAGGGCGGCGCGCACGACGTCGTGGTCAAGGACTCCCAGCACAGCGTGAGCTACCGTTAGGCGAGAAGAACAACGGACCTGCCGGCCGCCCCGGCATTGCTTCGGGAGGTGCGCTTCGCGAAACCTCCCTGTGCAATGCCGGGGCGGCCTCTTCTTTCTTTCCTGATGAATTCTCATGCGACTGCCTCGCCGCCGGGGGGTTCCGTATAGAAGTTTCGCGAAGCGCACTTCTCGGAGGAACACCCCG
>CASEVE010000070.1 GCA_949291295.1 uncultured Olsenella sp.
CGGGTTATTTCGCTCAGAGATTCTGGGACAGGGTTCACGAAGATCAAACCTGTCCCAGAATCTCTGAGCGAAATAACCCGTCCCCAATTAGCAGAGTCTCCGGGCTCGCTGCTAGAACAGCAGGAACGGCTCGCTTTCCACCATGGCGTCCTCGTCGAGCTCCTCGAGGTCATCGTAGTGCTCGTGATCGTCGTCCTCGTCCTCGCTGTCCTCGCCCCAGGCGTAGGCGTTGGCGAAGTCGCTGTCCTCGTCGGTCACGGGCAGCGCGCTCGTGATGCTGCAGAGGCCGTTCATTGCGGGCACGATCTTCTGCCACTGGCAGACGACGGGCTCTGACGGTGCACCCTCGAGCTCGGTGAGGGAGTCAAGGTAGATCTCGTGCGCGCCGTCGAGCAGGTCCGAGTTCTTGCGAATCTCCTGGAAGTGCTCGGCAAACTTTGCCATGGCTTCATCGGCGTCCGCCGCCTCGACGATGCAGGGCATGAGGCAGTAGTTGTCCTTGCTGTCGGAGTCGTCGTTGTAGCTGAAGTTGCCGATGTATAGCATGGTGTCCTCCTCACGCGCAGCGTCCACTATGGCAAACTGGTACCCATGATTGAAAGAAAGCAAACAGCACGCGCGCTCGCCCGGGTGTTTGCGGCCGCTGAGCTGCCGGCGCTCGTGGCGGTGCCCGTTGCGCTCGTGGGCCTCTCGCTTGCCGGAGTCCGGGCGACGGCGGGCCTTTCGCTCGCGGTGGCGCTCGTTTCCGTGTCGATGCTGCTCGCGAGCTTCGAGGTGTCGCGGCCGGCGTTGCGCCAGCTCATGCCCACGGCGGTTCTCGCTGCCGTGGCGGCAGCCGGACGCGTGCTCTTCTCGCCGCTTCCCGATGTCAAGCCCGTCTCGGCCATCGCCATTGTGGCAGGGGCAGCCCTGGGGAGGCGCAGCGGCTTTGTGGTGGGCGCGATGGCGGCCCTGCTCTCCAACTTCTTCTTTGGCCAAGGGCCGTGGACGCCGTGGCAGATGTATGCGTGGGGCCTCGTTGGCTACGTCGGGGGCATCCTGGGCGAGAAGGACCTGTTCTCGCACACGGCGGTGCTCTACGGTTGGGGCTTTGCGTCCGGCCTGGTGTACGGCCTCATCCTGAACGGCTATCACGTCCTTGGCTACGTGCAGCCGCTCACCTGGCCCGCGGTGCTTGCGGCCTGTGCGGCGAGTCTGCCGCTCGACGTGACGCATGGGGTGGCGACGGTCGCGTTTCTCGCCGCGATCTGGGTCGCCTGGGGCCGCGCCATCCGCCGCGTGGTGTCCAAGTACGACTTGTAAAACCTGACAAAGGTGCCTGTCACCATTGTCATGAAACCTGACAATGGTGACAGGCACCTTTGTCATCACATCTTGTCGGCTCTTTACATCCACGTCGCACTTCGCTATCGTAGGCATGTTTCATGCCACGAATCGATAACCGAGGGGCCTTGCGCGCGCTGGCACGTCGCGGGCGGGGCAAGAAGGAGATGTGCATGTCCGGACACTCTAAGTGGGCAACCACCAAGCACAAGAAGGCCGCTATCGACGCCAAGCGCTCGTCGCTCTTCTCCAAGCTCTCCCGCAACATCACCGTTGCGGCCAAGCTCGGCGGCGACCCCAACCCGGACAACAACGCGACGCTCGCCGCCGCCGTTGCCCGCGCCCGCATGGTCTCCATGCCCAACGCCAAGATCAAGGCCGCCATCGACAAGGCCTTTGGCTCTGGCGCCGACGCCGCCAACTACGCCGAGATCACCTACGAGGGCTACGGTCCCGCCGGCGTTGCCGTCTACGTTGACTGCCTGACCGACAACAAGAACCGCACCGCCGCCGACGTGCGCTCCGCCTTCTCTCACTCTGGCGGCTCGCTCGGCACCTCCGGCTCCGTTGCGTTCCAGTTTGAGCGCAAGGGCTCCATCGCCGTCGACAAGATCATCAAGTCCGAGGACAAGAAGGTCGCCGACAAGGAGAACGCCGTCGACGAGGACGAGTTCATGATGGCCGTGGCCGAGGCTGGCGGCGAGGACTACGAGGACGCCGGCGAGGAGTGGATCGTCTGGACCGCCTACGACAAGATGCAGGACGTCCAGAAGGGCCTCGAGGCTCAGGGCATCGAGGTCAAGGGCTCCGAGCTCACCATGGTTCCCACCACGCCGACGCAGGTCTCCGTGGCCGACGCCAAGAAGGTCCAGCGCCTCGTCGACCGTCTCGACGAGCTGGAGGACGTCCAGAACGTCTACCACACCATGGACATGACCGACGAGATCGTCGCTGCCTTGGAGGCCGAGGACTAGGCGCTCGGTTCATACGCACCTGAGGGCCCGCCCGTCCTTCTCCCCAGCTCATTGCGCTGCGCGCAAAAGTTGCTGGGCGAGAAGGACGGGCGGGCCGTGTCGTACGGGCCGAAGGGCGCCAGCCGGGGAATGGGGCCGGCGAGAAGAGCGGGGGCACTCGTGTCGTACGGGCCGAAGGGCGCCAGCCGGGGGAGTGGGGTGCTGGGTGCGGTGGTGCTTGGTTGAGGCCGAGAAATGCTGCGGAGTGTGCCGCGGGGCTTCTGCGCATGACGAGAAAATGCGAGAGGTGTACCGCGTGGGCTTGGAGCGAGCCGAGGAAAAGTGAGAGGTGTACCGCGTGAGGCTGGTATGTGCCGAGAAAAGCCGTCTGGTGTACCAGGTTCCGGTGCAGTGCGCCGAGACGATATGAGCTGAACATTGGGCCCTCCCCCTGCCGCGGCTCCGTGGGTCGGGCGACAATGGTCGTACCACCAACCGTGGCCGCGCGCCACACGCGACTGAGGAGGGCCCCATGCACGATTATGTCACAGCGATCGGCCTCGACGTCCACGCCCGCAGCATCAAGGCCTTCGCCCTGAACCCCATGACCGGC
>CASEVE010000071.1 GCA_949291295.1 uncultured Olsenella sp.
TGCCCCTCTCTCGTCGAATCCAAGGCACCGACGATTCTAGGGCGGCGGTGGCCGCCAATCCGACGAGGGGGCTCTTACACCACTTTTTGCGACGCCACCTCTGCATGCTTATCTCCACCGTAACGGGTCGCGTTCTTGGCCGTAAGGTTGATGTTGTGCGCATGTCCTGTGACAGTGCGCTCGGCGAGCTGCGGTCCGGCAAGGTGGACGCCATCATTACGGTTGATCCCATCTCGGCGGATGACGTTGTCTGCGGGGCGCTCGGGACCATCGGCTCGTGCGTTCTCATTGACGCGAGCCATCCCCTCGCCAGCAAGGAAACTGTGACCCTAGAAGACCTTGCTCCCTACCCGGTGCTCGATCCCGCCTCCGCCTTCTCTCACTTCCATGATTCTGTTCTCGAGCCCTACATTGCCCACGGACTTCAGTCCGAGCCGTATGTCGTCGACTCTCTCAACATGGGCATTGAGTTCTTCACGCGGCGGCTTGGCTTCTCCTTCATGGTGGGAGGAAACATCACCGGGCCTGCCGAGGGGCTCATCATGAGGCCCATCGCCTCGTCCGATGCCCTGGCCATCCCCATCTGCCTCACCACGCTCAAGTCCTCTCGCTCGACTGATTACGTTGAGTTTCGTCGGGCCCTTTCGCGGCTGAGCCTGTTCTCGTAGGAGTTGTGCCTGGTTTTCCGAGCATTTTCTGGACTCAGCGTACGCGATAGGAGGGCCAAGAGCCCCATTTTCCGGTTGTAGGTCGTTTTGCATCGGAGGGTCAAGTACGACCTGTCTGGTGCCATTTCTCTACCTGGGGTTTTGCAAAGCAAAATGAAGCGATACTCCGGGAGTTTTCGAAAAAAGACCTACAACTGTTTGGCGGGGCAAAACGCGGCTTCTGACGGGACAAAAACGGCTCCCTGACGTCGCCCTTGCGGGGCCGATGGGGTATAACCTCCTCAGGAACGTTGGAGTGCGATGTGAGGAGGAGCCATGAACCAGGTTATCCAGGCCATGGAAGAGCGCCGCAGCATTCGGGCTTATACCGACGAGATGCCGTCGCGCGAGCAGATTGACCAGGTCATAGAGGCAGGGCTATGGGCGGCGAGCGGCATGAACACCCAGGGTCCCATTATCGTGGCGGTGACCAACCGCGAGCTGCGCGATCGCCTCTCCCGCATGAACGCCGAGGTCATGGGTGCCACGGACAGGGACCCGTTCTACGGTGCCCCGGTCGTGCTCGTGGTGCTTGCACCGCGAGATGCCCGCAACCGCGTCTACGACGGCAGCCTCGTCATGGGCAACCTCATGCTCGCGGCGCATGCCCTCGGGTTGGGCAGCTGCTGGATTCATCGCGCCCGCGAGGAGTTTGACACGCCCGAGGGAAAGGCGATTCTGTCTGATCTGGGCATCGAGGGAGACTACGAGGGCATCGGCCACTGCATCCTTGGGTATCCCGCCGAGACCCCTGCCCCCAAGCCGCGCCTCGACGGTCGCGTGTTCTTTGCCGAGTAGCGCGCCGGGCGCATCGCTTCGTGCTAGCCTAGAAGGTCGCCGGGCGCTCTTCCCGGCGACCTCTTTTCAACGCCAAGGCGAGGGTGACTTTCCTTGGGGACATCTCTCGACGATGGGGGAGCAGTGGATCTGAGCCAGGCCATAGAGTGCGCAAATGCCTTCGTCTTCCCGGGCTTTCTCACGGATGACGCCTCGCTTTCCGCCGAGCGCGCCAAGAACGAGGAGGCGCTCGCAACGTTGCGCGCCGCCTGGTCGGAGGCGCCGGAGGGTCGTGAGCCCTTTCCGTTTGAGCTCGTCCGCTCCCTTGCCGATCGCAACCGTGACGTCTGCGACCGCTTTGGCATCGAGAAGCTCCGCGACGTCTCTCCCTCGAGCCTTGCGCGCGGCCTCTCCAACGAGGACCTCATCCATGCCGTTGCCGTGCTCCAGCATCGCTCGGATGCCGAGGTTGCCGCACTTGCCGGCGCAGACGCGCGCGACCTCAACGTGGCTTGGGTAGACGCCCCGGTCTCCGGCATGGTGGTGGGCATCGACATCGAGACCACCGATCGCGACCCTGCCCGCGGCTACATCATCAACGTGGGTCTCGAATTCATGACTATCGGTCCCAAGGCCAAACCGCACGACCCGTTTGCCGGCTACTTCGGTCTTCCCGAGATGTATGCCGAGAAGGGGGTGCCGCTCGCGGACATCCACAAGATCTCATGGTCTGACCTCGAGGGGCGTCGTCCCTTCCGCGAGGACAAGCAGGTGCAGGAGGCCCTTCTCGCCACGATGTGCGCCTACCCATTCATGGCGCACAACGCGGCCTTTGAGGACTCCTGGTTCATGCTGCACATCGACGGCTACGCCGAGGCGCGCAAGGCAGGGCGCGTGGTGGTCATAGACTCGCGCGACATCTGCCGCCGCGTGGACCCGGAGACGCGCATCCTGCCGCACGAGCAGCGGCCGGCCTCGCTGGAGAGCTGGGCGCGCCGACGCGGCACGCTCAAGGCGGGCGAGTCCGAGCGCCACCTCGGCCTCGACGACGTGGAGCTCATGCTCGCCACGGTTCAGGCCGAGTTTGAGGCGCGCAACATGCTGTAGGTCTGCCAAAAGGGGACGTGTTTTTCCTCTCAGAGAATTTGGGACAGGCCCTGGAGTCAACGCTCCAGGGCCTGTCCCAAATTCTCTGAGAG
>CASEVE010000072.1 GCA_949291295.1 uncultured Olsenella sp.
GCCGAGCAGGCGCTTCCAGGTGGCGTGGCGCTCGGCGGGCGTCATCTCGGGGTGCTCGTAGACCTCGTGCTGGAAGTGGTCGACCATCGTGCCGTACGGCAGGAAGGTGATGGCGCCGGCGAGGTGCGCGTAGCGGTACTTGCGCGCGTCGTCGCCGAAGAACTCCTCGGCCCACGGCCAGGCCATGAACTCCATGGACATGGAGTGAACCTCGCAGGCCTCCGTCGAGGGCATGGAGAGGGTGATGGGCACCACGTGGGTGTTCATGTAGTAGGAGAACGCGTGGCCCGCCTCGTGCGTGACCACCTCGACGTCGCCCTGCGTGCGTGCCGTTGAAGTTGGCAAAGATGAAGGGCACGTTGTAGTCCGGGATCTGCGTCATGAAGCCGCCACCGGCCTTGCCCTCGGTGGAGAGCACGTCCATGAGGTCACGCTCGAGCATCATGTCGAAGAAGGCGCCGGTCTCGGGGCTGAGCGCGCGGTAGAAGGTGCGACCGGCCTCGAGCACGTCATCGGCGGTGCCGCGCGGAGCGGGGTTGCCGGAGCGGAAGGAGAGCGCCTCGTCGGCAAAGGAGAGCGGGTACTCCACGCCCAGGCGCTTCGCCTGCGCGCGGTAGATCTTGTCGGCCAGCGGCACCACGTAGTCGCGCACGGCCTCGCGGAAGCGCTCCACGTCCTTACGGCCGTAGGAGAGGCGACCCATGCGGTCGTAGCCAAGAGGCAGGTAGTTCTCGTAGCCAAGCTTCTTGCCCATGGCGTCGCGCACGTGCGTGAGCTCGTCGTAGATGCGGTCAAAGTCCGCCTGGTGCTCCTTGTACCAGGTGCCCTCCGCCTTCCAGGCGACCAGGCGCTGGGCGTCGTCGGCGGAGCGCTTGAACGGCGTGAGCTGCGAGAGCGTGTAGGTGCCGCCCTCAAAGGGGATCTGCGCGGAGGCGATGAGCTTCACGTACTCCTGCGCGAGGGCGTTCTCGCGCTTCATGTCCTCCACAATCTCCGGCTTGATGGTGCGGCGCTCCTGCTCTGCCTGGGCAAAGAGGAGCTCGCCGTACTTCTCGGCCAGCTGCGCGCGGAAGGGCGTGGCGAGAAGGGCGGCGGTAAAGGCGTCCGCGGCGGACTGCAGCTCGGGCTGGGCCCCGTCCCAGAAGGAGGCCTCGACGTCGTAGAACTCGTCGCGCGTGTCGATGACGTGGCGGATCATCGCCAGCTCGGCCGCCGTCTGCGTGTGGCGGTCGAGCTGGTCCTTCTCGAGAAAAGCGGCCTCCGCGGCCTCGAAGGTCTCCGCGGCGGCAAGCTCGGCGGCCAGGCGCGCGTACTCGGCCTTCACGGCCTCGAGGTCCGGGCGCTCATAGGGCATGTCCTTGAACTTCACGGAATCGGTCACGGGGGTTCCTCCTCTTCTTGCGGCGCGCCCCTGACAAAGCCCATGGCGCGCGGTTAGGCTATGATTCGGTTTGGTATTGTACCCGTCAGAGGAGTTTTCATGCCTGACTACGTTCTTAGCTGCTGCTCCACCGCAGACCTCTCGCGCGAGTGGCTCGAGAAGCGCGACATCAAGTACCTCTTCTTCAACTACTATCTCAACGGCGAGGTCTGCAAGGACGACTTTGGCGCCACCAACTCCCCCGCCGAGCTCTACGGCAAGATGCTTGCCGGCGCGGACGCCAAGACCTCGCAGATCAGCGTGGGCGACTACATGGCCCACTTCGAGAAGTTCCTCGCCGCGGGCAAAGACGTGCTGCACGTGACGCTCTCCACCGGCATCTCCGGCACCTACAACTCCGCCTGCACCGCGCGCGACCAGCTTGCCGAGAAGTACCCCGAGCGCAAGGTCGTGATCGTTGACTCGCTCGCCGCCTCCTCCGGCTACGGCCTGCTCATGGACAAGATGGCCGACCTGCGCGACGGCGGCATGGGCATAGACGAGCTTGCCGCCTGGGCCGAGGAGCACAAAAACGAGGTCCAGCACTGGTTCTTCTCATCCGACCTCACGTTCTTCGTGCGCGGCGGGCGCATCTCCAAGGCCGCGGGCCTTGTGGGCGGCATGCTCAAAATCTGCCCCGTGATGGAGGTGGCGCCCGACGGCTCGCTGGCCGTCAAGGAGAAGATCCGCACCAAGGCCAAGGCCGTGAACCGCGTAGTTGAGAAGATGGAGGAGCTCGCCGAGGGCGGCCTCGACTATTCCGGAAAGTGCTTCATCAGCAATTCCGAGTGCATCGACGACGCTCAGGAGGTTGCGCGCCGCATTGAGGCCAAGTTCCCCAAGCTCGACGGCAAGGTGGAGATCTTCCCCATCGGCGCCACCATCGGCGTCCACACCGGTCCCGGCACCGTGGCGCTTTTCTTCTGGGGAAAGAAGCGCGTTTAGCTGCCGTTTGGGGACGGGTTATTCCTCTCAGAGTTTTTGGGACAGGCCTGGGGCGCAGCT